>NZ_LT703001.1:0-663750 GCF_900149705.1 Sphingorhabdus sp. Alg231-15 | reverse complement strand
CATGATGGCGACACTGCCCATCGCATGTTCTGCTCCATCGTCGGATACAGCAGAGACGACCGAAACCGTGGAAGCCGCGATCACTGAAATTAGTGATGAAGTTCAGGTTCCGGTGTTTACTGGTCCTGCCGGATCGGAAAATGTCGCGGTGAGCGGCTATGACACGGTGAGCTATTTTGAAGGCGACGGTGTGCCTGTTGAAGGTAGCGATCAACATCGCGTTAAATATAACGGCGTTGAGTATCATTTTGCCTCAGCTGAAAACGCCGCGAAGTTTCAGGCGGAACCCGCTAAGTTTGCCCCACAATATGGCGGACACTGTGCTTGGGCTGCTTCACGCGGAAAGCTTGCATCGGGTGATCCGAAACTCTACGCGATTGTCGACGGCAAGCTCTATCTGAACTTCAATCAGCAAGTCCAGGAAACCTGGAACAAGGATATCCCGGGCTTTATCGAAAAGGCTGATCAGGAATTTCCAAATATTCCGGCAACGGCGCGTTACGACGACGCTTAAACACCGGATCAATGACCAGAAAAGGCGGCGAGGCAGGACTTCGCCGCCTTTTTTTGTTTGCACTCTGGATTTGCTGGTAAATAATTAACGAAGTTGCACTAGCTTCCCCCTTCATCGTCTTGGGGAGCGATACATGTTTCGACTGGTTTATCTGAGTACACCTAAACCAGAGGTGGGTAAGCCAGAAATCGAGCAGATATTGGCATCCTCACGTAAGAATAATGGCCATAACGATATTACTGGCTTGTTGATTCAAGACAAGAAGCGCTTCCTGCAATATCTGGAGGGCGATCAGAGCGCGGTGGAAGATACGTTTAACCGGATCGCATCCGATCCCCGGCACACAGCGGTGATTTTGCTGAAAAGCGGTTTTGTTGAGCGCAGGCAGTTCCCCAAATGGGCCATGGCATCGAAAAATGCCGAACGCAGCAATAGTCTGACGGCGGCCGTTAGCGAAATGACGGCCGCTTGCGACAAGGATGTTGCCGATGAACTGCTCAGCTTTGCTGCGGCAAGAGACCACGCCGCCTAGCCAATGATATGGCCACAGCGGACGTGGTTACTCAAACGCTTGCCAGATTCTAGTTCTTCTCTTTGTCGACCAACTGATTGGCACCAATCCATGGCATCATGGCGCGAAGCTCGGCTCCTGTTTTTTCGATAGGATGGGCCTCGGCCTGTTTGCGTGCCGCTTTCAGCTCTGGTTGACCGGCGCGGTTGTCGAGGACGAAATTCTTGACGAAACGACCAGACTGAATATCGGCCAATACCCGCTTCATTTCAGCCTTTGTTTCATCGGTAATGATCCGCGGACCGGTTGTGATATCGCCATATTCTGCCGTGTTGGAGATCGAGTAGCGCATGTTGGCAATGCCGCCTTCATAGAGCAGGTCCACGATCAACTTGGTTTCGTGCAAGCATTCGAAATAGGCCATTTCCGGAGCATAACCAGCCTCGGTGAGGGTCTCGAAGCCTGCCTGGATCAAATGCGTGATCCCTCCGCAAAGCACCGCTTGTTCACCGAAGAGGTCGGTTTCGCATTCTTCGCGGAAATTGGTTTCGATAATGCCTGAGCGACCACCACCTACGCCGGAGGCGTAAGCAAGGGCCACGTCATGAGCATTGCCGCTCTTGTCGGCATGAATGGCAACTAGGCAAGGGACACCGCCACCGCGCTGATATTCACTGCGTACCGTGTGTCCGGGACCTTTTGGTGCGATCATGATGACATCCAGATCATCACGAGGTTCAATCAGGCCGAAATGCACGTTCAGGCCATGAGCGAAGGCAAGGGCAGCGCCGGGTTTCATATTCTCATGATAATCGGCGGCATAGATTGCGGCTTGATGCTCATCGGGGGCCAGGATCATGACAATATCGGCCCAGGCGGCCGCGTCAGCGTTGCTGAGCACTTTGAAATCAGCGCTTTCAGCCTTTTTCGCGGTTGCGGAGCCTTCGCGCAGGGCAATAGCGACCTCTTTGACGCCGCTATCGCGCAGGTTTTGTGCGTGGGCATGGCCCTGACTACCATAGCCGACAATGGCGATTTTTTTGTCTTTGATGAGGCCTAGGTCGGCATCTGCGTCATAATAGACTTTCATTATTCTTCCTTATATTCAGATAATTAGAGCAGTGAGTGTGATAATCCCAACGCTTGACAACATGATCCAACCGGGATGTTTAAACTTCGCCAGAATCGCGTTTGCGATACCTAGGCCGATAAAGGTCACAGCTATTGCTGTTAACTGGAGGTCATTGCCGGGGGTAAAGCCGCCCGCGACCAACGTCAGATAGAGTGCGATCAGTAAAAGCAGCGCGGTTGTGGAATGCCAGCCGAAAACTATGAGTGCGCGCCACTTGGGATCGGACAGGATTGTGGTGTTTTCTTGCAGCATGGGGCCGATCAGTTTCCTTTGGCCTGCAACCGAATGGAACAATGCAAGAATCACGATCAAGCCTGCCGCAACAAAGAGCAATAGCGCGCTCATGCCGAATCCGGTCCCCGGCCAATGGCAACTACACCAGTGCGTCCGACTTCGACCAAACCGACTTCCCGCATCAGGCCGACAAATGTCTGGATCTTGTCGGGTGCACCGGTAATTTCGAATACAAAGCTCTCGGTTGTCGCATCCACCACACGCGCGCGATAAACATCAGCAAGACGCATCGCTTCGATCCGGTTTTCGCCTTTACCGGCGACTTTAACCAAGGCCAGTTCGCGTTGTACATGGGGACCAGCTTCGGTTAGGTCGCGGACACTATGGACCGGAACCAGGCGGTCAAGCTGGGCGATGATCTGTTCAATCACATGCGGCGGGCCGTTGGTGGCAATGGTAATCCGGCTAATCGCATGATCGGCGCTGATGTCGGCCACAGTAAGGCTTTCGATATTATAACCGCGCGCAGTAAACATCCCCGCGATCCGCGCCAATATGCCCGCTTCATTGTCGACGAGTACCGCGAGGACATGGCGTTCGACCTGTTCTTCTTTGATATGCATTACACAAGCGCCTTTGCGTTATCGTCCATCGTGCCTTTGACATCTTCCGGTGCCAACAGCATCTCAGTATGAGCGGCTCCGGATGGAATCATCGGGAAACAATTGGCCAGTTTCGCAACGCGGCAATCTACAAGCACAGGACCATCCGTTTCGATCATTTTCTTGATACCCGCTTCCAGTTCAGCCGGATCTTCAATCAATATGCCGGTCCAGCCATAGCTTTCAGCCAGCTTAATAAAGTCTGGCAAACTATCGCTATAACTATTTGAATAACGGCTTTCATAGGTTAGTTCCTGCCACTGTCGGACCATGCCCATATATTCGTTGTTGAGGATGAAGATCTTGACCGGCAAGCGATATTGGCTGGCAGTGCCCAGCTCCTGAATGTTCATCTGGATCGAAGCTTCGCCAGCAATGTCGATAACCAACGCGTCGGGATCGCCCAGCTGCGCGCCGATGGCAGCGGGCAGTCCATAGCCCATCGTGCCGAGACCGCCACTGGTCAGCCATTTATTCGGTTTCTCAAAATCAAAATGCTGCGCCGCCCACATCTGATGCTGGCCAACTTCGGTGGTAATGATCGGACTTTGCTCATGCGTAGCTTCCCACAGCTTGCGGATAGCCTCTTGCGGCATGATTTCGGTCTTGCTCTCGGGATAGGCGAGGCAATTGGTCGCCCGCCATCCTTTAATCCGAGCCCACCATTCTTCATAGTCAGGCGTCGTGAATTTCCGGCCCTTCAAGACTGCAAGCAATTGTTCCATAACCCGTCCGACATCGCCGATAATTGGCAGATCGACGCGAATGGTCTTGTTGACAGATGACCGGTCTATATCGACATGGATCTTCTTGCTATTGGGGGAGAAGGCGTCGATCCGGCCTGTAATCCGGTCATCAAAGCGAGCCCCTAGGCAAACGACAAGATCGGCACGGTTCATAGCCATATTGGCTTCATAGGTGCCATGCATGCCCAGCATACCGAGCCATTGCTCCGAAGATGCAGGAAAGGCGCCGAGGCCCATCAGCGTCGATGTCACAGGCGCGCCCATGAGCGCCGCCAACTCACACAATAGGGTGCTGGCCTTTGGTCCACTGTTGATAATCCCGCCGCCGGTATAAAGCACCGGAGCGTTGGCATTCATGATCATCTCAGCTGCTTCGTTAATGGCCTTGAAATCGCCGTCAATCTGCGGCTGATAGCGTGTGTTCTTCAGGTTATTATGTGAACTGAATTCAGCTTCGGCAACCTGTACGTTTTTCGGAATATCGACAACGACGGGGCCAGGACGGCCCTGAGTGGCAATATGGAAGGCCTCAGTCAGCACACCGGCCAGATCGGACGGCGTTTTAACGAGATAGTTGTGCTTGGTGCAGTGCCGGGTAATACCTACCGTATCAGCTTCCTGAAAGGCATCAGAACCAATCAGATTGGTCGCAACCTGTCCGGTGATAACAACCATCGGAATCGAGTCCATAAGCGCATCGGTGATGCCGGTCACTGCATTGGTGGCACCTGGTCCGGACGTGACCAGAACTACGCCGGGCTTGCCGGTTGATCGGGCATAACCTTCGGCCGCATGAGTCGCTGCCTGCTCGTGCCGAACAAGAATATGTTTTATCTTCGGATGATCATATAGCGCATCATAAATTGGCAGTACCGCGCCGCCCGGATAACCAAATACGGTATCTACACCCAGATCAAGCAGGGTTTGAACCAATATTTCTGCACCGCTTTTTTCGGCCACTTTGCGCTCCATAGTTACTGTTTAACCCGCGATCGGCGGGCGTTTGATAGGCGATGCTGCACCGCAACGCAACGTGTAAGAAAGCAGGCGGTGACGGTTCGAATGGGGCGCGCTACCTATTTATATATATTATGTCAAGGACAATTATTGTAATAATCTAACAATATTCTCCAGATTATCATTATTTATAATCTCTTTGTGGCGTGGCCATTCGGCGGGGCACTGATTGCGAAACCAGGTAAACTGACGCTTGGCATATTGCCGGGTTGCCGCCATTGCCTTCGTCTTGGCATCGTCGAGACTGATCTCGCGCTGTATCCATGCGGCAATTTCAGGGACACCGATGGCTCGCATGACTGGGCAATCCGGCGGTAGATCCCTTTTCAGCAAATGTGCGACCTCTGCTTCGCCGCCGTGATCGAGCATGATCCCAAACCGGCGGTCACAGCGCTCATAGAGCCATTCACGCGGCGGCAGGAGCACCAGCGGGTGTAAGGAAATGTCATCGCTAATCCCACCAGCCATATGAGCATGCCAATGATCCATCGGTTTGCTGGACGAGCGAACCACCTCAAGGGCCCGCATGATCCGGCTCGAATCATTTGGGTTCAATCGGTCCGCTGATATCGAATCTTCCTTCAAAAGTGCCTTATATGCCTGATCAACCGTCAAACTTCGAACCTCGGCTCGAATGGTAGGATTGATCTCAGGTATCGGAGCAATGCCATCAAGCAGGGTCCGCACATATAGTCCCGTTCCGCCAACCAATATGGGTAATTTGTCGCGCTCATGGGCCTCGGCTATTTCCGCTTTTGCGTCTGCGGCCCATCGTGCGGCTGAACAGGTCTCGGCACCATCAATATAGCCGTATAGCCGGTGCGATATTCCCGCCATCTCTTCTTCACTGGGTCGCGCGCTGAGGATTTGGAGGTCGCTATAGACTTGCGCGCTATCGGCGTTGATGACTACGGAGGGTTGCTTTTTGGCCAAGTCCAATGCCAAGGCGGATTTACCGCTGGCGGTCGGACCGACGATCAAAGCGACGTCTTTTTTGTCTTTTGGAGAATATATGCTCATTGCCACGCTAATAGCAGCAGATCAGCTGGAAAAGGGAGAGCTAAGTTCAGCTGCCGATCGTTTGGCAGATGCAGGCGCCCGGATTGAACAGATTGGCAAAATTATCGATGGCAAAGCGGGTGATATTATCTGTGAAGGCGAAATCAGGGCGCTACGCGAGGCGTTGCCAATTGATGAAGCTACGATTGATTTCGTTCTGCAGCCAGCCGAGGCTCGAGAGAAGAAACTGCTGATATCGGACATGGACAGCACGATGATCACCGTCGAGTGTATCGATGAGCTGGCGGGATATGCCGGAATAAAAGATCAGATTGCTGAAATCACCGAGCGCGCAATGCTGGGTGAATTGGATTTTGAAGAGGCGCTACGGGGCAGGGTGGCGCTGTTAGCTGGCCTCGAGATTTCCGCAATCGATCGGTGTCTTGATGAGAAAGTCGAGATAATGCCGGGTGCGAAAACCTTGGTGCGTACGATGGCTGCGCGCGGCGCAAAGACCATATTGGTTTCCGGAGGATTTACACGGTTTGCTGAGCCGGTGGCGCGAGATATCGGCTTTGATAGCTCAGAAGCGAATATATTGGAGGAACAAGGTTCCCAATTGACAGGAAAGTTAGCCGGCCCTGTCGTTGATGCTCAACGAAAGGCGGAATTGCTCCGCCAAACTGCCCAATCGCAAGGTCTTTCGCTTACCCAGTGTATGGCTGTAGGCGATGGCGCCAATGATATCCCGATGATTGCGTTGGCAGGAACCGGTGTCGCATATCGCGCCAAGCCCAAGGCCGCAGCAGCTGCTGATGCGGCAATTAAGCACAATGACCTCAGTGCCTTGCTTTACATCCAAGGGATCGGTGCTGATGAATGGAAAACCGAGTAAGCGACCTGGGCAGAATTACTACCGCGACTTAACGATACAGTCATTGCCAGAGGCCTTAACGGTGCTGCACATCTGACTGGCTTGCGTCTTGGTTGCAAAGGGCCCAGCTTGTAGCCTGGTTATATTGCCAGCCGCAACCAGATAGGGTTGCAGATTATTCAAGCCCGATACCCGCTTTTCGAGTGTATTCCAAAGAGCCTTGGCCTTGTTCTGGCTGCCAAAGGCACCCAGCTGAACGCGCCATTTCCCGTTAGAGGCAGTGCGAACCGGGGTGGGGGCTGGCTTTACAACCTTAGGTGTTGCCGCAGGCTTGGGTGCGGCCGCAGATTTAGGTGCTGGTACCGGCTTGGTCACAGGTTGTCCTGCTGGTTTCGGTGTCGGAACAATTTTTGGCGGGACAGCCTTTGAGGCCGGCAATTGCGCTGTCTGGATGGCACCAGACGATTGTACCGGACGCAATCCACCCACTTGCGCGGTTCGGACACGTTTTTCACTCTCTTCCATCTGCCCGGCCAGTTCAATGGCACGGCGGCGTTGATCAAGCGGGATATATTTGTCCATCTGCGCCATATTAGATGTCGCTTGCGGCAAGCCGGCTGCTGAGGCGCGTGTCATCAGGGCGTAGGCCTTGATCCAGTCTTTCTCCACGAAATCGCCATTAAAATGACCGGTGCCCAGGACATATTGTGCACGTGGTTCGCCGCGATTTGCTGATGCTTGCAGATAAGGCAAGGCCGCCTGTTGGCGTTTCTTCTGAAACAGGATCAATCCATAATTGTCGCTTGCTTGCAGGTGGCCCTGATCGGCGGCTTTCTTATAATAACGTTCGGCCTGGTTCAAATCCATCGCAACGCCACGGCCAAGCTTATGGGCCTGACCCATATTGAACTGGGCATCTGCATCACCGGCAGCAGCAGGACCGCGCCATTCAGCCACGGCCGTCTTGTAATCGCCGCGTCCCCAAGCATCCACCCCCGCCTTTACATCGGCCAGTGCAGGGGAAGCCAATCCGAAAATTGCCGAAGCCAACGCCAGTTGACGTGCTATTTTTGAATATCTCATGCGAAAGGCCCTTAGTCTGCTAAAATTGGTAAATGCATCATATGCGTAATTTCCCTTTAACGCCAATTTGCAAATTTTTCGTAACCTTGATCAAAATTTGCAAGCGATGAAGGAGCTCATTTCTAACATCGTGTAAAATGGATTCTGGCCCGACAAAAAACATCCTGTGTTCGTTAACCCTATTTTAGCCCTGTTCTGTCAGAGAAGGCGATGAATGTAATTCAGACGATCTGATCAACCCGCGATATGACGAAGGGGAATAGAGTGCGAGTTCTAGCAATGGCATCCCAAAAAGGTGGTTCCGGCAAGACAACTTTGTCGGGCCATCTGGCCGTACAAGCACAACTGGCAGGCGCAGGCCCGGTTGTACTTATCGATATCGATCCACAAGGCTCCTTGGCCGATTGGTGGAACGAACGCGAAGCGGAACTGCCTGCATTTGCGCAAACAACCGTGTCGCGCCTGGCTGCCGATCTGGCTATTTTGCGACAACAAGGATTTAAACTGGCCGTCATTGATACACCGCCTGCGATCACCATGGCGATCCAGTCGGTGATCTCTGTTGCTGAGCTTATCGTGATCCCAACCCGTCCCAGTCCACACGACTTGCGTGCTGTTGGCGCGACCGTGGATCTTTGCGAACGCGCAGGCAAACCGCTGCTATTCGTTGTAAACGGCGCGACGCCGAAAGCGAAAATTACTTCGGAGGCTGCGGTTGCACTATCGCAGCATGGTACTGTTGCACCAATTACCGTTCATCATCGCACGGATTTTGCCGGATCGATGATCGATGGCCGTACGGTTATGGAAGTCGATCCCGAAGGTCGCTCCTCACAGGAGATTCAGCAGCTCTGGGGTTATATCTCAGACCGGTTGGAGAAGAATTTCCGCCGCACTGTATTTTCATCGCCTGCGATGACGCCCAGCCCGAATGCTGGTGTTCAACGACCTGGAGGCAATTTCGGCCGCCGGGTCATCGGGTCTTAATGGGAGGAGCAGAGAATATGAGCGAACCTAAGCCATTAGCATCGCTGTCATCGTCCCTATTGGCACGCAAGGGTGGTGCAAAACCAGCTATGCGCCGTCAGGGCATGGCGTTTCCATCACATTCTGATCAAGAAAACGAAGATCTTGGCTGGAATGACATGGGTTATGACGCGAACCCGGATCATGAAGCAGCGCAATCCGACGCGGAGAACGCCGCTGAGCCGGAGCAATATCATTATAATCCCTTGGCAGGTGCCATTCCGGATGTCGTTCCTGCGGTTAAGAAGCAGCAAGAAGAAATTGCCGCGAAATTGAGCCAACAGCCAGCACGTGAAGAAGCGCCTGTAGCTGAGCCAGTAGAACAGGAGCCGGTAACAAAATCAGAACCGGCAGTTCCCGTTCCGCTTTCAATTTCACGCGAAGTGGCACCGGTTGCAGAAAATTCCAGCATAGGTGTTGCGCCTCCGCGCCGTAAAAAGGCGGCTGCGACCAAACAACCAGCCAAGACGCGTCGTCCAGCGCAAAAGTCCCGGACACGCAAAGCCAAGGCTGCGTTTACCTTACGTCTGGATGCTGACAGGCACCTAAAACTGCGGTTGGCGACGGCTGTGAAGAATGTTTCGGCACAGCAGTTGGTAACCAAAGCTGTCGATGAATATTTGAGGTCTATCCCCGAACTTGACGATCTGGCTGAGCGCATTCCGTCACGCGGCGCGGCTTAAACTGAACACATTGAATTTAATTGCGAGGGCATTGTTATGAAACGCGATATGATACTGAAATTGGCCGCATCAACTATGGTCATTTCGACGACGCTGACCGGTTGTGGTCCATTTGGAGGTGGTTCGGTTGCATCTTCATCCAGCAAACCTGCGACCGTCAAAGATGGTCCAAGATATGCCAAGAAAGCTGAAAAAGCACTTCGCAAGGGACAGGTTGAAAAGGCGATTGTCTATGCTGAACGTTCTGTTGCCGGTGTCGGTACAGATCCTGAAACACGGGCTTTGCTTGGACATTCCTACATGGCAGCTGGCCGGTTCTATTCGGCAGAGCGCAGCTTTCTCGACGCAATGGAACTCGGCAAAAATGATGCCCGGACCGTTTTGAGCCTCAGCCTCGCACAATTGGCGCAAGGTAAAGCCAACAAAGCCAAGCAGTTGATTGAGAATAACCGTCAGTTCATTCCAACCGCTGACTATGGTCTGGCGCTGGCATTGGCGGGTGATTCCAAAGCGGCTATTGCAGAGTTGGAACAGGCAATCCGCAGTTCGAATGTAACCGGCCGTACGCGCCAGAATCTTGGGCTTGCTTATGCTTTGGATGGTCGCTGGAAAGAAGCCAAATTGATGGCCATGCAGGATATGAGACCAGCAACGGTCGACAACCGTATGATGCAATGGGCACAAATGGCTCGGCCTGGTGCCTATGACGTGCGTGTAGCTTCGCTGCTGAACGTAAAACCTGTTGCCAATGATCCAGGTCAACCAGTTCGTCTGGCATTGAACGCAGCCCCTGAAATGCCTGCGGTTGCCGCGGCAACACCTGCTGAAGATTACAGCCGGGAAGTTGCAAGCTTTGACCGTGATGTACCGCTACCTGCGGTTGGACCTGCACCGGTAGCGGATGCTGATGTCGACTTTATGGCGAAGGAAAATGATGTCAAAGTGACCAAGGTCGCTGTTCCGGCTAGCAAGCCCGCCGAGGCAAAGCCGGTGTCAAAGCCAGCTCCCAAAGCGGCTGAAAAGACTTTCGTTGTAGAGAATTCGGATGTTCCGGCGCCAGCAACTAAAGCTGCTCCAGCAACTACTGCTGCAGTACAAGCGATATCAGCTGTTAAACCGATTATGCAGAAAGTGGCATTCACACCACGTGCGCGCTCGATCTCAAATGGCAAGCACCTTGTTCAGCTTGGCGTCTTCTCATCACCTGAGAACGTGAAACGTGCCTGGGGTATCTTGTCATCGCAGAACAAAGACTTGGCATTGTTCCAATATGCAAGTTCTCCGATCCAACGGAACGGCAAAACATTGTATCGCTTGGCAGCAATGGGCTTTGGTAACGAACAATCCGCGAAGGATATGTGTGGCGGTATCAAAGCAAAAGGCGGCAACTGCATTGTGCGCAACGTGCAGAATGTTCGTCCAACGCAAATGGCCGGCAAAAAGCTAAAGACGCTAGCTGCGCGCTAAGGCTTTAAAACAGACATTATAAGGGCGGGAAAGCTAAAGCGCTTTTCCGCCCTTATATATTGCACGAACGCGACCCTGTACGGGTAGCTTGTCAAATGGTGTGTTACCCGCGGATGCCGCCATTTTTCTTGTATCCACCTGCCAAGGGGCTTCGGGATCGATCAAGATCAGATCAGCCTCATATCCTTTGAAAATCTGCCCTGCTTCCACACCCAGTATTTTTGCCGGAGTGGCGGAAAGCAACGCAAACAAGCGGTGCATATCAATGAACCCGTCGCGGACAAGGTTCAATGAAAGTGCTAGCAACGTCTCGGCACCGGCCATACCGGATTCCGCCTCTGCAAATGGCAAGCGTTTATCCTCGGGACCGCGCGGGTCGTGACCCGATGAAATCACGTCAATTGTTCCATCCTTTATCGCGGTAAGACATGCCGTCCGATCGTCCTCGCTTCTCAGCGGTGGTGAAAGCCGTGCAAAAGTTCGGAAGTCACTGGTTGCAATATCCGACAGGAAAAGATGGGCGGGCGTAATGCCGCATGTCACAGGCAATTGTTCCGCTTTTGCAGCGCGTACCAGATCAAGACCCTGGGCGGTGGTCACTTGACGGAAATGAACATGAGCACCGCTTTCTCGTACCAGGGCAATATCACGCGCAATGGAGAGCGCTTCGGCCGATGCAGGCGCACTGGGGAGACCCAGACGGGTCGCGGTTTCGCCAGCCGTTGCAACAGCACCGGCGGTCAAGCCACTATCTTCGCTATGCACAATGACTGGCATGTCCAGCGACCGGCAATAGTGGAGCAGCTTCAGCATGATACCGCTATCGCCAATCCAGTTTCTGCCCGTCGCTACAGCTCGGGCTCCGGCTTGCTTCATCAGACCGATTTCTGCCAGTTCGTTTCCAAACAGACCTTTTGTTGCAGCAGCCAGAGGATGAGACCATAAATCCGGTTTTCCCTCAGACGCGTTATGTTTGATCATCGCTGGCAGATCGAGCGCCGGTGACTGATCGGGCATTAAGGCCGCGCGGGTAATGCCGCCGAAATGAAAGGCGGGCTTGTCGATGGCAAAAACACCAAGGTCAATAATGCCGGGAGCCAGCAGCTGGTCCTGGCAATCCACTACATCATGACCGTCTGGTGCAATTGTCGCCCCTACGCCTACAATGCGGTCACCTTCGATCTCTACACTGACAGCTTGTGGTGTGATTTCCCCGGGGATCAGCACTCTGGCGTTGGTGAACAGCTGTTTCATGACCAGCCCTCCACGCCGCGAGATCGCCGGGTTAAGACGTCCAGACAGGCCATTCGGACCGCAACGCCCATTTCTACCTGTTCGGTTATTGCGGACCGATCAGGATCATCGGCAATATCACTGCTAATCTCTACTCCACGGTTCATTGGTCCTGGATGCATGACCAGTGCATCGGGCTTCGCCAGTGCCAGCCGCTCTCGGGTCAAACCGTAGAGGTGGTGGAATTCTCTGGGGCTCGGAATGAAATCCCCGTTCATCCGTTCATTCTGCAGCCGCAGCATCATCACAACGTCAGCTCCGTCAAGCGCTTGTTCAAAATTGGAGAAAGCCTCAACATTCATGCGATCAAGAGCCGCTGGCAACAGTGATGTCGGCGCGCATACTCGCACCCTTGCGCCCAAAGTGGTCAGGCAATAGATGTTGGAACGGGCCACTCGGCTATGCATGACATCGCCGCAGATCGTAATGGTCAACCCGCTGATATCGCCTTTACGCCGCTGGATGGTCAGCGCATCCAATAGGGCCTGAGTCGGATGCTCATGGCTGCCATCACCGGCATTCAAGACCGGACAGTCAACCTTGTCCGCAATCAGCTGCACGGCACCGGAACTGCGGTGTCGGATGACAATCGCATCCGCCCGCATGGCATTGAGCGTGACCGCTGTATCAATCAGCGTTTCACCCTTTTTGACGCTGGATTGCGCAGCATGCATATTTACGACGTCGGCGCCCATGCGTTTGCCGGCAATCTCAAACGATAGCAGCGTGCGTGTACTATTTTCAAAAAAGGCATTGATGACTGTTAGCCCATCCAACCGATCGACATGTTTGCTAGATTTGCGATTGAGATCGACCCATTGTTCCGCCTCCTTCAGCAGAAATAGTAACTCCCAGGGCTGCAATCCTGCGATACCCAATAGATGGCGATGGGGAAAAGCGTCCGATCCTGCGGGAAACTGATGTCCGGCGGCGGAAGGTGAACCTGTTTGCTGCGATGTCATTAAAGCCAGCCCTATAGAGCCATCATTCTACGGCGGCAAGCCCGTCAATTGCTCCTTGCAGGATATACGCAGCGGCCATCTGATCGACCACTTCGCTGCGCCGTTTCCGGCTGACATCGGCAGCGATCAGTTCACGGGTCACGGCTTGTGTGCTCCAGCGTTCGTCCCATAACAATATAGGGAGGCCAACTGGGCGCAAATTTTGGGCAAAGGATTTTGCAGCCTGAGTCTGTTTGCTCTGGCTGCCGTCAAGATTGAGCGGCAGGCCGACAACGAATCCGGTAACATATTGATCGGTAATGACGGTTTTGATTCGCTCCAGATCCTTTGAGAATTTCCGGCGCTCGATCGTCTCCGCAGCGGTCGCGATCATCCACTGCGCATCGCAAAGTGCCATGCCCACCGTCTTGGTGCCGACATCGAGTCCCAGCAAGCGTCCGCCATCGGGCAGCGCAGCCCGAAAAGCGCTTCGGTCGTCTGTCATTAGCGCGAGAGAAATGCAGTCATCCTTTTCATCACATCTTCGCGAACATTACGCCAGAACAGACTGTAATCATAGACATGATAGTTGTTGCCAGGCAGGGTGTAGGGGCCCAGATCTGGTGGATCGCCGATAAGCAGAAATCCGCGATCGTCGCAGCGCGCTGGAACGGCACCAGCGACCAGTGTTGCATCGCTTAGTTCATCATTCGGTACCAAAGTTCCGAGATTTAGTTCTGCTGCAGATTCGGAATTGGTGTCGCCATTTATCGGATTGGTACAGAGTAAGTTTGTATCCTTACGCGGCTCGCCGTTAAAGCCGATGGTCGTGTCATAAACTTCGACAATACGGCCATAATCGGCCGGCTCGGCAAAGCTTTCCCAGCTTAACAGGCAATTGGATTGTTCAGCGGACTCGCATATGTCGAGACCCAGCGCTGGGACGTCGGCCTCTACTGACACCGGCCAGCCGACCACGTAAGCGGCGACGATTCGGTTCGCCAAGGGTGTGCCGGCCACCCTGTCTTTCAACAAATTTGTAAGATGCAGGCTGCCCTGACTATGCCCAGCCAATATAATCGGGCGATCGTCGGGAACTTCACTAATGAAATAGTCAAAGGCAATCAGAACATCCTGATAGGCGGCATCCAGCGCTTGTTGACCCTCTTTCTTCTCGGTCAGGAAAGCGCCAAGCGTGGCCTGGCGGTAGCGCGGTGCCCAGACATCTCCGGCCTTATTGAAAGCACTTGCCTGTCCGCGCAGGAATATCTTGGTCCGGTCCTCGGTTTCCTTGTCGCCAAGCGGCGCGTTCCACTTGTCCTTGTTGATAAAGGATGTCGGGTGCACGAAGAAAATCGCGGCGCGTTGGTCTTTTTCGGGAGCCTCTCTACTTGATTCATAGCCTTGAGGCAACCAGAGGGCAGGGTTACCTTTCTTGATTTCCGGGCGCGCATACCACATCGAAACATCGGCATAGATACTGTCTTCCAGCACTTCCTGAGCTTGAAATTCGGTGTCGGGTACAAACACGACTTCGGCTAGTTCTTCTCCGTAGACACGCAGGACAAATGCCCCTGCGATGACCAATACGATCATGGCTGCAACGAAATAGAGAAACTTACGCGCCAATTATTTTACTCCAATTTGGGCTATAGCCGCTCATTCAACTTGAAGCGGCCTCGCGCCAATGCTAGCGGCGCGAGGTACACAATATTCTGTGCTATTACCCGAAAAAAGATGAACCGATAAAGAATGAATCATGTCAGTCGATAAAGAAACCGTCAAAAAGATCGCAAGCCTGTCTCGGATCGCCGTAACTGAGGCAGAGGCCGACGCATTGGTGCCAGAGCTTAACAATATCCTCGGATGGGTCGAGCAACTGGGCGAAGTGGATTGCTCCAAGGTCGAACCGATGACCGCAGTTATCCCCAATAAACTGCGCTTGCGCGATGATGTGGTCAGTGATGGCGATGTCCGCGATAAGGTCCTCGCCAATGCACCAGTGGCTGAACATGGCTTCTTTGGTGTGCCGAAGGTGATCGAATAATGGCTGAGATTTTTGAATTGGGTATTGCAGGCATCCGCACGGGTGTGGCTGCTGGCGATTTTACCGCGAAAGAAGTCGCCGAGACGTTTATTGACCGGGTGAGCGCTGCGAAGTCGTTAAACGCGGTGCTGGTGGAAACGCCGGATCATGCTCTCGCTGCGGCAGAGGTAACCGATAAAGCGAAGGCGGCTGGCGAAACGCTTGGTAAAATGGCGGGTGTGCCGATTGGTATGAAAGACCTGTTCTGCACAGAAGGCGTTGCGACAACGGCGGGCAGCCTGATTTTGGATGGTTTCACACCGCAATATGAATCAACTGTGTCGGCCAACTTGTTCAAGGCCGGTGCTGGGATGCTTGGTAAGTTGAACATGGATCAGTTTGCCATGGGGTCATCCAACGAAACAAGTGCTTTCGGCAACGTGATTTCGCCGTGGCGCCGCAATGATGGCGGCAATACAGATATGGCACCTGGCGGCTCTTCTGGAGGCAGCGCAGCTGTAGTGGCTGGACGCATTTGCCCTGCGGCTACCGGAACCGACACCGGTGGTTCGATCCGCCAACCCGCAGCTTTTGTAGGCATTACTGGCTTCAAACCAACCTACGGTCGCTGCTCGCGTTGGGGCACCATTGCCTTTGCCAGTTCGCTCGATCAGGCTGGACCCATGGCACATGACGTTCGCGATTGTGCGATCATGCTGGAGGCGATGTCCGGCTTTGATCCCAAGGATTCAACGTCGCTTGATTTACCGGTTCCCGATTGGGAAGCAGGATTGAAAAGCGATCTCACGGGCAAACGTATCGGCATTCCCAAGGAGTATCGGGTCGACAATATGCCGCCGGAGATTGATGCGCTTTGGCAGAAAGGGATTGAGTGGCTGAAAGATGCAGGCGCGAAAATCGTCGATGTGTCCTTACCGCACACCAAATATGCACTTCCGGCCTATTATATCATCGCTCCGGCAGAAGCCTCGTCCAATCTCGCACGCTATGATGGTGTGCGTTATGGAATGCGCGACCTACCGGACGGGGCAGGGCTGCAGGATATGTATGCCGCCACCCGCGAGTCTGGCTTTGGGCCCGAGGTCAAGCGCCGGATCATGATTGGCACCTATGTGCTGTCTGCTGGCTATTATGATGCTTATTATACGCAAGCCCAAAAGGTCCGTACTTTGATCTCTCAGGACTTCGACAAGGCCTGGGAAAGCTGTGATCTGCTGCTGACGCCAACCGCACCGAGTGCTGCCTTTGGACTGGGTGAAAAAACCGATCCGCTGGCAATGTATTTGAACGATGTGTTTACGGTTCCAAGCAGTCTTGCAGGGCTGCCAGCCATGTCGGTTCCGGCTGGACTGGACGGGCAGGGGCTTCCTTTGGGGTTGCAGATTATTGGTAAGGCACTGGACGAGCAAGGCGTGTTTAACGCTGGTCTGGCATTGGAAGAACGCGCCGGCTTTGTTGCAAAGCCGGAGCAGTGGTGGTGAATATGACTGAATCAACCTATCGAATCCAGGGCGCAACAGGTGAATGGGAGGTCGTTATCGGCCTTGAGGTTCACGCGCAGATAACATCCAACGCAAAACTCTTTTCGGGTGCGTCTACGGAATTTGGTGCTGAGCCAAATACGCAGGTAAGTCTGGTCGATGCGGCGATGCCCGGCATGCTACCCGTGCTGAACAAGGAATGCGTCCGTCAGGCTGTGCGCACGGGTCTTGCCCTAAATGCGCAGATCAACAAATATTCACGTTTCGACCGGAAAAACTATTTCTATGCCGATTTGCCGCAAGGCTATCAGATTTCCCAGCTCTATCACCCAATTGTGGGCGAAGGTGAAGTCGAAATCTCGCTGGATGAGAAAGATCCGGATGCCCATGGTAAAACGGTCGGGGTCGAACGTATCCATATTGAGCAGGACGCCGGGAAACTGATGCACGATCAGCACCCGACCATGAGCTATGTCGATCTTAATCGCTGCGGTGTGGCGCTGATGGAGATCGTATCCATGCCGGATATGACATCACCTAAGGAAGCAGCAGCTTATGTGCGTAAGCTCAGATCAATTCTCCGCTATGTAGGCAGCTGTGATGGCAATATGGAGCAGGGTAGCATGCGTGCCGACGTCAATGTCTCCGTCCGCAAGCCAGGCGACAAGCTGGGTATCCGGACAGAGACCAAAAACGTCAACTCCCTGCGCTTCATTCAGCAGGTGATCGAATATGAAGCCCAGCGTCAGGTCGATGTGCTGGAGGAAGGCGGCGAGATTGTTCAGGAAACGCGTCTATTTGACCCGGACCGGAACGAAACCCGCTCGATGCGCTCCAAGGAAGATGCGCATGACTATCGCTATTTCCCGGACCCGGACCTGCTGCCGCTGGAACTCGAAGATGACTTTATCTTTGATTGCAAAGCCAGCTTGCCGGAACTTCCGGATGAAAAGCGGGCGCGTTATAAGAATGTACTTGGTCTTAGCGCCTATAATGCAGCGGTTCTGACAGCTGAGCATGAAACCGCATTGTGGTTCGAAGAATTGCTCGAAACTGCCAAAGAACCTGAGAAAATCGCCAGTTCAGCAGCCAACTGGCTGACGTCGGAGCTTTTTGGTGCGCTCAACAAAATGGGTCTGTCGATCGAACAAAGCCCGGTTTCCCCGAAGCAAGCCGCAGAGCTTCTCGGGCTGATCGCAGATGGAACAATTTCCGGTAAAATCGCCAAGCAAGTCTTCGAGATCATGCTCGAAACCGGTGATGGCGCAGCCAAGATCGTTGAAGAAAAGGGCCTGAAGCAGGAATCCGACACCGGCGCGATCGAGAAAGTCATCGCCGACGTCATGGCGGCAAATGGAGACAAGGTCGCCGAGTATCGCGGCGGCAAAGACAAATTGTTCGGTTTCTTCGTTGGTCAAACCATGAAAGCGATGCAGGGCAAAGCCAATCCACAGGTTGTGAATGAGCTTTTGAAAAAAATACTGGGCTAACAGTTTTTAATTATGTAGCTAAAGTTCCTGATCTGAAGCCGCGATTGTGGTTTCGGCTACTTGGGGGACAAGGATACATGAAGAAGATTATGGGTGTGCTGGTTTTGGCCAGCTTCTCTCAGGCTTTGGCAGCGCAAGCTATCAAAAGCGAACCGCCACTGGAGGCTTTTTCCGACGAACAAATTTCGGATGTTGAATATCCGGACCTTCAGTTTGAAGAGACCGAGGGTGATATCAAGGTTTACGATAAATACTTCTTTTTCCATCGCGCTGAGACAAACTTCGATGTAGCGTTTGGGGATATAAATGAATGTGACGCGTTGGCCCGTGGCGCGGGATATTATCGATCAAATGTTTCCTATTATTCTCCTCAGGCCGGCGTGCTGGGAAGCGCCGCTGGCAGTATCATCGGGTCCATGGTGGCTGACGCGATTTTTGGTTCTGCCGAAAGGCGGAGAATACGCCGCGTAAATCTCCGCAACTGTATGGCTTTCAAAGGATATGAACGCTACGGCCTTGAAAAGGAGCGATGGCAGAAGTTCCACTTTGAGGAAGGCTTTGGTGAAGCCAATGCAGTGAAAAGACGCAGTTATTTTATGGTTCAAGCCAAAGTAGCTTCCGGGCCGAAACCTGCCGGGATGGTGCTTGAAAAATGATCAAATTTACAAACACGAAATTCACTTTGGCGCTGTTATCGCTCGCCTGCCTGCTGCCCATTGGTGTGGCACAGGCAAAGAGCAAAAATCTTGAGTTCAATGCTGTTGAAGAAAAGAAGATCGTCAACGGTACATTCCAAATGGACGAGTCCAAGGGTTATATCTTTTTGCACAGCAATAGCCGGCAGTTCGGTGTGTTTATCAAACAGCCAAGCGAAGCAGATATTCAGGCCTACGAAACGGATTGGGCAGAGAAGTTTGAGAAAGCAAAAAAGAAATATACCAGTAAATTAAAGAGATGGGAAAAGCTGAAGGAAGCGAAAGCCTCCAAGCCGGGGAAAAAGCCAATTGAACCCACCGCCGAGAATTTTTCAATCGGACCCATCGAGCTAAGAAATTCTGTGAGTTTTGGACCCCAATTTGTTTTCAACAAGGACAAATCAGATAAAGAAAATCCGGTTTTCCGTTACATGATTGAAGTCGAGCCTGGAAATTATCTTTATCATGGTCCCGTTTTTACGGTCCCAGGTACGGCAGCTTCCGGTGTTTGTTTTTGTTTGGGGAGTGTCCAGTTTCAAGTGAAGCCGGGCGAGATAACAGACCTTGGTAATTTTCTGACAAATGCTCCTGCATTAGACAATGGCGGAACCAGCCTGGTTGGCACAATGTTTCTGCAAAATAGGTCGCCGGATTCGAAGCAGCTGAGGTGGTTAAAGAATCCTGTTGCATATGGTGTGCCAGAGTCACTTTCATCTTATGAGGCGGTTAAAGCAGACTTTTCTCCATCTGGAAAAATGAACAACGTATATCGTGCTATGGTGAGTAGGATGGGCCCGGTTGATGGATTGTTCCGTTATGATCGAGACAAAATGGTCGATCTGAAGGTTGAGCCTGAGCCTGAAGCAAATCAGGCTGAACCCGAGATTCCGGAAGTTGATTCAGCTGAGGGGAGCGGAACAGTTGAAGAAGCTGCAGTGCAGCCAGAGGCAAGCTGAACGTTATTGGATTTCAGCTGTCTTCCCACTTGCCCTTTTGATACCTTTCCGCTAGGCGCACGCGTCAATCAAAATTCGATAGTGATTTGACGGTGTAACTCGTGCGGGCGTGGCGGAATTGGTAGACGCGCCAGATTTAGGTTCTGGTATCTTCGGGTGTGGGGGTTCGAGTCCCTTCGCCCGCACCAAAACACCGAAAAACAGGTCGAAATAGAAATTATGAAGGCATTAAAGGGTAATCATGCAGATTGTTGAAACGCTGAACGAAGGTCTGAAACGGGCCTATGACATCAAAATCTCCGCGAAGGACATTGAAACGCGTGTGGATAATGAGGTCAAGAAATTGGCTCCACAGGTCAATATGCCGGGTTTCCGTAAGGGCAAGGTTCCAGCGAATCTGGTCCGCAAGATGCACAATGATGCCTTGATGCAGGATGCTCTGAGCAGCACGGTTCAGGAAAGCGTTGAAAAAACAATCGCAGACAACAAGCTTCGCCCAGCCATGCAGCCAAGTGTTACGCTGGCTGACGGTTACGAAGCCGGTAAAGATGCCGAAGTGAAAGTTGAGCTTGAAATTCTACCCGAGGTTCCAACACCGTCCGTTGATGGCATCAAGCTGGAGCGCTTGCAGGTCGAAGCGGATGAAAAAACCGTTCAGGAGTCGCTCGACAAGTTTGCCGAGAGCCAGAAACAGTTTGAAACCGCAGCCAAGAGCCACAAAGCAAAGATTGGTGACCAGTGCCTGATCGATTTCGAAGGCAAGGTTGACGGTGTGCCTTTTGACGGCGGCAAAGGTGAGGGCATGGCTATCGAGCTTGGCTCTGGCCGCTTGATCCCTGGTTTCGAAGACCAGTTGGTTGGCAAGAAAGCCAATGACGAAGTCCTGGTCAAAGTGACCTTCCCGGAAGATTATAATGTCGAGACCCTGAAGGGCAAAGATGCGACATTTGATGTCGTAATCGGTGAAGTGCAGACGGCCAAAGCTGCCAAGGCCGATGATGAAATGGCGAAAGCCATGGGCCTTGAAGGTCTCGAG
Source organism: Sphingorhabdus sp. Alg231-15 (assembly GCF_900149705.1). Lineage (NCBI taxonomy): Bacteria > Pseudomonadati > Pseudomonadota > Alphaproteobacteria > Sphingomonadales > Sphingorhabdaceae > Sphingorhabdus > Sphingorhabdus sp. Alg231-15. The sequence goes on along the minus strand of NZ_LT703001.1, from coordinate 642,863 downwards.
CAGCTGACCGAATTGCTGAAAGGCCAGATTGATCAGGAACTTAACGGTCTGACCCGTACGCATATGAAACGCAAATTGCTGGATCAATTGGCTGCTTCACATGATTTTGAAGTGCCGCCAACCATGGTCGAAGCGGAGTTTAACCAGATCTGGCAGCAGCTAGAGCAGGAAGCCGCTCAGGAAGAAGATCCCGAAGCAGCGAAAAAAGAAATGGAAGACGAAAAAGACGAATATCGCGAGATCGCTGTTCGCCGTGTTCGCCTTGGCCTGCTTCTGTCCGAAATTGGCCAGGCCAATGGCGTAGAAGTCAGCCAGCAGGAAATGTCCATGCTGATCCAGCAGGCTGCCCAGCAATATCGCGAAGAAGACCGTCAGCGGTTCGTTGAATATATTCAGCAGGATCAAATGGCTGCCGCTCAACTGCGCGCACCCATGTATGAAGACAAGGTTGTCGACTTCCTGTTCGAAAAAGCCGAGATTACGGATAAGACGGTGACCCGCGACGAACTGGAAGCTGCCATCGAAGCCGAAGACGAAGCGGAAGCCAAGCCAGCCAAGAAAAAAGCGCCGGCGAAAAAACCTGCTGCCAAATCAGCCAAAACCGAAAAGGCTCCGGCGAAGAAACCAGCGGCCAAAAAGCCGGCGGCAAAAAAGGCAGCTGCAAAAGCACCGGCAAAAACCGCTGCGAAAAAGCCTGCGGCGAAGAAACCTGCCGCTAAAAAGCCAGCAGCCAAGAAGCCTGCGGCGAAGAAATAACAACCCAGTTCATGCTAGCCGGACATGCATGGCATGCTCCGGCTAGTCTCATGGCCTAGAAGCTGACTTCGTCAGCCTTGTTAATAACGGTACCCAAGATACCATATTCTTTGGCTTCGTCTGTCGACATCCAATAGTCACGGTCAATATCTTTGCGCACACGGTCAATTGATTGTCCGGTCGCCTCTGCAATTTTTTGAGCGATTCGTTCGCGCATCTTGACAATTTCTTCTGCTTGAATGGCAATGTCTGATGCTTTTCCGCCTGCACCGCCAGATGGTTGGTGGATCAGAAAGCGGGTATTGGGTAAACAAAATCTCTGTTTGGTAGGGACACCGAGGAATATATGAGTAGCTATGCTGGCTACCCAACCCGTGCCGATTACAGCGACAGGCGCGCTGATATATTCGATAAGATCGTGGATCGTGTCGCCAGACTCCACATGACCACCCGGCGAATTGATGAGCAGTCTGATGGGTTCATCGCCGACATGATCAAGATATAACATCTGTGCTGATACGCGCTCGGCCAGTTTTTGATCGACACCTCCGAAAATCATCACCGTCCGCGTCTCCAGCATCCGTTTCATCATGAAGGCCATAGGATCTGACGCTCCATTATCTTCGTCGGCATGAAATTCAGGAATGGAAGGCGAATATGATGGCATAAATATCTCCTGCGAAAACGGGATGTTTCGGTGATTCTGGGAGCATAGCCGGAGGATATTTGATGCGCAATGTCATCCGATGACCATAATGGTTTGGAAAAAATCCTTAACCGACTTGAACATTGCTTAAGATACACCGATGTAGGGCTGAACGGATGGGGACTCCGGTTGGCGGTGTACCCATTTTCAGATCCTGGTTTTTCACAGAAGGCACCACATTATCATGCATGATCCGATCGTCGACGCTCTTGTTCCCGTCGTTATTGAGCAATCCAACCGCGGAGAGCGCAGCTTTGACATTTTTTCACGGTTGCTGCGGGAGCGTATCGTCTTTGTAACCGGTCAAGTTGAGGACGGCATGGCTTCGATCATCACCGCCCAACTCTTGTTTCTGGAGTCGGAAAACCCGAAGAAGGATATCTATCTCTACATTAACTCGCCCGGCGGTGTCGTGACAGCTGGCATGGCGATTCACGATACCATGCAATATATCCGGCCTCGCGTGGGTACGGTTTGCGTCGGACAGGCGGCTTCCATGGGTAGTTTTCTGCTGGCTTCGGGTGAACCCGGCATGCGTATGGCGACCACCAATGCTCGGATCATGGTCCATCAGCCCTCTGGCGGCGCTCAGGGCATGGCATCTGACATTGAAATCCAGGCCAAGGAAATCTTGCGGATTCGTAGCCGGATGAACGAGCTTTATGCCAAATATACTGGCAAACCGATCAAAGAGATCGAAAAGGCGATGGACCGGGATACGTTCCTGGAAGCTGATGAGGCCAAGGCCTTTGGTATTGTCGATGAAGTCTACGACAAACGGCCAAAACCCGCTGATGAAGATGCTAAATAAGGCGTTATCGCGGGCCTAAATGAAAATTAAGCCGCTTTTGATAGACTTAAGGGTAGCAACGGATGGTGCCAAAAAAAGCGGTAGCATTTTGTATTTTGAGGGTTAGATTGCAGTTTCTAGCCCAGTTTTAAGGACTTTTTATGACGAAATTGACGGGATCTGATTCGAAGAGCACGCTATATTGCTCTTTCTGCGGAAAATCCCAGCATGAAGTCCGCAAGTTGATTGCCGGACCAACCGTATTCATCTGCGACGAATGTGTTGAACTCTGCAACGACATTATCCGCGAAGAAACCAAGGGCGCGATTACTGGCAAAAAAGACGGCGAAGTGCCATCTCCGCAGGAGATTTGCGACGTCTTGAACGATTATGTGATCGGTCAGGACCGGGCAAAGCGCGTTTTGTCTGTAGCGGTTCACAATCACTATAAACGCCTCAACCACGCCGCCAAATCCGGTGACATTGAGCTTGCCAAGTCCAACATTCTGCTCGTCGGGCCGACGGGTTGCGGCAAGACGCTATTGGCACAGACTTTGGCGAAGACCTTTGACGTGCCATTTACAATGGCTGACGCCACGACATTGACCGAAGCGGGCTATGTCGGCGAAGATGTCGAGAATATCATTCTGAAGCTATTGCAATCTTCCGATTATAATGTCGAGAAAGCGCAACGCGGCATCGTTTATATCGATGAAATCGACAAAATTAGCCGTAAAGCGGAAAATCCATCAATTACCCGGGACGTGTCAGGTGAGGGCGTTCAGCAGGCTCTGTTGAAGCTTATGGAAGGCACAACCGCCAGTGTTCCACCACAAGGCGGCCGCAAACATCCGCAGCAGGAATTCCTGCAGGTCGATACGACGAACATCCTGTTCATCTGTGGCGGTGCATTTGCTGGTCTTGAAAAAATCATTGGCGATAGGCTGGAGGCCAAATCCATCGGTTTTGGCGCTCATGTCGCGGCCCCGGAGGAACGCAAGATTGGCAAGTTGCTGGCCGATGGCGAACCTGAAGATCTATTGAAATTCGGCCTGATTCCGGAATTTGTTGGTCGTTTGCCGGTCATTGCAACGCTGGAAGACCTAGATATCGATGCGCTGGTTCAGATTCTACAGGAGCCGAAAAACGCTCTGGTTAAGCAATATGCAAAATTGTTTGAACTGGAAGATGTTGGTCTGACCTTTACCGACGACGCTCTGGTTGCCATCGGTAACAAAGCGATTGAACGCAAAACGGGTGCACGCGGCCTGCGGTCTATCGTTGAGAATATCCTGCTCGACACCATGTTCGATCTTCCTGATCTGGAAGATGTGGACGAGATTGTGATCGACAAGGATGTCGTCGCCGGCACCAAAGAGCCAGTGAAAGTCATCGCGAAGAGCAGCAAGGCCAAGAAAGAAGACGCGGCTTAGCATCCCGAGAAACTGAATCACGATGCAGACCACGGCTATTCTTGTCCGATGCTCGCTTCATACCGCATAACGGCGTCAAACCATCAGTGAGTTTGAGGATTCGGGTCGAATGAATTCTCAAACTAGTTTGGTTTTCCACCCTCTTTCGTCGAGGTAATATTCAGACCAACAACCAAGAATCGGACTTCTTTTTCTGCGGACGGCCTGTGCTCTATCCCCTTTGGGACAGTGAGCATCTCACCCTTTCCTAGGGTCACATCACCAGTACGGAATTCGATTTTCATCTCGCCATCAAATATTATGAAAAGTTCGTCTTGGTCATCATGTTTGTGCCAATGGGTGGAGCCAATTCCTTTTGCGACTTTGAACAGCGATCCATTTGCTTCGGTCAGTATTTTTTGCGACCAAAATTCGGTCAAGGCGTCAAGCTCGGAGATAATGCTAGATTTCTGCATGTCGTTTCCTGATCCTTGCGCCATTGATCGAAGCTCAGATCAAAGGGGCGTGCATTTTCTGTTGGGTCCCGTTTATCACAGATTGGCAATAACCTGAAAACAGGGGGACAATTGTGGCAGCTTCAATATCGCGACATGCGTTGACATAATTGTCCTGTTCTTTGCTATGACGTTTGAACTGATGCTCACTAGGAATGGAATTATAGGTCATGGTAGAAGGACGCTGTAATTGCAGTTCAGTAATCTTTGCGATTGATATTGAACCCAAAGACATATTTGTTTGTCACTGCTCAATCTGCCGCCGGTGGACCGGGAACAGCGGTGTCGCGGTTATCATCGTTCCGAAAGACAAGTTCCGCTGGATGACTGGCGAAGAGCAAGTCATGTGCTGGACCAAACCAGATGCCGATTGGCAAAGCTGGTTCTGTAGGACCTGCGGCTCAGCATTACCTGGAGCGAATGATGATTTGAACATGTTTGTTCCCGCTGGGCTGATTAAATCAAATACTGCAAACCTTCGTATCGCTCATCATATTTGGGTAGGATCAAAAGCATCATGGGATGAGATATCAGGCGATGCAAAGTTGCATCTCGAGGAGTTCCAAAACTGACTTTTAATTCAGGATTTCTCTGACAATTTCTAATGCTCGCTTTTTCGTCCAAAGCGGACACAGGCTTAAGGCATTGAACTACTTATAGACGCAAGCATCCAATCCCTGGCGCTTCACCACATTAATCCGTGCTGCGATGGTATTGCCATAGCGTCGGGTAAAGCCACTCGCGCCGTTTACCGCCCGTTTCTTGGGCAAGGGCAGGGCCGCGGCTATGCGTGCTGCTTCGATCTTGGTGAGCTGTGACGCATCTTTCTTGTAGTAGCGCTGTGCGCCCGCTTGCGCTCCATATGTGCCAATACCGGTTTCCGCGACATTGAGATAGACTTCCATGATGCGTTTTTTGCCCCAGATCTTCTCGATCAAGAATGTGAAATAGGCTTCCAGTCCTTTGCGGAAATAACCGCCGCCTTGCCAGAGGAAGACGTTTTTGGCGGTTTGTTGGGAAATAGTGGAGCCACCACGGATGCGACCACCTTGGGCATTGCGCTTGATTGCTGAGCGTATGGCCTCGCGATCAAAGCCATCGTGGCTACAGAACTTGCTATCTTCAGCGGCGATGACCGCTCGTGCCAGATTAGGAGATATGGCTTCCAGAGGTTCCCAGTCTTTGGTGATACTGTTGTCATCCATGATCATCGTGGCGGTGATCGGCGGTGGCAGAAATGCCAGCAGACCCACCCATGCAATGGTGATCAATAGAAAATAGACGACCAGCTTGAATAAAAGCTTGATGATGCGCACGGGCAGAGATTTTGCTTTTCGGCGGGATTTTGCAGCCATGATCATCAGATAATAAAAAAGCGCCCCGAAAACAAATGCTGTTTCGGGGCGCCTAAAACTTTAGAGTGATTGACAGGTTTAGGAATCAACCTGCTGCAAGAAGCTGTTTTTCCCCAGCGATACGCAGCATCGCTTTTTGCAGTTTTTCAAACGCGCGGACTTCTATCTGCCGAATCCGTTCACGGCTGACTTCATAAACCTTGCTCAGGTCTTCCAGCGTCTTGGGTTCTTCCGACAAGCGACGCTCAGCAAGAATATGCTGTTCGCGTTCGTTAAGCGATTCCATCGCCTCGGTTAGCATGTCGTGACGGAAATCGGCTTCCTGTGCGTCAGCAATCTGCTGATCATGCAATGGGCCATCATCTTCCAATGTATCCTGCCACTGGCCGCCATCACCATCTTCTGACAATGGCACGTTCAACGATGCATCGCCACCCATGGACATGCGGCGGTTCATATTCACCACTTCATGCTCGGCCACGCCAAGATCGGTCGAGATCTTGTTCACGTCTTCCGGGGACAAGTCGCCATCTTCAAACGCCTCAAGATTGTTTTTCATCCGACGCAGGTTGAAGAAAAGCTTCTTCTGTGCGGCGGTTGTACCCATTTTTACGAGACTCCAGCTGCGCAACACATATTCCTGTATCGACGCGCGGATCCACCACATGGCGTAGGTAGCCAGGCGGAAACCTCTATCGGGTTCAAATTTCTTCACGCCCTGCATCAGACCGACATTGCCTTCGGAAATCAGGTCCGAGACGGGCAGGCCATAGCCGCGAAAGCCCATGGCGATTTTAGCCACGAGTCGCAGGTGGGACGTTACAAGCTGAGCAGCTGCTTCCTGATCTTTATGTTCAGAATAGCGTTTCGCCAGCATATATTCTTGTTCGGGTTTCAATAACGGAAATTTACGGACTTCCGAAAGATAACGGTTCAGGCTCGCGTCCCCCCCTAAGGCAGGGATTTTTGCCGGAACATTGCTATTATTAGCCATTTTTGTTCCTTCTCTGGTTTGCCGCCGGGCCTCATCAAGCACCCATTGGTCTCATTCCATATAGTATCTAATATCTATACACGCAACTTACTGAATAGTTCCTGCATATCGGGTGGAAAGTTACAGTTAAATAACAATTTTCTTCCCGTTATGGGGTGAACAAATCCAAGGATAGCAGCATGTAGCGCCTGACGGCAAAATCGAATATCTTTTCTGCCGGAAAGCAATGATTTTCGACGAGTACCATATAGCGGATCGCCGATAAGACTATACCCGATATGGGACATATGGACCCGGACCTGATGGGTCCGCCCGGTTTCCAGCATACATTCCACCAAAGTGGCGCCGTTTAGCGGTTCCTTGGTCGTATAATGGGTGATTGCTGTCTTTCCCTTGTCATCACCGACGACAGCCATTTTCTTGCGATCTGTATTGCTGCGACCAATATTGCCCTCAATCGTCGCCGATGGCGGATTAGGGCGACCATTGCAGATAGCGAGATAGCGGCGTTCGATATCATGCGCGGCAAATAAAGCGGTCAGCCCCTGATGGGCTTTGTCGGTTTTGGCGGCGACCATCAATCCGGATGTATCCTTATCGATCCGATGGACGATGCCAGGCCGCGTGACACCTCCAATGCCAGACAATTGCCCTTTGCAATGATGGAGCAGGGCGTTGACCAATGTCCCGTCAGCATGGCCCGCAGCCGGATGAACAACCAAACCTGCCGGTTTATTGACGACAATCAGGTGATCATCCTCAAAAACCACGTCGAGCGGTATATTTTGGGCTTGTGCAGGGCCTTCGATTGGGGCTGGCACAGTCAGCGCGAACGTCTTACCGGCACATTTTTTTGAGGCAGGATCGGTGCAGGTCGTTCCGTCTATCAACAAATTGCCGCCAGTGATCAGATTTTTGATCCGCTCGCGGGAAAGGTCATCGAGAAAGCCCGCCAAGGCGGCATCAAGCCGCTGTTTCTTGTCGGTTTCAGGCACGATGCCGGATTTTATGGATTGCCCCGCTGTCATCGCCTAGATGTGGGCTATGAAACTGGCCATATCAAGCGCGATATTGAACGATTTGCAGCAACTTGCCCGTGAAATGGCTCCGGAGGAAGCTTGTGGGCTGTTATTTGGCAATAATGGGACAGTTTTGAGCGCGAAGACCACGAAAAATGTAGCCGGAAATCGACTGCACCATTTTGAAATAGATCCTGTTGATCTGATCGCGGCCGAACGGGCGATGCGCGATCATGGCCCTGAAATCATCGGCTATTTTCATTCCCACCCGTCCGGGGAGGTCGTGCCATCAAAAACCGATGCTGCCATGGCTGCGCCCGATGGCCGGATATGGCTGATCATCAATGGTCATGACGCGGCAGCCTGGCAGTCCGTTGAAAATGGTCAAATATATAGCCGCTTTGATCCAATCACCCTTGATTGCCAAAGCACAAAGGGCCAAACAGCGGACAATTGATATTTCACAAATTAAAGGTTCATTTTCATGTCTCAATCCGGTGTCGATCTTGCAGCATTGCTTTGTTCGAAATTATGTCATGACCTGCTGAGCCCAGTCGGCGCCATAAATAACGGTCTTGAGTTGCTGGAAGATGAAACGGACCCGGAAATGCGGGATCGCTGCCTTGATCTGCTTGCCGATAGCGCGAGAGCATCAGCGGACAAACTAAAATATTTCCGACTGGCCTTTGGAGCTGCAGGCGGTTTTGGTGATGAAGTTGATCCTGGGGAAGCGAAACAACTGGTCGAAAGTCTGGTCGGTGATCAAGGTAAAATCACGCTGGGTTGGGCCGTTCAAAGCGCCACACTACCGAAAAAGGCGATCAAGATTCTTTTGAACCTTGCTCTTATTGCCCGTGAAGCTTTGGTTCGCGGCGGGCAATTGGATGTCGGTGCTGAGCATGGTGACAATGGGATCGAAGTGGTTGTTCGCGCTGAAGGCGCAAAAATTGCGTTGGATGACGGTATTCGTGCAGCACTTGAAGGCACTTTGCCGCAATCTGAGCTGAGCGCCCGTACGGCCGCTGCCTGGATGTCTCGCGAATTGTCCTGCGAAAATGGTGGGGATCTGCGGGTATCGCCAGCTTCTGATACAGAATTGTTGCTAGGCGCGATAGTCGCCTGATCGGGCATGATAGAGGAAGGGCATTGATGATGGATATGATCTGGACGCCTTCTCCCAATTTTGATGTGCGCAAGTTGCCGATCAGCATATTGGTCATGCACTATACCGGCATGAAGGACGCCGCCTCGGCGATAAACTGGCTTGCTAATCCTGATGCAAAGGTTTCGGCCCACTATGTCGTGACCGAGGACGGTCAGATCGTGAATATGGTCAAGGAAGATAATCGTGCATGGCACGCCGGACGCGGCTATTGGCGCGGGATTGAAGATGTGAATAGCGCCAGCATTGGCATTGAGATCGTCAATCCGGGCCATGAATGGGGCTATGTGCCGTTTCCGGAAGAGCAGATGGACTCGGTAACGCGGCTCGCGCATGATATTGTCAAACGGCACGACATTGTGCCTTCCAATGTCATCGGTCATAGCGATCTCGCGCCGGCACGTAAGCTGGACCCAGGAGAGCTGTTTGATTGGGACAGGTTAGCAAGGCACGGTATTGCGCTGAAAAAACCATCCTTAAATCGGGGTGAGCCACCTTGGACCGATGGCGGTTTCATGCTGGCCCTGGAACGATTTGGTTATGATATTACAGCTGCAGAAGATGCAGTGCGCGCTTTCCAGCGCCGTTTTCGTCCGAAAAATGTCGATGGTGTCATTGATGGCGAATGCCGAACATTGCTATTGTCTTTAATGCTCGACAGAGAGCGTGGAATCACTAAATAGAGCGCACCAGAGGGTCGGCCAGTCGCCTGCCTTCGCTAAAGCTATGGCAGGCAGGCTCCGCAATTATTTGCATTACGGGCTCGCCCGCCGAAGCCTTGGCGAAGGTGGGAGGAAAGTCCGGGCTCCACGATTTAAAGGTGCCGGATAACGTCCGGCGGGCAGGGGAGAGATCGCCTGTTCAGGGACAGTGCAACAGAAAGTAGGTCGCGCCGGCTTTGGCCTAATGCTTCGGCAGCGTGACGTTGAAAGGGTGCGGTAAGAGCGCACCGCGGATCTGGCAACAGATCTGGCACGGTAAACCCCACCTGGAGCAAAACCAAATAGGGGCGGCATATGGCTATTTCGGCCTGCAGCCCGGGTTGGTTGCTAGAGCGGCGCAGCAATGCACCGTCGAGATGAATGACTGGCTATTCCTTGAAAGAGGATGGACAGAACCCGGCTTACAGACCCTCTGGTATTCTCGGCCTAAACGCCATTTTGATGGAAATTGAACGTTGGTATTAGTTTTGAAGCAGTAAAACCTGCTTGAAACTAATGACCGCTTTATCCCGAAAGCGGACATTAGCTTTGGCGACGTTGAGCGGCGACAATGGGTGATGAGCGGACCAGAAGTGCGGACTTCCGTTGCTATTACTCAAGTTGCAGGGATCAGAATTATCTGTAGTGTCAGCTGATATGGAAACGGAACTGCACGGTTTTAGCTACAGCGTATACACTTGGATTGTTCGCTTTGCGCTTTTTGAAAAGGGAGCGGAATACAGTGCTGTCGAGGTTAATCCTTTTTCCGAGACAGGCCATCCCGCTCATCCATTTGGGAAGGTTCCGCTTCTGGTTCACAATGGATTTCGTGTTTACGAGACGAGTGCTATTACGCGTTTCATAGATTCTGCATTTTCTGGACCGCAGCTCCAACCCGTGGATACGCAAGAGCGCGCTCGATCTGATCAAATTATCAGCGTTGTTGATAACTATGCGTATTGGCCTTTGGTCAGGCGCGTTTCCAGTCAAGGCTATTTGAACAAGGCATTGGGATCAGGGGTTGATCAGTCAGAGTTAGAGGCGGGTTTGAATGCAGCTCCAAAGGTTCTCTCCGCACTAAACGACTTGGTCTCAGATCAAGGGCTTCTCAAAACGGGCTTGCTTTCTCTGTCGGATATTCATTTGGGACCTATGATATCCTACTTTCAGATGGCTCCCGAAGGCGCAAAATTGCTCCAATCTTATCCTCAACTATTTCGGTGGTGGAATGCCATATCCGTTCAGCAAGGACTCGAGCAATCCAAACCCAAACTACCTCGTTTGGGTTGAAATTCAATGTCCGCTTTTGCGCCCAAAGCGGACATCAAAAAATTACCGCTGGCAGTGATCCCGTAGCCTTGCTAAAAGTCGCATATGCCAAAAGCAAAACGATCTGATAACTGGGGTTTTCCCCGCTGGGGCAGCTATGAAAGCTCGCGTGAAGCTGAGCAGGTGAAGATTTGTGACCGGCATGGTTGTAACGAAGCAGGCAATTGCCCTGCGCCCAAATCACCCAATAGTCCTGATCGCTGGTATTTCTGTGAAAAACACGCGGCGGAATATAATCGTGGCTGGGATTATTTCGAAGGCCTCGACAAGGAAGAGCGCGCGAAGCGTGAAGCGGATGAGCAGCGCGATGCCAATGCCTATCAGGAAGCAAAACATTACAGCTGGATGGGATCCGGCGATGGCAGCCGCTCGCGCGACGAGATGACCGCACTGGAAATATTTGATCTGACGCCTGATGTGGATTTTGAAGCTGTGAAAAAGGCCTGGCGGGCTATGGCCAAGGAATATCATCCCGATGTTAACCCGGGCGATGAAGAGGCAGCGAAAAAGTTTCAGGCAGCGCAAGCGGCTTTTGATGTGTTGAAAATTGCCGAAGAGCGGCGCGTTTGGAAACCGGTTTAAGGGTCCTCCGCTGCTCCCTTATTTTTGTTCATTTGAATTTGTAAATCTGTAGCTTCTTCGATCGTAAATGCGCCAGATATCTGGGCTGCGCGCCCATAAATATATTCATTCAATATTGGTACGCTCAACAAACGGCCTTCGAAGCAGAGAGCAAATCTTTTGCCGAGGCGGCCTTTTTGGACGGAGGCAAATTTATCATAGCCGGTTTCTGAGAAAACGATATTGAGCACCGGCTCGTTACTATAGGAACCAAAGCCGACCGCGGCAGAACTGATGTCAGAAGCGGTAAGGCGCAACTCGTAATTCTGCATGGGCTGTCCGGAACAATCATGCTCATAACCGGGTTCGACGGCTTCCACATCTTGAGCATCAGGCGTAGTAATGTGAAGCAGAGCGGCCCAAATCATGCCTGATATCGCTCTGCTGTTTCATTGATTAGTGCGATCATGTTCGGAATACCCTGGGTGCGATTGGAACTGAGCTGGTTTTTCAAATCAAACGGTGCCAGTTTTTCGGCAATATCCGTTTTCAAAACGGCATCAATCGGTTGATCCTGAACGGTTTCGAGGACCAATGCGATAATGCCCTTGGTAATCGCGGCATTGCTGTCTGCCAGAAAGTGCAGTCGCCCATCATCCTGGTTTGTCGGATAGACCCAGACCGAAGCGGAGCATCCGCGTACCAGTGTTGCGTCGGTTTTGAGGGCATCCGGCATGGGTTCCAGCTCTTTGCCCAGATCAATCAGAAGCCGGTATCGGTCATCAGCTTCCAGAAATTCATATTCTTCTACAAGATCGTCAAATTTGCTCATCCTCGCCCGCTAGCAGGGCAGGGGATTCGCGTCATCCCTTTTTAGGGGCTGGTTGTTAAAGCTCCACTCCGGCAGCAATGGCTTCCAGCTTGCGGATGCGTTCCTTGAGGTCTGCGACCTCAATTCGCGATGTTGCGCTAGGGGGATTTTCTTCGCGTTGCTGCTCCAACTCCTTGGTTTTGAGCGCAATCCAGTCGCGCCATCCTCGCAAGGCGATAAGGGAAACCGCCGTTAATCCGATCAGGGTAAATGCAGCAGTCATCAGGTAAAAACTGGGTTCTGGCATGATGCTATCCTTCTTCTCTTCCTGCTTCCTTGAGGAACCGTCTTATTGGTCCCGCAATTTCTCAATTTCATTTTCGAGTTCGCGAGCGCCGCGATCATCGGTGGCGATTTTCTCCAGAACGGCAACGCGCTCCTTGAGATATTTGACTTCTTCGCGCAGTCGTCCGGCGTCGGGGTCGACCATTGTTACAGGGTTGCCTTCTTCGTCTGATGCAATGCCATGCTTGGCCTGAATGCGGGTGCTGACCACTTTTCCAACCGTGATGACGATGATGATGGCGACAACCATTTCAAACGGGTTCATTTATTCTATTCCCTCCAATTAAATCCGGCTCAACTGTCTTTCAGCTTCGCAATTTCACTTTCAAGTTCCCGCGCGCCGCGTTCATCGGTTACTATTTTCTCCAATGTGGCTACGCGCTCTTTCAGATATTTCATGTCTTCATTCATCCTCCGGCCGTCTTCACTTTCCGGCACATTTTTGCCGAGCAGCAGGAGCTCTTTCTGCTTGTCAACCATCTTGCTTTGGTGACGAGTCCATATCCACAGGCCGCCAAGGCCGAACGGGGCAAGAGGAATTAAATAACCAAGCCAGTCCATCAGTTCAGTTCCTTTACTTCTGGCTCATCGCGCAGGCTTTCAATTTGTCCGGCGACATCAAAGCCTTTGTCCGTGACAATCCGTTCCAGAACGCGAACCCGCTGCTCCAGTTGATTATTACTGACCGCATATTGAGCGGCCTTTTCGGCAGAAATCTTGGACTGCATCTTCAATATCTTCTGCTGATGACTGGTCCAGATCGCGAATACACCCACGCCAATGCCGGCAAAGGGGATCAATATGGCAATATATTCAATCATGTTGATCTCCTCAATTCTTCGGCGCGCGCAGGGCTTCGATTTCGTTTGTCAGCCGGTGGCTGTCATCGGTGACGATGCGCTCGACATTCGCAAGACGGTCTTTCATCGATCCAACTTCAGCACGCAGTTCGGCGTTTTCGTTGGTCAACAATTTGACCCGCTCAACCGCTTCCCGGTCTGTATTAGGATGGAGCGCATTGCCCCAACTGCCTTCCAGCGGATATCCGTTCTTAATGCGCATCCAGGTCGTCACTACCCAACCGGTAACTGCGATACCCGTAATTACGGCAGCGTAGGGCAGTATTTCGAGAATGAAGGCTGCTTTATCCGGTTCCATCAACCTTTCTCCCTTAAAGCTTCGATTTCATCCGCTGTTCGCTTGGCAGGATCGGTCGCGATCCGCTCCAATACGGCGAGGCGTTCTTGCAGTCGATCAATCTTGCCGACCAATTCTTCATTCTCATTGGAAAGCAATTCAATTTTGCGTTGAGAGTCTGGATTGCCTTTGTCGGTTGTTCCACCCCATTCATCTTCGAGCGGATAGCCATGCTTGGCTCTGATCCAGTTATTTATGATCCAGCCCGCATAACAGACGGCGATGATCGCGATAACAAATCCCGGTCCACCCCAATTCATAACTAATCTCCCTTAAATCTCTCGTATGTTCTAGCGCAGCTGCTCAATCTCGTTGGAGAGCGCGCTGTTGCTACTGGTGTAATATAGTTCCATGTCGGCGAGGCGGCGATCTATCTCGCGAAAGCGGGATTTGACATCACGTGCCGTGCGGCGTGGTGACTGACGGACGCCCTGCCAGAATTCCCGTTCCTCTTTGTCGCCATATAGTTCCATTGGTTTTGCATCAGCGGATTTTGCAGCAATCCAATAGGCGACCAGGGTCCAGGGAAAGGCGAAGGTTACGGTTGCTATAACGGCTGCCAGTCTGACCCATACGACGTTGATGCCTGTATAGTCTGATATTCCGGCGCAAACACCACTCCATTTGGCCTGTTGCTTATCAAGATAGAATTTCGTGCGGGTTGAAGTCATGATTAACGCCTCTCTTTTTTCAAAAGATTGTCGAAGTTTTCGAGTGTCGGTTTAGGATCGTTGCTAGCACCGGGAAGCGCGGCTTGACGCCATTCCGGATTGTCCGCCGCCATGATCCGTTCGATCGTTTCCATGCGGTCATCCAATTTGCGAGCCATGCTGTGTAGTTCATCCAGCAACTGCTCGTCTTCATTGGTAATTGTCGCGGCCGTCTTCCATTTGGTTACATAATGGAAGATGATCCAGGGCAGGCCGATAAACAGCATGCCTACAACAAATATCGGTACGAGTATGGCTTCCATTATTTGTCACCTTTCTTCATGGCAGCCTTCATGGCTTCCAGTTCATCATCAACTTTGTCGCTGCTTTCGAGCGCGGCAATCTGGTTTTCCAACGTCTCCGGTTCACCGCCCATTGTTAGCGCATCGGCTCGGCCTTCGGCCTGGTCCACCTGACGTTCAAGATATTCAAATTTCGAAAATGCATCATGAACTTTGTCGCCATTATACATTTCGCGGATTTTGTAGCGGTTTTCCGCACTTTCGAGCCGGTTAACCAGGCTGCTCTGGCGAGAGCGCGCTTCCTGCAGTTTCTTTTGCAGCTTGGCGATGTCGCCTTCCGAAGCGCGCAAGGCATCGTCTAACACCTGTATCTCTACCGTAAGCTGTTCTGCCATATCAGCGGCCTTGCGTTTTTCGATCAATGCCGCCTTGGCGAGATCTTCACGGCCTTTGGACAGTGCCAGTTGTGCTTTTTCATTCCAGTCCTCGGTGAGCTGGTTCAGCTTATCAATATGCCGACGCATTTCCTTTTGATCCGCAATGGTGCGGGCAGCAGAAGCGCGGACTTCAACAAGGGTTTCTTCCATTTCCAGGATGATCATACGGATCAGCTTGGATGGATCCTCCGCCTTATCGAGCATGTCTGTGACATTGGCAGCGATGATATCGCGTGTTCTTGAAAAAATACCCATGGTTAAACTCCGGTAGTTGCTAGCATTGTGCCTGGAATGGTTCGAACGTTCAGGCTGGTCTTCAGTAAAATCTACGTCTTCAATCTGGAAAGGTGGCCGGGACCGAACTTCGGCAAGGGGGAATGAAGGGGTCCCGGCCATTTCGCCTGTCACGCTTTATAGCTGACAGTTGGGGAAATTGTACCATCTTCTGAGATGGTCGGGCCTTGCGCTTCAGCAGGGCCAACGGCGCTGATCAAAATCGTCAGGCTGAACAACAAGACCGAAATGACGGCAGAAACGTCGGTTCTGCTCAAATTCATTGATTTGCCTGTTTTCGTAGTTGCTGACATTTTGTCCTCCGTTTGGTCGATTTACAGTCCCTCTCGGGTTCGTAACTAACATTGCAGGAGGCGTGCCAGTTTTATAAAGCATTGAAAAACAAAGATATTATAAAATTTTACCAAAATGAACATGGTATTAATTGCTATTTATTGGGAAAATGCACTATATGTTGGTCATGGAGCGCGAAAACCAATTTATCGGAGAGTCCGGAGCATTTCTAGATGCGGTGGAAAAAGCCAGCCGCGCGGCTGCTTTGGACCGTCCCGTCCTTGTTATCGGGGAGCGCGGCACAGGTAAAGAGCTGATCGCCGAACGGCTTCACCGCCTGAGTATGCGCTGGGATGGTCCGCTGGTTACATTAAACTGTGCAGCCATGCCCGAAACGTTGATCGAGGCGGAATTATTCGGCCATGAAGCTGGTGCCTTTACCGGTGCGACCAAGAACAGAGTGGGGCGTTTTGAGGAGGCGGATGGTGGCACATTGTTCCTCGACGAACTGGGAACCCTGTCTTCCGCTGCACAGGAGCGATTGCTTCGCGCAGTAGAATATGGTGAGATTACCCGAATAGGGTCCTCACGACCACAGCGGGTTGATGTTCGGATTGTCGCGGCAACCAATGCCGATTTACCCAAGATGGCTGAGGAAGGGAGTTTTCGAGCGGATTTGCTCGATCGCTTGTCTTTCGAGGTCGTTACGCTTCCACCGCTACGATATCGTGAGGGCGATGTTCCTGTCCTGGCGGATTATTTTGGACGTCGCATGGCCGCAGAGCTGGAATGGGAGCAATGGCCTGGTTTCGGTCAGTTGGCGTCGGAAGCCCTGGCCCGTCATGAATGGCCGGGCAATGTTCGCGAACTCCGCAACGTAATTGAAAGAGCTGTTTATCAATGGGGTGACTATAACCGTCCTGTTGACCATATCGTTTTCGATCCATTTGCGTCGCCATGGAAGCCGAAAGAAATGCCCTCGCGGCAATCTGAGCCAGTTGAAGCCAGTGTTGCACCCGAGAAAAGTGATGCGGAGCCCGCCCAACTATCTGCTCCTGCTCCTGCAGCACCGGTTTATTCATCCGTCGATGATATGAAAGAAGCTGTTGAAGCTTTCGAGAAACGCATATTAGAGGCCGCCTTGGCCAAGTCCCGCTATAACCAGCGACAGACCGCAAAATCCCTCAATTTAACCTACGACCAGCTACGCCATTCGCTCAAACGTCACGATTTGCTGGGCTAGAAATTATTAGCACTAAACGCATAGGGTGCCGTTAGTGGTTCTCTTGAACGGAATGCCACAAATCTTATCTAAGTTATGCGAAATTAAGGGGTATGAGGGCATATGAGTGAGCGCGGTGAGACGGCAACTAAACGGAATCTATGGACCCGCGCAAAGGATATGGCTCTCAAGGCTCCACCTGAACGCAATCGCTATGTCGACTTTCTGAGGGCCTTTTCAATCCTCGCAGTCGTGATCGGTCACTGGCTGGTTGCTGCACCCTATATTGAAGATGGCGTGGTACAGGGTGGGCATCTGCTGGGTATATTGCCCTGGACGCAATGGTTGACCTGGGGCTTTCAGGTCATGCCGGTATTTTTCCTTGTCGGTGGTTTTTCCCATGGGTTGTCCTGGTCCGCCAATTTGCGCAACAACGGCTCTTATGCAGGATGGTTTACGGGGCGTCTGCGTCGATTGATCAACCCGGTGCTGCCGCTTTTCCTGATCTGGACAATATTTGCCCTTTTCGGCACGGCTATGGGCGTGGATCGCAAGATCGTTGAACTCGCTGCACAACTGGCTTTGATCCCGGTTTGGTTTCTCGCGGTTTATCTGATGGTAGGGGCGGTTGTGCCTTATACCTATGCCCTGTGGAGGCGCTTTGGGATGGCATCATTCTGGGGCCTGGTCGCGGGTGCGATAGCTATTGATACGGTGACCTTTGCGCTGAATATGCCCTATGTGAATTTTGTGAACTTTGCCTTTATCTGGTTGGCGGTGCACCAATTGGGATATGCATGGAGCGAAGGATATTTTGCCAAGCCGGCCAAGGCCCTTATGTGGGGCATAGGCGGCTTGATAGCGCTCGGCCTGCTGGTCGGCTTTGGCCCATATCCCGTGGCCATGATCGGCGTACCGGGTGAACCGGTCAGTAACAGTATGCCGCCAACCATTGCCTTGTTGGCGCTTGGCATCGCGCAGACCGGACTGGTTCTCGCCTTGGAACCAATGGGCCGGCGGATGCTCGACAATATCAAAATTTGGACCGGCGTTGTCTTGCTGAACGGCATGATCATGACGACTTACCTCTGGCATTTGACGGCGTTTGTATTGGTGATGGTTGCGGCCTGGTTACTCGGCGGCGTCGGTCTGGAAGTGGCACCGGGCAGCGGAGCATGGTGGTTGGCACGACCAATTTGGTTTGCACTCTATATAGCCGCGTTGCTCCCGCTGATCATGATATTTGCAAAATATGAACAAGCCGGCACAGGCGGGCAGGGCGAGAGAGCAGATCTGCCTCACTGGCGCTTGATCATTGGCCTGCTGCTGGTTTGCGCCGGCCTTGCAGCAACGGCTGCAATTAGCATTGCCAGCCCGCTTGGCGTTACCGGTGTGCGACTATGGGTGGTGGCGATGCCTTTCATTGGTGCAGCGTTTATCGGCTTTGGTCCCGCTCACAAGCTGGCAAGGCGGCTAAAATAGCCTAGAAGCGCCGCCCGATTGCTCTTGAACAGATAAAAAAAGAGGGCCGTAAAGCCCTCTTTCCGTAACTATTTATGATCGAACTAACCGCCGAGATTGGCGTTCACCATGCAATAGAGCATCGGCAAGGACAGCAACGTATTTGTGCGTGAAGCGATCAATGCGATTTTGGCCGCAGACGCCTTTGCATCCGCATCCGCTTCCACAATACCCAAAACCTTTTTCTGGTTTGGCCAGATCAGAACCCAGACATTGAAGGCCATGATCAGTGCCATCCACATGCCAATACCGATCAACAGATAGCCTTCCTGCATCATCAGAGCCTGCTGCAGATAACCAGTCAGATGGGCGACAACCAATCCGGTTATGACTGTGAACAACGCCGCCCAGCGGAAGTAGAAGAGGGCGCTCGGTGCGATGTGTTTGGACACTGCCGGTTTGGCTTCGTCAGGAATATTAGGCATTTGCGGAACCTGGACGAAGTTGAAATAATAGAGCAAGCCGATCCAGAGTACGCCGAAAAATGTGTGCAGCCAACGGAACAGCCCATTAACCTGGTCGCCCAGTGGACCTATGCCGACAATTATCAATATGGCGAGGATCAAACCCACCACCATCACCAGATTCAGATTACCAAATAACTTCGCCATTACATTCTCCCCCAAGATTGGCCTTTAACAATAGCGCAATATTATGCCTTCAAGCCATTTATGTCACGGAAAAACGCTGTTACTTGCGCATATGCTCTAATGGACAGTTGCTCACGGAGCCGTTTTTTACCATATGCGCTGTCTGAAAGTCATTCTAACTATGGAGAAAATTCTCAATGTCCTTTGAACTTCCCCCGCTTCCTTATGCCAAAACCGCTTTTGGAGATCTGATCTCGGAAGCAACGTTCAACTATCATCACGGCAAACACCACAATGCTTATGTCACAAAAACCAATGGCGCGATCGAAGGTACTGATCATGCAGGTAAGAAATTATCAGAGATCATCAAGGCTGCTGATGGCGGATTGTTCAACAATGCCGCGCAGGTATGGAACCATAGCTTCTACTGGTTGTGCCTGAGCCCTGAGAAGAAAGATATGCCAGCAGAACTGAAAAGCCGTATTGAGGCAGACTTTGGTTCAGTTGAAGAGTTTAAAGAGAAATTCAAAGCCGAAGCGGTCGGGCACTTTGCCAGCGGTTGGGCATGGCTGGTGCTGAACGGCGACAAACTGGAAATTACCTCGCTGCATGACGCGGATAGTCCAGTTGCTCACGATATGAAGCCGCTTCTTACCATCGATGTGTGGGAGCATGCCTATTATCTCGATTACCAGAATGCCCGCCCTGATTATGTGTCGGCTTTGCTCGACAATGCAATCGACTGGGACTTTGTTGCTCAGAATCTCGATGGTGAAGGAGTAAGCCGCGCCGACCAAGGCTAGGGCTTTTCACAATTGACCAACACGAACCGCGCTCCACAAATGGGGCGCGGTTTTTATTTGGACGCTGCTTCCTCGGCTTCCTCATCTTGCCCGAGATCAAGTCCGTGCCGCATCAGCATCGGGACGTTGGCAATGGCAAAGATAAACGACAATATCGTGATGCCCCATACTTTCAGGGTGAGCCACAGATCAAAGCTAAGGGTCAATCGCATAGCCTCATTGAGCAGCGCCATACCGACAAAGAAGACCGCCCAGTTGCGCGACAGTTTCAGCCAACCTTCGTCCGAAAGTCCCTCATATGCGGCTTGCAGAAGATATTTGAGCATTGCTTTCCCCCGGAGCAGCCCGACACCCAATATAACCGCAAAGCCGGTGTAGATGATTGTCGGTTTGATCTGGATGAAACGCGGGTCATTAAAGTAGATAGTCAGCGCACCAAAACCGACCACAAGAACCGCTGACAGCCAAAGCATCGGCGATATTTTGCCGATCTTCCACTTTGAAATGATAACCGCGATCAGGATGGCAACCATGAAAGCCGCCGTCCCCGCGATGATACCAAAAAATTTGTAAGCCAGAAAAAATATCAGCAACGGCGCGAAATCAAGCGCGAAGCCCAAGCCCTTATTTTCCTTTTTCGGCTCTACGTTGATGACGTCATCACTCATTCTTCAATTCCTGCTATTGCTGCCGCCAGATCATTGGCGTCAAAGGGACGCAAATCTTCCATTGTTTCTCCAACACCAATCGCATGGATCGGCATTTCAAATTGCTTTGCCGCCGCAACCAGAACGCCGCCGCGTGCAGTGCCATCCAGTTTGGTCATGATCAGACCGGTGACTTTCGCCACTTCCTTGAACACTTCAATCTGGGACAAGGCATTTTGTCCTGTAGTTGCATCCAGAACCAGCACAACATCATGCGGGGCTTCGGGATTGAGACGTCCCAACACCCGGCGGATCTTGTCTAGTTCATCCATCAACTCAGTGCGGTTTTGGAGGCGTCCGGCTGTATCGACAATCAACACGTCAATGCCGGTCGCAGTCGCCTGCTTGACGCCTTCATAGACGATGCTGGCACTGTCGCCGCCTTCTTTACCGCTGATAATCGGAACGCCAAGCCGTTCGGCCCAGACTTTCAGCTGTCCGATGGCTGCGGCGCGAAAAGTATCGCCAGCGGCCAGCATCACGCCATAATCCTGCTCCAAAAACAGATGGGCCAGCTTGGCGATGGTCGTGGTCTTGCCTGAGCCATTGACACCAATAACCAAAATTACTTGTGGGCGGGGAAAGGCATCAATCTCGAGAGGTACCGCCACCGGTTCCAATATCTCGGCAATTTCAGACTGGATTATTTCACGAACCGCATGCTCGCTGAGGCCTTTTTCAAACCGCTCATTGGAGAGTTTTTCTCGGATTGAGGCCGCAGTCGCGGGCCCTAGATCAGAGATGATCAAAGCGTCTTCGATTTCATCCAGTGTCGCGTCATCAAGCTTGGCCTTGGTAACTAGCCCGGTCAAATTCTCAGTCAGGCGGCCCGATGTCTTGCTGAAACCGCCGAACAGGCGATCCTTCCACCCCGGTTTTTCACTCATATGATTTTTCTTCCGATCAGGTTCCGGCCATCCGACGCAATGACTTCCACGGGGATGATCTGGCCTTCTGGCATGGTTTCCTCAAAACTGATATGGGCAAAATTCTCGGCATAGCCGGCCTTGCCGTTGAGCTCACATAAGACATGTTGTCGAGAGCCAACAAGATTGTCACGCCAAGCCTGCGCCTTCTCAGCCACTTTTTGTCGCAATGCTTTGGCGCGCTGTTTGATCACGGTGCCGTCCACTTGTGGCATCTTTGCTGCTGGCGTGCCTTGGCGTGGTGAGTAAGGAAATATGTGACCGTGAATGACATCGCACTGGTCGATAATATCCAGACTATTGGTAAACATCGGGTCAGTTTCTGTCGGAAAGCCGGCTATAATATCTGCACCAATCGCGATTTCAGGACGCTTGTCCTTCAAACGGGCGACCAGTTCAATCGCCTGTTCCCGGCTGTGGCGGCGTTTCATCCGCTTGAGGATCATATTGTCGCCCGACTGTAGCGATAGATGCACATGTGGCATCATCCGTTTCTCACCAGTAAGAATATCAAACAGCCGCTCGTCAATCTCAACACCATCGACGGATGACAGCCGCAACCGTTTGAGACCTGGAACATGTTTCAAAACCCGTTCAACCAGTTGGCCGAGACTTGGATTGCCCGGCAGGTCGGGACCGTAGCTGGTCACGTCAACGCCGGTCAGAACAACCTCGTTAAAACCTTTGTCGACAAGTGCCTGAACCTGCTCAACAACCTGGCCAGCGGGAACAGAACGGCTGTTGCCGCGGCCGTAAGGAATGATACAAAAAGTGCAGCGATGGTCGCAGCCATTCTGTACTTCGACAAAGGCGCGGGATCGTTCGGCAAAGGCACTGACCATATGAGGCGCGGTTTCCTTGACCTGCATAATGTCAGAGACCCGGATATCCGGTTTGTTGGTATCTAGGCCGAATTTGAAATTATCCGCATCATATTTGTCGAAATTGCCTACCACACCGGATGTTTCGGGCATGGCATCAAACATCGCCGGATCAATCTGGGCCGCACAACCGGTGACGACGACCTTTTTGTCCGGATTATCACGCTTTGCACGCCGTATTGCTTGGCGGGTTTGCCGCACGGCTTCATTGGTAACCGCGCAACTATTGACGATGATCAGCTGGTCGGCATTCACTTTGGATGCAGCAAGGCTTTGCCGTATCGCTTCGCTTTCAGCAATATTGAGGCGGCATCCCATGCCGATAATGTCAGGGCCGCTCATCCGAAATCGTTCCAGTTTGCTTCGCCAGTAAAGACATAGCTTGTCGGGCCTTGCATCATGATCGGACCACCATCTTGCCAAGACAGGACCAATGTACCGCCAGGCAGATGTACGTTGACCGGACTTTCGACCAGCCCGCGCTTGATAGCTGCCACCGCTGTTGCACAAGCGCCGGTCCCGCAAGCGCGGGTCAGACCAACGCCGCGCTCCCAGACACGCAGATGGATATCGCCAGCTTTTATATGGGCAACATTGACATTCACCCGTTCCGGAAACAGGGGGTCGACCTCAATCATCGGGCCCAGCCGATCCAGTTCCACTGTCTCGCTATTTTCGACAAAGAATATGACATGTGGATTACCGACATTAACCGCAGACGGGTCCTGCAAGTCTTCCCAACCTACCGGCATATGAATCGTATCCATCGCATAGGCGAGGGGGATGGCATTCCAGTTAAAATTTGGCTCGCCCATATCGACAATCGCACCTTCATCGGTGACATTTCCCGATATCATGCCGCCACTGGTCTCAATCGATGTCCCGTCGCCTAGCAACTTCACAACGCATCGTGTTGCATTGCCACAGGCTTCGACTTCTCCGCCATCGGCATTATAGATTTGCATGCGCACATCAGCCTTGTCGGAAGACTTGAGAATGATGAGTTGATCGCAACCAATGCCGCTATGCCGATTGGCGATCGCGGTCGCCTTGGCCGGTGGCATGGTCAAATTGTCTGACAGATCAGACGCACGCGCATCGATAATGACAAAGTCATTGCCCAATCCATGCATCTTGTGAAATCGCCCGATAGTCATGTTGGGCGATTTAGGGATGACAGGGCGGCAAGTCCAGCAATAGAATTAGGCGATTGACCTGCCCAAAGCGTAATTATCCTGCTTTAAGCTGTGGTTGAGCGACAGGGGCTTCGACCGCGTCCTCGTCCTTGGCCACACCGGCGGGCTGCGCGGGCAGCAAATTGCGCTCCCCAAGCACTTTGCGCGCCTGTTCCGTCGATAGCGGACGACCGTAATGCCAGCCTTGTCCCTTGGAACAGCCGAGATTGCGTAATTCATTTTCAATGGCCTTATCTTCGATACCTTCGGCCGTAATCGGCATGCCAAGGCTTTCACCAAGGCCAGTAATGGCCTTGACGATGGCTGCGCTTTCCGGGTTTTCGAGGATGGAGGTCACGAAACTGCGGTCAATTTTGATCCGATCAAAGGGCAGGGCGCGCAAGTGGGCGAGTGAACTATACCCGGTACCAAAGTCATCCAGCGCAATGCGGATTCCCTGGTTTTTGAGACTGCCAACAATCGATTGCGCGAGGCTGAGATTCTCAAACAACGAGCTTTCGGTAATTTCGATCTCAAGCCGATTTGGTGGAAAACCGGTCTCAACCAGCAGCTTGACGATTTTCTGCGCAAGCCATGGGTCTAGCAGCTGTACCGGTGAAATGTTCACTGAAATTGTCAGGCTAGAATCCCAATGCTTGGCATCTTCAAAGGCCTGACGCATGACGCTCATGGAGAGATCGCCGATCATGCCGGTTTCTTCGGCAATCGGGATGAATATTTCTGGAGAAACAAGCCCCTGGGTTGGTGAATCCCAACGCGCAAGCATCTCAAATCCGGTCAACTTGCCGGTCGCCAGGTCGATCTGCTGTTCATAATAAGGCACGAATTCATCATTCGGAATGCCCTTGCGCATACCCGATTCAATCGTGTTACGCGTTTGCAGTTCCTGTTCCATCGACACATCAAACCAGCAGAAACGATTGCGTCCCTGTTTCTTGGCACTGTACATCGCGATATCGGCGCGGCGCATCAGAACATCGACGCCCTCCGATTCAAAGTCAAAGCGCGACATCCCGATAGACGTCGTCACCACGAGGTGATTGCTATTTTCGACAATGGGCATGGCGATACTGTCAATCAGATCATCGGCAATTCTATCAACCATTTCCGGCTGATCCGGATCGAAAATAAAGGCGCACGCAAATTCATCACCGCCCAGCCTTGCCAACAGATTATTCGGGGGAATAACCTCTGCGATCCGTGAAGCAACTTCTTTCAGGACAATGTCACCGGCGCTATGGCCATGCACATCATTAACAGTCTTGAAATTATCCAGATCGAGCATCAAAAAGGCTGTACTCTTGTTTTTGCGCTGCGCTGTGGCAATCATGTCCGTGGTTTTTTCGGTCAGTGTCCGGCGATTGAGAAATCCAGTCAAGGGATCGGTAACGGCGAGAGAATGCGCACGTTCTTCCGCTGCCGCGCGTTCAGTCACCTCTGCAGCAAGATCACGATAACGTCGCCAGCCGAACAGAATAAGCGCGATATTGAGGAGGAATGCTGAAACCAGCATCTTGTCGCTACCGCCGCCATATCCAGAGAGCGAGTCAATCGCTTCGTTGATGACGGTCCCGCCTGTGCCGACGAACATCAGGATTGCGAAGATGACGATGACACTGGTCACGACATCGCGCCGCGCCGAGATCGCATGCTTGTTAACGGACTTCACATTCTTAATAGCCGACATATTTTGCCCCATGACGGATTTCCCACAATATTTCAGCGTGCTTATTGCCAGAATAATCCTCAATTTCTGGTTAAGACTGCTTATATTAAGGAAAGTGTGGGGTTGCAGGAGCGAGCCAGATCGACTAGGGGCATCGCAAATAGCGACACAAATTGTGTTGCGGTTTCA
This sequence comes from Sphingorhabdus sp. Alg231-15, assembly GCF_900149705.1. Classification (NCBI taxonomy): domain Bacteria; kingdom Pseudomonadati; phylum Pseudomonadota; class Alphaproteobacteria; order Sphingomonadales; family Sphingorhabdaceae; genus Sphingorhabdus; species Sphingorhabdus sp. Alg231-15. The sequence goes on along the minus strand of NZ_LT703001.1, from coordinate 617,553 downwards.
GTTTCGAGTTAAAAAACTCACACGTCGGTCAGCGAGGTTTCGCCCACCGGCGTTTTTTGCGTTGCCCGGTTTTGGGTTTGTTTTAGGGCTGTTTTCAGCCGGTTTGAGAGAAAGGAAGACGCCATGTTTGACAAGTTAAGCGACCGGCTTGGCGGCGTCTTTGACAAGCTGCGTGGCCGCGGTGCACTGAAAGAGGAAGACGTCCGCGCAGCGATGCGCGAAGTGCGGATTGCATTGCTTGAAGCCGATGTTGCGCTGCCCGTCGTAAAGAATTTCGTTGAAAAGGTTACCGAACAGGCTGTTGGCCAATCGGTTCTCAAGTCGATCACGCCGGGCCAGCAAGTCGTAAAAATCGTCAATGATGGTCTGACAGATATGCTGGGTGCTGAAGTCAGCGGCCTTAGCCTGGCTGTTACACCGCCGGCAATCATCATGATGGTCGGTTTGCAGGGCTCCGGTAAAACGACAACCACGGCCAAGATCGCCAAACGTTTGAAAGACAAAGAGAATAAGAAGGTCATGATGGCCTCGCTCGACGTCAATCGTCCAGCGGCACAGGAACAATTGGCGGTACTGGGCGAGCAGATTAGTGCGGCAACGCTACCAATTGTTGAAGGCCAGCAGCCGGTTGAGATTGCCAAGCGCGCATTGCAGGCGGCAAAATTACAGGGTTTCGACGTTTTAATGCTCGATACCGCGGGTCGCTTGCACGTTGACCAGCAGTTGATGGACGAGATGAAGGCGGTTGCCGATGTCTCCAAACCACAAGAAACCTTGCTGGTTGTCGATGCGCTGACCGGTCAGGATGCAGTTAATGTGGCATCCAACTTCTCAGAGCAGGTTGATCTCAGTGGTGTGATCCTCACCCGGATGGATGGTGATGCCCGCGGTGGTGCTGCGCTTTCGATGCGGGCGGTTACCGGCAAGCCGATTAAATTTGTCGGTGTTGGCGAGAAAATTGACGCGCTGGAGGAATTTCATCCAGAACGCGTTGCTGGGCGCATATTGGGCATGGGCGATGTTGTCAGTTTGGTGGAAAAAGCCGCTGCGACGGTCGACAAAGAAGAATCCGAAGCGCTGGCCGAGAAAATGGCCAAGGGTCAGTTTGACCTGAATGACTTACGTTCACAGCTCCGTCAGATGACCAAAATGGGTGGTTTGGGTGCGCTGGCTTCAATGATGCCGGGCATGAAGAAAGCCAAGGCAGCGATGGCGGGCGGAGCAATGGATGACAAGGTTCTGGTGCGCATGGATGCGATTATCGGGTCGATGACCAAGCAAGAACGCATCCGTCCGGGCTTGCTCAACGCTAAACGCAAAGTACGCGTGGCCAAGGGTTCCGGCACAACAGTGCAGGATGTGAACAAGCTCCTGAAAATGCATCAGGAAATGTCCAAGGCAATGAAAAAGATCAAGAAAATGGGCGGCATGAAGGGCCTGATGTCGATGTTTGGCGGTGGTGGCGGTGCAGCTGGTGCTGGCATGGGCGGTCAAAATGGCGGCATGTCTGGCATGCCCGGCTTGCCGGATATGTCTCCCGGTGGATTGCCCCCTGATCTCGCGAATTTATTGAATAAGAATAAATAGTTTTAGAAATACCATTTATTAGATTGTTTTAGAAAGGTTTATTATGTCAGTAGCAATGAGAATGGCCCGTGGTGGCTCCAAGAAACGTCCTTATTACAAAATCGTGATTGCGGACATCCGCGCGCCACGGGACGGCAAGTTTATCGAACGTATCGGCAGCTACAACCCGCTCCTCGCCAAAGATGACGAAAAGCGTGTTGTTCTGGACGTTGATCGCGCGAAACATTGGTTGAGCGTTGGTGCCCAGCCTTCCGATCGCGTCTCGCGTTTCCTTGATGCCGCTGGATTGATGAAGCGCGAAGCGCGGAACAACCCGAACAAAGCGAAGCCGGGCGAAAAAGCAACCGAGCGCGCTGAAGAGAAAGCTGAAAAAGCGGCCGCTGCAGAAGAAGCTGCCAAAGAAGCCGCAGCCGCACCTGCTGAAGAAGCGCCAGCAGAAGAAGCTGCAGCAGAAACGCCTGCAGAAGAGGCCCCAGCGGCAGAAGAAGCAGCTGCTGAAGCCCCTGCTGAAGAAGCGAAAGCCGAAGAAGCACCTGCTGAAGAGGCTCCTGCAGAGGAAGCTAAGGCTGAAGAAGCTACCGAAGAAAAGTCCGAGGGTTAATCCTTGGCCGAAGTTGATCCGGACACGTCCGTCCCTCTCGCCGTCATTATCGGCGCGCACGGGGTGACGGGCGAGGTCCGGCTCAAACTTTTTTGCGAGGCTCTAGACAGTCTCAAGCAGCACAAAGCCTATAATGGTGGTGCCTTGACGCTGAAATCCGTCAAACCCCATAAAATGGGTGCGATTGCACGATTTACTGAAATTACAGACCGCAACGCAGCAGAGGCTGCGCGCGGCACGGAACTATCGGTTCCCCGTTCGTCACTGCCTGCGCTTGACGACGACGAATTCTACCATATCGACATTATCGGCCTACGCTGTGTCTCCGACAATGGCGAAGAACTAGGAAAAATCTTCGCCATCTATGAATTTGGCGCTGGCGACGTCATCGAAATCGAACGCGCCAGCGGCAAGAAATTCATGGTGCCCGTTGGTGCGATTGATATGCGAAGCGATCCGGCGATTGTCCTGTCGGACTTTGTGGAAGTGTGACCGGGCCGATTGTCTTTATCGCAATCGTCGTCTTGGTTGCGGCCTTGCCAGCTATAGCCGGTTGGAAACTTAGTCAAAAACGCGATCAGTTCGTGCGCATGGCCAGTACGATACTTGCAGGACAGCTTATTCTGACGCCTGGCATGGCATTGATCGCCTTTTCCGAAGATCGTGCCGGTGATGAAAACCCTCTGCAGACGGTTATTATATACGCTGCGATGGCGCTTATGATCTCGATTATGACTTTTGTGATCCTTGAGATTCGGAAGACGCGGCAAGACAAATGACCGACAATGTCCACTTCTTTGCTTTCGAGATACCGAGCACTAGGCTGACGGTTCAGGAACTGGAGGCCAGCAAATGGAATTGATCATTGCCTTAGCGCTGCTTTTCATATTGTCGATTTTCACGGCTTCTCTCGTTCAGCGCTTCTTCTCCACCAAATCGGGCCGAAGCCAGTGGCTCTTATCAGGCGGTTTGAATGTGGTCATGATAGCAACAGTGATTGCTGCTATTATCACGTTCCGGGAAACCAGCTTTCATACCGACATGGAGAGTAGTCTGTTAGTTGGCTTGGGTCTTATTTTGGTTCCCGTTGGTTTTATCCTCGGAGCGCTTATGTCCAAAAAAATGCAGAAACGGGGAAAGTGATGGCATTTGCCGCTCAAATCCTGACCCTTTACCCGGAAATGTTCCCTGGGCCGCTTGGCACTTCGCTAGCGGGCAGGGCGCTGGAAGAGGGCAAATGGTCGTGCAATCCCATCCAGATGCGCGACTTCGCTACCGACAAGCACAAATCTGTTGATGACACACCAGCGGGCGGCGGCGCTGGCATGGTATTGCGCGCTGACGTCATGGCGTCGGCGGTTGATCACGCACTGGAACAGCAACCGGATGCACCCGTACTTGCGATGACTCCACGCGGAAAGCCGCTGAAACAGGCGCGTGTGCGGGAAATTGCTTCGGGTCCCGGCGTCACCATTCTCTGCGGCCGTTTCGAGGGATTTGACGAGCGGATTTTCGACGCGCGGCCGATTGAAGAGGTCTCGATCGGGGATTATATCCTCTCTGGCGGAGAAATGGGTGCTTTAGTGCTTTTAGACGCTTGCATTCGCCTGCTTCCCGGGGTAATGGGCGCGTCTTCTAGCGGAGATGATGAAAGTTTCGAAACCGGACTTTTGGAATATCCGCAGTTTACCCGGCCTCAGAAATGGGAAGGGCGTATCATCCCTGAAGTCTTGCGATCGGGGGATCATGCGAAAATAGCTGCTTGGCGGAAACGAAAAGCAGAGGAAGATACACGGCTAAGGCGGCCCGATTTATGGGAGCATCACAGGGATGCTCCGGATCAGTCGCCCTCTGGTGCGCGAGGACAGAAAAAGGAAGATCGGTCATGAACCTGATCCAAACACTTGAGAAAGAAGCTGTAGAAGCATTTGCAGCCTCTAAAGAAATACCGGAATTTCGCGCTGGCGACACGCTGCGCATTGGTGTTCGCGTCGTTGAAGGCGAGCGCGTTCGTACCCAGAATTTTGAAGGTGTGTGCATTGCACGGACCAGCCGCGGCATGGGCTCCAGCTTCACCGTCAGAAAGATTTCTTTCGGCGAAGGCGTTGAGCGTGTGTTCCCGCTTTACTCACCGAATATCGAATCGATCACAGTGGTCCGCCGCGGTGTCGTTCGTCGTGCGAAACTTTACTATCTGCGCGGCCGCACAGGTAAACGGGCCCGTATTGCGGAACGCCGCGTGAACCAGCCAGCCAAAGGCGCTGAAGCAAAGTAAAGAAAGCTTCATAACAAATTCAGGCAGCCGGTTCTCCTCAAAAGGAAAACCGGCTGTTTTCATATTCAGCACAGGAAAAGTTTCATGGGTTACAAAGTTGCAGTTGTTGGTGCGACCGGGAATGTCGGGCGCGAAATGCTGACCATTCTCTCTGAGCGCGAATTCCCGATTGATGAGCTCGCTGCGGTGGCGTCTTCCCGGTCACAGGGAACAGAGATTGAGATTGGCGATACCGGCAAGATGCTCAAGGTCCAGAATATCGAGCATTTCGACTTTTCCGGTTGGGATATGGCGCTTTTCGCCGCCGGGTCGGGGCCGACCAAGGAATATGCGCCCAAGGCTGCTGCCGCTGGCTGTGTGGTGATCGACAATAGCTCGCTTTACCGGATGGATCCGGATGTGCCGCTAATCGTGCCCGAAGTGAACCCGGATGCGATTGAAGGCTACAAGGCGCGTAATATCATCGCCAACCCCAATTGCTCAACCGCGCAGATGGTTGTCGCGCTCAAGCCGCTTCATGACGCCGCGAAGATCAAGCGTGTTGTTGTGTCGACCTATCAATCCGTTTCCGGCGCCGGCAAAGGCGGCATGGATGAACTGTTCGAACAGTCACGCGCGATATTTGTCGGTGATCCAAAGGAAAACCAGGTCTTTACCAAGCAGATCGCGTTTAATGTGATCCCGCATATCGACATCTTCCTCGACGATGGTTCAACCAAGGAAGAGTGGAAAATGGTCGTCGAGACCAAGAAAATCCTCGATCCCAAGATCAAGCTGACCGCAACCTGCGTGCGAGTACCGGTTTTCGTTGGCCATAGCGAAGCGATTCATATCGAGTTCGAAAATGAACTCTCAGCCAAACAGGCTCAGGAAATTCTCCGCGAGGCACCGGGCATCATGCTGGTCGATAAGCGCGAGGACGAAGGTTATACCACGCCAGTCGAATGTGTAGGCGACAGCGCTACCTATATCAGCCGCGTGCGCGAAGACCCGACCGTGGACAATGGCCTGATCATCTGGTGCGTATCCGATAACCTGCGCAAGGGCGCGGCTCTCAATGCGGTGCAGATTGCGGAGTTGCTGGGACGCAAGCATTTGCAAAAAGGGTGAATTTCCCGCAGGAAGGATGCATGACTTTGCAAGCAGACGTATATTGGTCCTTCCGATCACCCTATAGCTATCTCGCAACCCGCCGCTATGTTGCACTGACGCAGAAATATGATCTCGCGATCAATCAGCGCTTTGTCTATCCGCTGGCGATCCGCGAACCTGATTTTTTCGAGAAGAACCATCCCAATTGGCTGGCCTATACTTTTCGTGATATTTTCCGCGTGGCCCAGTTTATGGATATTCCGATGGCACCGCCCAATCCCGATCCGATTGTGCAGGATATCGCGACCCGCAAGATTGCCGAAGAACAACCGCACATCTTTCTGCTCACGCGGATGGGGCAGGCGGCGGCGCGGCGCGGCAAGGGGCTGGAATTTGCGGATGAAGTATCCCGCCTAATCTGGGGCGGCGTGCAGGGCTGGAATGAAGGCGATCATCTGGAACAGGCGGCCGCGCGGGCCGGACTTGATCTGCCCGAGTTGAAAGCCGAGGCCGAGGCGCATTCCGAAGCTCTCGATAGTGAGATTGCTGCGAACCAGAACGCACTAGAAGCCGCAGGCCATTGGGGAGTGCCGACTTTGGTGTTCGACGGCGAGCCGTTTTTCGGACAGGACAGGATCGAACTGGCAGTCTGGCGGATGGAGCAAAAGGGCTTGGCCAAGCGCTGATATTTGCGCTTTCCTACATCATCAAAAGCGCTTAGCTTGAACAGATGGAAAAACGATCCTCTGTTGCCACTCGGTTCAACGAGCGCGATATTCACTTCAACCGAGTTTTGCACCCAATTCGCGTATCTTTTGTAGAATTTTCGGGATCATAATTTGGTCGAAACGAAAGGAGAGACTCTGGGAATGGAAGGGACACTGACTGGTGGCTGTCTCTGCGGCGAGGTTCGCTACGAGCTTAAACCCGGGTTTAGAATGCGGCCCTATGCTTGCCATTGTACGGACTGCCAGCGGCGGACCGGCAGTGCTTTCAGCCTACACATGGGTATTATGGCCAAAGATTTGAGTATCGAAGGTGCATTGAATGAAGGCATATTTGTACAGCCTAGTGGAGCGATCAGTACCATAGCCGGCTGCGCGAAATGTATGAGCCGCATTTATGCCGCTAACGATAAAAGAGCGGGTCTGGCAAGTATCCGCGTCGGGACGCTCGACAACAGCAAAAATGTCAGTCCCGCAGCGCATTTTTGGGTTTCGAGCAAGCAGCCGTGGATCGCCATTCCTGAAGGCGTACCAACTCTTGAAACGCAGCCACAGTCGAGCGAAGAGTGGCTGCAATTTGTTGGTCCTGAATGAGCGATAAACTTGTCGGAGGCTGCCAATGCGGCGCTGTGCGCTATTCCATCGGTGATGTGTTACCGCCTGCTTATGCCTGCCATTGTGGCGAATGCAAGAAGCAGAGTGCAAGCGCCTTTTCGATGTCCATTCCCTTGACCTATGATGCTTTAACGGTGACGGGCTTGCCTAAGGTTTTTGAAACCACTGCGCACAGTGGAAGGCGAAAATATAACTATTTCTGCGAGGATTGTGGAACCCGGCTATGGCATAGCGGGAACAATCCGCCGACGGCCATCACGCTTAAAGTCGGCACTTTGGATGGTTCGGCGGATATCGAACCGGTCGGCCATCTCTGGGTTTCCAAAAAACAGACCGGGATCACGCTGGATCCGAAAACAGACCAGCATCAAACTCAGCCAGATGATGTAATAGCCTGGCGCAATAACTTGGGACAATGATTGTGGATGTAAAGAGCTGGGATTTCTCGTCCTTTGACGGCGTGACACTGAAGATACATGAAGCGGGAAAGGGGCGCGCTGTCATTCTGCTCCACGGGCTTTTCTCCAACGCGGAAACCAACTGGATCAAGTTCGGCCATGCTCAACACCTGGCGGACGCGGGTTTCCGGGTGATCATGCCCGACCTGCGCGCGCATGGACAAAGCGAGGCTCCGCATGAAGCTGAAGCCTATCCGCAGGATGTGCTGATCAAGGACGCATTGGCGTTGATCGATTATCTCGATCTGCCGGATTATGATCTGGGCGGTTTTTCACTCGGGGCTCGAACGACCGCGAAATTGCTCACCAGTGAAATTACGCCTGGTAAAGCGATTCTTGCAGGCATGGGGCTCGAAGGTCTGGCAGGTTGGGATCGGCGTCAGGGGTTTTTTCTGAAAGCGATTGAGCTTCGCGATACCGCGAAACGGGGTGATCCGCACTGGATAGCAATCCAGTTCATGAAAAGCCAGAAAGTCGATACGGTCGCCGCAGGGCACTTGTTAAAGGCATTCTCGGATATGCAGCCGGACGCCATAGAGACAATCACGACACCGACGCTAGTGCTTTGCGGATCAGAGGATCGCGACAATGGCGACCCTGAGGCGCTGGCTGATTTATTGCCGCATGGGCATCATGTCGCAGTACCGGGCACGCATATGAGCAGCGTAACAAAGCCGGAAATGGCGCAAGAGATGTTGCGGTTTTTGAGCACGGATCAATTAGGGAGTGAATGAACGATGCCGGGATATATAAATTGGCGCAATTTCTGGATTTTCTGGCTGGGCGGCATTGCTGTGTTCCTCGTTGTCGTGGTGACCGGTGGTCCGTTAATCACAGATACAGCCCCTGCCGGAATATTGGATCATCAAAGCGCGGCGACGGCCGAGCGGGTTGATGCCATTCAGCTGAGCTGGGCAGAGGCAGGAAAGATGGACCATGCCAAATGGTCAATGATTGGTGATCTTGTGTTCATCGGTCTTTATACCATTGGCGGGATATTGGGCGGGCGACTGGTCTGGCAGGAGGCGCAATCTCCATCCCTTAAGAAGCTGGGCCTGTTCATGGTGCTCACCTATTTTCTGTTCGGGCTGTTCGACTATGTCGAGACGCTGAGTCAGATCACACAATTATTGCAGGCCAAGGGAAGCGATACCCTTGCCAGCATCGCCGCTTTTGCACGGCCGCCCAAAATCGCGACATGGATCATCGGAACCGTCGGCATGATTGTGGCGCTGATCTGGCGACACCGCGAACGACGCGCTTGACGATTTCGTAAGAAAGTTTCAATTCATACCAAAATAAAACACAGAGGATTAGCCATGAAAACTGCCGCTTCGATCATTGCCCTGGCCGCTATTGCCGTCAGCGCGCCCGTCCATGCAAAACATCACGAAGAAGGCGGGATGAAGGACAAAGCCAATCCAACCGCCGATGATGCGAAGAAATTCGTTGAGGAAACCGAGAAAAAGATGTTTGATTTCTCGGTCGACGCGGGCCGGATTTACTGGATTAACGCAACCTATATCACTGAGGATACAGATGCCTTGGCGGCTAAGGTCGGTGCTGAGGGAACGACCATGTCGGTTCAGGCCGCGATCGATGCTGCGAAATATAACGATGTTCAGGGTCTTGATGCAGTGACCACCCGCAAACTCAACAAGCTGCGCGGCGGTATTGTGCTTCCTGCCCCAACCACCGACGGCGCTGCAACGGAACTGAACACAATCGCGACCAAGCTGAACTCCGCCTATGGTAAGGGTAAGGGGACCTTGAACGGCAAGGAAATTAACGGTTCCGATATCGAAGCCGCGATGGGCACCAATCGCAATCCGGATGAGCTATCCGAAATGTGGGCAAGCTGGCACAGCAATGTCGGCGCGCCGATGAAGGATGACTATGCCCGCATGGTTGAGATCGCCAATGAAGGAGCAAAAGAGCTCGGCTTTGCCGATGTCGGTGCGATGTGGCGCTCCGGCTATGACATGCCGGCTGATGATTTTGCCAAGTTGACCGACAAGCTGTGGAGTCAGGTGAAGCCGCTTTATGACGAACTACATTGTTATACGCGGGACAAGCTCAACGCGAAATATGGCGATGATGTTCAAGCGAAAACCGGACCAATCCGCGCAGATCTGCTTGGTAATATGTGGGCGCAGGAATGGGGTAATATCTATGAAATCGTCGCTCCAGAGGGGGCAGGTGACATTGGTTTCGATACCACGGAATTGCTTACATCTAAGGGCTATGACGCGATGAAAATGGTCAAAGCAGGTGAGGGGTTCTTCTCATCCCTTGGTTTTGATCCGCTGCCTGACACCTTCTATACAAGGTCCCAATTTACCAAGCCAGCAGACCGCGACGTGGTATGCCATGCAAGCGCTTGGGATATCGACAATGTTGAGGATATCCGGATCAAAATGTGTATCAAGGTCAATGGCGATGATTTTGTCACTATCCATCATGAACTGGGTCACAACTATTATCAACGCGCTTATAACAAGCAGAGTTATCTGCATCTCGACGGTGCCAATGACGGTTTCCATGAAGCCATTGGTGACATGATCGCGCTATCGATCACACCGGAATATCTGGTGCAGGTCGGCTTGCTGGATGCGGACAAGGTGCCGAGCGCGGATAAGGATGTGGGCCTGCTCTTGCGTCAGGCGATGGACAAGGTCGCATTCCTTCCCTTTGGATTATTGGTCGACAAATGGCGTTGGCAGGTTTTCTCCGGTGACATAAAGCCCGCAGAATATACGCAGGCATGGCATGACCTGAAACGGCGATATCAAGGCATTACGCCGCCGGTTGATCGTCCAGCAGACGCGTTCGATCCGGGCGCGAAATATCATATTCCAGGTAACACGCCTTATTCGCGCTATTTCTTGGCGCGCATCCTGCAGTTCCAATTCTACAAAGCGGCTTGCGATGCCGCCGGTTGGAAAGGACCGCTGCACCGCTGCTCTTTCTATGGCAACGAGGAAGTGGGTGCGAAGCTCAACGCAATGCTGGAACTCGGCGCATCAAAGCCTTGGCCAGACGCTTTGGAAGCCTTTACCGGCACCCGTGAAATGGATGGCTCCGCAATGATCAGCTATTTTGAACCGCTGATGGATTGGCTGAAAGAAGAGAATAAAGGCAAATCCTGCGGATGGTAGACATAAAAAACCGGCGGGAAATCTGTGCTCCCGCCGGTTTTTTCAATAATGTGAGTCGCGTTAAAGCTGGTCGAGCATGTAGTCTGCAGCACTGACTCTAAAGTCACCCGGTGCTTCGACATTCAATTCTTCAACCACGCCGTCATTGACGATCATGGAGAAGCGCTGACCACGGGTACCCAGACCAAAGCCGGAACCGTCCATCTCAAGGCCAACGGCTTTGGCAAAATCGCCATTGCCATCGGCAAGCATGGTGACGTCTTCCGATCCCGCATCCTTGTTCCAGGCGCCAAGAACGAACGCATCATTGACCGCGGTACAGGCAATTTCATCGACGCCTTTGGCTTTCAGTTCAGCGGCTTTTTCAACATAACCCGGCAGATGCTTGGCCGAACAGGTTGGCGTATAAGCACCGGGAACAGAGAATAATGCGACTTTTTTGCCTGCGAAATAATCGGAGGAGCTGACCTGCTCCGGGCCATTTTCGGTTGCTTTGACCAAGTTTACTTCTGGAATTTTGTCGCCTTTGTTGATCATATTATCGTTCCTTTTATGTTTCGGCAGAGAGTCTGCGAGTCCTATCCATTTGTGGTGACAGCATCATGAAATTGCAAGCAGTGGAATGATAATGCTCCGTTTATCGAATTTACCATGGGCAGAACATCGCAAGTGACTTATGCTGTGACTATGGAAGATGCTGTTTATTTCTCCGGCCAGTTTCTGCTGGCAACGCCGGGTATGGCTGATCCGCGATTTTCTCGATCGATCATCGCTATCTGTTCTCATGATGAACATGGTGCGCTCGGGATAAATATTGGCGAGATATCGACCGATATCAGCTTTCATGGGATATTGGAGCAGTTTGACATTGAACCCGACGAGCTCGACGATCGTAACGTCTTTGTTGGCGGACCTGTTGAGGTGCATCGCGGTTTCATTCTTCACAGCCTCGATTTCAACCTTTCAGACACTTTGCAAGTCGGCGATCGCTGGGGATTGAGTAGCTCACTCGATATTTTGGGCGCCATCGCTAAGGATCGTGGTCCAAAAAAATGGATCGCCGCGCTGGGTTATTCTGGTTGGGGAGCAGGGCAACTGGAGCATGAATTGACCCAGAATGGATGGTCGGTCACTCCGGGGGAAGCGGAATGGCTTTACGAGACCCGTGCGAAAGACAAGTGGGAAATGGCCTGGCAGTCTCAGGGAATCGATCCCAATAAGCTATCCGGGCAGTTTGGGAGCGCGTGAAAATCCGGCGCAGATGATGTTTATCCAGTGAAATTCGTTACTTGGATGCTGAATATCGCTTAACCAATGCCTTTAGAAATTCTCTAAGCCAGAAAGAACAGATTTGTAGTCCTCAATGGGAATAGGGGATTATGGGGAATGTCTAAATTAAAGAAGCTGATGCTGGTCGGCATAATCGGAAGCGTAACATTGGCAGGATCGGCGCAAGCGGCTTGCTGGGCGCCGGCAGCGGTAGATGCCGCTCATGTTCGGGATTTGCAGTCTCGTTTAATGGTTGCCGCGCTGCGTTGTGCGAAATCGGAGCATGACGTCTTGCCACATTATAATCGCTTCGTGCGCGACAAAAAGCCGCTTTTGAAACTTGGTAACGGAATATTACGCGGACATTTCGCCCAAGGACGGAACAAGAGACAGGCGATCAAGCATTATGATCGCTATGCTGTGTCCCTGGCCAATAAATATGGTGCCGGCTCCGGTGATTTGTCCGAATGCAAGGCGATGAAAGACCTGGCAAATTCAGCAGCAGATACCGACAGCAATATTACATCGCTGGTCAATATCTCGCAATTTCATGGTTTGACACCGAACCTGCCAGGCGGACGCTGTGGGATTATTATAGCATCGACCGAAAATTGATAACTAAATTACAAATATAAAGACATCTTTATATTTGCTTCCAAAGCCGCATGAAGCTAAGGAATGATGAAACTGCCGCCCGGGATTTCCGGTGCGGCAATTCGTCTTTCAAGGAGAATGATTGTGGCTACCGCAGCAGATACAGCGAACCAGGACTATGTGATCAAGGATATTTCTCTCGCCGATTTCGGACGTAAGGAAATTGAGATTGCCGAAACTGAAATGCCGGGCCTGATGGCTCTGCGTGAGGAATTTGGTGCCGAGCAACCTTTGAAAGGTGCCCGGATTACCGGTTCACTGCACATGACCATTCAAACCGCGGTGTTGATTGAAACGCTTCTGGCTCTCGGCGCGACGGTTCGTTGGGCTTCTTGCAACATCTATTCAACACAGGATCATGCGGCCGCTGCAATTGCTGCTGGCGGAACACCTGTATTTGCCATCAAAGGCGAAACCCTCGAAGAATATTGGTCTTATGTAGAGCGTATCTTCGACTGGGGACCTGAAGAAACCTGCAATCTGATTCTCGATGACGGCGGCGACGCAACCATGTTCGCACTTTGGGGCGCGCGTGTTGAAGCTGGTGAAGAGCTGTTCACGCCAGACAATGAAGAAGAAGAAGTCTTCATTGCTACACTGAAACGTTTTCTGGCTGAGCGCCCGGGTTATCTCACAAAAACAGTCGAGACCATCAAAGGCGTTTCGGAAGAAACCACCACCGGTGTTCACCGCCTCTATGATCTTGCCAAGCAGGGCAAATTGCCTTTCCCGGCGATCAACGTGAATGACAGTGTGACGAAATCGAAATTCGATAACCTTTACGGCTGTAAAGAGTCGCTCGTCGATGCCGTTCGCCGTGCCACTGACGTTATGCTGGCCGGTAAAGTCGCCTGTGTCGCCGGCTTTGGCGATGTTGGTAAAGGTTCTGCTGACTCGCTCCGCAATGGCGGTGCGCGGGTCATCGTGACCGAAGTCGATCCTATCTGTGCTCTGCAGGCTTCGATGGAAGGCTATGAAGTTGTCACCATGGAAGAAGCAACCAAACGCGCTGATATCTTTGTGACTGCAACCGGCAACAAAGACGTTATCACCGTCGACCATATGCGTGACATGAAAGACCGTGCGATTGTTTGCAATATCGGCCACTTCGACAGCGAAATTCAGATTGCTGGCCTGCAGAACATGAAATGGAACGAAATCAAGCCGCAGGTCGATGAAGTTGAATTTCCTGATGGCAAGAAGCTCATCATTCTGGCGCAAGGACGTTTGGTCAACCTGGGTTGTGCAACCGGTCACCCGAGCTTCGTGATGTCAGCCAGCTTTACGAACCAGGTCATGGCCCAGATCGAACTGTGGCTGCGCCCTGAGCAGTATAAGAATGACGTATACGTCCTGCCCAAGCATCTCGATGAGAAAGTGGCTGAGCTGCACCTCGCGAAATTGGGCGTGCAGTTGACGAAATTGTCTCAGGAACAGGCCGAGTATATCGGTGTGACACCAGAAGGCCCGTTCAAGCCTGATCACTATCGTTACTAATAGAATACCGGATGGGCCTGTTGGCTCATCCGGATTTTTCCAAGCTTAGCGGGCGGTAAAGCGGGTTTTGTTTTTGCCCGGTTTTTTGGGGAAGCTAGGCCATTTGTTCTGGGCCATGCTGCGCAGGCTTGCTGAATCGATGCCCGCTTGCTTTTCATACATCCAATAGTTCCGCATGATGATCGAAACATAGCCGCGTGTTTCGACGTAGGGAATGCTCTCCATGTATAGTAGCGGATCGCCATTATCCCGAATTTCATTGTTCCAGCGCTGAACTGAACCGGGGCCAGCATTATAGGCCGCAGCGACCTTCGGCAGTTTGCCGCCGGTGATCGAGGATTCGCTCAGATATTCGAGATAGGATTGCCCATATTCAAGATTGGTTGATGGCTTGAACAGCTGGGTTTTCTCAAATCTTTTTCCATTGGCGCGTGCGATATCGCCAGCGGTTCCGGGACGCACTTGCATCAGACCGATCGCATTAGCTGGACTTACAGCTTTGCTACGAAAGGCTGATTCCTGCAGAGTATGTGCATAGACCAAGGCAGGATCCACGCGCCACCCGCCATCGGGTTTCCATTTCGGTGCAGGAAAACGCGATTGAGCATCAGGTTTAAACCCGCGAGGCGCGTGATGCGCCAGCCACAATTGTGTCCGCGGCAAGTTCAATTCACGCGCGAGTTTCAGCAGAGCAGCATGGTCGCTGGAATTGCCGATCCGGGCCTGATGCCGCAATACTTCGTCGGCAAGACCTTCTTCACCGATTTCGACTAGAGCAATGGCTGATTTGACATTGTCATGCCGTTTCAATGCTTTCCAATCACCTTTCGCAAAACCGGCACTGGATTTTGACTTTGCAATATCCATGCCCAAGGTTTGTGCTGAAAGAAGGCCATAAAAGCTGTCACTACGCTTGGCCGCGGTTTGTAGCTTGCCTTGCGCTTTTTGCGGCTGACCACAAACAATATCAGAGCGTGCCCCCCAATAAAGGCCAGCAGCCTGCAAGTCCGAATTGGCCGCACGACGGCCCACGTTATCAAAGGCCGCGCTGGCTGTTTGGCAGTCATTTAGCCGCCACGAGGAAAGTCCTGCGACCCAATCAGCATGAACCACCCAAGGACCACTGCCTTTTTGAGCTTTTTGCGCCATGCGCTGTGCAGAACTGTCATCATTTTCGATATAATAGGACCATGCAATCCGCTGTTCGAGTTCGGTGCGGGCTTCAGATGACAAGATGTCATTTGCTTCAAAAAGAAGGGCTTCCGCTGATTGCGGGCTGTCATTCTTGATGAAGGCCAGGATACGACCGCGAATGGCATTTGCCGCGCTGTCTGACTTTATGGCATTCGGCTTTTTGCGGATCGGTAGTCCTGGAACATAAGAAAGGCTGCGACGTTGCGGCAAATCGGGAAGCAGTTGCGCGCCGCGTTTCTTTGCCAGTCGTCCGAGCTGAGCAGCTTGCGGAATATGGGGGGCTTCACCGACGAGGACAAGCAATGGCCCCAGTTCGGCGCGAGGAGAATTGGCCGCTAGAAAATATTCAGCTTTTGCAATGGATTTCAATGGCCCGTTTGGCGCATTGTCGATCAGATTTTTAGCGGTATCCCATTGGTTACCGCCCATCGCTTTAAAAAGTGCCCGGTAATGTTCTGACTGTTTGCGCTTCAATTGCGAAGGAATATCCTTTGCTACAGAAGAGCTTTTGAACAAAACCGCCCCACCATCCTGCGCTATCACAGGAGAGAGTGGAAGAGATACGAGAGCAGATGTGAGGGCAATTTTCAATGTTGCCGGAAACTGTTTTTTCACTACGCCTAAATCCTTGTCAGCAATTGCAAATCTTTCCACGCCTCCGCCTTGAATTCCGGTCTTTCGACTAAAATCCGCGGATGAAAGGTCGCGATCGCCTCTGTTTTGGATGAAATATGGTTAACAAATTGTTTATTTTTACGCGCCGCAAGCAAATTTTCGTTGAAAAACAGCTGAGAGGGCGTGTCACCAAAGAATATGATTCTCTTTGGTTGGACCAGTTCGATCTGATGAGTCATCCTTTTCGTGAGCAGATCATGATATTCGGGATCAATCCGGCCATCATAGGACCGCGCCAGCGAGATGGATGCGGAATAGGTATTTTGCGAATCGCAGCCGATTGCTTTCAACATGTTGGCCAATAATGCGGCACTTTTTTCGGAATAGAGAGAATTTTGCGCCAAACCGCTTTGCTCCGGCATTCCGACAATGGTCATTATTTCTGGCTCAATCACGCCGGCGGGTAGAACAAGACTGCTCGACCATTGGGTCTCAACCAGATTTTCCGGCATTGATAACAAGGCAAGGAACTTGTCGTGATTTTCGGGGTAATCTGTATTGAAATTCCGGCGTTCAGTGGCATTGATTGTGGGCTGCGGCTTGCTTTCCGTAGGGGCAGCCTTGTCGACTGGTATTGGTTCGCTAGGCTTCGCTGCTGGTGCCGTCTCTGCAAGAAGCGACGCTGGATTGCTGTTATAGTGCAAGTCAACACCCGCTAGGCTCCACCAGTCGCGAAGGCTTTCTATCTGCCGCGAAGACGTGTTTTCAGGATGTGCAGGTGCAGAAAAATTCATCTATGCATAGAGTCATGAGTTGACGAGTTGGTCAATTGGCGGGCAAGCATGTTTCTGTCCAAAGGGTTGCAGTTTGCGGTAGGACGAATGTAAGAAATTATTATCGAGTTGAATACAGGAAAAATGCGATGAGTGAACGAGAATCTATGCCTTATGACGTGGTCATTGTTGGTGGCGGGCCAGCAGGACTAAGCGCGGCTATCCGATTCAAACAATTGGCAGACGAAGCCGGCAAAGATCTCTCCGTGTGTATTCTGGAAAAAGGCTCGGAAATTGGCGCGCATATATTATCGGGCGCGGTTGTGGATCCCAAAGCACTTGATGAACTTTTGCCCAACTGGCGTGAAGAAGACTGTCCCATGGCGGCGGTTCCCGTCACCGACAATCAACACTGGGTGCTGACCAAGAATAAGAAATATTCAATTCCTCACATCATGACGCCGCCGTTCATGCATAATAAGGGAACCTATACCGGTTCTCTTGGAAATCTATGCCGCTGGTTGGGTGAGCGTGCCGAGAATATGGGAGTTGAAATCTTTCCAGGCTTTGCCGCTGCTGAAATTCTTTACAATGATGATGGCTCGGTCAAAGGTGTTGCAACCGGTGATATGGGCGTGGCGCGCGATGGCAGCCACAAGCCTGATTATCAGCCGGGTCTCGAACTTCATGCAAAATATACTTTCTTTGCAGAGGGTGTGCGCGGACACCTCACAAAGATACTTAAAGAGAAATTTGCGTTGGAGAAAGACAGCGAACCACAGATCTATGGTCTGGGGATCAAGGAACTTTGGGATATCGAGCCTGAAAAGCATGTCCCTGGAAGAGTCATTCATAGTCAGGGCTGGCCGCTTACTTCGGGTGCCAATGGTGGCGGATTTCTCTATCATCAGGCTGACAATCAAGTGGCGCTCGGTTTCGTCACCTGGCTTAACTATGAGAACCCTTATTTGTCGCCATTTGAAGAAATGCAGCGGTGGAAACAACATCCCGAAATCCGCAAGATTCTGGAAGGCGGCAAGCGTATTTCCTATGGCGCTCGTGCCATCAACGATGGCGGGTTCCAATCCGTGCCCAAACTGTTTTTCCCAGGCGGCGCTCTGATCGGTTGTTCCGCCGGTTTTGTGAATGTTCCGCGGATCAAGGGAACGCATACCGCCATGAAAACCGGTATGATGGCGGCTGAGGCGGCATTTGAAGCCATTGTGGCGGATCGGCAGAGCGATGAATTGGCCGCTTATGGCACCGCATATGAAAATAGCTGGGTTCGCGAAGAGCTGCGCGTGGTTCGTAACGTGCTGCCAGCAGCTGAAAAATATGGCGACTTCCTGGGGTCGATCATTGCCGGTATCAATATGTGGGCGGAAAATTTCAAAATCAAAATGCCGTTCACAATGAAGCATCATCCGGATCATACGCGCCTGAAGCGGGCAGAACATTGTGAACCCATTGAATATCCGAAACCCGATGGTGTTATCAGCTTTGATCGACTGTCTTCGGTGTTCCTGTCCAATACCAATCATGAGGAAGATCAACCGGTTCACCTGCAACTCAAAGATGCAGCCATGCCGGTGGATGTTAACTTGCCGGTATTTGCAGGCCCATCTCAGCGTTATTGTCCGGCAGGAGTTTATGAGTTTGTCGAGGATGAAGACGGCAATCCGAAATTCCAGATCAATGCGCAAAATTGCGTCCATTGCAAAACTTGTGATATCAAAGACCCGAACCAGAATATTAACTGGGTTGTCCCGGAAGGTGGTGGAGGTCCCAATTACCCCAATATGTAAGATAGGTTTCGGCGGCGTTTTGATCGCCGTTCTGGTCAGCAGTCCGGCATTTGCCAAGCGCAGTGATGGTACCAATGCGCTGAACCGGTATGTCGAAGCGAGACTGACGGAATCGTCGGATAGGCCTGCCGCTGCTGCCATTTATGCTGAATCGCTAAAGGAACAGCCCGATAATCTGCTGCTGGCCAGCAAGGCCTATGTAAAGGCCATTGAAGTTGGGGATTTTGATCTCGCGATCAAGGCCGTTCGCACACTAGATTTGCGCGGTCAGGTCGATGCTGAAATGCCTTTGTTGCTGTTCGCCGATGCGTTTGCGCGAGATGATTTCAAGGCTGCGGGACAGGCCACTGTTGAGCTGGAAGCGCTCGGGAATTTCGGTTTTTTGTCACCTCTGCTCAATGCGTGGCTCGCCACGGCGGCAGGACAAAGTCCGCTGGCCGATCTTGCAGTAGCAAAGAAAGACAGCACCGCTTCCTATTATCATCAGGAACAGCTGATATTGCATGCATTAGCGCGTGGCCATGACGCCGATGTCATGCAGTTAATTGATGCTCTGGTCGATCAGAATGAAGTGCGTATGGCGCCTATTCGGATAATCGCTGCTCGGCACTTTCTTGCTAAGAAAGACGAAGAACAGGCGCTGAAGATACTGGATCGCGAGCGTACGGGTCCTGAAGCAAAGATGGTGCGCGATATTCAAGCCGGCAATGCTCGAAAACTGGCGCAAAAGGTTGATGCGCAGGTCGGCGCAGGTTTCCTGCTGCAAAGAATGGCATCGGATTTAGGATCCCAACGCGCCTATTTTCTTGGTCTAGTCGGTGCACAAGCCGCTGCGCGTGTTTTCCCTGACAGCGATTATGGGCATCTAATCCTCGGTGAGGCCTATGGAAACAGCCAGAATAACGCTGCTGCGCGCAAGAAGCTGAAATACATCACGCGGGATAGCGTATATGCGTTGCTTGCGATCAGCAGAGAGATTGCAGGATATGTCGATGATGAAGACTATGATGCCGCCAAGATCAGATTGAACGACGTAATAGAAAAGGACCCGGAAGCACCTGAATTGCGGATATTGTCGGGACAGCTTTTGCAAGTCAGCGGAGACAATGAAGCGGCTGCTGAGTCTTTTAAACACGCTATTGCGCTAGCGGAAAAACGCAATTTTTCGAGCGATTTGCTGGCCAGTTACTGGCTTTCGCTGGGCAGCGCGCAAGAACAGGCCGGGCTTTGGCCTGCAGGTCTGGAATCCCTCGAAAAAGCGAATGAATTGCAGCCTAATTCGGCGACAATTTTGAACTATCTGGGCTATGCACAGCTGGAGCGCCGTGAAAATACCGAATTTGCGATTGAGGCGATCAGGAAGGCGCATAAGATGCGCTCGTCTTCACCGGCGATCACGGATTCGCTCGGATGGGCCTATTTTATTACGGGCGAGCATGAAAAGGCCGTTGGATATCTGGAGCGGGCGCGGGCAGGGGAACCACAGGACCCGACTATCAATGAGCATCTTGGGGATGCCTATTGGACGGTTGGCCGCAAATATGAAGCGCGCTATGCTTGGAAATCGGCAAAATTATTTGCCGATGCAGAAGACATGAAGCGGCTTGCCGAAAAAATCGATCTGGGACTGCAAGCGGACCTTGTTTCGCCCTGATGGCAGCAAAAGATTTGAAATCGGCGGATAGCGAAGTTGCCTGCGCGAAGATAAATCTTGCGCTGCATGTCCGGCGAAAACTACCCAATGGTTATCATGAGCTGGAAACGGTTTTTGCCTTTGTCGATTGCGGTGATGTCGTCTCCGTAAAGCCGGGGAAGGGGATTAGTCTTTCGATAATCGGACCCTGTGCAGAAGGTTTGAGCAATACCGATAATCTGGTGCTGGATGCGGCAAGGCTGCTGGCATCACATTCCGATCAAGCAAGTGGCGCCGATATCATCCTGGACAAGCGTCTGCCGGTCGCGTCCGGCATTGGCGGTGGTTCCGCTGATGCTGCGGCAACCCTGCGTTTGCTTAATCGCTTCTGGAATACCGAGTTATCGATATCACAATTGGCCGCCCTGTCAGAGCCGCTCGGAGCCGATGTTCCCGCATGTGTTCTCAGCGAGACCTGCGTCGGAAAAGGCATCGGACAGCATCTGCTGCCCATCGAAAACAGAGCGCTGAAAAGCCATCATGCATTGCTAATAAATCCCCGCATTCCCGTCTCGACCGCAGCGGTCTTCGCGGATTGGGATGGCATTGATCGTGGTGCGCTTCAGGGGGGGGATGTCAAGGATATGGCTTTATTCGGCCGCAACGACTTGCAAGAACCGGCAGAACGGCTTGCTCCGCTCATCGGTGATATTTTGATCGAGCTGGACCAAACTGATCCGATTGTGGCGCGAATGTCAGGATCCGGTGCGACCTGTTTCGCGCTTTATGAAACAGCAGAAGAGGCCGCCGCGGCCGAGCAAGATGTCAAGCTGGCCATGCCAGATGCTTGGACCATGATTGGGGGATTGAAATGACAGATGCTTTCGAAATTCTTGGCATTCCGCAAGACCGGGGCGTGCTGATCGTGGTTGATCATGCCTCCAATCATGTGCCGTCCGATATCGAACTTGGCATCGCTCCTGAATTGCTGGAGCAGCATATTGCCTATGATATCGGAGTAGCCAATATTGCCCGCTATATGTCCGAGTCACGCGGTTATCTTGCGATATTGGGGACTGTTTCACGCCTGGTTGTGGATCTTAATCGCTTTTCCGATGAACCCGGAGTGATCCCGCAGCAAAGTGACGGCGTGGTGTTAACCGGTAATGCCATCACTGGTATACAGAGGGACGCGCGCCTTGATCGATTTTTTCATCCCTATCATGGGAGGGTTGCGGAATTGATCCAAGATATGGATCCCGCGCTGGTACTGTTTCTGCACAGTTTCACGCCGCAATTGCGGACAAACGGGGCGGAGGAGAAAAGGCCGTGGGAGATCGGCGTATTGTATAATGAATATGAAACCGCTTCGCGTCTGGCAATCCAGCACCTTGAACAAGAGGATTTGGTGGTTGGCGATCAGCAGCCCTATTCCGGCAAAGACCTTCATGCGACGATGAAAAGTCAGGCGGAGGATATCGGTAAAGCCTATACTGAAATCGAAATCCGACAGGATCTGGTTACGGACGAAACCGGTCAGCGCCGTTTTGCCGAAATAGTGTTACGAATGTGTGAGAAAATACGAACAGGGCTTGCGTGAAGGCCACAGTTTTGGAAGGAGGATCGGCATATATAGCTCCCTCTTTTGCAGGACCAATAAATGACTCGGACGTTCGATAAATCCAACCTACCAAGCCGTCATGTCAGCGTCGGCCCCGAACGCGCACCGCAGCGCAGCTATTATTATGCCATGGGCATGACAGAGGAAGATATCGCCAAACCCTTTGTCGGTATTGCGTCGGCAGGTAATGATAGCGCGCCTTGCAATACCTTACTGGATTCCCAAGCCGATATGGCGCGAGAAGGTGTTATCGAAGCAGGCGGCACGCCTCGCCGTTTCAATACGATCACCGTGACCGATGGCATTGCCATGGGACATCAGGGAATGAAATCCTCGCTCGTGTCGCGGGAGGTGATAGCGGATTCTGTCGAAGTCAGCGTGCGCGGTCATTGTTATGATGCGGTTATTGGTTATGCGGGCTGTGACAAAAGTCTGCCCGGAATGATGATGGCAATGCTGCGCCTCAACGTGCCGTCTATCTTCGTTTACGGCGGCTCTATTCTGCCAGGTCGTTTCCACAATGAAGACGTCACGGTTGTCGATGTTTTTGAAGCGGTCGGCCAGCACAGTGCCGGAAACTGCCCGTTACAGGAATTGATTGAACTCGAAAAGGTCGCCTGTCCCGGACATGGTGCCTGTGGTGGCCAGTTTACGGCCAACACGATGGCCTGCGTCGCCGAAGCGATCGGATTGTCATTGCCCAATAGCAATATGGCGCCGGCACCCTATGAGAGCCGTGATGATATGGCGGTGGCAGCAGGACGTCAGGTTATGGACCTGATCGAACGCAATCTCCGTCCGCGTGATATCTGCACCAGAGAGGCCTTTGTGAATGCGGCCCGTATTGTCGCAGCCACAGGCGGATCAACCAATGCAGCGCTCCACCTTCCAGCCATGGCAAGCGAGGCGGGTATTGATTTTGATCTGTTTGATGTCGCAGAAGCCTTCAAATCAACGCCTTATTTGGCGGATCTGAAGCCGGGCGGCAAATATGTCGCGAGAGATATGCACAATGCTGGCGGTGTCTATATGCTGATGAAAACCATGATGGACAATGATCTGTTAAACGGTGATTGCATCACAGTAACTGGCAAAACATTGGGCGAGAATATCGACGAGATTACATGGAATAGCGACCAGAAGGTCATATATGATGTGAAGAATGCAATTACCGAAACAGGCGGTGTGGTTGGCTTGAAAGGTTCGTTGGCACCAGAAGGTGCAATCGTGAAGGTTGCCGGAATGGCACGCCTGCAATTTCGCGGCCCTGCACAGATATTCGAATGTGAAGAAGATGCCTTTAGCGCGGTTGAAAAACGCGAAATCAAGGAAGGTTCTGTGATTATTATTCGCAACGAAGGCCCGAAAGGCGGTCCGGGCATGCGAGAGATGCTCGCCACAACGGCGGCGCTCTATGGTCAGGGCATGGGCGAAAAAGTAGCCCTCATCACCGATGGCCGTTTTTCAGGTGCGACGCGGGGCTTTTGTATCGGTCATGTCGGTCCGGAAGCGGCCGATGGCGGTCCAATTGGCTTGGTAGAAGAAGGTGACATCATCAATATCGATGCGGAGGTCGGTACAATCGATCTCGAAGTTGACGAAAAAACACTGGAAGAGCGCCGTTCACAATATACTCCCCATGTGAATGATTATGGGGCAGGTGCATTATGGCGCTATGCTCAAAATGTGGGTCCGGCCTATAAGGGTGCAGTCACCCATCCCGGAGCGAAAGCAGAAAAACATGTCTACGCGGATATTTAGCAGTTTTGCAGTCATTTTGCTGGTTTCAGCATGCGGAAAACCGGACAACAGCATCCTGGCAGAGGCAGAGGATAGTGCAGTAGCGCAAGCTGCTGATGATGGCAGGATCGAATGTGCGATTAATGGCGACACTAGTTTTTCGAGTGGTTGCCAAACTGAACGTCTGTCTGGGGAAAATGGTGTGACCCTGATCGTCCGGCATCCCGATGGGGGCTTTCGTCGGTTTAATGTCCTCACCGACGGTCGCGGACTGGAAGCTGCGGATGGTTCGGAGAAAGCCAGAATCGAAATTGTCGAAGATGACAGGATTTTGGTGAGCGTGGGTTCTGACAAATATCTTATGTCTGCGCGCATGAAGACGGCAGATACGGCCGATGCCGCCAATCAAGCGGATGGACCGGCACCACAAGCTGGTAACTAGTAGTGGCCGTGCTCAATCATGGGCATATCCTGACAGCTGCACAGATGCAGGCAGCTGAGCAGCGCTTGATAGATAATGGAACATCGGTGATCGAGTTGATGCACAGGGCGGGAACCGGTGCGGCTGATTACATCTGGCGCGCGGCACCGCATTGCCCAACATTGATACTATGCGGTCCCGGGAATAATGGCGGCGATGGATATGTCATCGCCCAGGCGTTGTTGGAAAAAGAGACGGATGTTGCCATAGCAGCGAGCGGCGAACCTACGACGAATGCGGCGAAAAATGCAAAATCTCTGTGGCAGGGACAAACATTTGCCTTGGACGATGCGCGACCAGCAAAACAATTTATCGATTGCCTGTTCGGAACTGGATTGACCCGACCTGTGAGTGGCACCTTATTGGATCACCACCAACGTCTGTTCAACGAAGCCGAGCGACGGGTAGCGATTGATCTTCCCAGCGGTATTGAAACCGATACCGGGGCGATACTTAATCCGGTGTCCCGATATGACCTGACTATTGCGCTAGGAGCGTTCAAACCAGCGCACTATCTTGCACCAGCTTGTGGACTAATGGGAGGCTTGGCCGGGGTCGACATTGGCGTAGATGCCGCTTCGGCGGTCCAATTACTGGCGCGACCCACAATAGAGCCGCCCAAGACAGACGACCATAAATATACAAGAGGACTGGTTGCTGTTGTCGCTGGCAGCATGCCGGGAGCGGCCAAATTATCTGGCTTGGCCGCGCAGCGCTCAGGAGCAGGTTATGTGAAGATATTTGCGGAAACCGGTTTTTCGTCGCCCAACCATAGTATTGTTGTCGAACCTCATGAGAATGGAGCGCAGCTCCAAGGGCAATTGTCCGATGACAGGATCGCGATCATTGTGATCGGGCCCGGGCTTGGCCGTGATAGCCATGCGGAAAGGCTGCTGGATCTGGTTTTGGATATCGACAAGCCGGTTTTGCTCGATGCCGATGCTTTGATCCTTTTAGGGAAAACAGATCTCAACCGTTTGAAAGACCGATCAGCACCAGTCATTATGACCCCACATGCCGGTGAATTTGCGGCATTGTCTGAAAACGACAAAGGATCGAAAATCGACCTTACGAGAATATTGGCCAGCGAAAGCGGTGCCGTTGTTGTTCACAAAGGCAATAATAGCGTGATCGCTGATCCCGAAGGCACCGCGGCTTTGGCACCTGCATCATCAAGCTGGCTTTCCACTGCGGGAACAGGCGATGTTCTGGTGGGTATGATCGCCGCCCGCTTTGCGAACGAGAAAGATGTTTTTCTGGCAGCAAAGCAGGGGCAATGGTTACACAGCCGCGCGGCTAAACTAGCCGGACCTGCCTTTTCGCCGGAGATACTGATTGATCATATCCCGAAAGCGCTACAAGAGTGCCTATGAGCACTGAAACCGATTCCAATCTTATCTTACGTGTCGCGGCCAAAGGCGACGGTGTCACCGCTGATGGCCGCCACGTCGCCTTTTCGGCACCGTTTGATCGGCTGAACGAGGAAGGTGGCCTGATAAAAGGACCGCATCACGTCGATCCGCCTTGCCAGCATTTCAAGGAATGCGGTGGGTGTAGCCTGCAACAGCTGGATGACGAGAGTTATGCGCAGTTTGTGATTGATCGTGTCGCTTATGCGCTGGAGGGGCAGGGGCTTAGTGCAGGAATACTGCATCCGCCGCAGATATCGAAACCGCACAGTCGAATTAGAGCCAGTTTACGAGCAGCGATGATGGGTAAGAGCTTCAAGCTCGGGTTTAGCGGCGCGGGTAGTCACCGGATTGTTGACCTCAAGCAGTGCGAAATCATGCGGCCTGAGCTTTTTGCCGTGATTGGTCCATTGCGCAGTTTTTTGAAATCGGTGGCGCGGCGCAAGCATGACATGAATGTCGAGATGAGCCTGTCCGACCAGGGTGTCGATCTTTGTATCAAAAATTATGAGCCAGAAAGCCTGGAGCAACGCGAGGCACTGGCGGCCTTTGCGCAGGCCAACAATCTGGCCCGACTTTCCGTCGATAATGGTTATGGTCCCGAAACCCAGTGGGAACCGGAGCCGGTTACTGTAACATTTAACGGCATTGCGGTAGCCTTGCCGCATAACAGCTTCCTGCAACCCACTGGTGACGGTAAAGCCGCATTGGTCGCTGCTATGCTGGAAACCATCGGTGATACAAAATTGGTCGCGGATCTGTTTGCTGGTCTGGGCACGTTCACATTTGCACTTGGTGACAGTCACAAGGTCTATGCCGCTGAAGGTTCTCGTGACGCAATTGGCGCGTTGAAAATGGCGGCGAACCTGTCCGGTCGCCAGATATTCACGGAGCATCGTGATCTGTTCCGGCGTCCGCTTAGTCCGGAGGAATTGAACCGATTTGGAGCGGTGATACTAGATCCTCCCCGTGCCGGTGCCCGCGATCAGATCGCCCAGATCGCGCAATCGGATGTGCCGAAGATTTGCTACATCAGTTGCAATCCCGCAAGCTTTGCGCGCGATGCGAAGCAACTTTGTGATGCGGGGTATAAGCTGGATTCGCTTTGGCCTGTGGGTCAGTTTCTATGGTCGACGCATGTGGAGCTGGTATCCAGCTTTACCAAGGCATAGACGAGATATTCTAGTCTTCGGACCAGTTCACGCCGGCCTTTGACCGCGTATCAACCGTCAGGTCAAACACGTCCGCTCTGGAGTAATGACCGTCAACATCCAGCGCAGCCTTTGCCTCTTTACCGGCATCAAGGTCGATCTCAGCGGTCAGGATCATGTCCTGTTCGCCCGCTTCTGCCAGGACAGTCGCATCGGGCGCGACAATGATGCTTTGCCCAAATTGTAGCTGCGTATCCGGAATTTCATTGAACAGTGCTTCTGCTTCAGCATTACCGCCGGCCTGTTTCAGGCCTTCGAGCAAGTCATCCCGGTGCAGCAATGTGCCTGCCGCCAGCACATGGCATCCGCCTTCAAAGGCATAATGGCGCGAGGCAATCTGATAGGTTTCTCTTACCGTCGGCCAGGCGGCGACATGGACGTCTTCGCGCAAGTTATGCATCGCGGCGCGGGCGAGCGGCATCCAGTGCTCCCAGCAAATCAGGTTCCCCGCGCGGCCCCAGTCCGCCTGATGCACATCAATGGTCGAGCCGTCACCACGGTTCCAGATCAGGCGCTCGCCATGGGTCGGGACCAGCTTGCGATGGTTTAGCACCGGCATGTCCGGACGGAACAGCATCTGGTTATTGTAAAGGCTAGAGCGCAACCGTTCATGCACGCCGATGGAAATGCAGAGCTTCTTCGCATCGGCCAACTCTTGCAGCGGCTCCAGTCGCGGGTCATTCTCGACGATCGCCTGATCCATGAGGATACGGTGCAAGGCCTTGCTGCCCGGATGGTCCCACAACGCAGCCCCCGGTGCCTCGTCGAGCCAGATCGGATAGCCGCCCAGAAATGTCTCGCCAAAGCCAATCATCCGCGCGCCCTGGTCGCTGGCCTCACGGCTAAGACTGACCGCCTGTTCGATGCCCTTGTCGATGCACAGGGGGATCGGTGCCGCCTGGACTATTGCGACATTCAAAAGGTTGGGCATGGCATGGACCGTTTCTGGTTAGTGGAACACCGCAAGCGCTGCGTGGATGGCCAGAGCGATAATACACAGGCTGGACAATGCAAACACCAAAAAGCGGTACAAGATCTTGTTCACGGTCGTCTGGATCAGGCTGTGCACGACGCGCAAACCAACATAAGCCCATGCGATGGTCAGGTTCAGACCGTCTCCTTGTCCGACAATCGCCAACACGATACACACAGCATAGAATAGTGTCGGTTCGGTGAGCAGGTGATTATAATTATGCGCCTTCCACTGCACTTCCGGTGGCAGCAGGGCGTCCAGACCACCAGCGGTGGATTCGCGGCTCAGTTTGTCGGGATCAACCTTCGCCTTGCTCATCGCTGGTAGACGCGTGGCATACATCCACAGCCATATCAGCATCGTCCACAATATGAGCGCCACAACCGGCTGTAAGATAGGACTATTTTCCATTATTATTCCCCCAAAAAAATCAGATAAAAATCAAACAAAAGTCGTGAAAAACGCATTCATAGCCATGATCAGCAGACAGATGGTCGATGCCACGAACAGCAAAAAGCGAACATTGACGAGATTGACCGTCGCCTGCCAGATGCTGTGAGCAATCCGCAGCAAAACATAAGCCCATGCCAGCCACAGGTTGATCCCGGTTCCTGCCTCGGCGATCGCCAGGATGATGACGGTGGCGTAAAATAGAGTCGGTTGCTCCATCAAATGGGTGTAATTGTGGGACTTCCATGCGACTTTGTCGGGCATGTTGGGATCGATGTCAGGCCCGCGCCCACCGGGCTTCGCGGTTATATCCAATCCCATTTTCTTGGCCGCAGGAAGCCGCGTGCCGGCCATCCAGAACAGCATGATGATTGACCAGATGACCAGCAGGGCCGCTGGCGCCAAAATTGCAGTGCTCATGATATCCTCCCAAATATGGGCGGAACCTGCGTCACATATTGTAAATTGTCAAACGCAACTTAAACGGTCGCTATGCGCCGGGGAAAGACACCACATTTTCATGATCAGTCCGATCGAGATTATCGCCGACATAGACGCTGGACATGGGTTCATCCGCGACATCATAATCATCGATCGATCCATAACCGTTAAACTTGGTCCGCATCGCCGATCCATAAGCGCCCAGCATACCGATCTCGATATAATCGCCCGCTTTCACGTCTTCGGGCAGCACAAATGGTCCGGCCATATGATCCATATCGTCGCAGGTGGGGCCATAGAAACTATATTCGGTCAATGCCGCTTCGTTTGCTCCTTCGCCAAGCAACTGCACCGGAAAGCGCCAGCCAATATGCGCGGCATCAAACAATGTGCCATATGCACCATCGTTGATGTACAACTCGTCGCCGCGGCGTTGTTCGACCTTGACGATAAGTGAATTATATTCCGCTGCCAGCGCGCGACCCGGCTCACACCAGAGTTCCGCGGAATAGCTGATTGGCAAATCTTCAAACGTCCGGTCAATCGCGCTGAAATAGTGATTGAGCGATGGCGGGGCCATGTCGGGATAGATGGATGGAAAACCGCCCCCGACATTGACAATGTCCACGGTGACAGACGCCTCAACAATCGCAGTCCGAACGCGTTCCAGTGCATGGACATAGGCAAGCGGAGTCATTGCCTGACTGCCGACGTGGAAACATATGCCGAACTGGTCAGCAGCCTGACGCGCGCGCTGCAAGAGAATGGCGGAATCATCAACATCAATGCCAAATTTGGATGCGAGGCTGATCTGCGCAAATTCTGATGCAACTTTGATCCGCACAAAAAGCGTCAAATCTTCTGCGCCATTGGTCGCTCGCTCAATCTTATCAAGCTCTTCGATGGAATCGAGCGAGAACACTCGTACACCGTGATCATGATAGGCTTCGCGGATTACCGCTTCGGACTTGATTGGATGCATGAAGCACAAAATCGCTTCGGGCAGCGTGCTGTGAACCAGGCGCACCTCTTCAATTGACGCGACATCATAATGGGTCACGCCTTCACTGAACAACAACCGCAAAAGGGCAGGCGAGGGGTTTGCCTTAACGGCGTAAAGCGACTTGCCGGGAAATTGCTCGACAAAGTAACGCGCCGCGCGCCGCGCAGCGTGCGGGCGGTTCAGTAATACTGGAATGTCGGGGCAAAGAGCCTTCGTCAGCTCCTGCGCATCATGGAAATTGTGCAACTCAAGGGACCCCCTAGATTTTAAGATCGATTGAGCTGCCTTGCGGAATCACAAGTGCCATGGGGCAGCGGAGGCGGCTATATGGCCGCTTTGGCAATCTGTAAAGTGCCTATGGCTGATAAATATGGCACAAATGCGGAGATTTATTGCGATGCAGCAATTTATGCTGGAAATTAGCTCAGCCGATCCCGAAACTCGGTCCAGTCAAACTGCTTCACGCAACGCAATTCATCGGTTTCGCTGTTCCACAGCCAGATGGAGGGCAGCGGTACCCCATTAAAAGTGTTGGTCTTGACCATCGAATAATGGGCCTGATCGAGAAATGCGATCCTCTGACCAATATCCGCAGGCTCCGGTAGCTGATAGTCGCCGATAATATCGCCAGCGAGACAACTCGGTCCGCCCAGCCTTATTGTATTTCCGTCCTCGCGCTCGTTCAGCATGGCGGGACGATAAGGCGCTTCGATGACATCGGGCATATGACAGGTAGCGGATATGTCAGTGATACCGATTGGCATATCGTTGTCGAATACATCCAGTATCTCACCAACCAATATCCCGGCATCAAGAGCAACCGCTTCGCCCGGTTCAAGATAGATATCGCAGCCTGATTTGGCCTTGAGGTCGGAAAGGAATTGTACCAGTGCCTCACGATCATAATCATCCCGCGTGATATGATGACCGCCGCCCAGATTGATCCATTTGAGCTTGTCGAAATGGGGCGCGATTTGCGGTTCGATCTTGGCCCAAGTTTGCTCCAAGGCATCGAAATTCTGTTCACACAGATTATGAAAATGCACACCGGAAATAGCATTGAAATGACCGGGTTCTAGCTGTGAAACCGGAAAACCCAATCGGCTATGCTGCTGGCTGGGGTCATATTTTGGTGTTTCACCCAGCGCAATTTCAGGATTTAAGCGCAGACCAATGCCGCAGTCATCGAGACCTAAATCGGCTTCACTTTTCCATCTTTCAATCTGCGCCGGATTGTTGAAAGTGACATGATCGGACAGGGTAGCAATCTCGGCAAGATCATCAGCTTTATAGGCCGGGGAATAAGTGCTGATAGAACCATTAAATTGCTCTTTGGCCAGCTTCGCTTCCCAAAGTCCCGATGCACAAAAGCCGTCAAGATATTGATCTATCAACGGTGCAAGGGACCACATGGAAAACGCTTTGAGTGCAAGCAGGACTTTAGCACCGGATCGCGCCTTTATATCGGCTAATATTTCAAGGTTCCGACGAACCGCAGTTTCATCCACCACAAAGGCAGGAGAGGGGACCCGCTTCAGATCAAAATGCGCAAATGCGCCGGGATCGCCTGCTTTGGTTTCCATTTAAAACGCTAAAGGCCCGTCGAGCTCTTCCAGCGTCCATGGCAAGCCATGCTCGTTCAGCATTTCCATAAACGGATCAGGATCAAATTCTTCCATATTGAAGACACCATCACCGGCCCATTTGCCGGATAGCATCAGAGCTGAGCCGATCATCGCCGGTACGCCAGTGGTGTAGCTCACACCCTGATTGCCAGTTTCTTCAAACGCCGCTTCGTGGCTGCAGATATTTTTGACATAGAGCGTTTTCTGGACGCCGTCTTTTTCGCCCGTCGCAATCACCCCGATATTGGTATTGCCTTTGGTTGTTTCACCAAGGCTGGCCGGTTCAGGCAGGACCGCTTTCAGGAATTGCAGCGGAATGATTTCACGGCCTTCATAGATTACCGGATCAATCCGGGTCATGCCGACATTCTGCAACACTTCAAGATGGGTGAGATAGGCATCGCCAAAGGTCATCCAGAACCGGATTCGTTTGATTTCGGGAATGTGGGTTTTGAGGGATTCAATCTCCTCATGATACATCAGATACATGTTTTTCGGGCCGACAGCCTCAAAATCAAATTCCTGCTTATGTGACAGGGCAGGGGTCTCAACCCATTCGCCATTTTGCCAATGACGGGCAGGAGCGGTCACTTCGCGGATATTGATTTCGGGATTGAAGTTGGTAGCGAAATGCTGGCCATGATCACCGCCATTGCAATCCAATATGTCGACCGTGTCGATCCGATCGAAATGGTGCTTCTTGAGCCATGAAGTGAATATGGAGGTTACGCCGGGGTCAAAGCCCGACCCTAGCAACGCCATGATACCGGCATCCTTGAAACGATCCTGATAATCCCATTGCCATTTATATTCGAACTTGGCTTCATCGCGCGGTTCGTAATTGGCGGTGTCGAGATAGTCGGTCTTTGTCGCGAGGCATGCGTCCATGATCGGCAAATCCTGATAAGGCAGTGCCAGATTGACGACCAAGGCAGGCTGTACCTTTTCGATAAGCGCGGACATGGCGGGCACGTCATCAGCATCAATTTGTGCAGTTTCGATAGCCACGCCAGTGCGTTCTTTCACGGACGCGGCAATGGCTTCACATTTGGACAGCGTGCGACTGGCCAGAAATATCTCTGAAAACGGACCTGTATTTGCCGCTATCAGCTGCGCCATCTTGTGCACGGCGACCGAACTGACACCGCCTGCACCAATCACCAGAAGCTTGCTCATATTATCCACTCATTTCGCTAGAGGAATCGTTTAACCGCATATAGAAGGACGCCATGACAGAGCAATTACTTTTGGACCCGACCCGCAAACCAAGTGCAGCGGGGGTTGAACGGGCCGCTGGAAAAGTTGCCGATATTCTTCCCAAAACGCCGCTATTGCCTTTGACTGTCGACGGCAAGACTATCTGGTGCAAGGCGGAAAGCCTGCAACCTATCGGGGCCTTCAAGATACGCGGTGGCTGGCACCGTCTGACCGATCTCAGTGAAGAGCAACGCAAGTGCGGCGTGGTGGCCTTTTCCAGCGGTAATCATGCGCAGGGCGTGGCCTGGGCAGCGCATCGCCTTGGGGTCAGGGCGACCATCATCATGCCTGCCGATGCACCGCTGGCGAAGCTGGAGAATACAAAGAAGCTGGGCGCAGAGGTGATCACCTATGATCGTCTTGCTGATTCCCGGGAAGAACTGGCGGCAGAAATGGCCGGCGAAAGTGGCGCGGTTGTGGTTCCCAGCTTTGATGATCCGTGGATTATTGAAGGGCAGGGCAGCACTGGTGTCGAAATTCGGGAACAGATGATTGCGCAGGCGGGTGGGCCGCCCGATCACCTGGTGGCCTGCTGTGGCGGCGGCGGGCTGGCTTCCGGCATTTCACTAGTCAATCCCGAGGCTGATCTCACAGTGGTCGAGCCAGAGGGTTGGGATGACATGAAACGGTCACTGGAAGGCGGCAGAATCGTGCCAGTGCAGGAAAATCCGCCGCCCACAGAATGTGATGCCCTGCAGACGCTTTTGGTTTCACCGCTGACCTTTGATGTTTTGAAGGCGCGTAACGCCAATGCTGTGTTTGTGACCAAGGCGGAAGTGCATCACGCGATGCGGGTTGCGTTTAAAAAGTTGCGTCTGGTTGTCGAACCGGGTGGAGCGGTTGCTTTGGCTGCAATTTTGTCAGGTAAGGCTCCTGTAACCGACCGAACCGCGATTACAATTTCGGGGGGCAATGTCGATCCGGAACGGTTTGCCCGGATAATAGGTGCTTGAAACTTTGGTAGATTGTCATAGTCTCTGCGACGGAGAATATGCCCCAATCCAATGAAACAGATCGCGCTCGCGCACAACTATCTGCCTTGATCGGTCAGGCCGCCGGTGGTGACCGTCAGGCGTTTCAAGATATATATAATCTCACATCGGCGAAACTTTTTGGCGTTTGCCTTCGTATCTTAAATGATCGCCAAGCATCGGAAGATGCGCTGCAGGACGCTTATGTTAAAGTCTGGCGTAATGCCGGGCGGTTTGATGCACAGCGGGCCAGTCCGATAACCTGGCTGGCGACGATAGCCCGCAACACCGCGATTGACCGGAAACGATCAGGCGGTACCAGGGTTATGGTTTCGGAGGACGCCATAAAGGATATGGCGGCGGATGAGCAAAGTGCATTGGAGAGGCTGGAAAAACAGGAAGGTTCGGATATTTTGAACAAATGCCTCGATAGTCTGGAAGCACGGCAGCGTAATGTTATCCGTACGGCTTTCTTTGAAGGGCATAGTTATAACGAGTTGGCGCAGAAACTGGATACGCCTCTGGGGACGGTCAAAAGCTGGGTTCGCCGGGGATTGAAGCGCCTGAAGGATTGCATGGACGATGGTTGAAGAAACGGAGCCTCAGAAAGATGATGAAGCGCTGGCTGCTGAATTGGTGCTAGGGCTGCTCGATGGTGATGAGAAGGCCGTGGCGCTTCGGAAGCAATTGTCCGATCCGAAGTTTGCGCAATATGTTGATGATTGGAATCAACGGGTCGATCCATTGTTTCAGGAATTTAAGGACGCGGAGCCAGCGGCGTCTGTCTGGGCGAGTATAGAAGATCGTCTGGATAACGGATCGTCAGGTGGCGATGTGGTTCAGATGAAACGCTGGCGCACCGGAGCGATTGTCTCGGGCGCACTGGCCGCCTGTCTGGCGCTCGCACTCATTGTCGGTCCAGGCCCCTTTGCGCCAACTTCCGAGCCCCAATCTGTAGCGGTTGCGCAACTAACCGGCAACATTGAAGGCCTCGTTCTCGCCGTATCATACAACCCCGAAACTGCCGAAATGCGGGTCGATGTAAACGGCATGCCAGAAACCGAAACTGCCCCGGAACTGTGGGTTGTCGGCAAAGACGGCGTGCCCCGCTCCCTGGGCCAAATCGGCCGCGACGGCATCAGCGCCATGACTGTCCCCAGCGACCACCGCAAACTGATCAACTCCGCGGCCACATTGCAACTTTCAATGGAACCTCCCTCTGAAATACCCCATGCCAAACCCACCGGTGAACCAGTAGCTACCGGCAAAATAACAATTATCTGAACTTTTTTGCATCCGTTGGGAAAGTCAACCCGTAACTCCTGGCATATCCATCTTCGGATATGAATTTTTAGGAGTTACCCCCATGAAGAATATTCGTTTTTCCAAAGTCGCAATAGCATTAATCGGTTCGCTCGCATTGGTAAGCGGCGGCAGTGCTTATGCTAAGCACCACGCGGAAATGTCCTCACAGAATGTCGTTGAGAAAGCCGCCAGCACCGATGACTTTTCTACTCTGGTGGCCGCTATCACGGCCGCTGATCTGGTTACCACATTGTCAAGCGATGGCCCGTTCACCGTATTCGCGCCGCTTAACTCGGCCTTCGCAAAGCTCCCCGCAGGAACAGTTGAAACCCTCGTTAAACCGGAAAACAAAGCGACTTTAACTTCGATCTTGACCTACCATGTTGTCTCTGGCCGCTTCAAAGCCAAGGATGTCATAGGCTTGATCAAGAAAGCGCCTGATGGCGTGGCTTCCATTCCGACCGTACAGGGCGGAATTCTAAAAGCATCAATGGGTAGCGATGGTTCGCTGACTCTGACCGATGCGAAAGGCGGTATGTCAAAAGTAGTCATGGCCGATGTAAACCAATCTAATGGTGTCATCCATGCCATTGATACGGTTGTGATGCCTTAACTTCCAAATATCTCAATCCCCTATGGCCCGCAGAACTTTAGCTCTGCGGGCCATTTCTATCATGTAACCATCCTTTTCAGAGTAGCAACCTGGTCGGCTTCTGCGGCGGGTTTGTCCGTTCTGATCCTTGATATTCGCGGAAACCGCATGGCCAGGCCAGACTTGTGGCGCTTGCTTTGGTGGATGGAGTCGAAAGCGACCTCCAGTACCATTGTCTTTTCAACTTCGCGAACCGGTCCAAAGCGATTTACTGTGTTCTTACGTACGAAGCGGTCCAGCATTTTTAGTTCTTCATTGGTAAATCCGGAATAGGCTTTTCCGACGGGATAAAGCTCGCCGTCTTCCGTCCAACAGCCGAAGGTATAATCGGAATAGAAAGACGATCTTTTGCCTGATCCGCGTTGTGCATACATCATTACACAATCAGCAACCAACGGATCGCGTTTCCACTTGTACCAGAGACCTGTTTTTCGGCCTGACAAATAGGCGCTGTCTCGACGTTTGAGCATCACGCCTTCTATGGCAGCGTCACGTGTACCATCTCTCATTTTGGTCAGATGATTAAAGTCGCGCGCTTCCAAAATCGATGAAATATCAAATCGCTCAACATCCAAGAGCGGAACGAACTTTTCCAATTCTTTTCGACGATATGTCCAGCTTTGCTCTCTAAGGTCTGTGTCCCCATTGAAGAGAATATCATAAAGCCTAACGAACGCCGGATAGTCATTCAACATCTTCGCAGAGACTTTCTTGCGCCCTAATCTTTGCTGCAACGCGTTAAAACTTGCCGCCTCGCCACCTTGAAATTCACCTCTAACCAAAAGCTCCCCATCAACAACACCGGTTGATTGAAAGGCGTTTGCGATGTCGGGAAAGGCTGCCGTAATGTCATCTCCACCACGGCTGAAGAGTTTCGTTTCGTGACCGGTTCCGGCTATCTGAATGCGAATGCCATCCCATTTCCATTCGGCAGCATAGTCCGACATATCAACTATTTTATCTTCCAACGGATGCGCTAGCATGAACGGTCGGAAAAACGCGACGCCTTCCAAATCTGGTCGTTCAGCTTTTCCTTCCCCCCAAGCGAAAAGCTCAGAATAGGGCGGGGTCAGAGCATGCCAAACCTCCTCAATATCCTCTACAGCCAGATCAAACGCCTGGCCAAGAGCAGTTTTCGCCAAGCGTGCTGAAACACCTACCCGCATTCCACCAGTGGCGAATTTCAGAAGCGCGTATCGCTCATTCGTCGTCATGCGATCCATGAAATTTGAAAGCAGTTTTGGAGCATCGGATCGACTAACAGCAGTCAGCTCGTCGACAATTTGTCCAATTGAGGGCGTGTCAACGGCTTCAACATTTTTGATATCAGGCCAGATCAGCGCAATGGTTTCTGCGGTATCACCAACAAAATCCCGGCTTAACTTAAATAGTGCTTCGTCAACGCGCTCCATCGCCATGTTTCGCATAGCCGATGCTTTCACATTGGGAAAATCAAGATCACCGGTCAATGCTGCCAAGACCCACCCACGATCAGGATCAGATGCTTGTTTTAGATAGTCACTGATCAGACGTAATTTGCCATTGCGGGACCGGGTGTAAATCAGGCTATCGAGAAGATCTGAAAATGCGTGCATTGCTTAATCATCCTCCTCTTCGCGACCAACCATTTCCAATGCTCTGGCCTTCATCTGATTCAGCTCACACCAACGTACGAGCGCGTCCTCTCTTCCATGTGTCACCCAAGTTTCCGACGGAGCGACATCCTTTATCGTCTGGGTTAGCTCATCCCAATCTGCATGATCGGACATGATCAGCGGAAGTTCGACGTTGCGCTGTCGCGCTCGTTGACGAACGCGCATCCATCCAGAAGCCATTGCGGTGAGGGGATCTGGCAGCCTTCTGCTCCAGCGATCATTCAGAGCCGAAGGCGGCGCCAATATAATTGCGCCGCGCATATCATCCTTTTTGGTATCCATAACGGATCGGATATCGCCCAAATCGACACCCAATGTTTGGTAAAGATGGCACATTTTCTCCAGAGCGCCATGCAGAAAAATTGGATGCCGATAACCTGTCTTTCGTAATTCACCAATCACCCGTTGCGCTTTTCCCAAGGCATAAGCGCCAACCAGAATACAGCGATCAGGATTGGCCGTTCTCGCAGAAAGTAATTTGTCTATTTCATTTGCCGTATCGGGATGTCTGAAAACCGGCAGTCCGAAAGTCGCTTCCGTGATGAAAACATCGCAGGGC
Organism: Sphingorhabdus sp. Alg231-15; assembly: GCF_900149705.1. Lineage (NCBI taxonomy): Bacteria > Pseudomonadati > Pseudomonadota > Alphaproteobacteria > Sphingomonadales > Sphingorhabdaceae > Sphingorhabdus > Sphingorhabdus sp. Alg231-15. Next base: position 580,249 of record NZ_LT703001.1, on the reverse strand, counting down.
ACCACTTCAAATGGAGCGCAGGTGGGATCAGCTCTGCGTTTATAATCTCCCGTAGCAACGACCCGTTCTCCAGCATATTCCATCAGTATCTGGGCGGATCCCAAAACGTGGCCTGCCGAATGGTAGCTGATTTGTACTCCACCAAGCTCAAAACCGTCACCATATGAGATGGCCTGTCCAGATGTGACGCCATAGCGCAGACCCATGATGGCCAGAGTTTCAGGTGTCGCCCAAACTGTCTCGTGACCCCCTCTCGCGTGATCAGCGTGACCATGCGTAACCAATGCTCTAGAGACTGGTCTGGAAGGGTCTATCCACGCGTCAGCTGGTTTGATGTAAATACCATGTGGATGGGGTTCTATCCATTGGGCAGCATTGGTCATACCCATCTATAGTGTCGAAATCGGAAAAAGTTCCAGGAAAACCGGACTAAGCTGCGAGCTTCAATTCCATCCGGCTCCAGATTTCAACCAGGGCCTTTGTAAGATCTGCCATCATTTCTTCAGTGTGAACCGGACCAGGGGTGAAGCGCAGTCGCTCAAGACCGCGCGGAACCGTTGGATAGTTTATCGGCTGCACATATACGCCATACTCAGCCAGTAAAATATCGCTGATTTTCTTCGCTTTGATCGGGTCACCGACCAGTAATGGCACGATATGAGTGGTTGAACCCATCACCGGGAGCCCGGCGTCGGAGAACATGTCTTTCAATGTCTGCGCGGCGGCTTGCTGGCCTTCTCTTTCAGCATTGGATTTTTTGAGGTGGCGCACACTTGCCAGTGCACCAGCGACAAGGACAGGGGACAGGCTGGTGGTAAAGATAAAACCGGGTGCATAAGACCTGATGACGTCGATGATCTTTTGATCGGCGGTAATATAACCCCCCATCACTCCAACGGCCTTAGCCAGTGTTCCTTCAATGATCGTGATACGATCCGCGGCACCATCCCGTTCAGAAATGCCGCCGCCATGAGTGCCGTACATCCCTACGGCATGCACTTCATCGCAATAGGTGAGGGCGTTATATTTGTCTGCTAGATCGCAAATATCGTGCAAAGGGGCCACATCCCCATCCATGGAGTAAATGCTCTCGAAAGCGATCAATTTAGGTGTGTCAGAATCTTCTGCGGCAAGCAATTCTTCAAGATGTTCAAGATCATTGTGCCGAAAGATGCGTTTTTCGCATCCGCTATTTTTGATACCCGCAATCATTGAAGCATGATTCAATTCATCGGAGAAAATGATGCAGCCGGGTAGTATCTTGGTAAGTGTCGATAGCGTGGCTTCATTTGAAACATAGCCGGAGGTGAAAAGCAAAGCCCCAGATTTGCCGTGCAAGTCTGCCAGTTCGTTTTCAAGTTCGACATGATAATGGGTGTTGCCGCCAATATTTCGCGTGCCACCAGAGCCTGCGCCTACGTCATGCAACGCCTCTTCCATGGCAGCGATCACATCAGGATGCTGCCCCATCGCAAGATAATCGTTGGAACACCAGACGGTTACCGGCTTTGGTCCATTATGATGGGCGAAACAGCGCGCGTTAGGAAAAGTTCCTTTATTCCGCAAAATATCGATAAAAACCCGATAGCGACCTTCGCTGTGAAGACGGTCAATCGCTTGAGAAAAAACCTTGTCGTAATCCACTTTAGACTATTCCCTGTTCCATATTCTTACCAAGCGATCCTATGAAATGGCCATTAACGACCTTTTTTCCTAATTTCCAGCGCGAACCACTCGCAATAAGCGCTACACTTACAATGCTTCCAATGTGGTCAACCCAAATGTCTTCAGCGCTGATTGATAAGAGGATAGCTGCTCGACGGTGCCTGTTGTCACAAAAACCCCGTTTTTCGGTGATTTTGGCCATATTACGTGCTGGGTAAGATCGGCAATCCGTCTCGCAATCCCATTTGACCCATCAATAAATTGAATGTCTCTAACAAAAGATTTTTGCAACTCTTCTTGCACCAATGGGAAATGCGTACAGGCCAATATCACGGTGTCAATTTGATCGCCATATTCCTGGTCAGTAAGGCCGGAAACCGCTCTGGATATGATTTTGGGGTCCGGCACCTCATCGCGTAATCTGGCTTCGGCAGCGTAGACAAGGTCTGGTGCGCCAAACCTCAGAATTTTTTTATCTGGTGCGAACTCTGCTGCCAATCGGTCAACATAGGGTTGCCGGATCGTGGCCTTCGTGCCGAGAAGGCCAATGACGCCGGTCTTCGTCATCTGGCTGGCAGGCTTTATCGCCGGCACAGTGCCGACGACCGGAATATCCAGCACGGACCGGACCACATCCAGCGCTATTGTTGATGCGGTATTGCAGGCAATTGTTACCAATTGCGGTTTATAGCGCTCGACGAGGCGCCCTAAAAGTAACGGAATGCGGGTGGAAAGCTCTTCTTCTGATTTCATTCCGTAGGGCATGCCAGCATAATCCGCAGCGTAAATAACTGGCGCGGTGGGCATCAGTTTTTGCGACTCCCGCAATATGGAGAGTCCCCCGATACCCGTATCAAAAAACAATAGTGGTGCTGTTGTTGCTTGTTCGGCTTTCATCACGTCCCTTAAGCACGGTTAACACAAGGCATCAACTGTCTCAGCTGATCCTACAACCAATTGAACTTACCTGTTTTTACAACGCAAAAGCCTTGCTCAATTGCTTTCTTACAGATAGCTCCCGGAAATCAAAGGGGATTTGATAAGATGCAATCCATGTGGATTGAACCAATTTTGGCTGTTTTCGTCGGCTATATGCTGGGAGCAATACCGTTTGGCCTGTTGTTAACACGGTTAACGGGCGGCGGGGATTTGCGGGATATCGGGTCGGGAAATATTGGTGCGACCAATGTTTTGAGAACCGGCAACAAGGCTATTGCCGCGCTGACCCTGTTACTGGATGTTGGCAAAGGGGCTGTTGCGGTGCTGGTCGCGGCGAGTGTTTTTGACGGATTGGGCGTGCTGGCGGGCATGGGTGCGTTTTTGGGCCATCTATATCCGGTCTGGCTGAAGTTCAAGGGCGGCAAAGGGGTTGCCACTCTGTTGGGTATCGTTGCCGCACTAGCTCCGGTGCTGGGTATAGTGTTTGCAGTTACCTGGCTCGGCGGCCTGCTAATCTTGAGATACTCATCGGTTAGCGGCATGCTTGCGGCGCTTTCAGTGCCTGTTACGGCAGTTATAGTTGGACTCTATTCATGGATACCAATGTTTATCGGTTTTGCATTGCTTGTAATCTGGAAACACCGCGCTAATATTGAGCGGCTGATGGCGGGCGAAGAGCCCAAAGTCGGAGCCTCCTGAATTCCCCCAACCGTTAAACGGTATACAGCATGGAAGACAAATTTGATCGGCTGAGGCTGATTCGATCCGCCAATATCGGCCCGGTAAGCTATAGGCAGCTCATCCGCCGCTTTGGCTCGGCCAGCAATGCTCTGGAGATGATACCGGAACTAGCATCGCGTGGTGGAAGCAGGGCACCGCGTCTAGCGGATAAAACCAACATCGAGGAAGAAATGCACGCGGTTGAAAAGCTCGGTGCTCGCTATCTGTTCCTCGGTGATGCGGATTATCCTTATCTGCTGGCGGAACTTAGCAACGCACCACCGGCGATAATCTACCGCGGCAATCTCTCGCTTTTCAAAAAACCCATGATTGCCATTGTTGGTGCCCGTAACGCATCGGCTGCAGCCTGCCGCTTTGCCAGGGATTTAGCCAATGGCCTGATAAGCGAAGGTATTTCAGTTGTGTCCGGTCTTGCTCGGGGCATTGATACTGCGGCCCATCAGGGCTCGGTTGCGCGGTCTGCGGTCGCCGTCATTGCGGGAGGAATCGACATTCATTATCCGCCTGAAAATGAGCAGTTGCAGCAGCAGATTGCGCGGGATGGCCTGCTGTTAGCGGAACAACCGCCCGGTACCGAACCCAAGGCCCGCCATTTTCCCTATCGTAACCGGATCATCGCGGGTGTGTCGTGCGGAACCGTTGTGGTCGAAGCAGCGCCAAAATCGGGATCCCTGATCACCGCCCGACTGGCGGCTGAGACCGGACGTCATGTCATGGCCGTTCCAGGTTCTCCGCTCGATCCGCGATCCAATGGCTGTAATGGACTGATCCGCGATGGTGCGACTCTGATACAATCGGTCGACGATGTGATCGAGTTGATCAGCCATTTTGATGATCGCGCAGCCGGAACGGATATCCCTGGTGATCGTTTGGAAACATCGGATCATGCAACAAAGCTGCAAAGGTCATCAGCAGCAGATATTAACGACAAGGAACGGCACACGCTTATCGCGCTGCTCGGCATGACACCCGTTTCCGTCGATGAGCTTGTTCGGCAATCGGAACTTTCGGCGGCATCAGTGCAAATGGCCCTGTTGGAATTGGAACTTGCTGGCCGATTGACTCGGCATGCTGGCGCGCGCGTAAGTTTGCCTAGTTGAAATCCTGCGAAATTCGGCTAAACGGCATTTTCGTCGATCAAGGGCTTGACGAACGTCTAACTTGTGCAACAGCCTCGCGCGTATACGTGAGACAAATGAAAAACGGAAAATATGCAATTAGTAATCGTTGAGTCACCCGCCAAAGCGAAAACAATCGAAAAATATCTGGGTTCGGATTTCAAGGTACTGGCTTCCTATGGCCATATCCGCGACTTGCCGCCCAAAGATGGTTCGGTTGATCCCGATGATGGTTTCTCGATGGTCTGGCAGCCTTATTCGGATAAGACGAAGCAACTGAAAGCCATTACCGACGAGTCCAAAAAGGCGACGCGCCTCGTTCTCGCGACTGACCCTGACCGGGAAGGGGAAGCGATTAGCTGGCACGTGCTCGAGGTTTTGAAGAAGAAAAAGGCGCTGCCTGAAAAAGTCGATCGTGTCACGTTTAACGCGATTACCAAAGCGGCGGTGACCGATGCGATGGCTCATCCGCGGACGCTGGATGATGACCTGATCGACGCTTATCGCGCCCGGCGCGCGCTAGACTATCTCGTTGGCTTTACATTGTCGCCGGTACTGTGGCGCAAATTGCCTGGTGCCAAATCCGCTGGCCGTGTGCAATCCGTGGCCTTGCGTCTGATTGTCGAGCGCGAGCGTGAAATTGAAGTTTTTAATCCGCAGGAATATTGGTCGATCACATCTCAGATGGAGCAGGGCGGTCAGGCTTTTGAAGCGCGGCTCACCATCCATCAGGGTAAAAAGCTCGGCAAGATGGATTTGTCGAACGAGGCAGAGGCAACGGTTGCCAAGACGGCAGTTGAGAATGGCCTGTTCACCATTGAGACGGTTGAAACCAAACCGCTGACCCGCAATCCACCACCACCATTTACAACCTCGACCTTGCAGCAGGAAGCGGCGCGTAAACTCGGTTATTCGGCCAGTCACACGATGCGGATTGCCCAGCAGCTTTATGAAGATGGCGCGATTACCTATATGCGTACCGATGGCGTGCAGATGGATGACAGCGCCATTTCTGCGGCACGCAAGGCGATTTCTGATCGCTATGACGCCAGCTATGTCCCCGACAAGCCGCGTATCTACAAATCGAAGGCGAAAAATGCGCAGGAGGCCCATGAAGCCATCCGGCCAACCAGCTTTACACGGGACACGGTGGGCAGCGGCGATCACGCCAAGTTATACAGCCTGATCCTGAAACGCGCGATGGCCAGTCAGATGGCAGCCGCACGTCTCGAACGCACGACCATCGACATGCTGGATGGCACCGGCCAAACTGGCCTACGTGCCACGGGTCAGGTCGTGAAATTCCCCGGATTTATGGCGCTTTATGAAGAAGGGCGCGACGACAGCAAGGACGAGAATGGCGGTTTATTGCCTGCCATGTCCAAAGGGGACAGCCCGGCGAAGAAATCGGTTGAAGCCAATCAACATTTTACGCAACCTCCGCCGCGTTACAGCGAAGCAAGTCTGGTCAAGAAGATGGAAGAACTCGGCATAGGCCGTCCTTCCACCTATGCATCGATCATCAAGACGTTGAAAGATCGTGCCTATGTTCGGACCGAAGGAAACCGTTTCTTTGCAGAGGAAAGTGGCCGGCTCTTAACAGGTTTTCTGGAGAGGTTTTTCCAACGTTATGTCGCTTATGAATATACCGCAGAGCTTGAGGACGAGCTCGATGAAGTCAGCGGTGGCCGTGCGGAATGGCAGAAGATTCTCGAAGCTTTCTGGCATGATTTCAAGCCGAAGACCGCGGAAGTTATGGAAAAGCTGCCATCCGAAGTTACAGCGGAACTCGACAAATTCCTTGAACCCTATCTGTTCCCGGAAAAAGAGGACGGAAGCGATCCGCGCCTGTGTCCGCGCTGCAATGAAGGCAAGCTGGCGCTGCGAGGTGGACGATTTGGGGCTTTTGTAGCTTGTTCCAACTATCCCGATTGCAAGTATACACGCCGCTTTGCCCAAGGTGGCGGTGCAAATGCCGATGAGGATGAAGGCCCTCAGGATCTGGGCGTCGATCCCGATACGGATGAGAAAATAACCAAGATGGTCGGTCGTTTCGGTCCCTATGTCCAGCGTGGCGAGGGGAAAGAAGCCAAACGGTCTTCCATTCCCAAAGATGTCCCGGCAGAAGATTTTGGCCTGGAATGGGCGCTAAAACTGCTTTCCCTGCCGCGCGAAGTTGGCATGCATCCGGAAACCGGTAAAGAGGTCAACGCACAAATTGGCCGCTATGGCCCTTATTTGAGCCATGACGGCAAATCCGCGCGGCTTGAAAACACCATGGAAGTGTTTGAAATCGGTATGAATGCAGCGGTTGCCAAGCTCGCAGACGCAGCGAAAAACGGTAAAGGCGGGCGCAGGGGCGCTGAGCCGCTGAAGATCATGGGTAAACATCCTCGCACTGAGGAAGAAATCAAGCTGATGGATGGTCGCTATGGGCCGTATGTCACAGATGGCACCACCAATGCGTCGTTGCCCAAGACAGTCGACAAAGATCAGTTAACCCTTGAAGAAGCGGCGCAGTTGATTGACGATCGTGCCGCTAAGGGGCCAGCCAAGAAACGCAAGAAAAAGGCAGCTCCTAAAAAGAAAGCAGCGGCTAAGAAGAAGCCAGCTGCGAAGAAGAAGCCGACAGCTAAAAAAACCGCGAAGGCCAAGGCGGAGTAGGGGCAGGTCTTCTTGTTGAGCGTGAATGTCCACCTTAGATGCAAGGCGGACATTTGACGCCGGTTGCTTAAGCAACCTTGGTCAAGGACTGCTCAAGCCGTTATGGGGCATAAAGTGGGCAAAGCAGAATATCGTTCCAGAACCCAATTTGCGTGTTCCCAATATGCCTTTCTGGTTCTTCCAGACAGCCAATTATCGATCATCTCTGCAGATAATTCCGGGGGGCAAATATGAAAGTTCGAACGAATGAGTTTTGATGTTCCCACTCCGGTTCGCTTTTTTTCTACTCTAATTTGATCCAATGCATCTGGATCGATTGTATATTTGTACCGTTTTATGGCACTAATTTGCTGAACAATGTTGGATTGTGAATAAAAGCAAGAGTCTGGCATAGCTGTCTTCCGATATCTGCGAGTTAAATTCTAGATCTCACGATCTGATATCGTAATCAGCAATCTATATGCCATAAACTATATATTATAATATATCAGATGTTTATATTGTGATCATATAATTAACCATTAAACGATTACTTGCAAAGTGCATTTTATTTGCAAAATGCAACATAATTTATTGCAATCTGAATTTATTCAATTCTGTTCCTTTTTTAAACTACTGAGAAAGTACACTTTTCTAATTGGCATGAGCATTGCCTCTCCAGTCACCACTATCGGTCAACGTCTTCCAATCCAAGGAGACTATGATTGATGCTGTAAGCTAAGATGGGAGTCCCAATTGGATCAGACTATTAAATTATGGTTCGGAGAGCTGCTGGGCAGCTTTGAATTGCTAGACGAAGCCGTTCTTACCATTTCCGCAAGCCACCTTGTTAAGGGCGGGGCGCTGGTAGCAATTCTACTTTATATTTGGATCGCTAAACCTGGCCAGTTTTGGATAGCCGAAAGCAAGACCCAGTTTCAAAACAGAGCTGCTATCATGGCAGCTCTTGTGGCCAGCGTTTTTGCGGAGACATTCGCCCTGATTTTGTCTCGTATCACAGATTATAGACTGCGGCCTTTCCTAGAAGAGGCATTCGACCTGCAGGTGCCCGAACGCCTGCAACTACTCAGTTCAGACATGATGAGCAGCAGCTCGTTTCCAAGCGATCACGCTATCCTATTTTTCGCGATAGTGGGCGCCATATACATGGTATCGCGGAGGCTAGGAATTTTTGCTTTTGTTTATTGCACTATTTTTATCGCTTTTCCGCGTATCTATCTTGGGTTGCATTACGCCAGCGACATATTGGTTGGGGCAGCTATTGGCTTCCTATTTGCTGTAGCGGGCATCAAATTATTCCAAAATTCTAAACCGATGCAATGGGGAATTCACTGGTCCTATTTACACCCTGCGTGGTTCTATCCGGTGTTTTTCTTGTTTTTGTATCAAGTCGCAACAATGTTGGAAGATGTGCGTGCATTTGCGCAATTGTTGAAATTTATCTGAGCATATCGGAAGCTTGAAAGAGTAACAACCACAGCAAAGTGTTTTGCCTTGCTGTCATTATTTGTCAGTAATGAGTTAGCCAAATAATGTCAGCAATCAGCCGCCAAGCTGGAGGCCCATTTTTCCTTTTTTCGATACAGAGTCGATGGACTTACACCCAGTTTTTTCGCGGCTTTAGTCAGGCTGCCCCCACAATTTTGTACTGCGCGGTCGACTAACAATCGCTCCACTTGATCGAGTGTCATATTGTCGAACTGATCAATTCCCTGATTCGCGGAAAATTGATTTGACGGGATCTCGGTATTTTGATCCTGCAAATTGATAGATTGCACTTGCGGAGAAGCAGCAGTGAATTCTGAGACAATAGTTTCATCTAGTTCTGGACCAGCAAACATCACTGCCGCACGGCGCATTAAATTTTGCAACTCACGCACATTGCCTGGCCAGGAATGCTGTTCGAATTTTTGAGCAAGTTGAACATTAAGCGGTGAAAAACTTTTGCCTTCTTCGTTCGCAAACCGATCAAGAAAGCGATTTGCCAATAGTGTAATGTCATTACCTCTTTCTCTAAGTGCTGGTAAATGAATTGGAACAACGGCCAATCGGTAATAAAGATCTTCGCGAAATCGCCCGTGCTGTACTTCGACGGAAGGGGTGCGGTTGGTTGCGCAGATGATCCGAACATCCACATTTTCTGCCTTAGTCGCACCGACGCGCTGAACCGTTCCAGTCTGTAAAAACCGCAGTAATTTCACCTGAAGCTTCAGCTCCATTTCGCATATCTCATCGAGGAACAATGTACCGCCATGGGCAGCCTGAACAGCGCCGACGCGATCCGAGATCGCTCCGGTAAATGATCCTTTTAAATGGCCAAACAGCTCGGATTCAAGAAGGTCTTCCGGAATTGCACCGCAGTTAATCGCAACAAATGGTTTCTTGGCGCGGGGTCCTGATTTGTGGATGGCATCAGCGCAAACCTCTTTGCCGGTGCCGCTCTCTCCCGTGATGAAAATTGTAGCTTTTGATTTGGCTACATTCCTAATTTGGTTGTAAATTGATTGCATAGGCTGACTGGCGCCAATGAATCCGCCTAACGCGTCATTATTGGTATTTTCGTTAGAATGTTGAGCGGCAGTGGGCTTAGCCTCTCGTTTCGTTTCGGCCGCACCCTTTGTCACAGTGACCAGACGACCTGGCGCCAGTGGTTTGACCATGAAATCGTAAGCGCCCAGTCGCATGGCATCAATTGCGCGGTTTATTGATCCATCAGCTGTTGCAACGATAATTGGTATGTCCTGAACAATATCAGGATTCTGCGCAAGCCAATCCAGCCCATTGCCATCAGGCAGTTGTAAGTCGAGCAACACGGCAGAAAATTGAGTTCCGTTTTCTTGCAACTGAGAATTGGCATCGGCCAAATTGTCGACAATGATGCTTTCAAATCCGGCTGACTCCAAATGACCAGCATAGGCCATGGAAAGCGAAGCAATATCTTCAATTATCAATATCTTATGATTGGCCATTTGATTATCCCGTAATTGTAAATGTTGCCGACTTGCCATCCTCGCTTATGCTCCACTCTAGAGCACGGCGATCATCATAATGTTCCATACACCCTTGAACGAGGCCCTGGGCGATTGCAGCCATGGGCCGATGGGATTGATAAGAAATTATGGTTTTTTCAGCGGATTCTTGCGCCGTGATCTGCGGCGGTTGGGCGTCGGGATAAAGAATGCAGACTTCGTTGTGAATGTGACTTCCAACATGGGTTAAAAGCGATTCCGCTGTGCGATAGGACTCCATGATATGCGGATATAATATAGTGAAACGGCCGTAGAGATATTTCCCATAAAGACGGCAAAGTTCAGCGGCTTCAATACCTGATTGTGCCGAGGCTTCCGCAACCATATTCAAAGCATATTCTGAAGGATAATTACCAACAGATGTAAATGCGCCATCATTGGGCAATTCTGATCCAGAAATAACTGCATCAGCAAAATCTGCCGATTTCACCTTCTCCATGAACCGGACCAGTTCGGTAAAAATTATGCCTTTCATTTTTGCTTTCCCATATTGTTTGTCTCTTCCCTCACCAAGCATCAACTATGCCAATATGCGAATGGCAGAATTTAGCGATTTTCTATCAAATATTTGCATTTTGCAATGTAGGTTATTTGCAATATGCGACAAAAGTCTTTGCAAATTGCAAAAATTTGCAAAAATTTTGATCGACCAATGAGGATTAACCTTTGTGTCTAGCGGATTTGAGCCGTTGGCACGCCCATTGCACTTTCAATCCTGAGTTTAACAATTTCAGGTGTATCATGTTCAGAAAAACGATGGTTATTGGCTTTTGCGCTGCGCTTGCAGGCGGTTGCGCCACGATGGAGCGCCCTGCCAACCTGGATACTAGCCAATATGCTCCCCAACAACAGGTCGAGCATAGCAATTCGGCGCCTCGCTGCATTAGCGGAGCTCTGCCTTCATCGTCATTGCCGCATAGACAAATAGCATCGGAAGTGCTGATCCGAAAACCAGATCTGCTTTCATCTGGTGACCGGATTCAACTCAAAATTGCTGGTGATGAAGAGAGCCTTTCAAGAATATATGTTTTGGCTGGCAATGGATCAGTTACGCTTGATGGTCGACATTCCATTAGTTTGGTTGGTCTATCGATTGTCGAAGCCGAGCAAACCATTTCTCGCACTCTTGTGGCAAACGGCCTTATCCGCGGACTTCGTGGAAGCGTTCGATTGCAGCTTCTGGAATTGGGTGGGGTTAGCGTCGCCGTTAATGGCGCGGTGTTCCAACCGGGGATGGTGCGGGTCGGCCAACGCTCGGCAGAATTAAGGGGCGTTCATCTCGACAATAACAATTCTGGAGATCGCAATATCACCCGGTCACTAACGGCCGCAATCCGAGCGGCAGGCGGCGTTCGACCGGATGCGGATCTGTCGGCTGTCTATGTCGTCAGTGGAAATAGTTGGTCCCGTGTGGATTTAACCGGTGCTATTGATGGAGATCTTATTGACGATATTTCTCTCTCTTCGAATGATCGTATTATCGTGGGATCGACAAATTGTTTTCAAAGTGAATTGGTGAAACCGTCACGAGTAACCGCGCCTGGTATTCGCGTGTTCATGTCCAATCTTTCTCGTCCGGCAGCCAGCAATGCCTCTTCCTCTATCGGAAGGGAAACAACCAGTCTTCCTTATGGAACCCGGCTGTCTCAGGCGATGGTATCAGCAAACTGTGTAGGGGGATCGGCGATGAATGCGGCCCGCAAAGTGGTATTGATGTCGCGAAACCCAATTAATGGCCAGTCGGTCGTGATCCAGCGTTCCGTGGAGAAGCTTGTTCGTCAGGACAATCGTGATCAGAGAGATCCCTATTTGATGCCAGGAGACAGTCTTGCCTGCTATGATAGTTTTGCCATGAACGTAAGGGATGTCATCAGCCTGGTTGGCGAGACAGCTTCCCCATATTTTCTCCTGAAAAATGTAGATTGATCGTGAAGCAGGATACAATGGAGAGACCCGGTCTGCCCGAGCGGTTGTGGCTGAAATTTAAGCGCCGCCGCCCGCTGCTGAGACGACAAAAACGCTATCTGCATATTGCGGCAATTTGGATCGCGGTGATCTGGCTGATCACGATGGTTTACCTTGTGTTAGCGCCGGAACAATACCGTAGCAAATTCACCCTGATCCTTCCTGGTTCAGGTGCTGGCAGCTCACTAAATGTCGAAAGCATCGGGCAAGCACAGTCGTCCGTCTCTTCTGCGTTTTCAAGCTCAACCATTAGCCCGACTGAAAACTATAAACGCCTCCTCATGACCGATATTACGTTGCGTGAAAGTGCTGAAAAATCGGGTGATCATGCCGACCGGTTCCCGGTTCCCGTTGTAAAATTGATCGACCAGACAAATTTAATCCAGGTTGAAATTGTAGGGCGAAATAGCAAAGAAGCGCACAAGCGTGCGATTGCTTTAAAGGAAAGTTTTTTAGAACAACTCGACGGACTGCGCAAAAATGAAGCAGAAACGCGAGAGCGGTCTGATGTTAGAAACCTTGTTCAATTGGAGAAGAAAGTTCGTTCAACCCAACAAGCATTGCTCGACTTTCAGGCGACAACCGGGCTCGTTTCGCTGGACCAGTTTAACACCCGCATAGCGAATATGGATTCGCTGCGTCAGCAGGAACGGGAAGCACGCCTGGCCGTGAAGCAGAAGTCTGCTGAATCGCAGAGGTTTTCATCCATTCTCGGTAAAGACGTCGACGGAGCAAACTCTGCAATGCGATTGCGATCAGATCCGGTTTTTCAGCAGCTTGCGGATCGTTTTGCGAAACTGGAAGTCTCAGCTCATGAAAAGGGTGCCACACTAGGGGAAAATCATGGTGCTCTTGTACAGGTCGTTACGGAAAGAGATCAACTAAAGGCAGCTTTGGTAAAGCGCGGCCAGTCGGTAACAGGCCTTAGCGCACGTGCAATTATGAGAAATGTTGACATTGCTGTTGCAGACGGCCGATCCAATTTGATGCAAAACATGGTGATAGCCAATTCGCAAAGTGCTGGTGCACGGGCAAGTCTAGCGGTGATCCGCAAAGACATTGCAAACCAATCTGCTAAAAGCGGCGAATTGGTAAAACAAGCGTCCGTTCTCGCGGATCTGGTTCGCGATCACCGTGTTGCGGAAGCGGTCTTTTCGTCTGCACTGGCTCGCATCGATACGAACAAACAAGATCCTTTTGCATCCTATCCGCTGGTACAAACGCTGGAGCAACCTTCGGTTCCACAAAAATCTTCCAGTCCATCATTGTTGCTTGCATTCGCTGGTGCTCTGGCGGGCACATGCATCATCCTTGTTGCTTTAGGGCTGCTATGGTTCAGACAGACCATAATCCGCAAAATAGCTCCGAACGTTTAGTCTACTTCACCATAGTAGCCACATGGCTGTTATGGTTGTTGGGTGGACTCTATATTGTCGGACCAATATTGGGGTGCGCGCTGGCATTTCAGGCAATTTATTTTTACTTTATTGCACCGGCTCTCCCTGAAACCAAGCGATTAGCGGTTCCCAATTTTTCCGTTCAATTGTGGCTGGCCTCCATGGGTTTAATGTTGGTCATTCTCGTTGTTGGCCATTTAAACTTTAGCTTGGGTATGGCTACTATGGCTAAGTCATCAATCGGATGGGCAAAAGGCTGGATGTTGATCGCCTTGTTCATTTTCGCTGGTGCAGTTTTGCCGATCAGGGCAAAAATTGTTTACCGAGCGATTTGCCGTTCAGCAAAATATACCATTTTTCTCCTTCCAATTTTTATTGCCGCCCCCCTGGTTGGGCTTCCGGAAACTTTGTGGGTGTCACCTTTGAAAATTGTAGGTGGTTCGGGATCAGAATATTTTGCCACCATCCTATATACACTTGAACCAGGGTCTGGGATACCGCGATGGCAGTTCTTCGCACCTTGGTCACCAGCAGCCGGAATGATTGGCCTGGTCTACTTTTTATGCGCACTTCAGGAAAAGGATCGTACGTGGAAAAGCTGGGGTGTAGCCGGTGCCTTGGCAATCATTCTAATGTCACAATCTCGCCTGGCTCTCGTGGGATTGCTACTCATTGGTCCAATACCATTTTTATTTAAACAAGTCACGATGCCGGCGATATGGTTTCTAGCGCTCCCAATCGTTCTGATCTTCGGTTGGTTTGCAATCGACATACTTGAGGCATTCAGTGCCGCGCAATCCGAATTTTCAAGTGCCCGTGCCGGCTCCACCCGTGTAAGAGAAACATTAGGCCGTATCGCCCTAGAAAGATGGGAAGCTGAGGCTTACTGGTTCGGACACGGAATTGTTGAACGCGGCCCACATCTTGTCGAATATATGTCGATAGGCAGTCACCATAGTTGGTACGGGCTTTTATTTGTGAAGGGCATACTGGGTTTGATCGCCTTAGCTGTGCCAATGATCACCAGCGCTACAAACTTGTTTCGCAAAGCTTTGGTATCTTCAGTAGGCTGCATCGGGTTTGCTATTGTCGCGTTGCTAACAATGTACAGCTTTGGCGAAAATTTGGAATCGCTTGCTTATCTCTATTGGCCAGCGCTGGTCCTATTGGGAAAAGCACTGCAATCACGCACCGATATAAGCGACGAGTCTACAACAGGCCCGAACGTAAGCAGGTAAGCAAGGGCTTCAAAGCTTGCCACAGCAACTGACCGACATGTAGATCGCGATGCAGGATAGTCTCTGATATAAATGAGGCATAACCGCCGAGAGAGCTCGCTTATCGCTATCGCGAAGAAAGTCACGCAATGAGGTTTCGGCCTAACTTGCTATCGTTGATATACCGATTGCTTTCCAAAACTAGGTTGAGCACAAGCAAATGTGGCCCCCGTCTTGGACGAGGGCCACTGGCTGGTCCCAACTCAAAATATTGTGATTACGTTAAGCAGCGGCCTCTAGGCATTCATTCCCCAACAGCGCTTCGAATACTTCAATCCAATCTGCAACTCGTTGTTCGGTTACTCGCAGACAGTTTTCGCGAGCCGCCACAGACATGTTCACCAACGGCAAATGTCTGATATTGCGCAGCATTCGGCCAATAGCTTCCATATCGTCAAAATCGACAGAGATACCGGCTTCTCCAATTTGTTCAGGCAATCCGCCAACATTAGAAACCAAAATTGGCCGAGCGGCACAACGCGCTTCTGTAGCTACCAAGCCATAAGCCTCAAATCGTGAAGGCACCGCAATGATATCGCACTGTTCCAAATAGTGATCAATGTCGGTTACTTTGCCATAAAAGGAAATGTTAGCGTTACCGGCGGCTAACCGTCTCAGTTCGGCTTCTTCTGGACCAAACCCACCAATCTTGAGCTTTATGTCATTCTGTGCGCCCAATTTGTTTACCGCTTCGATTAATCTGTCAAAGCCCTTTTCGCGGACAAATCGACCGTAAGCACCAATAGTGATGGGGTTATGTTGTGAAAAATGAGGCTGGGCGATATTCACGAGATTGTTCATTTCGCTCCAAGGGTAAATGACTTGCCGTTTTGAAGACTTGAGTCCAGTTGCTTCGGCGAACCACAATGCTTGCTCATTGGAAACACAAATGACTTGATCAAAAATCTTATGTGCTAGTTTTAGCATGGAACGAAAACGGGTCGGATCTGGTACTTGAAGCTGTTCCCACTCCCTCGAATAGCTGTGGTGAACCAATATCAATTGCGCAGAACTGTTCCGCGACGCCAAGGAATACAAAAAGGGCAGGGTATTCCAGCTTATCGAAAAGTGTACAACAATTGCTCCAGCATCAGGAAATTGCGGTGCAATACTCCAAACAGGGTGTGCTTCTTCGACGATCGTTTTGAACCGGTGACCGAAGGCGGGATGTTGAAACAGTTCGAGATTCTTAGTCACACCGCCAAGGGCGACGTCATCGAGCAAATGGACGATCTGCGTTTTATCTTTCATGCCAATACCTTTCCACCGGTCCATGAATGGGCAAGTTTTACAACCATATTGGATGGCAAATACCGTGCGGTTGTTGCCGCGAGGAATGTTAAAACTGACCTGATCGGTTCCTTTACTAGAGGCGCCGATGATTTTTTGGCAGAATCCTTCAATAAGCTTAGCGCAAATGCGCCATCTCCCATCTGGACAGCGCGGCGGGCCAAATATCGCAGCTGATAAGCACGTGCTTCATTCTCGATCTGTTCAACAAATTCCGGCGCGTTTTGTTTTGTCTTTGCAATCACTCGGTTCCAGCTTTCATATTGGGCGGCAATGTTGGACGACAACCCACCCGAGCCAATGCGATAATTTGTTAGCAGACCATCAATGCCCTCGAACTTGAAACCGTTGGTTAGAGCCATCCGGATCCAAAGTTCGATGTCTTCGGATTGCCTGAATGTCTCGTCAAAAAAGCAAATTCTATTGGGTTCATCACGACTGAAGAAAGCGATCTGGTGAAGCGCGGTTTTGCGAATAACCGGTGACGATCCATTCCCGACGGGATTGCGTAAAATTATATCCCTGGCACTAACCTTGGCCAACTTCGGACGCTGCATCTGTCGAAGAGGAGTTCCATCATTATCCATGAGCCGGGAACCGCTATAGCTCACGCCAACTTGCGGATTGTTATCCAAGTGAATTTTGTGGAGAGCGAGTTTCTCTGGGTGCCAGGTGTCATCGGAATCAAGCAAGGCGATATATTCGCTGCGCGCTTCTAATATTCCGGTATTTCGTGCGCCAGCCAAACCTCGATTTGATTGTGTCACAATACGAATGCGAGGATCATCGTAGGATGCACAAATTTCGATACTCTTATCTGTACCGCCATCATCAACAATGATCAGTTCGAAGTCTTCGACTGTCTGAGCGAGTACGGATTCAATGGCCGCTGGTACAAATTTTTCAACATTATGAACCGGCATAACAACTGAAATGGATGGGTAATTCATAGGACAGTCCTTTCTGACTGACTTCTAGGCAAAGAGATGGACGCGTGTTGAGCGTGGCATGAGGAATGCAGCGAAGGCTGAAACTAGGGTCAACCAACCCCGCCTTTGATCTTCTAGGAAAGATTCGCGATCGGCACGCATACCTTGGAGCGCATAAGCCAGAGCAACTTTCGCTGGTGCTCCAGCACGCAATGCTCGCCGCGACAAATAGCGACAATAAATGGCTTCGGACGATGAAATCTGATCTGCTTGCGCATATTGATCTGCCAATTGTCTCCAACCAACAAACATCGCCGGCAAATCTGCAGAGAGGCCCAATGGATTCAGCCGATAGTCGACAAGATACCGATCAATTCCGACCACCACATGGCCTTGAACAATCAAACGCGCCAACCATTCCTGGTCCTCCGCATAAGACATTTTCGCCTCGAAATTGCCAATGGTTCGAATAATGTCATTGCGAACAACCAGGTTGGACATAGTACATACCGGATTTTCTGAAATGATCTGATCAACCGATAACGCGTCTGATCTGACAGTAGAAAATGTCCTGGCATCGCGACCATTGGAAGCATGTTGATCAATGAATGCGACCTTCGCGTAACTAGCAGCAGCTTTTGAATTTTGCTGATGTAACTCGCGGTGAACCGCCAATTTGTCGTTGGCCCAAAGATCGTCGGAATCAATGAAAGCTACCAATGCTCCTCTTGCCAAACCAAGGCCAAGGTTTCGTGAGGCCGATACACCCTTGTTTTCCTGCGATACAAGTTTGATCCGCTCATCATCCGAAGCGAAAGCCAGCATCAGTGCAAGACTATCATCGGTTGATCCATCGTCGATCAAAATCAATTCCAGATCGCGTTCTGTTTGGTTCAACACCGAACTAATGGTTTTCAAGATCTGATTGGAGGCATTGTAGACCGGTAATATGACAGAGAAATGCGGACTATTCATGATAAAACTCCCGTTTTGTGAAATATTGAATTGCGGAAATGGTCAGATAGGCAGTGATCACCGTGGCGGTGCCGACTACCCAGCCTATCGCTGCCAAAAATAGATTTGAATGTGCGCCGACTAGCATCATCCCCAGCGCCGAAAGACAGATTGCTGATCCGACCCAAGCATCGAGTGAGGTCCGTTGGCTCGCGCGCAGATATGCTGACAACAGCGCGCCCAGCATCATCGGTATCGCAGCCGTCGAAAGGACTTGGATCAGAGGAATAGCATGTGTCCAATGTGCCCCAAAAATGATGGGGACATAAATCGGAGCGAACAAAAGTTGCACCAGCGTCAGGGATCCGAATATCCCAAATCCCAAAATTACTGCTAATCCAAGGGTTGCTCTTTGTCGTCCGTCCGACTTTGCCTCACATAAATGTGGATACAAAACGGTGCCGAACGCTGCAGCCAGAGCGCCAACAATACCGATGCCAGCGTTGAATGCAAAATAGTAGCTGCCCAAAGCTGAAACGCCAAGCAAGGCGCTGATAATGAGCTTATCAAGGTTGTTACGTAATGCGAGCCAGATATCGGCAATCAAAATCGCTGAACCAAATTGCAGCATCGAACTCAAGGGTGCGTACCCTTTTGCAGGATTGTATTTCCACGCGTTGGCCCGGCGCATCATGATGAGCCAGAGTGGAGCTGTGAGTAATTTGGGTAGGACAATCGCCCATGGATTGGCCCAAGCAAGGATTAATACGCAAGTTATCAAATGATCCACTATCGTTTGTGTTGCGCCAATTGCCGCTACTGTTGGCAGTTTTTTTGCACGCATAAGTCGGAAGCATTGCACCAGTCCGCCAGGCATAAACAGGTAAACCCCGGACAAGGCAGCGAGCATTTGCGCAGCAACCAAATTATCGAAAAAGCCGTACAACAGCGCTGCCGCAAAAAGCTGTATGCCAGCTACAATCGCGCACCAAACCCAAAATACGCGGTAAGCAGAATTGCAAACTTGATCGAGATATTGGGAGTCCGTGGCAATTATTTTTTGACCAACGCCAATATTGGCCAAGACGCGGATGAGTTCGAATAGGCTGAGGGTAAGCGCTGCGACACCAACCAGTTCCGGAACCAGTTGACGAGCAATGATGATAACAACAAGCAACCGGACAAAGCGATTCAATAACTCGGCAGACCCATAAGCCAATAACCCACGCAAAATCGATTGTATGGTTGAGTTCTCGTGAATTGATGCGGCAATTGACATAGTTGGTTTCCAAATGACTTGGCTACTTCAGTTCAATTGCTGTGCCAGTTTTCGAAACCCCCACGATTCCGGACATCATCGCGGTTAACGAAAAATCTACCTTGTTCCAGCTGTTGCATATTGAATTCGGTTTCTCGCATTTCGCGAAAATCGTTGCGTTTTGCGCGGGATACTAGCCACGAAAATCAAATGGTAACCTATTAAATAATTGATATATATAGATTAAGTGGTTCTGGCACAAGAAATGCGGGTTGAAATCCAAATCAAATTTGGAGCCAGTCTATGAGTCAGTATCAATCCGCAGAAAGCATCCGCCAAAATCTTGGTCGACAAATTTCTCCCCTTTTGATTGGGCGTTCACGTGCTACGGAATTAGCTACGCGACTTTATCAGAACGGAGCGCCTTCGTTATTCAATCTGCCACTTGCCAACGGACATCTGGGCAAAGTTGCATCGCATATTGTAGATGCAGCGGCTGATGGAGAGCGCAACATCATTCATTTTATTAATGCGCATTGTGTCAATCAAATCCAACGCGACGATCATTATAGCAAGATAATTGAGGAAACAGATATTTTGCTTCCGGATGGATCGGGCCTTAAGTTGGCCGCCGGTCTTTCAGGTTCTGGAAAAATAGATAATCTGAACGGTACAGATCTGTTCCCACATTTATGCGAACAGGCTGCACAGAAAAATCAAACCATTTTTCTGTTGGGTGGTGCACCTGGTATAGCATCCACTGCTGCAAAAAATATGCGGAACAAAATTTCCGGATTGCGCTTTGCGGGCACTCAAAATGGTTTCTATGCCAAGGGGACCGACGACGAAATCATCCAGAAGATCAACGCTTCAGGCGCTTCAATACTACTGGTCGGAATGGGTGTTCCACTGCAGGAAAAATGGATTGCCAAATATCGCAATCAAATCAAGGTACCTGTTATCTTGGGCGTAGGCGGCCTCTTCGACTATTATTCCGGGAAAATTGCGCGGGCGCCGCTTCTTATTCGAAAATTGGGTATGGAATGGACGTGGCGATTGGCAATGGAACCAAGCCGACTAGCCAATCGATATATAATCGGTAACACTCGGTTCATTGTTCATGCCGTTAAGCACGCTTTTGTCGCGCGAGGACATGCCGAGCGATATGCGGCAGCCTCCAAACGAACATTGGATTTGTCCATTGCTTTGCTAGCACTTGTTCTTTTGGGCCCGTTGGCTGCAGCAATCTGTCTATTTATAACCATGGAGGATCGCGGGTCTCCATTCTACCGACAAACCCGAATAGGAGCTGATGGAAAGCCGTTCAAGATATGGAAATTCCGATCCATGTACAAAAATGCTGACGAGCGAAAGGCATCATTGACTGAGCAAAATGATCGCGATTCCGTTTGCTTCAAGATGAAAGATGATCCCCGGATTACCAAAGTTGGAAAATTTATACGCCGAACGTCGCTGGATGAACTCCCGCAAATACTGAATATTCTAACCGGTCAAATGTCGGTTGTAGGCCCGCGGCCCGCGCTTCCTTGCGAGGTGCTCAGTTATGAACAGCGTGAACGCCGTCGCTTAAATGGAAAGCCAGGATTGACCTGCACATGGCAGGTCTCAGGTCGAGCCGATATTCCATTTGCACAGCAAGTAGAAATGGATTTGGAATATCTTGAGGAACAATCGATCCTGAAAGATATCAAACTTATTACCCAGACAGTTCCGGCTGTCATATCGGGAAGAGGGGCCTATTAGGTCTCGGGCCCTCCTTCAATCCCTCCGTCGATCGGCCATCTGGCTTGATCGACGGAGGGCAGATATTGTTCGTTGTTCAATATTTTCAATCGGCAAAAGCACAGCGCTGTCGCCTAATAATTCAGTTTGTCGGATTGATTCCAGTTTTTCCAAAAGAGAATAGGCACCAAAACCGTTGCAAATACCCCGAAGCGCATGGTGGGCCGCACTTACACCTTCCTGATCTTTAGCGACCCAGGAGCGTTGAAATTTATCGCACCATTTCCCGATGTCCGCACCAACCGCTTCAATCAGCAACTCCCGTCGATCTATAGGAACGGCAGTTAGTTGTTCTCGGAACTTTTCAGTGTCGATATATTCGGGATTGGATAAATCGGGAACTGAGCCATCCAGATGATCATCGGTCACCGAGCCTTTGGTTCCACATATTTGTTCCAATGCGTAGGTTAATCCGGAGATATTTATGGGCTTAGCGATCACGCCATCCATACCGGAGGCCAATATCGCTGCCCTCTCTTCATCGGCCGCAAAAGCGGTAACCCCAAAGATGGGAATCATGTTGTGCTTTTGGTTTGCGCGAACCTGTTTCGTAGCCTCCATTCCATTGGTTGGCATCCAGACGTCCATGAATATTCCATCAAAGGCTTCTGCGTCCAAAGCATCAATCACCTTTGATCCATCATTGACTACTATCGCTTCACAACCGAGATTCTCCAACAAAGAGACCAGCACGATTTGATTGGCTTCTACGTCTTCGGCAACAAGCAGTTTTGGCGCTCTATCATCGATATTGAATTCGGTGATATTCGGTTTTTGCAATCGATCCTCAGCAGTTTGCGACCCATCTCCAATGGTAACTGGCAGTTTTATCCAAAACTTACTGCCTTTACCAATCTCGCTCTCAACCCCGATTTCCCCATCCATGGCTTTTGCAATGCGCTTGCAAATGGACAAACCCAAACCGGTGCCCTCTATCAAATCACTATCAACATTGCCGCGATCAAAATCATCAAAGAGTCGCGTTTGGATGTCCTTCGAAATACCAGAGCCAGTATCCGAGACGACAAATTCGACGCTAGGTCCTGTTGGGTCGGTGAAGGTTTTGGCAGCAATATGGATATTCCCATCGCTAGAATATTTAATCGCATTACTGACAAAATTGTCGATCACCTGTCTAACTCGCGTGCGATCTGTGATTAGAAAATCGTTAGATTGCGGAGATATTTCCGTCGAAACTATCAGGCTTTTCTTGGCCGCCAATGGGCGCCAAGTTTCCGCGGCCTGCTCCACCAGTTGTGGCAAGTGAAACTCACTCAGATCCAATTCAAGTTTCCAACCGTCCGTCCGCGCAATTTCGATTATATCTGCCAAAAGGAACAGGAGCTGATCACTACTTTGGTGCGCTAGCTCGACTTTCTTTGCCTGATCGGCATCTAAATCCGAGATGCTGAGCAACTCCAATGTTGCCAATATTGCATTTAACGGCGTACGAATATCATGGCTCATCATCGCCAAAAATCGGGATTTTGACTTATCTGCAGCAACAGCATTAGCACGGGCATCATCCAGCTCCGCACTCATCATTTCCATCTCGATTACCCGCTGTTCCAATTGCTCACTTTTCTTTTTCTCATCAGTCCGGGCATTGCGGAGATCTTCACTAACTTTTTCGAGCTGTTTGGCTCGCCGTTCACTCAATTTGAGCATAAGCTGTTCTTGTCGTTCGGCTTGGCGTTCTTCGGTTATATCGCGAACTGCTCCGTAACCATAGAAGCCAGCACCCTTAGCGGATAGGTTCTGCGTGACCGCCCATCGCAACCACCGTGTCTTGCCATCGTGATCGAGAAACCGGAAATCACCGACGACCTGCTTGTCAACAAGCTCGCCCTTTTCAGCGGAAAGCAACATTTGTATCGCTTCGTCCCGATCTAGCGGGTGAACCATTTTGGCAAATTGATCGAAACTTGTGACCGTTGTTTTGGAACCGACTACGTCTGCAAAATTTTCGGACCCAGTAAACCGTTGACTTTCGTCGCCATGGAAGGTGGCGACCTTTGCTAAAGTTTGAGCACTGATGAGGGATAGAGTCTGCCGGTTAACTTGTTCAAGCAACTGCGCTTCTTTTTGCTGCAACAACTGTTGGGCGGCGGCCAGGGATCGACTCTTGGTATGAAGAAGTTGTTCCGCTTCTTCTCTCGCCGCTTCGCTTCTTGCCAGCCTACGTTCCAACAGCTTTTCGCGGTCGGATTTGGCATTCAAGGGCGATCTGTCAGATCTTCTAGCCATATCTTATAATATCAGTAATTGATTTGAAAAAGATGAACCAGAATATTCGATATAAATGATGTCTGATTTCTCGACAAAGAAGTTGCTAGGCAGTATTCTCTTAGTTTTAAATGGGGGTGTTGAATAACACAAAGTAGGTCCCATCCGTAGTCCCAGTGAAAGAAGTTCGAGAATCTCAGGCTTGAGTATTATATGCGCCAGACGAGTGTTATCTGAGTATTAGCGAATATATGTCTTCTTTGATCTTTGGAGGTTTATGCTATACGCATAAAAATCAATTTACTTGGGGGACTCACAAGATGACCAAATTTTCAGCACTGTCAAAAGGCTTCGTAAGCAAAGCAGTTGCATTGATTGTCATAGGCGCGTTTTCCTCCACAGTGGGAGCGACACAATTGAATGTCGTCAAACAAGTGGATGCGGTAAATGGAGCCAACAACTCTGCTGTACCCGAGAAAATTACAGACAAACGTCATCCGGACTATGTGCGATGTCGCTCTGAAGCCATTGTTGGCAGCCTCGCGCGGAAGCGCAAGGTTTGCATGACTAACAAGCAATGGGTCGAAGCCCGAAAAAGAGGCAACCGACTCGCCGACAATATGATCAGCGCAATTCAGGTTATGAGTGGTGGTGGCAGTTTTACCGACGGAAAGTAGGACGAGAGCTATTGCTCCCCAATGACTAGTCTGTGACTAGTCCGGTCCAACGCTGTTTTCGGAAGCATGTTTCATATTCTTGGTATAAAAATTGGCTAGCCAGTCTGTTATCTGCGGAACAGATACTCTTTTGTGAAATTTGATGCCGATCTCGGACCCCTTCTGCCAGCGGACCGTGCCTGTTATATCGCCCAGGTCCGGCACCACTAAAGTCAGCTGGTTGCCGATCTCGCAAACATGATCAGCATTTATACGAATTCCTGAAGGGGAGATATCGCAGATCTCCGCCTTTACCAATGTCGATCCGATTCTGAAAACGATTGCTTGCCGCATGTGTACGCGCGGCAGTCGGGAGAGATGATATTTGTTGTGGACCCGCAGACTGGCGAGCAGCTCATTGACGTTGATCTCATTTTTGAATTGCATGCCGACGAGGGTATCTTTGCGCCAGCGGATTGATGCCGTAAGCGCGACGTCGTCGGTGAGGGCGACCGTTGCGGTTTCATCCATTTCAAAGCTCGGATGAATCTCGATCATCACACCACTGCCGGAGATATTCTTTATGAAACCCCACCCTTCTGCAGCACCGGATGCGATTT
This sequence comes from Sphingorhabdus sp. Alg231-15, assembly GCF_900149705.1. Taxonomy (NCBI): domain Bacteria; kingdom Pseudomonadati; phylum Pseudomonadota; class Alphaproteobacteria; order Sphingomonadales; family Sphingorhabdaceae; genus Sphingorhabdus; species Sphingorhabdus sp. Alg231-15. The sequence goes on along the minus strand of NZ_LT703001.1, from coordinate 555,718 downwards.
TGGCCAGTCGGAATACGGTTAGCTGCCGCTCCTTTTTGCGTCGCTCCTGAACGATTTGAGTGTTGCTGCTATGAAAGGCCTCAACCTTAGCTGCTTGAACATTACCGACCATTTATTTCACCTTGTCCCAGAGAGGATAAAAAGAGTGGTTCATTTATTGTGCGAAGGCAGCCGCGAGCATTGCTATGATCGTGGGCGTAAAACACTTTGTTTATAACGGTCGGTTGTTCCTGATCTTAAGGGATTATCGCAACTTAGGTGCGCAGAGGGTCAGGACGCGCATGGAAGAGCGCTTAAACACATCGACGAGCGAGGGCGTTTTGGTACGCGTTTAGCGGTGTAAATACATACGCCGATAACTGCGCTTATTATGAACGCCGTCGGTTACTTGACCCAGTCTAGGCCCATATCCTGATAGAGGCTCTTGTCCTCGTCCCAGTTCGCACTGACCTTGACGTGGAGATAGAGGTGGACGGTCTTGCCTAATATCTCTGATAGTTCGGCTCGGGCCTTGGCGCCGATTTCCTTGATCTGGTGACCGCCTTTGCCAAGAATGATGGCGCGCTGGGTCGGCTTTTCGACAAGGATTTGCTGGTGGATCTCCAGTGACCCGTCAGGTCGTTCCTTATATTGTTCCATCGCAATCGCGGTTGCGTAGGGCAACTCTGCGTGGAGCTGGCGGAAAACCTGTTCGCGCGTGATTTCTGCGGCCAATAGCCGTTCGCTGGCGTCCGACACCTGATCTTCGGGAAAATGCCAGGGGCCTTCCGGCATGCCGTCGACCAGATAGGCCTTGAGTTCGTCCAGCCCGTCTCCGGTCTTTGCGCTGACAAAGAAAGTTTCCTTGAACCCGCACAGATCATTGAGTTTCATGACATGAGTCAGCAATTTGTCTTTTGCTGCAATGTCGACCTTGTTCATCACCAGGATCAGTTTTTCCGGACGGTGCTTTATACGCTCCACAATCGCAGTGACTTTAGGGCCAAGGCCTGCCCGTGAGTCCACAAGTAATATGATGATATCGGCGTCTTCCGCGCCATCCCACGCCGCAGAAACCATGGCGCGGTCCAGTCGCCGGCGCGGTTCGAAAATGCCCGGGGTATCGACGAGCAGCAGTTGCGCCTCCTCCTCAATCGCGATGCCCAGCAGCCGTGTGCGCGTTGTTTGCGGTTTGGAACTGGTAATCGCGACTTTTTGACCGACCAACGCATTGATCAGGGTTGATTTCCCCGCATTGGGCGCGCCGATCAACGCCACTACACCGCATTTTTGGGTCATGTATGTTTTTCCAGAAAGAGTTTTGCCGCCTCGGTCTCTGCGGTTTGTTTGGAGGTCGCAGAGGCTTCGACTGCGCCAACTTTGTTGACGCTGACCTTGACCGTGAAGCGCAGGTCATGATGCGGCCCAGATTTCTCGATAAGCTCGTAAACCGGCATTTTGCGGTTATGCGCTGCGGCCCATTCCTGCAGCGCGGATTTGGGGTGGCGGATATCCTTTGCCATGCCCGATATCCGGTCACCCCAATATTTGAGAACAAACTGTTTTGCCGCATCGGACCCGTGATCAAGATAGAGCGCACCAATCAACGATTCCATGACATCACCCAGCACTTTGTTGCTCTGGCGCGCACCGTCATCACGTGCCTGCTTGCCGAGCAACAGATGATCGGAAAAACCGATCTCGCTGGCTATTTCGCCACAGACTTTACCTGAGACAAGTCCGTTCAGGCGCTGCGACAACTTGCCTTCGGGTTCATTGGGAAATTGATGGTAAAGCTGTGTGGCAATGGTCACGCCCAAGACCCGATCGCCGAGAAACTCGAGCCGTTGATAATCATCATCGCCAAAACTGCCATGGGTAACGGCGCGGATGTAGAGTCTTTCATCCCGAGGGACTTTCCCGGTCAGGGTGGTGATCCAGTCCAGAAATTCCGGGTTAATCAAAATTCTCTCCAATTCGGTTCCAGCGCGCCGCAGTGAACCAGGTCCATGGCTTGATCCATTCTGCAGATCCGTCGGTCGAGAATACCGATACCAGCGCCCGTCCGACAAGGTTTTCCTGCGGAACCATTCCGATCGCTTGACCTTCAACGGCAGGGAACCGGCTATCGGCGCTGCGGTCACGATTGTCGCCCATCAGGAACATATGGCCATCCGGCACGACAAAGCTCTCGGTATTATCGCCTATGGATGCCTCATTTACGTCCAGTATTTTGTAGCTTCTCCCGTTGGGCAGGGTCTCTTCATATTGTGGATAGCGGCAAATCCGTTCGCCATCTGCATTGGTTGTTTCAAAATAGGTTTCATAGCAAGCGCTATTCGGCGACACCAGATGGACATAATCCTCAATTTTTTTGCGTTCGGCCTCGATGCCGTTGATCGAAACAACACCGTTAGTGACCTGAATAATATCGCCGGACAAACCGATAACCCGCTTGATATAATCGTCCGAACCGCTCGGCGGTGCCTTGAATACAACAACATCACCCGGTTCCGGCTTGTTGGGCAATATGCGTCCAGGGATGACCGGAACGCTGAATGGCATGCTGTATTTTGAATAGCCATAGGGCCATTTTGCGACCAGCAGATAGTCACCAACCATAAGGCGCGGTTGCATGGATTCCGATGGGATGTTGAATGGGGAGACGATAAAACTGCGCAAAATAATGACGAATATCGCCAATTTTACGAGGAATACCATGAAATCAGCGGTTTCTGAGCGTTCTGCAGTTTTATCTTTCATCGCGCCCCTTTGCTTATATTGAAGCGTGCGGTCAAGAGACAGTATTTATCGACAATCGTCGCTGATTGGGCCTTGTTCACAAGATAGACGCGAGATAGAGCTATCGTCGAAAATAGGGCATATAGATCGTTGAAATTAACAAGAAAGAACCTGCTTTGGATCACTGGACCGCGATAGAAAATCATCCCGCATCGACCCTGAAGGCGCTCTTCGATGCAGATACCAACCGTGTTACACAATGGAGCTTTGAGCAATCCGGTATCTATTTTGATTTTTCAAAAACGCACATGGACGGTACTTTACTGGATAGTTTTCAGAAGCTGGCTGCGGACCAGGGGCTATCAGAACAGATTGAAGCTCTTACCTGTGGCGCGATGGTCAATATCAGTGAGGGCCGTGCGGCAGAGCATACCGCAGAACGTGGAATTGGTGCGGAAACCAGTGTCGAAAATGCGCGTTTGCTGAAAAGACGGATGCAAGGTCTGGTCGAAGCCATCGACGCGGGTGCGCTTGGTAATATTGAGCATATCATTCATCTTGGCATTGGTGGATCCGCATTGGGCCCGAAATTGCTGCTCGAAGCGCTGAAAATCGGCGATGAGAAATATGAAACGGCAGTCATTTCAAATATCGATGGCTGTGCACTGGAGCCAGTGCTTGAGCGTTTTGATGCACATAAAACCCTGCTGGTTATAGCGTCGAAAAGCTTCACGACAGCTGAAACCTTCCTCAACGCCGGGTCGGTAACGGACTGGATGATGGAACAGGGGGTCTCTGATCCGTTTGGTAAAATTATCGCTCTGACAGCCATGCCGGAAAAGGCGGTCGAATGGGGCATTGATGAAAGTCGTATTTTGCCATTTTCAGAGACGGTAGGCGGGCGCTATTCGCTCTGGTCCTCGATCGGGTTTAGCGTTGCGCTGACACTAGGGTTTGAAGTTTTTGAGGATATGTTGGCAGGCGCGGCAGAAATGGATGCGCATTTTAAACAAGCGCCGTTTGAGCAGAATATTCCGGTCATTGCCGCATTTTGTGACCAATATTATTGTCAGGTCCGGAAATGCGAAACTCGTGCCGTATTTGCTTATGATGAGCGATTGAAATTATTGCCCGACTATCTTCAGCAACTGGAAATGGAAAGTAATGGTAAATCCGTCATGGCGGACGGCAAAACACTCGACCGCCACAGTAGCCCGATTACATGGGGCGGTGTCGGCACGGATGCGCAGCATGCTGTATTCCAATTGCTTCATCAGGGCACCCATCTGGTACCGGTAGAATTTCTGGCGGTGATTGAGCCCGGTCATTCGCTGGCCGCGGAGCATCATCAAGGGTTGTTGCTCAACTGCTTCGGGCAAGGCGCAGCACTGATGGCTGGCAAGTCATCCGATGACAGCAATCGCAATTATCCGGGCGACAGACCATCAACAACCGTCTTGCTGAATGATCTCGATGGACGGACATTGGGTGCGCTTATCGCCTTTTATGAGCATCGCACCTTTGCAAATGCCGTTCTGTTAGGCATTAATCCGTTTGACCAATTCGGTGTCGAGCTGGGCAAGGAAATGGCCAATGCGCTTTTGGCAGGGGGCGGTAACCAAATGGACAGTTCGACCGAAACACTAAAAAACCGGGCATTTCCTGCCTGAGTTATCAAGGAATATATAATGTCCGAATATGATTATGACCTGTTTGTTATTGGCGCGGGATCAGGCGGAACCCGAGCAGCGCGAGTATCAGCTTCTTACGGCGCAAAGGTTGCTGTAGCTGAAGAATATAGGGTAGGCGGTACCTGCGTCATTCGTGGCTGTGTTCCGAAAAAAATGCTGGTTTATGGCTCCCATTTTTCGGAAGATCTGGAAGATGGTAAAAACTTTGGCTGGACCTGGGAAAATGCCAAGTTCGACTGGACAAAATTACGCGATCATATTCTTTCAGATGTTGATCGCCTGAACTCGGCCTACACCCAAACGCTGAACAACCATGATGTCGAAATTATTCTGGAACGTGCCGAGATTGTCGGCCCGCATGAGGTGAAGCTTGCAAGCGGCAAGACCGTGACCGCGAAATACATATTGGTCGCAGTGGGTGCATGGCCTGATGTCGCAGAGTTTCCAGGCAGCGAGCATATGCTGACATCCAATGAAATGTTCCACCTGGAGAAACTGCCTGAGACCGTGATCATCTCGGGCGGTGGCTATATCGCCAATGAGTTTGCCGGAATATTCAACGGACTGGGTAGTGAAGTTTTCGTCGTGAACCGCTCCGATGTCATTTTGCGCGGTTATGACGAAAGTTTGCGCGACCGGTTACTGCAGATTGCGATGACCAAAGGCATAAATTACAAGTTTAACTGCACGTTTGACAAGATCGAGAAGCGGGAAGACGGCGCGCTTGATGTCTATATGGATGGCAAGCCAGCCATGCGCGCTGATGTCGTATTGGCGGCTACCGGTCGTCGGCCCAAAATCGACGGACTGGGTCTCGAAAATGCCGGCGTAGAAACCAACGAAAAAGGTGCAATTAAAGTCGATGAGTATAGCCGCACGAATGTTGAAAGCATCTACGCTGTCGGTGACGTAACTGATCGCGTCCAGTTAACACCGGTCGCCATTCGCGAAGGACAGGCTTTCGCTGAAACTGTGTTTAACGATACGCCCAAGACCGTCGATTATAGCTGCATTCCATCTGCGGTATTTTCTCAACCGCCAATTGCTTCCGTCGGTCTGACCGAGGGCGAAGCCCGTACCCAATATGGCAATGTCAAAGTCTATTCTTCTGACTTCCGGGCGATGCGTAATGCCTTCGCCGACCGGCCAGAACGCAGCCTTTATAAAATGATTGTTGAGGCGACGAGCGAGAAAATTCTTGGTTTGCACATGATCGGTCCCGATGCGCCGGAAATTCTTCAGGCGGCGGCAGTCGCGGTCAAAGCGGGCTTAACCAAGCAGGCCTTCGATGACACGGTTGCCTTGCATCCGAGTATGTCGGAGGAACTGGTATTGTTGAAATAGCTTGACGTTACGGCAAACGACCTTTTTCGAGAAACTTAACTGATCGATTAATTTTTATTGACGATTGCATAATCCTCCGTGCATTGGCTAGGGACGTTTCCATAGTCAAAATACTTATCCAATCACATTGGGGGATCCATGCAGACGATTATCGAGCAACTCGAAGCCAAGCGTGCGGAGGCTCATCTCGGCGGTGGCCAGAAGCGGATTGATTCCCAGCATGCCAAGGGCAAGCTGACCGCACGCGAACGGATCGAAGTGCTGCTTGATGAGGACTCGTTTGAAGAGATAGATACCTATGTCGAGCATAATTGCGTCGATTTCGGTATGGAAGAAACGAAAATACCGGGTGATGGCGTGGTTACTGGATCCGGCACAATCAACGGCCGTCTCGTTTTCGTCTTCAGCCAGGATTTCACGGTCTTCGGTGGCTCACTGTCTGAACGCCATGCGGAGAAAATTTGCAAGGTTCTGGAAAATGCGATGAAAGTCGGGGCCCCGGTTATCGGCATCAACGATAGCGGTGGCGCGCGTATTCAGGAAGGCGTGGCGTCTCTGGGCGGCTATGCTGATGTGTTTCAGCGCAATGTTCTGGCGAGCGGCGTCATTCCGCAACTCAGCTTGATCATGGGGCCTTGTGCGGGTGGTGCGGTCTACTCACCGGCAATGACGGACTTCATCTTCATGGTAAAAGACAGCAGCTACATGTTCGTGACCGGGCCTGATGTCGTGAAGACCGTAACCAACGAAATTGTGACTCAGGAAGAACTGGGTGGGGCCGTGACCCACACAACCAAGACCAGCGTTGCTGACGTTGCTTATGAGAATGATATCGAAGCGCTGCTCGCGGCGCGCGATTTCATCGATTACATGCCGCTCAGCAATCGAGAAGAAGTGCCAGAGCGCCCGACTGCTGACCCGTGGGACCGGCTCGAGGACAGCCTCGACACTCTAATCCCCGCCAATGCCAACCAGCCTTATGATATGCATGAGGTTATTCAAAAAATGGTCGACGAGGGCGAGTTTTTCGAGATCCAGCCAGCACATGCAGCCAATATCATATGCGGCTTTGGCCGTATCGAAGGCCAGACGGTTGGCGTGGTTGCCAATCAGCCGATGGTTCTCGCCGGCTGTCTCGACATCAACGCATCAAAGAAAGCCGGACGTTTTGTCCGCTATTGCGATGCGTTTAATATTCCGATTGTGACCTTGGTAGATGTTCCCGGCTTCCTGCCTGGCACATCGCAAGAGCATAATGGTATTATCAAGCATGGCGCAAAACTGCTCTTTGCTTATGCCGAAGCAACCGTACCGAAGATCACCATCATCACACGCAAAGCCTATGGCGGTGCCTATGACGTGATGGCATCCAAGCATTTGCGCGGCGATTTGAACTATGCCTGGCCCACTGCGGAAATCGCAGTCATGGGCGCGAAAGGGGCGGTTGAGATTATCTTCCGCGGCAAAACCGAAGAGGAAATTGCCGAGAAGACCAAGGAATATGAAGACCGCTTCGCTAACCCGTTTATCGCCGCGCAAAAAGGCTTTGTCGATGAAGTGATCATGCCGCATTCGACGCGCCGCCGCGTGGCGCTGGGGTTACGGAAGCTACGCAACAAGGAGCTGGAAAACCCTTGGAAGAAGCATGACAATATTCCGTTGTGAGGGTTTCTTAGATGCTTCGATGGATACCATGGGTGCCATTTAATATGCCAGCAAAGGCCTCGCCGCTACGGCAAGCATTTGCAAAGCATAACTACAACGACAGGCGAGAGTGGTTAAAGAGCTATGTGGAAGACAGTCTGGAAGTGAAACAAGAGGTGTTCGGCGAGTTAATCAGCGCGGGTTTTCGGCATGAACAAGTTCGCGATGGTACTGATATGTTCTATTGGAGAGGGCGACCTGCTGGACGACTATTTCAGGAAGTGATGATTGTCGCCATCAATGGAAATAACGTTGAAACAAATTGTGGCGCGATTGCGCCATAGTGATGGGGAATTAAATGCCAACTGGATTAGTAGCCCTTCTCGACGACGTTGCAGCCATTGCCAAAGTTGCTGCCGCATCTGTTGATGACATAAGTGCAGCGGCAGCGCGGGCAGGGGCCAAGTCCGCTGGCGTGGTCATTGATGACGCCGCTGTAACCCCGCAATATGTGACGGGTTTCAGTCCATCACGCGAACTTCCGATGATCTGGAAAATCGCCAAGGGGTCGATCAAGAACAAGCTGTTGTTCCTTTTACCGGCAGCGGTTCTTCTCGGTCAATTTGCTCCGTTTCTTATTCCAATCATCCTGATCCTTGGTGGCCTTTTTCTTTGTTACGAGGCGGCTGAGAAGGTGCTTGAATGGCTTCATGTTGATGAGACGACCAAGCATGACAAGCCCGCCATTATCGAAGGCCATGGCCGCGAGGATGAAATGGTTTCCGGCGCGATCCGAACGGATTTCATCCTGTCTGCCGAGATTATGGCCATTGCCCTGTCCGAAATAACCAATGAAGTCTGGTGGCAACAAGGGATCATACTGGCACTGATCGGCATCGTGATAACTGTTGGGGTCTATGGCGTTGTCGCCCTGATCGTGAAAATGGACGATGTGGGGCTACATCTCGCGACCGAAAATGACGGTTTCGTAGCTTCCTTCGGACGCGGTTTGGTGGCGTTCATGCCCAAATTGCTAGCCACCATTTCGGTCATCGGAACACTGGCCATGGCATGGGTTGGCGGTGGCTTGCTGGTGCATAATATCGCCGCCGTGGGTTGGCATGGGCCTGAGCATCTTATCGCGATAATCTCTCATCCGCTGGTCGGTCTGTTTCCGGAATCGTCACAGCTATTTGCCAGCGGGATAAGCTTTGCGATATTGTCGGGCATATTGGGTGTCGCAATCGGAGCGGTAATCGCCCCGCTGGTGCACAAACTCTTTCCGCATGGAGAGGCGCATTGAAGTGGATTTGAGTGATATTTCTACATTGGTATTTCAAGTGGTTCTTTTTCTCGGATTTGGGGCATGGGCTATGGGTTATTGCTTTCGGAAAGCGATCACAGGCCTCCGAACGGGGGAATATTCTCTGAAAGATGAGAACAACGAAGTTTATTTCGTAACTAGGCTCAACCATGCCGTTGAATTTTGGGTCTATGTGTTCTCTGGATTATTTATGGGTATGCTAGGTTTGATATCAATTTTGTTCGGAACAGCGTTCCTAGCGTCGGAGGTAATATAATGAAACTTGGTCGCCTCAACCATATTGGCGTCGTCACACCGTCCATCCCCGAAAGCATCACCCATTGGCGTGATGTCATGGGCGCAACGAAAATTCATGATCCATTTGATCTGCCAGCCCAAGGCGTGAAGGTCTGTTTTGTCGATACGCCTGCAGATGGACCGACCAATGGCACGCAGATCGAGCTGATCGAACCACTTGGTGATGACAGTCCTATCCATGGTTTCCTTGCCAAGAATCCTTTGGGCGGCCAGCATCATATCTGTTTCGAGGTCCCGGATATCTATGCCGCCAAGGCCGAATTCGAAGCTATGGGCAAGCGCGTATTGGGCGAACCACGCATCGGCGCACATGGAACACTTATCTTTTTTGTGCATCCCAAGGATATGGGCGGGATGCTAACCGAGATCATGGAAACACCAAAGGATCATTGATCCGCCGAAATTCAGAGGGACAGAATATGGAATTTGAGAATATTAGACTGGAAATTGCCGATCGGGTGGCAACAATCACACTGAACCAGCCTTCGCGGCTGAATGCATGTTCGCTGGATATGGCAGATGATATCTATCTGGCACTCGATAAGCTTGAAGATGCGCGAGCTGTGGTTATCACCGGTGAAGGGCGTGCTTTTTGTGCGGGAGCAGATTTGCAAGCCAAGGGCGGCGATAGCGCCTTGTCTGGCGGGCAGGGTTCTTATGCGGCGCTTAACAAACATTATAACCCGCTCATGCTGAAGCTCGCAAAGCTTGATATCCCTACTATCACTGCCGTCAACGGTCCGGCAGCAGGCGTTGGTTGCTCGATCGCATTGGCGAGTGACTTTGCCATTGCTGGCAAATCCGCCTATTTTTTACAGGCGTTCGTCAATATCGGCCTAGTGCCCGATGGCGGTGCAAGCTGGATGCTCACGCGCCTTGTAGGCAAAGCAAGGGCGACCGAAATGATGATGCTTGGCGAAAAAATCCCTGGCGAAAAAGCCGCAGATTGGGGATTGGTCTATAAATGTGTAGACGATGACGCTTTGATGGATGAAGCTCAGACGCTGGCCAAACGGCTTGCAGGCGGACCAACAGTGGCCTTAGGTGTCATGCGTCAAAATCTGGCCGCAGCGTTAGAAAGCGACTATTCTTCGGCCCTACTGAAAGAAGCAGAAGGCCAACGCCGCGCCGGTGACAGTAAGGATGCACGTGAAGGTGCAATTGCCTTTCTGCAGAAACGGAAAGCCGAATTTAAGGGCGAATAATGACCGATAAACCGATGATTGAAGACTGGAGCGCGCTCGCTGACAAAGAAGTCAAAGGGCGTGATCTGACGTGGGAAACGCCAGAAGGCATTGCTGTTAAGCCTCTATATACAGCAAAAGACGCGGGCGATCCTGGCCTTCCCGGCTTCGGTCCGTTTACCCGCGGCGTCAAGGCCAGCATGTATGCCGGGCGGCCATGGACCATTCGCCAATATGCGGGTTTCTCAACGGCAGAGGAATCCAACGCTTTCTATCGTCGCAATCTGGCGGCAGGCCAGAAAGGTCTGTCTGTGGCCTTCGATCTCGCCACTCATCGCGGTTATGACAGCGACCATCCGAGAGTGGTCGGTGATGTCGGTAAGGCTGGCGTTGCGATTGATAGCATCGAGGACATGAAAATCCTGTTCGATGGTATCCCGCTGGATACCATGTCGGTTTCGATGACCATGAATGGCGCGGTTATTCCGTGTCTGGCCTTTTATATCGTCGCCGCAGAAGAGCAGGGCGTCTCTCAGGACAAGCTTGCAGGCACGATCCAGAATGACATTCTCAAAGAATTCATGGTGCGTAACACCTATATCTATCCGCCTGCGCCATCGATGCGGATCATTTCGGACATCATCGCCTACACGTCCGAACATATGCCGAAGTTTAACAGCATTTCTATCAGCGGCTATCATATGCATGAAGCCGGCGCGACCGCCGTGCAGGAATTGGCTTTCACCATCGCCGATGGCCGTGAATATGCAAAACAGGCCATGGCAACTGGTCTAGACATCGATGCTTTTGCAGGCCGCCTGAGTTTCTTTTTCGGCATCGGGATGAACTTCTTCATGGAAGTCGCCAAATTGCGGGCAGCCCGGACCTTGTGGCACCGCGTGATGACGGATCTGGGTGCACAATCGGAACGCTCCAAAATGCTGCGGACTCATTGCCAGACGTCCGGAGTTTCGTTGACCGAGCAAGATCCTTACAACAACGTGATCCGGACGACCATCGAGGCCATGGCTGCAACATTGGGCGGAACGCAGTCGCTACACACCAATGCACTTGATGAAGCCATTGCGCTCCCCACCGATTTCTCTGCTCGTATCGCCCGCAACACGCAGATTGTTTTGCAGGAAGAAGCAGGCATCACCAAAGTCGTCGATCCGTTGGGCGGCAGCTATTATATCGAAGCTCTCACGGAAGAACTTGTCGAAAAGGCTTGGGAGATTATCGAACGGGTTGAAAGTGAAGGCGGCATGGCCAAAGCGGTTGCTGACGGTTGGCCCAAGGGCATGATCGAGGAAGCCGCTGCCGGAAGACAGGCGCGGGTCGATAAGGGCGATGATGTTATTGTCGGCGTGAACAAATATGTTCTGGAAGACGAAGACCAGCTTGAAACGCTCGATATCGACAATGCCAAAGTACGACAGGGCCAAATCAATCGGCTCGATAAAATGCGCAAAGAGCGGGATGAAGATGCCTGCCAAGCTGCTCTGAAAGCCATTACAGATGGCGCCAAGGCAGACGGCAACATGCTTGCTCTTGCCGTTGATGCTGCACGCAAACGCGCTTCTCTGGGCGAAATATCGGATGCCATGGAGTCCGCTTTTGGCCGCTACGCAACCAAACCGACACCGGTAAAAGGCATTTACGGCGCTGCCTATGAGGGCGATCCGCAATTTGCTCTGGTGGTCGACGGGGTGGATGCGGTGTCACAGCGCCTCGGTCGCAAGCCAAAGATACTGGTCGCGAAAATGGGGCAGGATGGCCATGATCGCGGCGCGAATGTCGTGTCCAGCGCCTTTACCGATATGGGGTTCGATGTCATTTCCGGTCCGCTTTTCCAGACACCGAGTGAAACTCGAGACCTCGCTTTGTCTGAAAATGTCGATGCTGTGGGCGCGTCTAGTCTGGCCGCAGGTCACAAGACGCTCATCCCTGAACTGGTGCAGATGCTGCGTGATTCCGGGCGCAGTGATATCAAGGTTTTTGCCGGCGGTGTTATCCCACCGCAGGACTATGAATTTCTCCGGAAATCGGGTGTTGTCGGAATCTATGGACCGGGCAGCAATATTGTGGAATGTGCCGCAGACATATTGCGCCTGCTAGGCCACAACATGCCACCCGAAACCGAGGAAGCCGCTGAATGAACGCCCCCGAGACTAAATCCCCCGAAGACGAAGATAATATAAGACAAGACTGGTCGCGCGAAGAAATTGCCGATCTGTTTAATCTTCCTTTTGATGAGTTGCTGTTTCAAGCAGCTACGGTGCACCGGCAGCATCACACACCAGGACAGGTGCAGCTTTCCACATTGCTGTCAATCAAGACAGGTGGCTGCCCGGAAGATTGCGGCTATTGTAACCAGTCTGCCCATGCTGAAAGCGGATTGAAAGCTGAGAAGCTGCTTGATGTTCGCTCGGTTCTGCAAACAGCCGCGCAAGCGAAAGATCGCGGTTCATCGCGTTTTTGCATGGGTGCAGCATGGCGCAACCCCAAAGACCGTGACATGTCGGCGATTATCGAAATGGTCAAAGGCGTACGGCAAATGGGGATGGAAACCTGCATGACGCTTGGTATGCTAACGAAGAAGCAGTCCGATATGCTCGCCGATGCTGGACTCGATTATTATAATCACAATATCGACACGTCACCCGAACATTATGAAAAGGTGATCACGACGCGGACTTTTGATGATCGGCTAGAAACGCTCGAAAATGTGCGCACCAGCGGGATTAATGTTTGCTCCGGCGGTATTGTCGGCATGGGGGAGACCCGTGAAGACCGTGTCGGCTTTGTGCACGCACTAGCGACATTACCGAAGCATCCTGAAAGTGTTCCGGTCAACGCGCTGGTTCCGGTAAAGGGTACAGTGCTTGGCGATATGCTGGCCGATACCCCGCTAGCGAAAATTGATGATATTGAATTTGTCCGCACAATAGCGGTCGCACGGATTACAATGCCTGCGTCGATGGTGCGCCTATCCGCTGGTCGGGAATCCATGTCGGAAAGTACGCAGGCGTTGTGTTTTGCAGCAGGAGCGAACAGCATCTTCACCGGTGACAAATTACTAACCACTGGCAATGCAGGCGATGACAAGGATCAGGCAATGTTCGAGAAATTGGGACTGGTGCCCATGGAAGCAGAGCAGCGAGACAATCAATTAGAGGCAGCTGAATAAATATGTTCAAAAAAATTCTGATCGCCAATCGTGGCGAAATTGCTTGCCGGGTTATCCGCACGGCCCAGAAAATGGGTATCAAGACGGTTGCTGTTTATTCTGATGCCGATGCGCGAGCGCCGCATGTGCAGATGGCGGATGAAGCTGTTCACATCGGACCTTCGCCAGCTGCAGAATCTTACCTGATCGCGGACAAGATTATCGCTGCCTGCAAGGAAACCGGTGCAGAAGCAGTGCATCCCGGCTATGGTTTTTTGTCTGAACGGACGAGTTTTCCTGAGCAATTGGCGGAGAATGACATTGCCTTCATCGGACCGCCGCCCAATGCGATTGCAGCCATGGGCGATAAAATCGAGTCCAAAAAACTTGCCGAGAAGGCAGGGGTTAGCGTTGTTCCGGGGCATATCGGTGAAATTGATGACACCGAACATGCGGTCGAGATCGCGGGCGGCATTGGCTATCCGGTGATGATGAAGGCCAGTGCTGGCGGCGGCGGCAAGGGCATGCGCCTCGCTTGGTCTGAAAAGGATGTGCGCGAGGGCTTTGAAGCGACCAAGCGTGAAGGCCTTGCAAGCTTTGGTGATGACCGTGTTTTTATCGAGAAGTTTATCGAACAACCACGCCATATCGAAATTCAGGTGCTCGGCGACAAGCATGGCAATGTTATCTATCTCGGCGAGCGCGAATGTTCTATCCAACGGCGCCATCAGAAAGTTGTCGAAGAAGCACCATCGCCCTTTGTTGATCCCGAGATGCGCAAGAAAATGGGTGAACAGGCGGTCGCCTTGTCTCAGGCAGTGGATTATCACAGTGCCGGTACGGTCGAACTCATCGTCGGCGCCGACAAGAGCTTCTACTTCCTCGAGATGAATACTCGGCTGCAGGTCGAGCATCCGGTTACCGAATATATTACAGGCCTTGATCTGGTCGAACAGATGATTCGTGTTGCCTATGGCGAGAAGCTGCCGCTAACACAGGATGATGTGACGCTGACCGGTTGGTCAGTTGAAAACCGGGTCTATGCCGAGGATCCCTATCGCAACTTCCTACCGTCCACTGGACGTCTGGTAAAATATAATCCGCCGGAAGCCGAGGAAGGCATTCGCGTCGATGACGGTGTTGCAGAGGGTGGGGAAGTGTCCATCTTCTATGACCCGATGATTGCCAAGCTGATTACTTATGGCGAGACGCGTATCGAAGCAATTGATCGCCAGATTGATGCCTTGAACCGTTTCGAGATTAACGGGCCGGGCCATAATATCGATTTTCTCTCGGCGCTGATGCAGCATGAGCGGTTTCGCGAAGGCAGTATCACTACCAATTTCATTGCCGAGGAATATCCAGACGGATTCCAGGGTGCACCGGCGACTGACGATTTGCTGCGTAGTCTGGCTGCGATTGCCGCTTTTGCAGCCACTGCTCACGCGGATCGCGCACGCCGTATCGACAATCAATTGGGCCAGCGACTGCAACCGCCATCCGAATGGGAAGTGAAAATTGGTGACAGCGTTCAGCAGGTTTCCGTGTCCGAAGAAGGTATTCTGGTCGATGAGCAGGATGTGGACCTATCTACCGCTTATACGCCGGGCGACAGCCTGATCCTTGCCAATATTGGTGAAGAACCTTTGTCGGTAAAAATTGCAAAAACGGCCAATGGCTTTGCACTCAACACGCATGGCGCAACGCACAAGGTGCAGGTTTTGCCCGCACATATCGCACAACATGCCGTGCATATGATTGAAAAGGTCCCGCCTGATCTTTCCAAATATCTACTGTGCCCGATGCCGGGACTTCTTGTGGCGCTGCACGTCAAAGTGGGCGACAAGGTCGAAGAAGGCCAGCCACTAGCGGTAGTTGAAGCGATGAAAATGGAGAATATCCTGCGCGCAGAGAAAAATGCGGTCGTGAAATCGGTTGAGGCGGAACAAGGGGATAGCCTTGCCGTCGATGCAGTGATACTCGAACTGGAATAATCAAAACACCTTGGGGAGGGCGAATATGGCCAGTGAGGCAGCCGTTGCAATGCAGCGCGAACCAACTGACAAGGAAATCAAACTTGTTATCGGCGCTTCATCCGCCGGGACCATCTTCGAATGGTATGATTTCTTTATCTACGGAACCTTGTTCTACATCATTGGCCCGACTTTTTTTCCGAGCGGCAATGAAACACTTGAAATCCTATTGGTTTGGGCAACTTTTGCAATCGGCTTCGGCTTCAGGCCCGTAGGCGCCGTCTTGTTTGGTTTTCTGGGTGATCGATTGGGGCGCAAATATACGTTTCTGGTCACAGTCACTCTCATGGGGATAGCGACTGCTGGGGTTGGTCTAATACCCAGTGCCGAAACCATCGGACTGGCCGCGCCCGCGATCGTTATTTTCCTGCGAGTTCTTCAGGGACTGGCACTTGGCGGCGAATATGGCGGTGCAGCCATTTATGTTGCCGAACATGCTCCAACGGAGAAACGGGGCTATTATACCAGCTATATTCAGGCCAGCGTCGCTGGCGGCTTCGTGTTGTCTATTGGTGTGGTACTGGCTTGCCGCTTCCTGATTCCAACAGAGGAATTCAACAATTGGGGCTGGCGTATACCGTTCCTTCTCTCAATCATCTTGCTTGGCATTTCGCTTTGGATGCGGCTGAAGTTGAATGAAAGTCCAGTTTTTCAGGCGATGAAGGCCGAGGGTAAAACATCGAAAAACCCGTTCACCGAAAGTTTTTCCTATCCCGGCAATAAGAAACGGATTTTCGTCGCGCTGTTCGGGATAACGGGCATATTGACGACGATCTGGTACACCGCTTTTTTCTCGGGCATGTCCTTTCTGCGCGGCCCCATGAATGTCGATGACCTCACGGTTGATCTCATCCTGTTTTTCGCTGGTCTGATTGCCATGTCTTTCTATCTGATGGTTGGCAAATGGTCAGATCGGGTGGGGCGTAAGAAACCAATCATCGTCGGTGCACTTTTGTCGTTGCTGCTTCTTTTCCCATCCTTCTGGGGCTTGGGGCAACTCGCTAATCCAGGACTGTCGGCGGCATCAGAAGCCACTCCGGTTCGTGTGGAAGGCACGGCTTGCAGCACCGATCCCTTTGCCGAACTATTCAGTCGTGAGCAAAGCGATTGCGGCAAGATACTGGAGACCCTGACGGCCTCCGGTGTCGCCTATACGGTGACGGATGCATCTGAGTTGAAGCTCTTTGCAGGCAGCGAGGAAATCGCAGTCGACACCGCGTGGTTCGGTGATGGAGCGGCGCGCCGGGACGGTATTCGCAGCGCACTCAGTGCATCAGGCTTTGATTTCGAGGAGCAGCAGCTCGGAGCCATGCGGATATTGGGTATTGTGGCAATATTGCTTATTCTGGGTGCACTTAGCGCCTTGACCTACGGCTCGGTCGCGGCACTGTTGTCAGAAATGTTCCCGCCAAAAATACGCTATAGTTCTATGTCGATACCTTATCATATCGGCGCGGGATATCTTGGTGGATTCCTACCCTTGATCGCGGGTTATATCGTTGCACGGACGGGAGATGTCTATTCTGGGCTCTGGTACACATGGGTGGTTGTTGCCTTTGGCGTTATCGTGGCATGGTGGGGCATACCGATTGATCCCGAAGCGGCACTCGACGAAGCGGATTAAACTGACTATCGCCCCATTATGAGCGATAACAAGATCGAAATCCCGTCAACAGTACGACTGCGTCTGGATGGCAATGCGCTAACCACCAATTGGCGGAAGCTGGACGACTTGAGCGGCTCTGCCACCGCAGGGGCCGCAATTAAGGCGAACGCCTATGGCTTGGGATCGGTCGAGGTGTTTCAGCGTCTGCAAGCAGCGGGCTCCAAGGATTTTTACGTTGCCAACTGGCAGGAGGCCCGTGAGCTGGCACCCTATGTTGATCAGAGCAGTAATACATCAGTGCTCAACGGTGTACGCGCCGAAGATATGCCTTATGCAATGACCGGATCGGCCAAGCCAGTGTTGAATAGCATGGAGCAGGTTCGCAGGTGGCGTGAAACCGGACGTCCTTGCGATGTCATGATCGACAGCGGGATGAACCGGCTTGGCATTGAAGCGGCCGATGCAAAGCAATTCGACTGGAGTGGCTTAGATATTGATATCGTGATGAGTCATCTGGCATCGGCCGATGAGGATACAGCCCAAAATTCGGACCAGCTGGATCAATTTTTGTCTTCATTGCCGCTTGTACCGGGCAAACGCGCAAGCCTGAGCAACAGTGCCGGTATTGCGCTTGGCGAGGCCTATCATTTTGACTGCACGCGACCCGGCCTATCACTATATGGCGGAAAGCAGCGTTCCGAATTGACAGATGTCATCCAGCAAGTCGTCTTTCCTGAGGCGCAAATCTTGCAGACTCGCGATCTGAAAATTGGTGACAAGGTTGGTTACAACGCAAAATATACCGCACAGCGCGACCATCCGATTGCCATATTGGCCATGGGTTATGCGGACGGTTATCTAAGGGGTTTCTCCAATAGTGGCTTGTTTTTGGATGATGGTCAGAAAGAGCTGCCTGTGCTCGGCCGTGTATCAATGGACTTGATCGCTATCGACATCACCGCAGCACCACATCTTGAAGAATCTGCATGGGTCACAGCACAATATGATTTGCCGTTAGCGTCAAGCCAGTCCGGACTATCCCAATATGAGTTAATTACCGGTCTTGGCAATCGCTATGCTCGCTATTGGGTTTGAAACTGTGCAACTGCCATATCGCAACTGCACACAATAAAAGCGGCCTAATTCCTCGCGAGTTGCATATTATTAAACTCTAAGCACGGCTTTGGTTGCGGCGATGCACAATTTTGTCTAATGCCATCATCATATTGGAATTTAAAGAAAGCATATCGCCGCAATATTTAGAAAAATAACGCGATATGGTTCGCAGGAGAAAACATGGCGAAGACGAAAAAGGGTGATCCCGATGGCCCAATCATCATAAAAAAATATGCCAATCGGCGCCTTTATAATACTCAGACATCAAACTATATCACGCTCGATTTCTTGGCAGAGATGACCAGGGAAGACGTTGATTTTGTTGTCGTCGATGCCAAGACCGGCGATGATATTACACATAATGTCCTGACTCAGATCATCGTAGACGAAGAGAGCAGTGGGCAAAATATGCTGCCTGTCAATTTCCTGCGTCAGTTGATCTCTATGTACGGTAACAGCATGCAGTCGTTGATGCCTTCTTATCTGGAAGCATCCATGGACAATTTTCGGAAGAACCAGAAACAGTTTCAAGAAGCTGTTGAAGGCGCACTAAACAAGAACCCCTTGGGGCAGATGGCTGTTAAAAACCAAAAACAGTTTCAGGAAGCCGTCGAAAATGCCTTGAAGTCGAGCCCGCTCGGCAGCGTTGTGGAAAAGGCGCTAAACCCTCTGGGGATCGGTGACAAAAGTGCCTCAAACGATGTTGAACCGGAGCCGGAAGAAGAGATGTCTGAAAAGGACATTGAGATAATGGAGCTGAAGCAACAGCTTGCCGACATTCAATCGAAAATCGACAATCTCGACGACTAAATTGCCGTCGGCAACGAACTGAAATTTTTCCGACAGGAACCGAATACGTGAAGAAAAACGCTTTATCCGTGACCAGAGAAGCTGACTTCTCAGCCTGGTACCAACAGCTTATTGCCGAAGCCGATCTCGCCGAGGAGTCTGGTGTACGGGGCTGTATGGTCATGCGGCCATGGGGCTATGGTATCTGGGAGCGGGTGCAATTTCTGATGGATCAGCGGATCAAGGCCACCGGTCATGAAAACTGCTATTTCCCGCTATTCATTCCGCTGAGTTACTTCGCCAAGGAAGCCGAACATGTTGATGGCTTCGCCAAGGAAATGGCGGTTGTCACGCATCATCGGTTGATGAAAGACGACAGCGATGGTCTTGTTGTCGATCCCGAAGCTAAGCTGGAAGAACCTTTGGTTGTCCGGCCTACGTCCGAAACAGTGATCGGCACCGCCTTCTCGCGCTGGGTGCAGAGCTGGCGTGATTTGCCGGTGATGATCAATCAGTGGGCCAACGTCGTGCGCTGGGAAATGCGCACGCGAATGTTCCTTCGTACCAGCGAGTTTCTTTGGCAAGAAGGCCATACGGCTCACGCCACACGCGATGAGGCGATGGAAGAGACACTAGATATATTGGAAATGTATCGCAGTTTTTCGGAAGATGTTCTGGCTATGCCTGTTGTGGCTGGTGAAAAACCTGAGAATGAACGTTTTCCCGGTGCAGATGCGACCTATTCTATCGAGGCAATGATGCAGGATGGAAAGGCATTGCAGGCTGGCACTTCGCATTTCCTCGGCCAAACCTTCTCCAAGGCTCAAAATATCCGTTATCAGGACAAGGAAGGGCAGTTCCAGTTCGCCTATACGACAAGTTGGGGTACTTCTACTCGACTTATCGGCGGTGTGATCATGACACATGGCGATGACGATGGCCTACGCGTTCCTCCGCTTATTGCGCCTTATCAAGTGGTGATCATTCCCATGTTGCGCGATAAGCCAGAGGATGAAGAGGTTCTCGATTTCTGCACGGCGCTTACGAAACAACTGTCCGGACTGCGGGCTTTTGATGAGAATGTCAGGGTGAAACTCGATAAAGGCGGCGCCAAGGCATCGAACAAGCGTTGGTCCTGGGTCAAAAAGGGTGCGCCTCTCATTCTGGAGATAGGTCCTCGCGATGTCGCGGAAGGCAATGTCTCTGCTCTTCGCCGCGATGCGCTTTACAAGGATAATGGTAAACTGGATTCCCAGATTCTTGCGAAAGATGCTTTTGCTGATCAGGTTCCGGCTTTGCTGGAAGAAATTCAATCCAAATTGCATGACGAAGCCAAGCAACGACTGGATTCCAATATTACGCGCGGTTTGACCGATTTTGAGGATGTTCAGAAATTCTATAAAGAGAACAAAAAATATCCGGGTTGGCTGGAAGTTCAATGGTGCCGCGCGACAGGTGAAGAACTTGATCAGATTGAAGAGAGACTGAAAAAACTGAAACTGACCTTCCGCAATGTGCCGAACGAAGCGGCTGCTGTGGATGGCAACTGTATATTCACTGGTAAACCAGCGGTTGAACGGATTCTCATCGGCAAAGCCTATTAATGGCGAAATCGTCCAAATCTCATAAGCCGAGACAGGTTCCGTCGCGCAAACAGATATTGGACTTTATTGAAAAGTCGGACCAACCCGCCGGCAAACGTGAAATTGCCAAAGCCTTTCGTTTACGCGGGTCAGACAAAATCGCCCTCAAGGCTTTACTGAAAGACATGGCAGATGAAGGCCTGATCGACAGCACGCCAGGTCGTGCCTTTCATAAAATGGGCGGTATTCCCAAGGTCACGGTACTGAAAATCGTCGAAATTGACGGCAATGAAGCGATAGGCATGCCCGAACGCTGGGAGGCCGAAGCTCCGGCTCCGCGGCTCCGCATAAAAGAACGGGGCCGCCGCGCAGCTCTGGCAGTCGGAGATCGTATTTTGGCTCGGACCGAAGAACGCGGGCAGGGGCACATCGCCTTCATGATGAAGAAGATTGCCCAAAGCAGCGACATGCTGATGGGCGTGGTTGAGAAGGACGAGCGCGACCGGTTCTGGTTGAAGCCTGTTGACCGCAAAATCCGGCGCAGTACGGCTATATCCGATTTGGGTGAAGCGGAAGTGGGAAATCTGGTTCTTGCAGAACCCATTGGTCGCGGCAGCCAGATTAAAGCGCGGGTCAAAGAGGTGTTGGGCGATCCCTTTGCACCAAAATCATTCAGCCTGATCGCCATCCATAAATATGAAATTCCGCAAGTATTTCCGACTGATGTCCTGGATGAAGCAGAACAGGCAGCCAAGCTGAAACTCAGCAACGAGGACCGGGAAGATCTCACCAATTTGTCCATTGTCGCTATTGATCCAGCAGATGCGCGTGATCATGATGATGCTATCTGGGCAGCGCCCGATGATGATGCCAACAATGCTGGCGGCTTTAATGCCATAGTGGCAATTGCCGATGTCTCCTTCTATGTTCGCAGCGGCAGCAAACTTGACCGTGAGGCCTATAAGCGCGGCAACAGTGTCTATTTCCCGGATCGGGTTGTTCCGATGCTACCGGAAGCGCTCTCCACCGATGTGTGCTCGCTCAAACAGGATGTCGATCGAGCGGCTTTGGCGTGCCATCTGAAAATCGACGCCAAGGGCAAAGTTATCTCCTCTCGATTCACGAGGGCTATTGTTCGGCTGACTGGCAATATCGCTTATGAAGATGCGCAGGCTGCGATGGATGGAAAATTGGACCATCCCATGAAGGCGAATGCCCTTGAACCACTTTGGGCGTGCTGGAAATTACTTGCAAAAGCCAGAGATGGCAGAGAGCCTCTCAACCTCGATTTGCCGGAAAAACGGGTTGTGCTTGATGATCAGGGTCGCATTGCCGAGATTGCCACACGAGAACGCCTCGATGCGCATCGCCTGGTCGAAGACTATATGATCGCGGCCAATGTCGCGGCGGCCAAAATGCTGGAATCCAAGAAATCACCGCTGATCTACCGTGTCCACGAAATGCCCTCACGCGAGAAGCTAATCGCGCTCAAAGACTATCTCAAAAGCTTTGATGTCAGTTTTGCAATGGGGCAGGTGATTAAACCATCGGTGTTCAATCGCCTGATCGAGCAAGTGGGTGAGGCAGAGATTCTGCCGTTAGTCATGGAACAGATTTTGCGCAGTCAGACCCAGGCCTATTATGGTTCCACCAACATGGGTCATTTTGGTCTTTCGCTGGGAAGCTATGCACATTTCACCAGCCCTATCCGACGTTATGCCGACCTGATTGTGCATCGCGCTTTGGTGAGTGGTTGCAAATTGGAACAGCCGAAACCAAAGAATGATCTCATCCCTACCCAAAGCGGTTTGAGCAAGGACATGGCTGACAAGCTGGACCTGATATCCGAAAAGATCAGCCAACTGGAACGGCGTGCGATGATGGCTGAACGCGAGACGGTAGACCGCTATATCTCGGCCCATTTGTCCGATCATGTTGGTCAGATACTCAAATGCCGGATTACCGGCGTTCAGAATTTTGGATTTTTCGCCACTGTAGAAGAATTGGGAGGTGACGGCTTGGTCCCTGTCCGAACCTTGGGCGTGGAACGTTTCGACTATGATGAGCAGAAGCAGCAGTTGGAAGGTTTAGATACGGGCGTAACCTACAATATCGGTCAAAAGCTCGACCTGCGGCTCGTTGAGGCCAACGCTGCCACCGGAAGCCTGCTCTTTGAACTTGCTGAAGGGGCTAATCACATGCCCGGGCGCTATGAACCTCGACGCGGTCGCAGCGGTCCCAAAGGAAAGCCGCATCGGAAAGGAAAGCGAGGGCGCCCAGCAAATATTCGTCATCGCAGCCGGTAATGTAACCGGATCGCCGCCGGATGCGAATAGACTGGGCACAATCATAAAAGGATATCCCGATGACGACCCTGATACCGGCTCAAGCCGTTCCCGATTTCACTGTACCGATGACCGATGGCGGGCAGTTTCAACTCAGCCAACGTGCGGGAGACAACTTCACTCTGTTGCTATTCTACCGTGGCCTGCATTGTCCAATCTGCAAGGGACAGTTGCGCGACCTGCAACGCAAACTCGGTGTTTTCGGCGAACGAGGTGTTACCGCAGTAGCCATCAGCATGGATGATCAGGAACGTGCCCAAAAGTCGTCCGAAGACTGGGGAATTGATGAATTGATGCTCGGCTACGGATTGAGCGAAGAAATTGCCCGCGAACTGGGGTTGTACATATCTGCGGGACGGCCAGACAGCCCGGAACCGGCAATCTTCTCTGAACCTGCTTTGTTTTTGGTTCGTCCTGACCAAACGCTTTACTTTGCCAGCGTGCAGAGCATGCCATTCACGCGGCCGCCGCTCGATCAGTTAATGATGGGTATCGACTATGCCCTAGCCAATGATTATCCGGCGCGGGGTGAACTGGGCTGAATTCTAACTCAGGCGATCAATCTCTTCCTTGCTCAGTGATCCGGGCACAACCATCACCGGGCAAGGAAGGGTGCCTGCCTCTGTTGCGGCAAAGTGGGTCACTAACGGACCGGGTGAGCCATTGCCGGCGGCGCCGAGAACGAGGGCGGCCAATCCGTCAATTTCATCCATTAACTTGCGAACATCCTTAGCGCCTTTGCCTTCTTTGACGGTAATTGATGGACGGATTCCAGTTTCCTCAAACAATGTCCCAGCGGCGCTTGAAACCAATGCTTCGGCGCGGTTCTTTGCCTCTTCCTCGAGGGTGGCCTGAACCCCGCCCCAGGCCACAAATCCTTCGCTCTCTACCAATGCCAAAATATGCAAAGCACCATTTGTCTTCATGGCACGGCGCGAGGCAAAACGCAGCGCGATGCTTGCCTCTTCGGTTTCGTCAATAACCACAAGATAAGTACGCATGAAAACTCCCCGACTGACTGCGCATTTTTTCCATTAAAACCATGCTTGCGATAAAAGCCTGTGATATGCAAGATTTAGACAGCTTGCGCTTTCCTGTGATTTGCGCATAAACGCCTGCAACGTTGATATAGAATAAGGGTTTTCTCTCCATGCCGATCAACCTTCAAATGCCCGCTTTGTCTCCGACAATGGAAGAGGGGACGCTGGCCAAATGGCTTGTCAAGGAAGGTGATGAGGTCGCTTCAGGAGACTTGCTAGCAGAGATCGAGACCGACAAGGCGACGATGGAGTTTGAGGCGGTAGATGAAGGGACGATTGCGAAGATTGTCGTTGCTGAAGGAACCGATAATGTCAAAGTCGGCGAAGTAATAGCGATTATTGCCGAAGAAGGTGAGGATGTTGCAGAGGCAGGAAAAGAAGATGGGAGTTCCGCAAAAGCGCCGGAACCAGAACCTGCGGTCGAACAGGTAGCCGAAAAAGCCGCACCTACGCCTGAAAAACCTTCAGAGCCCGCACCGGCAGAGACGCCCAAGGCAACAAGCGACGGCAATCGCGTTAAGGCAAGTCCGCTGGCTCGACGTCTCGCAGAGCAGAAGGGCGTGGATCTGGGCGCGCTGAGCGGTTCAGGCCCAAATGGTCGGATTATCAAGGCGGATGTTGATGCAGCCGAAGGTGGCACGGCTCCGGTCAAAAGCGAAGCCGCTGCTCCCGCGCCAGCCCCTGCTGCTGCTCCCGCTCCGGCAGCGAATGATTTCGATATCCCGCATACATCGGAAAAACTCTCAGGCATGCGCAAGACCATTGCGCGCCGCCTGACCGAAGCGAAGCAGACCATTCCGCATATCTATCTCACCGTAGATATCCAGCTCGACAAGCTGCTCAAGCTGCGCAGCGAACTCAACGCGACGCTGGAACCGCGCGGCGTCAAATTGTCGGTCAATGATCTGCTGATCAAGGCGCTTGCAGTCTCATTAATGCAGGTGCCGAAATGCAATGTCTCGATTGACGGCGATCAGCTCAAGACATTTGCACGCGCTGATATCTCGGTCGCAGTCAGCATTCCCGGCGGCCTGATCACGCCGATTATCACCAGCGCTGACACCAAATCGCTCAGCACAATCTCCACCGAGATGAAGGACCTCGCGGGCCGCGCCAAGGACGGCAAGCTCAAGATGCACGAATATCAGGGCGGCACCGCCAGCATTTCCAATATGGGCATGTTCGGCATCAAGAATTTCGACGCGGTGATCAACCCGCCGCAAGCGATGATCATGGCTATCGGGGCAGGGCAGAAACGCCCCCATGTGATCGACGACAGCCTGCAAATCGCAACCATCATGAGCGCCACTGGCAGCTTCGACCACCGGGCGATTGATGGCGCAGACGGGGCGCAGTTGATGCAGGTGTTTAAAGAGCTAGTGGAGAACCCGTTGGGAATGTTGGCTTGAACAACCGGTAAGGCATCCTCATTTTGCCAGCTATTCTTATCCTAACCCCAAAGGAGAATCCCCTTGAAAATAGCAGTGATCGGAAAAGGCCGCGTTGGTAGTGTTTTGGGCCCCGCTTTTGATAAAGCAGGTCATGATGTCAGCTACGGCGTGCGTGATGCCAATGACCCCAAATATGATAATGGCGACGGTATTGCGTTGAAATCCACCAACGATGCTGCGCAATGGGCAGAGGTCGTGATCCTGTCGGTTGATTGGTCGGTAACGCTGGAAGCGCTGGAACAGTGCGGTGATCTTTCAGGAAAGATCCTCATCGATTGCAACAACCCCCTTAAAATGGGTGATCATGGACTGGAGTTGGCGCTGGGCTTTGATAATAGCGCAGCTGAAATGATCGACGCACGTACCAGTGCGGAGGTGGTTAAAACGCTCAATCAGGTTGGTTCACCAGTCATGGGAATGGCACATGATTACCCACAGCGTCCAATTCAGTTTGTAGCTGGTGATCATAATGATGCGAAAGAGACAGTAAGCGGGTTGCTCCGCGATATTGGGTTTGATCCTATTGACTATGGACCGCTCACCAATGCCCGTAAACTGGAACCGCTAGCAATGGTGTGGATTGATCAGGCATTTCAGCATGGTATGGACCCTCACAAAGCTTGGTATTTGATGCCAGGCAAATCATGAAAGCAAAAGACTGAAATATGGCAAAAAACTATGATCTCATCGTCCTTGGTTCCGGCCCCGGCGGCTATGTTGCGGCCATCCGCGCGTCCCAACTCGGCCTGAAAACCGCGATTGTGGAACGCGAAAATCTCGGCGGCATCTGCCTCAACTGGGGCTGTATTCCGACCAAGGCGCTGCTGCGCTCAGCCGAAGTCTTTCACAATATGAAGCACGCTGCGGACTATGGTCTCGCGGCGGAGAAGATCAGTGCAGATCTCGACGCCGTCGTCAAACGTTCTCGCGGGGTGGCGAAACAGCTTAATCAGGGCGTCACGCATCTGATGAAGAAGAATAAGATCGACGTCGTCATGGGCGATGGCAAGATTGTCGAAAAGGGCAAGGTCGCGGTCAAGACGGAGAAGGGCGAAGAAGAACTCACCGCCAAGAATATCATCATCGCCACGGGTGCCCGCGCCCGCGATCTGCCTTTTGCCAAGGCCGATGGCAAGCGTATCTGGACCTATCGCCACGCCATGACGCCGCCGGAAATGCCCAAGAAACTGCTGGTTATCGGCTCTGGCGCGATCGGGATTGAATTTGCCAGCTTCTATAATGACATGGGCGCCGACGTGACCGTGGTCGAGATGATGGACCGCATCGTGCCAGTGGAAGATGAGGAAATCTCCAAATTCCTTGAAAAGTCGCTGAAGAAGCAAGGCATGACCATCATGACCGGCGCCGGTGTCAAGAGCATCGACACGTCAGCCAAGGGCGTCAAGGCGGAGATTGAAGACAGCAAGGGTAAGAAAGCCAGCCATGACTTCAGCCATGTGATCGTCGCGGTCGGTATCCAACCCAATGTCGAAACCGTCGGACTGGACGAGTTGGGTATCGAACCCGACGAGCGTTTCCATATCAAGACGGACGCGATGTGCCGGACCAATGTCGAAGGCATTTATGCTATTGGTGACGTCACCGGCGGACCGTGGTTAGCACATAAGGCCAGTCATGAAGGCGTGATCGCGGTCGAAGCGATAGCTGGCGGCCACCCGCATGCAATGGATGTAAACAATATCCCCGGCTGCACCTATTGCCACCCCCAGATTGCCAGTGTTGGCCTGACCGAAGCCAAGGCCAAGGAAACGGGCCATGACGTCAAAGTCGGCAACTTCCCTTTTATCGGCAACGGCAAAGCAATTGCGCTGGGTGAGACCGAAGGTTTCATCAAGACGGTCTTTGATGCAAAAACCGGTGAATTGCTCGGCGCACATATGATTGGAGCGGAAGTTACCGAGCTGATTCAGGGCTATACTGTTGGCAAGACGCTGGAGACGACTGAAGCGGAGCTGATGAACACTGTCTTCCCGCACCCGACGCTGAGCGAAATGATGCATGAGAGCGTGCTCGATGCCTATGAGCGGGTATTGCATATGTAGTCTATTCTTCTCTCTGCCAGAGCGAGGGAAAAATAGAGGGAGAGGCAATATAATGAATCCAATCAAGGCGTTATTGCTACGATCTCTGAACATTCCAATGACTATCAGTGTGAGAAGTGCCCATTCATACATCAAAAGAGATGCGTGGCCGCTGACATTGGGCAGGACGATGATGAAGGGACAATAAGATGGCAAAAGGCACGCATGATTATGTTGAGGACCCTCGGAACGAAACCATCCTGATCAACGTCAATGGCGTGATTACACCGCGAGCTGAAGCCATGGTGTCCGTGTTTGATAGCGGTTTCATGCTGGGTGATGGTGTCTGGGAAGGGCTGCGCTTGCATAAAGGCAAGATTGCTTTTCTAGGCGCGCATATGGATCGCCTGTTCGAGGGCGCCAAGGCCATTGCTATGGATATCGGAATTAGTCGCGAGGACCTGGTTGCGCGGCTTTATCAAACAATAGAAGCCAACAGCATGACGGCTTGTCATATCCGCTTGATGGTGACGCGCGGTATCCGTTCCACGCCTTATCAGGATCCGAGGGTGGTCATCTCTCCCGCCACGATCGTTATTATACCGGAATATAAGGAAGCGCTGCCGAGCACTGTCGAAAATGGGATTAGGCTGTTTACCGTTCACGTCCGGCGCGGTGATCCGGCGGTGCAGGATCCGAAACTGAACTCGCACAGCAAGCTGAATTGCATAACCGCCTGCATACAGGCGACACAAGCCGGAGCGGACGAGGCGCTGATGCTGGACCCACAGGGCTTTGTGGCGACGTGCAACAGCACACATTTTTTCATTGTTCGCAAAGGCGAAGTGTGGACGTCGAGTGGCGACTATTGCCTTGGAGGAATCACGCGCAGCAATGTCATTCAGCTCTGCCGCGATAATGATATTCCAGTGTTCGAGAAGAATTTCTCCCTGACCGATGTTTACGGCGCCGATGAAGCCTTTGTAACCGGTACTTTTGCTGGTGTTGTACCCGCAACAGAGGTCGATGGTCGAATATTGAGTCAGGGCAGGGGACCAATGGTCGAACGCCTGCAGGCGCTCTATAAAGGCCTTATCGAACGAGACACGGCGTCATGACGTCAGAGCCCGTACGTATCGCTATGTGGTCCGGGCCGCGGAACATCTCGACTGCGATGATGCGCAGCTTTGGCAGTCGCAGTGATTGTGCTGTTACCGATGAACCTTTTTATGGTGCTTTTCTGCACAAGACCGGTTTTCGACAACCCTTGGCAGACCAGATCATCGCTGCGATGGATATTGACTGGAATTCAGTGGCAGATTCCATGCGCGGGCCGGTGCCGGATGGCAAGGCCATCTGGTACCAGAAGCATATGCCGCATCATATGGTGGATGGCGTTTCCATTACTGATTTCCCCGACCACCGGCACGCATTCTTGATCCGCGATCCAGATCATGTCGTCGCCAGCTACGCCGCCAAACATGTCGAGGTTACCCCCGATGATTTGGGATATGAAAGGCAATTGACCTTTATAGACCATGCTGCGCAAATTACCGGCAAAGCACCGATAATACTGGATAGCGCCGATATAGTGCAGGATCCGGAACGTCATCTGAAGGCTCTTTGCGCGGCGCTGGAGATAGATTGGGATCCTGCGATGTTGTCCTGGGAGGCAGGGGGACGCAAAACTGATGGAATATGGGCTTCTCACTGGTATAATCGAGTGGTCGAAACAACGACATTTGGCGAGTCCAAGGATGGCAGACCAATGTTGACACAGGCACAGCAAAAAGTTGTTGATCGGTGCCAAATGTTTTACAATCAGATGTCAGAACATAGACTCAAGGTCCTATAATATAGGATAATATTTCTTGTAAAGCCCGCATTCGCGTGCTCCGAATGCTTGTTACATTCTGTTGTACTTTTCTTTCCACGTAGACAAAGAAACATGATATGTTGCCCGCTAGTTATTAGGAGGATCTTATGTTTGCATTATTGAGTGTTGCCCTCTTAAGTACCGCAACTGCCGGTTTGGCTGATGCGGAAACAAGCAGGGTGAGCTATTCCAATTGCCTGACTGATTTCACGATCACGCATTTGGACCAAAAAACGGCGCGAGGCGCATTCAAGAAGGCTTCAAAAGAAGCGTGCGCAGACGAGCGCAGCGCTATGATCACGGCCATGAAAAAGGATGAACTGGAATTTGGGAGCACCGAACAGGAAGCGACAGATTATGCTACAGAAGAAGCAGATGGCGTCTTGTTTTCTTTCACAGATGCTTATTCCGGTTATATGAATTCCAACACGAGGCCGGTAAAAGAACAATAGGCCTGTTGCTATTTGGTGTGCAGTTTGACGTGATGCAATCGCGGATCGGCGCTTGATAATCGCCATTATATCGATCAAACGAAGAATGATATTCGGACTGAAAATGAATTCGGCCGTATAATCGTTGATCGGGGAATAAATTTGTCATTGCGCTATCGGCCAGAGATTGATGGCTTGCGGGCACTGGCAGTAGCACCCGTCATATTGTTTCACGCTGGTTTCCCCGCATTCGGGGGCGGATTTGTCGGTGTTGATATATTCTTTGTCATCAGTGGCTATTTGATAACCGGTATTCTGCTGTCCGAGATGGAGGAGGAGCGGTTTAGCTTGCTCGGCTTTTACGAACGGCGCGCGCGTCGGATTTTGCCCGCTCTGTTCTTCGTGATGCTGGTCTGTATCCCGTTTGCCTGGGCGTGGATGTTGCCCGATAAGCTTGAGAATTTCGGTCAATCCATCATCGCAACTACTTTGTTTTCCAACAATATATTACTCTACCTGACGACATCCTATTGGGATGTCGCCGCTGAGCTGAAGCCGATGTTGCATACCTGGAGTCTTGGGGTGGAGGAGCAATATTATATTCTCTTCCCGCTGTTCCTGATGATCATATCGCCTAAGGGGATCCGCGCGGTTCTGGTCGCCTTGTCAATCTTGTTTGTAGTTAGCTTAGCTATCGGTCAATGGGGTGCCCATAATGAACCAACAGGAGCTTTTTACCTTTTGCCTGCGCGGGGTTGGGAGATTCTGATTGGTGCACTAGCTGCGCTCTATCTCAACGGCAGGCCGGATCCCGAAAGGCTGCTCCCGGCCGCCCAATTTCTTAGCATATTCGGGTTGATCCTTATATTTTATGCGATCTTCGCTTTTGACGAGAAGACACCGTTTCCCGGTTTTTACGCTCTTGTCCCGACAGTGGGAACGGCGCTGATCATATTGTTCGCTCATCCCGGGACCTGGGTAAGCTATGCGATGAGCAACCGCCTTTTGGTCGGGATTGGGCTGATCAGCTATAGTGCCTATCTTTGGCATCAGCCTCTATTTGCCTTCGCGCGTTACAATAGCCTGACCGAACTCCCGATCTCGTGGATTGCCGGCCTGTTCGGCCTTACCTTTGGCCTAGCTTATCTGAGTTGGCGCTTTATTGAAAAGCCCTTCCGTAACAAAGGACGATTCACCCGCAAACAGATATTCATCGGGTCGGCCCTGGTCGGTTCACTCATTATTGGACTGGGTTATAGCGCCCATATTACGCAGGGGTTCAAGGCCTATTATCAAGCCAACCGGACCAATGCCTTTCAGAAACAACTTCTGGAATCCGGGAAATCCAATAGCATTAGGCAGGGCTGCGAGAAAGACTATGACGGGGATATTGCTACTCTCAAGCCGTGCATCCTAGGAACAAAAAACCTGTCTGCAAAAGTTGCTGTTATCGGGGATAGTCAGTCAGCCGCCATTTTGCCGCCGATTGCTAAAGCAGCTGAAAAGGCCGAAGTGAGTTTTGTGCATTTCGGTCATGCAGGATGCCCCCCTTTGCTGGATACTTATGTTCAGATCGGCTTCGTCGAGCTTGGCGCTTGTCGTGATCTGGCGCAGAGGCAGTTTGAATATATCAAGGCCAACAATATCCCGACAGTTATCCTGGTGGCGCGCTGGTCTCTATACGTTCACGATACCGTCAATGGGGTTCCAAAGGTCAGTTTTTATCTCAGTTCAAAACCGGATAGTGACGCAACGCTTGATAACTCCCGTGCCGCGTTTGAAAGAGGTTTACAACGCACCATCGCGGCCTATCGCGCCATTGGTGTAAATATTGTCCTGGCCCGGCAAGTTCCCGAACAATCGGTTGATCCGGACAGCCTGATACGTTTTTCAAACAGGGAAACATTGCGGAATGCGGTGAAACAATATTCGGTGACGACAGTAAGCCACCGCCGAAAGCAGGCTTATGCCAATGCTGTGTTTGACAGAATGGAAACGAAATTTGGCGCTAAAATCATTGGCTTTGATAAGCTTTACTGTTGGGATGGCCTATGTCCGTTATCAGACGGAGAAAGGTTGCTTTATAGCGACGCAGATCATGTGAGCGCCTATGGCTCGATGCGCATGCAGGATATTTTCGAAACGCTGTTGCGCGAATAGCTGAAGTTCACCCGGATTTAGCCAGAACCACAGGCTCATCCGGCAAGTTGTCTAATATGGCATCTTGCTGGGCAAGAATTTTGGCACGCTTTTCGGTTTTGCGCTGCATCATCAGTCCGGCCAGCATACCCATGGAAATGCCCAGCATATATTGGACAACAGAAGTGACCAAAATCCATTCGTAGAGGCAATGCAACGATACAATAAGGAGCGTGACGCCGATTCCGAGAGCCAAATCTCCTCGTGGATCGCCGCGATTGGTCCAGGCAAATCGAAATGCGGCTATCAAGGGAACAAACAGGAAGATAAGGAAACAAAATAGCCCCAGATATCCCGTTTCTGCGGCAACCAGCAGATACACATTATGGACTTTGGCAGCCCGACTTCCATAGTTCCAGATAACACCGGCCCGTTCCGAATACCCGCCGCTATTGGCCACGATGACATACTGGTTTGCACCGACACCCATGGGATGGTCCGCCAACATCATTCTTGCGGCACGTTCAAAAGCTTCCCGCTCCTCGTTGCTGCCTCCGATTGGCTTAGCGGCAAATCGCTGTTCAAGCGAGTTGATCGCCAAAGGTGCGGCTATTGCCAGAGCGACCATTCCCAAAACCGCAACTTTGGTTTTCTTTGCAGATGGTTTTCGGATCATCGAAAGAAAGATCAACAGGACCACGCCGGCGCCTGCCAGGCCAATGGTTGCTCGCGAAGCGCCAAATGCAACCACAATCAGGCCCGCTATGACGCCCAATAATGGTAAGCGAGCCTTTTGTGTTGAAAGAAGCATGGCCAGCGATGGGTAAAGCACAAAATGCGTAACCATTCCCAGAAGGTTTTGATGCCCCAATGTCCCGCTCGCTTGCAAGACGCCTGAAAATTTCTGACTGACGGCGAAGCCAGCCTGCAAAGTGATACCGCAGACAAGGCCCGCAATAATTAACTTTCGTCCGCCCTCATTCATACAAATATTAGCTGAAGCAAGGAACACAAGCAGCATCGTGCCCAGCTGCCAGACATAAAAGAAGGAAGACTGTGGACTATTGGAGAAGGCAACCGAAACAAATGCAGCAAATATATATGCGGCGATTATCCCGACAAATGGATAGAATAGGGGAGACCGTCTGCTGTTGATTATGATCGCCAATGCAAGTGCATCAAGCAATGATATAATGACGCCTTTGGTCTGGCCAGGCCAGGTAGCCCAACTGATAATCGAGGCATCGAGATTCCATGCTGCTATTACAAACGGAAGAAAGCCAACTGCGAAACAAAGATACCGACGATATTGTGCGTTCTGTCGCAGCAGCGACATAAACACCGGAATTGCCAGAATGATCACGGCCAATGCAACGAATCTCATGATCTATTTTTCCCAACTTCGCCCATGCATTGTTCATAGCGCCCAACTTCGCCTTGCAAATAGAGGGTTTTGAGAAAAAATCCATTGCCCTTTTAGTGATGTTGTGGAGTTTGTTGGTTAAAGGTTTGCAATTTGATAAAGCAATTGCAGCATCAAAATTTACATACATGTAAATTAAAAATGGTATCGTTTGTAACAACTTAACTCTCATTATATGTTAATCTATCAACACAATATTGTGCATCGATTGTCGGTGTCCCAAGTTGGGACAGCAGTCCATCGGTGTGGGTCCATATTGCCTATAACTGGCTGTTATAATTGAGGTAAGTGGCTAAAATCCGCGCTAAACACAGATGAGCCAATGCAAGGTTGTAATAAATTCCGACAGTTTAATATCTTTTTTGGAAGCGAGCGAAAATACGATTGACTTGCACCCCCAAAACAGGATTAACTCTTTGTTAACGCCTATTCTGGTGGGACTTAAAAGGGGAAGATTCGTGAATAAAGCCAAGTT
This sequence comes from Sphingorhabdus sp. Alg231-15, assembly GCF_900149705.1. Classification (NCBI taxonomy): domain Bacteria; kingdom Pseudomonadati; phylum Pseudomonadota; class Alphaproteobacteria; order Sphingomonadales; family Sphingorhabdaceae; genus Sphingorhabdus; species Sphingorhabdus sp. Alg231-15. The sequence continues at coordinate 521,995 of NZ_LT703001.1, read as the reverse complement.
ATTACTTGCTGGCGCTGCGCTGTTTGCATTGCCACTCTCAACTGCACCGGCCAGTGCACTTACAATTGTGTTGAACGACACCGGTGGTGTTTCAAATGACACGAAAGCGTTTGCAGGTTTCCAAGCTGCTGCAAGATTTTGGGAAAGTGTCTTCACAAATGATGCGACTGTACGCATTGACGTCGGTTTCCAAGCATTGGCTCCCAACGTATTGGCGCAAGCTGGTAGCTCGAGCGCAGGCGTACTGGTGCAACCGTTCCTTGATGCGCTTCGTGCAACAGGTACCACCAATCTTGACAGCCAGGCCGTATTTCCAAGCCTAGTAGCGTCACAATTCGACAATGATGACGGTACAGACATTCTAGGCGTCAATGCTTTGATTTCGGCACCTAATGATGGCGGTGGCGGCGTCGCGACACCGCTTGTTCGGACACTGGATGCAGATGGCAGCGCGAATAACGCTGTTCTCGACGCTAATACCGCCACCCTGAAGGCAGTCGGCCTCTTGGGCGATGATGGCTCGTCAGATGCAACCATTACCTTCAGTAACGAGTTTGCTTTTGACTTTGATCCGACCGATGGCATCACGGCAGGCGCATTCGACTTTGTCGGTATTGCAATCCATGAAATCGGCCACGCACTTGGTTTTACATCTGGTGTGGACACGTACGATTTCGTAGGCGGCAATCCTGATATTCCATTTGGTGACGGAACATTTGCTGATCTGGACCTGAATCCATTCCGTATCGCAACGCCGCTCGACCTATTCCGCTACAGTGAGTTGAGTGATCAACTCGGTGTTCTGGACTGGGCCGTTGGTGGAGTAGACGGCGAAGCACCTTATTTCTCGATCGATGGTGGTGCGACGAACCTGTTCGGTGACGCATTTTTCTCAACTGGTTCATTCCTGGGTGACGGCCGTCAAGCCAGTCACTGGAGAGATGTGGCTGCAGGCGAAGTTCAGCGCGGAATTTTGGATCCAACGCTTTCACGCGGAACCAACAGCATCATTACCGGTCTGGACCTTGCGGCATTTGATGCAACGGGCTGGAATGTGAACTTTGATGTTCTTGCAAACCCAGACTTTGCATTCAATACCAACAACATCCAGGTGGCTGCTGTTCCTGAACCAGCAACTTGGGGCATGATGATCCTCGGTTTCGGTCTTGTCGGTGGAGCGCTACGTCGCCGTCGCAAGTCAGTGACGGCGAAACCTGCTCTCGCTTAAATAGAGAGCAGTTTTTAAGAGATAGACCCGCTGGCGAAAGCTGGCGGGTTTTCTTTTGTGTGATGGGGACTGGTTCTGGTTCGAAGGAATGTGTACTTTTTTGTGATGTACAGCCTCTCAACTTGCGGTAGGGCATCAGTCACTATGGGGGATTGGGCAAGAACTTACGAATGACACTGATTTCTCGCCAAATGATATCCCAGATTGGCTGGGTCACTGGTTCCTATGGAGCAGCGCAAGCATTGCGACTTTTTACCAATGTCGTTCTCGCACGTCTGCTCGCGCCGCAGCTTTTTGGTATCATGGTGATCGTCAACACTTTTCGTACCGGCGTTGAACTGTTGTCCGATATCGGTATTGGTCAGAATATTGTCAGTAACCGCAATGGCGCTGAACCAGACTTTTTCAACACAGCGTGGACAATCCAGATTATCCGTGGATTGCTGTTGTTTGCTCTGGCACTCTTGGTAGCCAATCCACTGGCGCAGTTCTATGACAGCAGCGAATTGAGCGAAATCGTTCCGATTATCGCCGCCGTGTTTTTATTGACAGGTTTCCAGTCACCGTCCCGCTATGTTTTGCAGAAGCGGCAAGCCGTCAAGACCATCGCGATATTTGATATGAGCATGGCAGCGGCATCGGCCATCGTGCATATTGCGCTCGCGCTCTATTCACCAACGATATGGGCTCTGGTTGCCGGCTTGATCATTGCGACCGGTATTTCGACGACAACCAGCTTTTTTCTGATCGACTTCCGGATGCACCGGATCACTATAAACCGCGATCATATCAAAGCGATCATATCATTCGGCAAATGGGTGTTTGCATCTTCCATAGTGTTTTTTCTGGCGATGAATTTTGACCGCCTATACTTTGCAAAGGAAGTGCCGTTTGCGATCCTTGGTATCTACGGCATAGCTAGGACATTTTCTGATATGATAGGCGCCTTGGTCCAGCGCGTCGGTAATATGCTGATATTTCCCAAGGTAGCGGCTTTTGCAAAGGATCGCTCCGAGCTGCGCCCTGCCATTGCTGGACTACGCCTTAAAGCGCTGACTGCGGCGGCGTGCGGGTTGTCATTGGTTGTAGCACTCTCTGATCTTATAATTTTGTTGCTCTATGATGATCGTTATATTGCTGCTGCCTTCATGTTGCCCATCTTGATGGCTGGCGCGTGGTTTTCGATTCTATCGACCATGGGTGAAGCATTCATGCTCGGAATTGGAAAGTCTGTGCATAGCGCACAGGCGAATTTCGGTAAATTACTGTGGTTGGTCACAGGTGTTCCGCTGGCGCTTATCTATTCCGGCTTCGCCGCTGCTTTATGTGTCATAGCAGTAGCGGACCTGTTCCGTTATCTATCCCTAGCGGTTTCACAGTGGAAAGAGGGACTTTCGTTTCTTAAGCAGGATATCGCACTGCTTGGCCTGTTTGTGCTACTCGTTATTGTCTGGCGTCTGATTTTTACACAATTGGGCATTGTCGCGGATTTTGATGCCTGGATGGCATATGGGAGTATCGTCAATGGGTGACGCAAAGCCATCTCTTTTTAACGGCCGTGTCGGGGTTGTCGCTATTGGACGCAATGAAGGCGAGCGCCTGATAAGATGTCTTGAATCGCTGACACCATACGGATTGCCAATCGTATATGTTGATTCCGCATCAACGGACGGAAGCCCTGCTGCGGCCGCATCCCGGGGTGCCACAGTGCTTGATCTCGACCTGACAAAGCCATTTACAGCGGCGCGGGCCCGGAATGAGGGCTTTGCACGGCTTCAGGCAATTGCGCCAGATATGGACTATGTTCAGTTTATCGACGGGGATTGCGAAGTGGAAGCAGGGTGGATTGAAGCTTCCATAATTTTTCTGGATCAGCATCCTGATGCGGCCGTTGTTTGCGGTCGTCGTCGGGAGCGTTTTCCTGAAGCCTCATTCTACAATAAGCTATGCGACCGGGAATGGAATACATCGGTGGGCGAAAGTGAGGCTTGCGGAGGTGATGCCCTGATGCGTGTGTCCGCCTTTGTCGCTGTTGACGGATATGATGACGGGTTGATCGCTGGAGAAGAACCAGAGCTTTGCAGCCGCCTGCGAGAGAAGAACTTTCGTATCTGGCGAATAAATGAACCCATGACGATCCATGACGCCGCAATGCTTCACTTCCGGCAATGGTGGTTACGTGCGGTGCGCAGCGGATTTGGTTATGCACAAGTCTATTGGACTACCAATAAAGCGCGGACCAAAACCATAGGCCCGCTCTATCGACGCGAGGTCATCCGCGCACTTTTCTGGGCGGTCCTCTTGCCAGCAATGCTGGTCATCGGGGCTCTCTTCAGCCCCTATATACTGTTGTTTTTACCCTTGCTCTATGCGGGACAGATTGCCCGAATGGCAATCCGAACAGGGGGCGATGAGTTATTTTCCTGGAAACTGGCCGTACTGAACATGGTTGGAAAATTCGGAGAAACATTAGGTATAAGTCGATTCATTGCCCGCATTCTCAAAGGGCAACAGGGTGGGACGATATTTTATAAATGAACGCGCTAGAAAAACAGGAAGAAGCAATAGCTAAAACTGCCGGTACCGAAGAACCGATCGCTTATCTCACCAGCGAATATCCAGCTCCAACACACACATTTATTCGGCGCGAGATTGTGCAACTTCGTAAAGATGGTCTGGATATATTATCTTACAGCATCCGAAAACCGGTTTCGGGGCTGGACAGCCCTCCAGATGTCGAAGCACAGAGTGAAACATTTTATGTGCTGGGGCAGGGCGTTGGCACCTATTTAACAGCCCATATTGGGGCCCTACTTCGCAGTCCCGTCCGTTATATGAAAACCCTGGGCAAAGCATTGCGTCACAGGGTTCCTGGCGCAAAAGCGCTATTATGGTCACTTTTCCATTTTGCTGAGAGCATTACACTAGCGGCGCAACTCAAAAAGGACCGGATTGCGCATCTTCACAATCATTTTGCCAATTCAGCGGCCAATGTCGGAATGTTGGCTGCGAGTTTTAACCGGATACCATGGAGCCTGACTCTCCACGGCATTTCGGAAACGGACTATCCGGCGGGCCTATTGCTTGCTGAAAAAGTCGCTGCCGCTAAGTTTGTCGCCTGCGTGTCCTGGTTCGGACGTGCACAGGCTATGCGGATTTGTGGGCCCTCTCAGTGGGATAAATTTCACACTGTGCGCTGCGGTATTGCCTTGGATGAACTGCCGCCGGAGACAGAGCCGCTGCGTGGAGGAACTACAAAAGATGAACCGAAGCAGATTATCTGTGTCGCGCGCCTTTCCAGCGAGAAGGGCCTCCCCGGACTGTTAAAGGCTTTTGCAGGTCTGCGGAACAAAGGCCAGAATATTGAGCTGTCGTTGGTCGGCGACGGGCCAGAGCAATCCTTGATTGAGGCAGAATGCAAGAAACTGGGTGTGGATCCCTTTGTCAATTTCCTCGGTCGCAAGTCCGAAGCCGAAACTCTTGCTGCTATCGCTCGGGCCGATGTGTTGGTTTTGCCGAGTTTCATGGAGGGGTTACCGGTTGTGTTGATGGAAGCAATGGCTCAAGGTGTTCCCGTTGTGGCTAGCAGGATTGCCGGTGTGCCGGAATTGGTAGAGGATGGTGTGAACGGCTTACTCTTCCATCCTGCGGATTGGAATGGGTTGGAAAAGGCATTGGCTGATAGCTTGACCCAAGAAACCAGAACCAAAGCGATGGTTTTGGAGGCCAAAAAAACGATAAAACGCTATTTTGATATAGAAATTGCGGTATCTCCTTTACCGGAGCTCTTTTCTGATGCGATAGCGGGGCATCGTCGATCTGAAGTCAGCGCAGATGGGCAAGGAGAGCCAGTGTGATATTTGATCAATTTGACAGTATCAGGATCATCAATTTGCCATACCGCACCGATCGGCGCGCGGAAATGGAAAGCGAACTGGCACGCATAGGCCTATTGGATGATCCACGTGTCGCATTTTTCAAGGCGTTTCAGTTTGATGATCCTGGGACCTTTAGCTCACCCGGTGCACGCGGTGTTTTTCAGAGCCATCTGGCAATTCTTGATGAAGCGGCGACTAACAATCACCGCGTTCTGATATTGGAAGATGATTGCGACTTTATTGCCGAGGCCAAATCCTACTTACCGCCAGAGCAATGGTCGATATTCTATGGTGGCTATGAAGCTTCCGATCCGTCCGATCTTCTCAACAGTGATATCATTGGGGCTCATATGATGGGCTTTTCCGCTGAAACCGCAGCACATCTGGCTGATTATCTCAAAAATCTCAGCTATGAAGGGATCCATCCGCCGATTGATGGTGCATATATTTGGTATCGGCGTGCATTTCCCCATGTTGAGACTTTGTTTGCAGAACCGGCCTTGGGTAACCAAAGGCCATCGCGAACGGACATTGCGGAGTTACGGTTCTTCGACAAAATTCCAGTTGTCCGCAGTGTTGTTGCTTCGGCACGCAAAGTAAAACGCGCGCTCAACCGGTAATCGAAGCTACTGTTTAGTAAGAAGTGTCAATCGCATGTTTTTTGCATGCGAGATCGATATAGGAACCCGGAGACGGCGGTTTGTCAAACAGTCCTACGAGACGGCTATGCCACATATGGACAGCGACAGTGTCATCTTCGAGCATATCTTCCACTACTTCAGCGGGTTCATAAAGCGCTCGCGCATCTTTCCATCGGACAGGATAAAAGACAGATGGTTGTTTTGCAAAATGCTCAATCTTATTCTTTTGAATGACATGTGTGACGAGGCCTGAAGAATAGGTGCCCCATGGCATTTCATCCAATCCGATTGGACCTTTGGTCAGCTTTTGCCAGTAAAAAGCTAGCGACCGTTTCGGCCCGAACCATGGCGGTCGTGTATTTGGCTGCGGTATGGAGTTTAAATCTGAAACCATAGGAGAGTTGGCAGGGGCCAGAAGTACTGCATTGTTGACCCAACCTTCATATTCCCAGCAAAATACATGATCCTCTGAAAAATCGAGCGGTTTGAGGAAATAAAAGTCCATGTCGACCCAATAGCCGAGCCCTTTGGCCAACAGCTCATACCGCCAAAAATTTGCACCCAATGCGACAGAACCGGTATCTGCATAGGTGAGTAGTCGTTCGCGTGGCATCACGTCAGCAGCGTTGCGCAGTTCGATTCCCTCTGGGACACCTTCCAGCTGATCCGGTTCATAAGACCAGAGTGTGAATTCATGACCAACAGCCAAGGCCGATGTTAAACAAAGTCGTTCCAAATAGCTCAGCTTGTTGCCGACCCATAGGGAATTGAGTTGTTGCAATGCCAAGATGAAACTCCACTAATATCCAAGCGCGACCAGATGTTTCTTTACACAGTCCGAAACCCCTGTCGATTGGCTTTTTTCTTTAATACCAAAGATATCCTAACAAATGTAAATGCCGCTGCTTGACGCCATGCAGGCAGAATGCAAATGAACGAAAGAGTAAATCTAATTCTAAAGTGTTTGTGGTAGGAAGCTTCCTGATATGTCGAAGATTCCGCAAACTATCCGTGACCTCAGCGCCCTTTGGCGGTTTATTGGATTTCGCATTTCCGGTGCAGGTCACAATCTTACCATTTCGGATAAGCCGGCCTTTGATCCCGAGTTTGAAAAACTCTTCACCACTGAAATAGCTAAGGCCAACTTCTATCTGGAATTTGGTTCCGGGGCATCCACGGTACTGGCAGCGAGAGCCGGCGTCCAAACAGTCTCAGTCGAATCAGATTCGAAGTTTGCAGAAGCAGTGCGAACAGTTCTGGGCGCGCAGGCCCCAGTAAAAATCGTTGTATGTGATATTGGGATAACTGAAGAATGGGGGTATCCAGTATTTACTAGGCCAACGGCTAAGCGCTTGGAAATTTGGAGAAACTATACAAAAATCCCTTTCACTCACATTGCGAAATCAACTTCATTTCCTGACATGGTTCTTATTGACGGCAGATTTCGTGTCGCTTGCGCACTAGCGACTGCCCTCAACGCCCAGAAAATGGGGGGGATCACCGCGATCTACATTGATGATTATCGCGATCGAGAACATTATCATGTTGTTGAGGACTATTTGGGTGCTCCAATTATGATCGGCAGAGCGGCGCGTTTCTCAATTGGAGAAGGAAAGCCCAAGAAACCGATATCAGAATCGACTGTCCGACAATATACTGCTGATTTCCGCTGAGGCGGAAGAATATCAGCCAGAATAATATTTGTTATAAGCGCCGCTTCCATAGCCATAACCATAAGGATCTATCAATCCGCCTACATAGCGGTTTAAAACAGTTCCCAAACAAGGTGTAGGATTTAAAAGTGAAACGGTATTGTTCATCTGTTTCTTGGTCGTGATGCCTTGTTCGATAACCAGCATATATGCGTCAAGAAACTGAGCAATCATAATTGTATCATCATTTGCGAAAGCCGGTGGCAAATCACAAATAACGATAACATCATCTGGTAGATTCTTGATTGCCGCCATTAGGGCTTCAAAGCGTTTACTCGCGAGCAGCTCAGCTGAATTGCTTTTCACTCTGTAGCACGGGAAAAGTGCCAGATTACCGTCGCCGACCCGATGTCCAACAGAATGCAGATCATCAGTCTTGCCGGATAAAAATTCACCCAGACCAACCTTGCCTTCAATACCCAGAGCATCAGCAAGTGATCCCCTCCGTAAATCCAGATCGAACAGGTAGATTGTTTTATCTGACAATCGCGATAATGCAGCAGCCAGATTCAAGGATAGAAACGACTTACCAGCAGCCGGAGTAGCGGATGTCAATCCAAATAGCTTCCAGTTGTTGGCTTCCAGCGTTTTGATAACTTGGGAGCGCAACAAATTAAAAGGCCGTGATCGAATATCATTGCCATCAAAGCCGACAATGTGATTTGTTTCCAGCGTATCGTCTACCGGCATTAGGGCGTCAAGTTGCGCAGGATGCGGAATGACTACAGGGGCAGCGAAGTCGTTTGGTTTTTCAATGGTGTTGGACACAGAATAATTTCCAAAAATAATGGGATTGGATTAAAAACTAGTCAGCATGGGCTTCGCGGCGCCGAAAGGGCCAGAAAGTCCAGCCCGCTTTTTCTTCATTTTCCTCTTTAATGGTCGGTACAACGACCAAGGGCGCGGCTCCCAACGCGTTTGAAATGGTCTTGGGATCGCGAATGGGTTGAAGAAACAATTCGGTTCCGAATACCAGCAAGAAACCAAGCGCAAGGCCGGACGCCAAACCGCCACCGGCCAATAGCAACCAATCTGGTGACGATGGCTGATCTGGAATAACGGGCGGATCGATAACCGATAACCGCTCGCCCATCTGCTCGTTTTCCGCCTTCACGCCAGCTTGTGCTGCGAGCAACCGACCGGACACTGTTTGATATTGCTCGTTCAGGCCATTCAGTCTTTGTTGCAATTGATTGATCTGCTGCAATACCAAGGGTGCCTGTGCTTGAGCATTGAGTGAAGCAGACATCCGGGCATTGTCGGACGCCTTCGCTGAGCGCAGCGTTGCAATCTGCGAATTGTTGAACGCAATTTGCTGATTGATTGTATCGACTGGCAGCTTGGAAATGTTCTGCTCAGCCAGAGCTTTTGCTTCTTCCAAGCGCTGTTTTGCAATGATTACGTCGGGGTGATTGTCTGAATAAACGGCTTTTGCACCAGCAAGCTGTTGCTCCGCACCAGCCACAACGGGATCGCGATTAGAGGATTTCAGCGCATCGTCACGTTGTGCAATGAGTTGTGAATTTTCTCTCTGTAGTGCGCCGATCTGAACATCATATCCACCACTGCCGCCGCCGACCATCATTCCGCTATTGGAAAGAACGCTACCATTTTCAGCCTTGATCATTGCGATCTGGTTCTCGAGTTCCTGAATCTGTAACTGAAGGCCCGCCGCCTGATCCGTCAAAAACTCCTCGGTACTGCTGGCCTGTTCAGAGCTCACACTGGAATCCAGTTGCAGAACCTGCTCGGTCAAATCCTGAGCAACACTCTGGGCTTTCACCGGGTCAGAATATTCAAAGGCGAGGGCGAAGGCGATCGTCGAACTTTGTCCGCGGCCGCTGCGCTGAATATCTGCAGACATTGGCGAGATTGACACAGATTCGCGCATATTTCCGACAATTTCGGAAAGCGGGTCGCTGCCTCTTTCCGAAGGATAGAGTTCATATTTGTTGATTAGATCGATCAGGCCTGGACGGCTGAGTACCTGTTGTCGGATTCTTGCGATCCTGCGGTCGACTATCTCATTTGCGCCGTCACCAGCGACATCGTCCGGCAATTGCGCGGACTGCACGAGCAAAATAGCTTGCGAACGATAAACGGTCGGCAACAGGAAATAAGCTGCGATGCCTGCAGCCAAGCATAGCAGAAAGGGAATGACTAACAGCCACTTGCGCTGCCAGATAATAACCGGCACTTGAGACAGAAAGTTACCGCCATCAAATTCCTGATCGTCGAGATTGTCTAAGTTCATCTATTATTACCAAATTTTAGTCTGATGCCGATGCTCACCTGAGTATTCGCTCGCCGGTTTATACCCGTTTGGTAAGAGTCGGAATAGCCTGCAGATACAAACCCCGTAAATCTTTCGGAGAATTTATGATTATAGGTCGCTGAACTCCGCAGATAGTCAAAATCGTCTGACAATCCCTGAATGGAGTTGGAGGACCGCGAATAGCCCAGGTTCAAATTCACGCTGTCCGTGCGATTCAGGGTCTGGCTATACCCAAGGGTGAAGGATGTTTGCGAACGAACGCCGTCAAAGGATGTAGGCAAAGTTTGTCGGCTAGCACCGAGGCATAGATTGTTTGTTTCTCCGGTACGGCAGAGACTAAATGATGCTGACAGATCAGAGGACTTCGTTGATCCAATCAGGTTTTTCGCATCCGAAAACGATACACCTGCAGAAGCAGTAATCGTGAAATCCTCTGATATCTGGTGCGTAATATTGACCGTCGGTGTGATAATGGTTGAATCACCCTGCCTTTGACCGAGATAATTGACTTCGCCAAGGCCAAGCGACGCTCCTATAGAAGTTCTGTCAGACAGAACTCGCGAATAACCGATATTTTGGTTGAAAAAATTATACTCGTTTTGCACGCCCGAGCCGCTGAAGCGAATAGCTGTTGCTCCCACATCTGCGCTAATGCTGTCGAGCGGGGAGAAGCTATGCGAGATTCCGATGCCGGTCTGAAAACTATGCCGCCGCTGATTTAGACCGTTCAAGGCTATATCATCCGCAATCGGCGTAAGAAAATTATCGTCGACAACATCGGGGGGATTAAAGAAGGCGTCGTTAATCCCGACAATGCTGCCGCTATACCCCAAACGGGCGCGCAAATCTGTTCTGTCTGTCAGACCATGTTCGACACTACCGCTCACGCCATAGGCATTATTCGTCCGAAAATCTTCTTCATATTCCTCAAGCCGCGCAAATCCGCGAAGTTTGAATGTTGTCACAGACTCTGTAATGACAAGGCTTGGCGCAACGCTAATTGATGCGCTTGCTGTTGATTCTACCGGTCCATCTTCCAGATAAGGGTTGGTTGAAGCGCCAGCACCTACGGATACATCAGTGACGAAAGTTGTCTCTGCCATGGCTGGTGTTGCGCAAAGCAGGCTACCTGCCGCTAATGTCAGCGGGCTTTTGTAATAAATAGATCTATGCAAGATTTTATCCTTCCCCCAAGAATGCCCTTTTATGGCACGATGATCGTGTCCCCAGATTGAATATTCGGAATGGCCCGTTTTGATACAGCGTTTGCCGCCCCACTCCGCTTAAAAAGTCCACCCAGTCTGGTTCTGACCGTGGTCAAGCCCTGTGGGGTTTTGCGGACAATCGATATACCATCGAGATCCGCAAACTGACTGGGTCCGCCAGCCATACTTAGGGCTTCCAGCAGATTAATGTAGCGACCTGGTGAAAAATTGCCGGGTGAATTCACACGTCCCATGACCGAAAACTGCATTCCCGTAGGTGAGCTTACCGACACAGTTACTTGCGGCACTTGTCCCCGATATTGGTTCTCTAATCCTTTGCTGACAACGGACTCAATCTCATATGGTAATTTGCCTTCAGCCTCGATCCGTCCAACGAGCGGAAATGAAAAAGTGCCGTCAGGCAATACGCGGATTTGCCGCTGGAGACGTTCTTCGCCCCAAACATAAACTTCAATGTCGTCACCAGCATTGATCCGATAAGCTGTCTGCGTTGTAGCTGGGGCCGTAGCGGAATCAGGAGCAGGCTGATTGGATTGCGCATAGCCGGGAACAGAGACCAGCGCGAATATCATGGCCAATATTAGATTCTTCATTGATATTACTCATCCATCATTTCAACTTCACAGCGGAGTGCTATATAACCTAATATTAAACCTTGCCACCGCAAAACATAGCTATTCGCATCGGACCATCTCACTTAACCGCAATTTTTACGGAAATATCCCACAATTTAGCCAGTTCAACTGTGACACATATGTATCATGATACGACACAATATATCCTTAACAAGACCGATTCGAAAGATTAACGCCACAATTGCGGCGGCATTTTTCGTGTCTTTGCTAGGAGCATGTGGATCTTCTGCCGAAAACGCAATGGAAGCTGGCACCGTCGCGCAGCAATATTTCGACGAGCGAAATTTCTATGAAGCGCGCAAATCGATAACCGAAGCGATAGCGCTACGTGATGATATTCCCAGTCTGCACATCCTAAAAGGGAGGATAGAGCTGGCCTCCGGACGCCCGCGCGATGCTTTTCTGGCCTATTCAGATGCCTTGTCACTGGAAGCTGCAAATCCGGAGGCATTGCAAGCCGTTTCACAATTGGGGCTGCAGACTGGTTACCTGCAGGATGCCGAGCGCGCTGCCGATGCGATGCTTTCATTTTCCCCCGAACTGCCTGAAGCCATGTTAACCAAGGGTCTCATCGCACTGGTGAGAAGGAAGCATGAAGAAGCTTTGGGTTTTGCCGAACGCATTTTGGTAGCTCGACCTGGTGATGAAGCTGGGACTATTTTGAAGGCCAGGACAATGGCGTTAACCGGTAATCCGGCTGATGCTATCGCAATGTTGCAAAAGACGTCGCCCGACAAGAAATATTCACAAGGCGTCGATATGACACTGATCGAGCTTTATCGTGAAACCAGCAATCTTCTTGAAATGAAAGCGACCTTTGAAAGGTTGTTGGTTCACAGACCCGATGATATGGCCTTACGGATTGATTATGCCAATACCCTCTATAAATCGGGCGATATTGCGCAGGCTCGAGCACTTATTGAAGAGATGCTCCGCAACAATCTGGATGAAAAGCGACCATTGACCATGATGACCGGCTTGTGGCTCGAATATGACCCGCAGCCACTCAATGAAAATCTTGTGGAATTTCTTTCGCAAGAAGGTTCGCTGGAATCTCGCGTTGCAATTGCCCGCTATTTGCTGGCGGTTGATAAGCCTGAACAGGCGAGGCGCATTCTGCGCTCTGTGTCTTCCGGTTTCTGGCCAGAACCCAGAGCTCTTTTTGCCCGAACTCTTGAAAAACTCGGCGAGGCTGATGAAGCCTATGACATGGCCTCGGTCCTCTTGGAGAATGATGAAACCAATGCTGATGCTCTGCTGGTCCGGGTCAAGCAAAGTCTGGAAAAGAAAGACTTTGCGCAAGCCATCAATGATGCGCAGATAATCATCAGGGACAATCCAAAATTTGTGCCGGGTTATCTCAGTTTGGCAGATGTTTATGTCGCGAAAAATGAACGAAACGGAGCCAAGCGGGTGTTTGCAGACGCCGTCAAGCTCATCCCGCAAGATCCTGTTTTATTTGGAGCTTATAGCCGGTTCTTGATTGAGAATGGCGATCGGGGGCGGGCGATCGCGGCGACACGCACTTATGCGCGGGATACGCCTGCATCCATCCGCGCCTGGCGTCTTTACGGAGATACTTGCGAGAAGGCCGGTCTGGACAGCTGTAAGCTGGATGCCCTTAAGGGTGAACAAATAGCAGGAGTAATTTTTGCGATAGATTTGCCGCCCGGTACGCCGCCGACACGTGGTCTTTTCGGGCGTTTGCAATGACATCAGACATTGGTGCCTCTTCTGATCAGTTGACCATGCCCGCGGAGGACTTAGTTACAATTCCCTTTTTGGGCATTCAAATGGCTCCGCTAAACCTGCAACAGGCTATTCACAGGGTAGCTAATCTGGCTCATGCGGGCAATTTTTCGTACGTGGTTACGCCAAATGTTGATCATTTTGTGACCCTCTACCCCGACATTTCGGAGCCGCGAAACGATTTGTTTCGAGAGGCCTATGATGCGGCCGCTCTCACCTTGTGCGACAGTAGGGTTGTTCGCGCTCTGGCGCGCTTTGCAGGCATTAGTCTGACCGTAGTTCCTGGCAGCGACCTTACTGCAGCCCTATTTCAACATGAACTGACATCCGCAGACCGTGTTGCGATTGTTGGCGGCGACACCGGTTTACTAACGGATATCTCGAGACTTTATCCTTCTCCTGACTATGTCCAGCATGTTCCTCCAATGGGCGTGCTGAACAATCCTGAAGCAATGGCAGATATCGTTACTTTTGTTGAAGACGCCAATGCAAACTATGTTCTGTTTGCCATTGGAGCGCCGCAAAGTGAGATTATTGCCCATCAATGTCTGAAATCGGGCAAATGTAGAGGTGTAGGTCTGTGCATCGGAGCATCTCTTGAATTTATTACTTCGGCCAAAAAGCGTGCCCCAGTTTGGATCCAGAAAGCCGGTATGGAATGGGCTTTTCGTCTACTTAGCGAGCCATCGCGGCTATGGCGACGCTATCTGGTTGAGGGACCCCGAATTTTCAAGATATTCATCGATCACAATGGATCTGGTAAAAATTAACCTGATCGGTCCCAAATAGACTATTCGTCCACTGAACCTGAACTATTTTTTTCTCCAGAGCGCCGTGTGCGTATCCAACGCGTCTCACTTCCACCGAACAGTTTGAGATAGACAGGTATTTTCCACAATATGTAAAATGGTATCCGGATCAATGCACTGGCCGATAATGTTCGGCGCCCCTCTAGGAGCCAGACCGCGATCGTCGCCGTCGCCGCGGTTGTCAGCGTGATCGAAAGAATTAGGAAGGGCAGGGGGGAGGCACCCAACAATGTCAAAAGGCCAGTGGTGATGACTAGGGTAAACCCACTTGCGAACAACAAGGCGAGCGGCGGAACGAGGAGATGCAATCCCAGAAGAACCTGCGGTCTGGACCATGTCCGCAAACCTGAGATGACAAGAGGGAGAGCCTGAACCCGCGCTGTGGTGAGAAATCCGTGCTCCCATCTGGTGCGCTGGACCAGGGTATCTTCTTCTGCCGCAGCTCCGCTCGATACCCCTGCTGACTCTAGAAAAACGGGTGTATTCCCTTGTTTTGTAACATTAATGCCCAGTGCGAGATCTTCTGCTAGATCACCACTGGACAACCGTGCATCTGCAAATATCGACCAGGGAAATGCCATACCCGTACCGGTCAGCAGAGCCGCGCCTCCAAGTCGTGTCATTCCGCGCTGACGGATTAGATTTTTCATCAACATTGCAAAATTCGATATTTGCACGACAGGTGAAGCTATCGAAGCGCTATGGATCAGGTTCGTCGCTTGTACGGGAACCGAAAGGCGATTGGCGGCGTGCGCCAGTTTGACTGCACTGCCCTTGCCAAGGGTGCAATCGGCATCAAGTACGATAACGCTATCCGGAGGGTCCATAGCAAGCGCATCCCTGCCAAATGCCAATGCATAACCCTTACCGAGCAGTTCTGAATTGTTCCGCTCTACCACCGCCGCTCCAGCGGCCCGGGCAATTGATGGTGTATCATCGGTACAGTTATCGGCGACAACCAATATTTTCGTTTCTGCAGGAACATCGGAGATAAGCGCACTGATTGTGCGAGATATGATCGATGCTTCGTTATGTGCAGGTATTAGTATCGCGATTTTTAGAGGTTTTTCTCTGGAACTAGTGAGATCACCCATATCCTTGCCAGTACGGAATATGCCTGCGGCGACCTCCATGATAAATATGCCGAATAGCAAAAGAAACGGTGCGGCTATCAACCAAGACAGGCCGGTCAGACCGGCGGTTAAACTGATCATGAGCCAGAAGCTTCCACATGGCTCATCTGATTTTCAGAGCCATGATTGTGATCTTGATTTTGTGGCGTTGGCGGAGGATCGAAAATTCTCTGTTTGCCATTGTTCCTGTACCCGTTGGTCAGTTTCAGTTGCTTGCCATTACCCATATCCCCGCCGGAACAATTGAGCATTCGATTAATGCAATGCGCGATCCATAGTTCAAGCGCTTTGTCGTCCCACGCGCCGAACCAGTCCGTATGGAACGTGGTGCCGGGTTTCGCCGGCTTCATTCCCGGCATATAGTCTGACGAAAGGTGCCAACTCGGATTATCGGGATCCCACTTTCCCGATCCATCAAGTGTTTCGTCGGTTTCATACCAGGCAGCCAGAGTGAAGGTTGGCATATGATAGGGATGGCTTTTGGGGCATCGTGCCTTTCCGTCATTTCCGCGTACACGATAAGCGATGTGGCTGCGATGGTCCTTGCTGTCGAGATTCTTTCCGTCCCAGCAATTGGGTGCATTGATCAGTGCACCAATCTGGTTGCCTGGCGGGCAATTTTCGGCCGCCGTGACAATATCTGGGTATTTACCGGGTTTTGCGGTCGGGCCTTTACAGTTGAAATAACCATTTCCGGTCTTTTTTCCTGATTTGTTCAACATATCATGGCCGAAGATGAAACGTAGCCCTCTTGGTATCGATACGCATGTCTGCTTCGATCGATCTACGCGGTCCCTACAATCCAGAGATGAGGCTGGCAGTCGTTTGTAATAGATGCTGACATGATGGGGTTTCACAACCTGTCCACGACCATTCATCATTGCTGGCATCCAGTAGGCAGAACGGTTCAACCGATTGTTGCAAGTGCTATCTCCAGTCGTGCGCAGACTTTCGTAAGTAGAATGAGCATCTGCCAGCGTATTGCCAAAAAACTGATGCAGGTGTGATTTTCCGGGTTCTCCGGGATACACAATTGGGTCGTCAAAGCTTATTTGGCCAGGACTACACAAGAAACGGAAAGCCCCTACAACATCAGGCGCCGAACTCGGAGGGATATTGCCGGCACCCCATGCAGGAACCATCTCAGCTTCAATATCGAAATTACTGGCTATGCGTGGAAGTTCAACGCCTGGCGGAATCGGGTCAGTTTCGGCAATAGCGCCCGAAGAAACAAACAAAGCCATCACTACAACCGCTGATCGAATAATGGGCATAACCGAACTTCTTTCTGTCATCGGGTCTACTATAAGCTACTCGGCTTAGTAACGAAACCATGTCCAATGGTCACGGCGATATTCTGCAACGAAAATTTCAGATTTTCCAATATTTTCAATTGGTCGGTCTTAAACATATCATCACTCTTGCTAGCTATCGTGGCGCTCTGTATCGAACAGCGCATTAGATTCACCGGAGATTAGGGATGAGCCGCGATTATTTTTCACAAAAACGTGTATTGGTTACCGGTGGGTGCGGTTTTCTCGGTTCTCATTTGATCGACCGGTTGATCGAACAAGGCCATGAGGTGCTTTGCGTTGACAATCTGTTTACAGGCTCGAAAAGCAATATCGCGCATCTGCTCCAACATCCGCGCTTTGAATTCATGCGCCATGATATTTGCTTGCCACTTTTTGTTGAAGTGGACGAGATTTACAATCTCGCCTGTCCGGCGTCGCCAATTCACTATCAACATGATCCCGTGCAGACGACCAAGGTATCCGTCCACGGAGCGATCAATATGCTGGGCCTGGCCAAACGATTGAAATGTCGGATCTTGCAAGCGTCGACTAGTGAGGTTTACGGCGATCCTGTTGTTCACCCGCAGACCGAAGATTATTGGGGCAATGTGAACCCGATCGGTATTCGTTCCTGCTATGATGAAGGCAAACGATGCGCAGAAACGCTCTTCTTCGACTATAATCGTCAACATGGCATCGAGATAAAGGTCGCACGCATTTTCAACACCTATGGCCCACGCATGCACCCATCGGATGGACGGGTTGTTTCAAACTTCATCATGCAGGCTATTCGTGGCGAAGATATTACAATATTCGGAAATGGCAGCCAAACCCGCAGCTTTTGCTATGTTGATAATCTGGTCGACGGACTCATGAAGCTAATGAACAGTAAGGAAGGGTTCACCGGCCCGGTGAATATCGGCAATCCTAACGAGTTTTCCATTCGTGAGTTAGCTGAGCTGGTCGTTGAGATGACGAATTCGGGATCGAAAATCATCGACTTACCGTTACCGCAGGATGATCCGAAGCAGCGTCAGCCGGATATTACACTGGCAAAATCTGAATTGGGCTGGGAACCAACGATTGAATTGAAGGAAGGTCTGGAAAAGACCATTGCTTATTTCGAACAGCTGGATACCATTCCTGCCTAGGTGCGATCCCGCAGCAAACCGCTTAAAAAATCACGATATTGATCAGCAATATTTGACCAAGCGAAGCTGGTTGCGCGTTCCGATACTTGTGCTGGTGAGGCTTCTCTAGCAGCAAGCGCTTCTGCTAGCGCCAGAGTGATGTTTGGTATTTTTTGGGTGTCGACAAGAAACTCATCATCGCCAACGATCCAGCGAAGGCGAGGTGTGTCATGCCCCACAATCGGCAGACCACAGGCCATGGCCTCTGGAAACACGTTGCCGAAGGATTCTAGTAGCGACAGATGCAAGAAAACATCAGCAGATTGATACAGCGTGGGCATCTGATCCGGTGTCACCGTCAACTGGGTAAAGCGATCTGGTAGTAATTCTGCAGCCAACGCCTTGACCTCGTCACGCATGGGCCCGTCACCGGCGACAACAAGATGTGTGTCCTCCATCGGTGCAACCGCCCGAATTCCATCCATCACCCTTTTTGTTGGGATTAGGGCGCTCACCATTAAGACAATTTTTTGATTTTCTGGAAAGCCCAGTTTGGCCCTGTCACCCGGCCCCAGTTGAAATCGGTCGGTTGAGATACCGTTAGGGATAACTGCGCAATTCCATTTGTCCTTGTTGTTTTCGTAATAGTCCGGATTGGTACAAACCAAGCCGTCGCAGGAAAAGAAACGATATTCTGCATCGTTGGAAATCGCGGGCCATTCGCCATTTTGTGTCACGAATATGTTTAGCGGTTTTTTCCCGCCGACGGTCGGGCGGCGCAGTGTCATGTTGGTAAACGGAAAAGAGCAAGTCAGCACCGCGTCATAGTCTGCAGGCTTGTATTTCAGGGCAAGGTTCGGTGCAAATGTGGCCTCTTCGTAAACAGTTTCGCTTCGAAAAGGTGGCAAAAATGGGAATTTTTCAAAATTCTCCCGGCGAACCGAGCCAGCATGAATAAACTTATAGGGATCATCCGGCTTGGCTTCACCGGACCCAATAACGGTAACATCATCACCAGTTCGGGCAAGCTGCGCTGCAACCGACAGCAATGCCACCTCAGCGCCGCGTTCGTACCGATGAAATCCCGGTAGAGCGAATAATAATCTCATGACTGTCCCATAACCCCTGAATTGCCTTGACGCGTTACCGTACTCGGCGGTGAAATCAAACGGGTTCTTTGTCTTGTGCTTTATCACTTGCGGAATATCTCGACCGGCGCTGGTCGAAGAACGCGGCCGAGGCCACCACCATAGCCAAGGTGGCCCACATCCATCCAATCAGCATAACCCCGAACACGGTCTGGTATATAAAAGCATCAATTTCATGGACCGAGATCAGTTCGGTAGCGAATAATAGCAACAGTAAACCGGTCGCAACCCCTCCAGTACTACGCCACAAAGCAACATAACCGATCGAGCCCAGAGAATCACGGTATCTGGAAAGAAACAGAAGAAGGACAGATATTACCGCCACTATCAGTATCCACTGGACAATTGCGCGATCGGCGTAGATTCCAACTGATTGCATGACGTCATTCATTTTGAGATGGAAAAAGTGTCGCCCTCCCAAACTAATCTCCGCTGCAAATAGCAGATATAGAACTGCCAGCCAGCGCCAGAAAACAATACGCATCGCGAAGGCGCAGCTCAGCGCTGCGAAGGAGAAAAAGACTATTCCAAAGGCTTGGGTTGGATTATCGAATAGCGACATTTCAATTTTATAACCCTATAGCAATGGACCTGCACCTGTGGGACCGGAGTGAAGTTATGGATGCAATATCAATAATCTATATCGCATTCTTCCTGACAGGAATAGCTTGCTTTGCGATATTGCGTCCAGTTCAAGCGGTAGCAATAGTCTATTTTGCTGGCTTGTTATTCCTTCCAGTATCCCATTATCCTGCCATGCAGTCCCATTTTGCCGGGACGACCGCCTTGTCGCCCTATTGGATTATTACAACCGCGCTGCCCAGCGATGCGCTGATTTCCAAAGCTTGGATTGCCAGTGTGGCAGCCCTGACTGGTGCGCTTTTATTTGATGGCAGATCCCTGCTTCGCTTTCGCCCGACGCTAGTGGATGTGCCAATGCTAGGATGGTGTCTTTGGCCAGTTGTGCAAACAATATTTGTCGACGCAAGCCCAGTCGGATGGCAATCCAGTCTCTATCTTACGGGTGTCTGGGCCATTCCCTGGTTTCTGGGCCGCGCTTATTATCGGGATCGGGAAGGGCAGTGCGTTCTGATTGATATTCTGATTGGACTGACGCTCTTGCTTGTCCCTTTTGCGCTTATCGAAGGGATGTCTGGTCTTCGGCTATATGAACTGCTCTACGGCGCGCATCCTTTCGCAGCAGTCGGAGCAGAGCGCTATATCGGATATCGACCGCTGATGATGTTTGAGGATGGCAATCAATATGGATTGTGGATGGCATCTATGGCGGTCTTAGCGATATGGCGGTATAGATCAACACCAGTGGAAGGCGGCAAAAGAACAAGGGTCTGGCCTGCGATTATCTTGTTTCTGCTCGCCATGGCGTCACAATCGATCGGCGCCATATTCCTGATGTTGGTCGGTATCGCGGCACTATATTTCTCACAATTTCTTCGCCATCTGAGAAAAATTGCCATTCCGGGTCTGGTTCTTTTATTGCTCGGAGCGACTGTCTATGTCAGCGGCGTCATACCGTTAAGGTCTTTGGCAAAGGAAACAGCGGTAGGGCAAACTGCCTTGAGTGTGTTACGGACTTCAGGTCGCAGTTCTTTATCCTGGCGCATATCGCAGGACGAAAAGACTATCCCGGTGATCCGGGAAAATCTGGTTGCCGGATCCGGTCAATGGGACTGGTGGACGGAATTGGGCAGACGGCCTTGGGGTCTCCCGTTATTGCTGGCAGGACAATTCGGCCTTATCGGTTTGCTGCTGGCATTGGGTTCGCCTATCGCTGCCATATTATCAAGGTGGTTCGGGCAGCCGGAGGAAACCAGCATTTCTGAGAAAGAAGGCGCTACCCTTCCACCGACTTTTGCGATCTCCACTGTTGTTATTATCGCTGCAACAGACGCGCTCTTGAACGCGTTTATTTTGCTTCCGGCGCTTGTGCTAGCCGCAAGTCTCGTCGTTCGTCGGAAAGTATCAGAAAACTAGCCCGCAGGGACTTCAACGGCTTCTGGTACTGCAGCTGGAGTCTCCGCAGTTTCGCCTGCGTCCTTGGCCGGTTCAAATCCGGACTGATAGGTGATTTCAGCTTTGGTTTTAGCTTCGGCAAGACGCTGCTTCATGATCTTGGCCATTTCTTCGTTCCGAATGGCCTTTACGGCAACAGGACCGGCCTGATCGGCATTATAGGGCACCTTTTGCTGTGCCTTGATCACGCTCGCCGTCACCGTTGCGCCGGTCGGAATCACGAAGGGCTCCCCAGGATCGAGAGATACAATTTGCGCCATCATGGCAGGCGGGACCTGAACAGAGTCCATTTGCGCAGATTTGCGGGCGAACTGGATACCCATTTCTGTCAATATCTTCTGTACGTCTTCAAGCGTGTTGGCAACTTCCAGCTTCTTGAGATCGCCAAGATTGGCAGGTGAGGGGAATATAATCTGGTCCACGGCATAGACTGTCCGATTGGCAAAAGAGAAAGGATGCGCTTCCGTATAGCGATCAATCGCGGCCTGGTCCGGTACTTTCAGCGTGGAGCCAGCTTTATCGGCATACATCTGAACAAGCAGCGCTTCACTCAATTGGCGTTGCCGGATCAAATAAGCGGGATCCTGATCAATGCCGCTTTCCTTTGCCGCTTGTGCCAGCAACCGGCGCTCAACAATCTGCTGGAGCGCATTTTGTTGCAGTTTCTTCTTGTCTGCACCCTCGGGAATATTCGTTTCATTCAGGGCAGCATTAATCTCTTGCAACGTGATTTCTTCACTATTCACGACCGCAGCGACCTGACCTTCCGCAGATTTTTCGCAGCCAGCCAGTACCAGGGCACCAGCGGTTAGGCACATCAAAGCGCGGGATTTTGCAGAAAGGGTCATAGTCACAGTTACTTCTCCTGAAATTTTGTCCAGTTAAAAGACAAAACGAATCATTGGCTTGTTTGAAACTCTTTTAAAATATACAGAGGCGTTTATAGCAACGGGAGGCTAGATTGGAAACCATTTACGATTGGCTAACAGTAGCCATTTTTGGCGGTTTGATCGTATTATTTCTAGACCGATCAGTCGAGGACGATCCACCTGATCATTTGTGGCAGTATCTGGTTGCTTCTGTTGGTTGCGCTGGTGCAAACTACCTTGGTAACGAAGGCTATCAATTGGCTGCGGTTGCAGTGATTGCTACGGTCATAACCTATATCATGATGGTTTTAAAACCGTTCGAGAAGTTCAACCGTCCCGAGGAATAGTCAGCGCCGCTTGATTTTCTCGGCCGAGAGCTTCAGCTTTTGATGCCACTCAACAGTGCCCGCCCCTGTTTGTTCATCCCCTTATTCAATTGAGCGGCAAATCGCGACAAATGGGGCATTGCCTCATCCATTGTTGGTGCGATCAGTGAGGCCCGGACCAGCACACCATCAGGTATAATACCGCGTAGGTTGGCACGAATAACGGCCATGCGTTGCTGGCTCCAAGCAAGCGGGAACTCGTTCCCAATCCGGGTCCAGTAGAGTACGTGCTCAGTCCGACCACGCCCTGTTGCTGTGAACATGTTGGCTTGAATCTTACTACCGAGGCCATCTTCAATAGTGACTGGCTGGGTTGGTGTTAGTTCATATCCGCCAGCGGGATAGCAAATTTCTGGGCGGTGTACCTGCAAAACGCCGTCCTGGGTATTGCTATAGGCCGTCAAAAACATGATCGGCGGGTCTTCGGGTGCCGAATAAACTCGCGTGACCAGATTGTCATAGAGCCGATCAGACAAAGCATCCGGAGGCGGCAGGACCACACCGCTGGACGTCTCAAACTGCCATGGACCGATGGTTTCCGGGATCAGTTTTTCAAAATCGTCTTTTTTGACAACCGGGAATATGACCTGAGGTGTGCGTGCATAAGCCAGCCCAGCGGCGAGACAGAAGGCGCCGCCCATGACCAGGTGGCGCCTGTTAACAAGAGTTTTCTGGCCTGTTTCCAAGTTTGATAGGTCACCATCACCTGATGTTTCAGCAGTCATACTTGTACCTTCTTGTCGTTAAACCGCCGCCAGATCGGCTCCAAAACGCTATCAATGGCAAATATTGTCAGAACGGCGATCATGAACATCGTGACACCGGCAAAATTGTGAAGGAAGCCTTGCGCTGCGGCTTCACCCGAATGGTAAGTCAATAAAATGAGGATCAAGACCCGAATGAAATTTGCAATAATCGCGACTGGGATGATCATGAAGCTCAAAAGCAGAGAATAGCGCCAGTTCGCCTGATGTCGCACATATATGTAAAATAGTGAGATAGCGGATAGAGAAACCAGTGAGTTCAGGCCGGAACACGCTGCGGCAACCAACAACTGATATTGGCCAATCTGAATCATCACCCCGGCACCGCCAATCGGATATCCGAGCATATGAAGAAATCCGATGGCCAACTCCGATATCAATATCTTGAGGGGCTGGGTTATGAGTACAATCAATGTATCAGGCGGTGGAAACACAAATACCATGTAGAAGAGCGGGAACCACATCACCTTCATTGCTGACTGTCCAACCACACTGTAGAGCGCGATCAGCACCAATCCATACATCAAATAACCTTCGATTTCGATGATCTGGGTTATGCGTGCGAAGAGGAAAAGCGGCAGGAATATTGTCGCAAGCACTACCACTGGCAGGGTAGGGGCCGGTTTCATAACCGGCTTGGCGACCAACCATCTCCGCCTGAGCAGCCAAAGGCCTGTAAACAAAACAATCGGTCCGTGCGCCCCGGTCTCCTGGGACCAGCTTTCTTGGGAAACGAACATCATCGTCGGAACAATGATAGCGATCAAACCCAATATCAGCAGGATATTGGCCAAATTCATACTGGGCAGGCTGGACCGAGCGGTCAAACTAGACATATGTTGTTGCCCTTATTGGCTTGAAGGCAGAAGATCTGCCATGATTACCATGCATGATGATAACGTAACCAGTTGATGTTTATAGACTTCACGATATTGTGAATTGGAGGCGTATCATATCTTTTACGCGGTTTCCAGACAAACAGACAGGCTATGTTTATCGGAATCTGGTTGTTCTAATTCGGTACATCCTTGCCACTATTTCTTTATTGGTTAAGCCACATGCTATGGCTATTGATGTTTCAGGGTCAGACCGAACGCCGGACTGTTTGGATATCAGTCTGTACTTCCCTTTCTGGCTAATTTCGTTGTACGGGGCGGCTACATGATGATGAATAGAGTTGCGTGCGATTGATTTCGCCACATGGTTGAAAATATGAAATTGCCTGACACCGATGAAGAATTTGCCGGAAACAGCCGGCCCGTACGCAGCTGGCGTTCACGGCGGCGTCTGATCATATTGTTCATCCTTCTTTTTTGTCTGATACCAATACTCAGTCTGTTCCTATCGCCATCGTCTTTTTGGGAAGATATCTGGCCTCGTAAGGACAAAGTGGCGTCAGTAGCACTAGATAGTCCCACAGACCGACAATTGCCTGCACTGCCCGGATTGCCCGACGACATGCTCAGCAAGGAAGATGGATTAACACTCGCGCTCAGTCCTGAAGAAGCGATAGCGCTAAATAAATCTGTACCTGAATCGCAAGAGAAGATTACGCCTGCTAGGCCGTTTGTCGTACCAGGAACTGTTGCTATGGAATTGTCCCGCAGCACGGCTATCAATTGCCTCACCTCGGCTATTTATTATGAGGCGGCAATTGAGGCAGAGCGAGGACAGCGGGCGGTTGCTCAAGTCGTACTGAACAGGGTCCGGCATCCCGCATATCCCAACAATATTTGTGGCGTTGTGTTTCAAGGATCCCAACGTTCGACCGGCTGCCAATTCTCATTCACATGCGATGGCTCCCTTGCTCGCGTACCCAATCCAGCATTATGGAAACGCATACAGAATATTGCGGCTGATGCGATCTCCGGAACCGTAGAACCCAGCGTGGGCACTGCCACCCATTATCACACCGTTTGGATCGTGCCGTATTGGGCGAAAAACCTCGACAAAATAAAGACTGTGGGATCACACATATTCTATCGTTGGTCAGGTTACTGGGGCAAGAGGGCTGCCTTTACGCAGGATTATAGCGGCGAAGATTTGTCGGAGGTTGAGATGGTCGAAGGTGGGATGGATGTTACCGATGAACTTGATATCGAAACGGACCCAACCGAAAATGAAATGACCTACGTTCCTGAAATTGACCCGATCCTTGCCCCGAAGTTCGATACAGGCGATCAACCGGCTGCTATTGCGGACGATAGCGGGCTCGCGGAAGATGACGTAAAAGGCACACTAGCTGCAGACAATGACAAGGGGACTTTGATCCTCGACTAGGGTAGTGCAATCGATAGAATGATGGTAAACGCATGTAAAATGGGAATAAATTTATAAAAGACCGGTCAGTTCATCCTTTTTGCCAAACGGAGTGTCAGGCCTAAAGTTGAAATTGCATAAATCTCTAGACACCTTGATAGATGCCGGATAATTGCTCAGCGGGGGTATGAAAATGGCCGAAAAAACTGAATCTCGATTTCTTGCATCTTTGCGTAGCAATATTGTACCGGTAGCCATTGCCTTCGCGCTATTTGTCTTTCTAGTACTTTTGCCACAATCGATATTCTATCGAGGCTTGGTTTCACGCCTAGCTGAGTGGCAGTTTTCCTGGTTCGGAAATTATTTTCCGCTGTTAACCGTTGCATTGCCTGTACTTTTGCTAACTCTATTGCTGCTTCTTATTCTGTGGCTGGTGTTCCGTCTCAGAAAAAAGAAGGAACAAGATCAACCTGAGCTAACCCTTCAGGAACAAGCTAAGCAGGCCATGGGTAAAACGCGTCGGTCGATGCTGAGTTTCTTTATCCTTTCGGGTTTGGCGGCTATAGCCGTGATGGTAACCTTTATCCTGACGATGCTGCTTCCCGATGAAGAAGGGAAAATTCAGAATATCGATGTTGGAAGCATTCCCTTTGCAGAACCCGAGGAAGGCCCCGTCAAGCTCGATGGCGTTTTGGATTGGCAGAAACTGGCGACAATAAATCGCAATCTGGTGCTGGATAGCCAAAGAACCTATTTTATTCCAATTGTGAGCCGGCTGGCTGATCGAAAGTCGACACGCTATTTCGTTC
The DNA here is from genome assembly GCF_900149705.1 of Sphingorhabdus sp. Alg231-15. NCBI lineage: Bacteria > Pseudomonadati > Pseudomonadota > Alphaproteobacteria > Sphingomonadales > Sphingorhabdaceae > Sphingorhabdus > Sphingorhabdus sp. Alg231-15. The sequence goes on along the minus strand of NZ_LT703001.1, from coordinate 496,015 downwards.
AGGTCTTTCGCCCAGAATTTGTTTTGCCCAAAAACCGAATACCTGGAAGAGCACCGGAGCGAGAGCATTTGCTGGAGCAGGGGCGTATTATACCAACGAAAGACGGCCCTGCTGGTTCTGTAAGCGGTGTTTTACGACAAGATGGCCTGCCAGACGAAATTGTCCTGCTTTATCAAAAGGCTGGGGTAAAAGTGCACCCGGATCACTATGTGTTATATCGTGATGCAGACGATTTACGCTGGCCTTACTGGGGTGTATTCTGGCAGTTTGTAATCTTGGCTTTCGGGGCTCTTTTGATCGGTCTGTATCAGCGCCGGCAGCTTAAACGGCTCAAAAAGGGTGTTAACGGCACCGATTAGGTTAATTTGGCATTTACCCTTTCGTTGAAGGGTTCGCAAATCGCGCGTTGCTAATGCAGCGTCATGTTACGGCAACCGGTAAATCTACTTTTTGGTGCGATGACACTTTGTGGCGCTCTTCTGGCGGCACTACAGGTATCGCTGTTCTCCGTTGCACCATCCGCGACAGCCATGACCGCATCGCTGGAATCAGAGATTGTGACCGCTGCTGAAATCAAGCCGTCTGGAAAGCATCTGATCACTCGCGCCGCCGACGGCCTTTTCTATATTGATGGTAGTATTAACGGTGTCCCGTTGCAGTTTGCAGTGGATACCGGTGCATCGGTGGTTGTTCTAAACGATAAAGATGCGTTGCGTGTTGGACTGGGGGCCGGTTCTGCTCCTCAACAGAGGATACGAACTGCGTCGGGGTACAGCCAAATGACCTGGCGAAAAGCGGATGACCTAACTGTTGCGGGTCGAACTTTGGGCGGTCTGGAAATCGCAGTAATGGAAAGCGGGCCTGAAGTATCACTTCTGGGACTAAATGCGTTGTCGAAGCTCAATTCGATTACTATCCGAAAAGATCAATTGATCATAGAGTGATCAATTAAAACAATGGCTTATTGTAGGAACCTTAGGCGGCAAGTAGTTTTTTGCGACGCTGACGAAGCAGCGTTCCAATCAATCCAAACCCGAAGATAAACATTGCCCAGCTAACAGGTTCTGGAACTGGAGACATTACAGGCGGATCATCATCTATCGGATCGTCAACTGGCGGATCGTCTGCGGGCGGATCCACTTGGGGATCATTGAGAGTACCGGGACTACCGCCACTTCCACCGCCGCCAATACCGCCCGGACCTCCGCCCGTGCGAGTTGCTGGGCCGCCTGATACCCCGCCACCAGGGTTTGAATTCAAAATTCCGCCTGGTCCCGTTTGCGCATCCGCCAATTCGGTAGGCAATTCACCAAATTCGGGTACCGCCGCTCCTGGAACATTACCCGCACCAGTTGGCGGGGCCACAGCAGTGGGATCAAGAGGCAATACCCGCGAACGACGACGGCGATCTGGTATATTGCTACCAAAACCAACCAAGTTTCTTAACAGTGCGTCAGCGCCTGGTATTGTCAAATATGTTACAGGCTGTTTTTCAGGAACAGCGGTAAATACAAAAGGTGTCTCGGATTCAGGCACCCACATGGCGCGGTCATTATTTGGAAATAGCGCAGCAACGCCAAGTACGCCGCCAAACAAAATCACAGCGGCGCGGCGCCTGCGATCAGCTGAAGCAACCAGAGCTGCTAGGTTATCAGACACATCTTATTCCTTGTTACCTTCTACCATGTCATCGTTTTGGCGCGTCCCAAACATGGCTGTTAACCTCCCATTAGCCACAATTTCAAATTTTGCAATGTCGTTTACCAGTATTTACGGGAACAAATATACGGCTACGTAAATCTCAATTCTAAGCGCACTGACATCTTTGGCGGTGTCTGAAATCCTATTCATTCAAAAACTGCACAACTCCACAACAACTTAAGATGACGGATATTCAGTCTTGTTCAGACATTGAAGCAACCGCTGCGTGTTTGACTGGAAACTGTTGAGTGGATTGCCGCTCACATTCTTTCGATAACCGTCCCAGTAAAGGACAGAATCCCAAAATCAGGGCCACAAGTCCCTATAAGGTAAACAAAAGGTTTACGAATCAGCTGCGGTATTCTAATGCACGCGGCTAAGTCGCTAAATTTTTACTGCAGCGTGAAGTCGCAGTTTGTTAAAGAGGTCTAATATCATGTCGTTTATGAAAGTTGCAAAAGTTGCCGGATTAGCCGCTTTACTTTGCTCAACATCCGCAAATGCTGCGATTATCTTGTCTTATGATGAGGGTAACGCAGTGTATTCAGGACCTGCACCAGTAATTGACTTTGAATCTGCGACCCCGGCCTTTTCTGGCGGTTCGATTGTGACCGGTACATTACCAGCCACATATACTCAGCCATTGGGTAGCACCGGATTCTACGGTTCTGTTGGCCCATTAAGCGGAACTCCGGGCATTCTCGATTTGACGACAATCCCTGGCGACATTGCCGCCTTCAGTTTCATTTGGGGTTCGGTTGATTTTACCAATAACCTGAATGTGTTGGACGCCAGCGATAATGTTATATTCTCGCTAACGGGACGCCAACTCCTTGATTTTGGAGCACCTGGTGGATTGCCTTATACGACTGAAGAGTTGAATCCCATCGTCACTTTGACCTTTACCGATGGTGATCTTGGGCTCGCTAGATCGATTGAATTTTCGTCGACCAATAACTCTTTCGAGTTTGACAACTTCGCTGTTAACGCGGTTCCAGAACCAGCAACATGGGCCTTTATGATTTTCGGATTTGGCGCGGTTGGTACAGCAATGCGCCGTCGTCGTTCAACCAAGCCGGCTTTAAAACTGGCTTAATCTACCCAAATTATAATGAAAAGCGGCTGATCCTAACGGGTCGGCCGTTTTTTTTTGCCAGTGCCGCGCACCTCGCCGTCATGATCATATGGCATCCTGAATTACCTGCTCGCTGTCCAATAAATCTCCTGCAAAGTCGAAGTCTTTCCGATGCTTTAACGTTTGGGAAACCAATTTTGGGGCACTGTCCAGGCAGGAGACATAGCCATGAATGCACGCAAAATTCGATTTGATGAGAGTTTCGTTGCCGACCGAGATGAAAAACCCTTAGTCACACCGGGGGAAGTCAAAGCTTTGGGATCATCCGATCCAATCTATGTTCCTTCACCGGCACGCCAATTACAGCAGCAACTGAAAGATCAGATCGATGATTCCATTGCTTCCAAACCCGCAGAAAAATTCAGCGGCCTGGTCAGTATTTCGGTTATTGTCGGCAGCAGCCTTGTTCTCTGGGCCGGAGCGATCGGACTGGCAGTAATGGCTTATGGCTGAGGCGCTAAAATAAGGCTACGAACGAATTTCAATTTGGATATTTGTTGTTGCCGCAATCTCACTATCTGTATCAAAAAGAGACACATGGGCTCGAACGCCCCAAGAACCGCTAGGATATTATGCGTGAATTCCACGCATGTTCCATGCTCAAACCTCCAATTTACCATGATTATCTTATAGAAACTCCTCAATATCAGAGGGTTCCGGAATTTTGGTTAACAAATGATTAGTTTGTGGCCTTCTGACTAGTTTTGTTCTATCGGGAATTGGGGTTGCACAATTGTGTATATATGTATGGTGCGATAGTTGGACGAGAGTTACCCTTTTTCAGAACAGCAGGTAAATGGCGGAACAACGGATCGTTGGCCGCTTAGATCTGTTCGGATATTTTTATATGCAGTGCTGCAATCGCTGGATGTAATAGCGATCATTGCTGGCTTCTTGATGGCCAGTTTCTTGCGTGAAGACAAATGGCTCTCTCCGCAAGGCTATCATATCGTGCTGCTGGTTGTTCCCATATTCCTTATGTTTGCGTTCACACGCGATTCCTATTCGATTGATTCCCTAAAAAGCCTGTCCGAGAGCGTTAGGCGGCCATTTTCAGCACTATTTGCGACAGCGATGATTGTGTTGATGTTCACATTCTTCTCTCAAACTGGAACCGACATTTCTCGCTTGGCTTTCGCTTTCGCTTTTGCAGCCAGCGCCGCGTTCATCGGTATTGGCCGTTTTTTGGTTCACCAGGCGATATGGTGGAAGCTTCGGGGCATTGTTATCGATCAGTTGCTTATTGTCGATGGCGTGCCGCCTGTAGCTTTTGAAAAAGGCATGTATTGCGTCGATGCGCAGGCTGAAAAACTATACCCGGATCCAATGGATCCACATATGCTGTCTCATCTGTCAGAAGTCGTCAAAGGTTATGATCGCATCATTGTTGCATGCACACGTGAACGCAGAGGAGATTGGGCGCTATTCCTCAAAGGATCTGACGTTACCGGTGAACTGATTGTTGGTGGTGCTAATAATTTGGGTGCCATTGGACTGGGTGATTTTGATGGTAATGACACGTTGGTGGTTTCGCGTGGTACCTTAAGCCTAGTCAATCGGCTGAAAAAACGGGCATTTGATCTCGCTGTGACGATACCGCTTCTGATATTTCTGGCACCGCTTCTTGTAATTGTCTCGATTGCGATCAAACTGGACAGTCCGGGGCCAATCTTTTTCAGACAACCCAGAGTGGGGCAGGGCAACCGGATCTTCAGTATCTACAAGTTTCGCAGTATGCGGACGGAAAATGGAGATGCCGACGGGAACCAATCTACGCAGAAAAATGATCAGCGTGTAACGCGCGTTGGCAACTTCATTCGCAAAACCAGTATCGACGAATTGCCTCAGCTCATCAACGTTTTACGCAGCGAAATGAGTGTTGTCGGGCCGCGTCCACACGCATTGGGATCCCTCGCTGGCGACAAGCTATTCTGGGAGATAAATCAGCGCTATTGGCTTCGTCACGCCTTAAAACCGGGGATTACTGGCTTGGCACAAATTCGTGGCTTTCGCGGCGCAACAGACCGTCAGGAAGATCTGGAAGCCAGGTTGCAGTCTGATCTGGAATATCTGGAAGGTTGGCGTATGTGGCGCGATGTCACCATTCTGTTTGGCACCGCTAAGGTTCTGGTCCACCCGAACGCTTACTAAATTTGGATATGCTCAACAGCTAAAGCCGTTCCTTGTCGACGATCTGCTTCTAGGAACCAAACCATTTGTTTAGCCTGTTGGTCATTGGGGCCTCAACATAAAGATGGAACAAGTGAGACACGGTGATCGCTATTATGGTGAATATCGCGGTTAGCAGTAAGATAGGTAAGAGCGATATCGATACTGCCTTCGTAATCAGCACCAGCAGAGTAATGATCAATATATGCGCCAGATAGAGCGTGTAGGAGCTATCCCCTAGGGGAGACAATTTTTCAACAAATGCCGGTTGATGATAATGTTCCAGGATAACAACACCCATAATTAGGAATGCACTTGGAATTCCCCAGATGATAGCGCTCGGAAGGCTCTCATAGCCAGCCAGCAATCCGCCTGAAAACAGCATTATTGAGAGCAGAACCGAAATGTATCCCAGCCATTTTGGTAGCTTATTACGCCCGGTTATATAGGCAATCCAGACACCAAATAAAAATTCGATCAGCAGGCTGTTGGTCGCCATTGCCAAGGATTCATTCTCAGGACCCACAATCACACCAAAAGCCATCGCCAGAAAGAAAAATGCCGAGAGCAGAAAGATACCGCGCAGCAATCCAAAAATCATGGCGATGCCGAACATCAGGTAGAAGTACATCTCATAAGATAATGTCCATGCAGGACCAATGATCAAGGGCGCGTTGTCAGGCAAGAGCAAGAGAGCGGAAATCAGGTTATAAAGTGAGAACTCATAACCGGATCCAATCGCAGTATTTACCAGTATGTAGAGCGCAGCAAGCAGCCAATAAATTGGATATATCCGAATAATTCTCTTTCTGAAAAAACGTTTGGCATCAAATGCCCGGTTTGCCTGCGAATTGGTCAGTACCATGATGTATCCGCTAATGACGAAAAAGATATGCACGCCGACTGCGCCAAAACCAAAGAGATATAGCTGGGTTTTGTCGCCTCCGGAGGACAGCAATTCTTTCGAAAGCGCGAGATGTGCATGGAACAGGACCACAAGCGTGGCAGCGACAAAGCGCAGGAACTGGATAGAGTGAATTTTGCGCTTACCTGTCGGCATTAATGTCCCCCAAAATTCGCCTGCATACTCCTGTGCCCAGACGCAGCATCCCTTGCAGCGCGACCTAGACGTTATTGCACCGAAACTGCAAGCCTGCCGTAAAAACCGTCTCATTCAAGGAAAGCCGGTGGAGTGTAGGTTTACATTGGTGGACAGCTGATATTCGGGCTGATAGGCCGCAGTTTAGAGGGTCGCTTTGGATGGAAACGGGGCAATGTAATGGCACTTGATGGCCATAAGATCATTACAATAGATAAGATCAGCTCTGTCGCTTATTTGCGATCGGTTTTTGCAGCCTGGCGCGCTGGAAACATCGTCATGCCTGTGGAACAGGGGCAGGACTGTCCAGATATTGGTTGGCCAATTGCGCAGCATATCTCCGTCGAATCCGGGGGAGGGTGGTTTGATGAGCAACTGGATCCGGATAATTCGGAGCAACCAGCGCAAATCAGCTTCACATCGGGTACCACAGGCACGCCAAAAGCCGTTTTACTTAGCAGACGGGCGTTAAGCGATGTCACCACCAGATTGACTGAAGTCATGGAGATGGATGAAACCATCCGTGAATATATTGCGGTGCCGGTAACGTTTTCGTTCGGGCTGGGCAGGGCGCGTGCCATCGCAGCTGTAGGCGGGTACGCCTATCTTCCCGAGACTGGTTTTCGGCCAGATGAATTTGCCGCGATGCTTGCCGCGGGTGAAGTCAATGCGCTTTCCGCTGTTCCAACGATGTTACGTCTTCTGATTCAGCAGCAAGAGCTTTTCGTGGAATCTGGCGATAAATTGCATTGGTTGGAAATAGGCAGTCAATATATGAGCGGCGAGGAGAAAGCTGCGGTTCGCATGCTCTTTCCAAATGCTAAAATCGTCCAGCACTATGGATTGACAGAGGCCTCACGAACAACTTTTCTGAAAATTGACGGAGCGCCGGACAAGACATTGGAAAGTGTCGGCAGTCCGACTGGATCGGTGCACGTAGAGATCAATGAGGAAGAACGAATCCGCATTGGTGGGGCGCATGTTGCCGATGGCTTATTGGTTGATGGTAAATTGATCCCGTTGACGGACGATGATGGATTTCTGACTACCAACGACCTCGGTCGTGTTGAAAATGGCCTGCTCCACTATGATGGAAGAGTCGATGATGTTTTGAACGTAAGTGGGATTAAGGTTCCTGCGGAACTGTTTGAGCAACGTCTGAATGAGATTTCAGATATATCCGTCGGTAAAATAGGCGTCGCTGGTCGAGCTGATAAGTTGCGCGGTTGGTCTGTTATGATTGCTTATCTGCCGGATATAGATCCCGATAGTCTGCAAGCAAATGCACGAAAAATTTCTGCCGAATTTGGATTAAGCCCGGCTGATATCCTGTTGGTACAAGTTCCTGAGATACCTAAAACCGGAACCGGTAAGATCCAGCGTAAAACCATCACGGAACGCTACTCAGAATCGGCTGTTTATGAAGGTATGCGGTCTACATCGCTTGCGGATGACTTCGAAAAAATGTCCCCCACAGAGCAAAAGATTGCGAATATCTGGCGCGAAGCACTCGGTGTTGAGAATGTAAAGCGGGATGACAATTTTTTTGATATTGGCGGAGATTCTCTGTCCGCAATCAATCTAATGTTGCGAGCTGAACAAGCGGGGCTGTCAAAGGACATGATGGGTCATATCTTTGATGGCCATAGCGTAGGCGAAATTGCCCGCCTGATGGATCATTCGGCAGAGGATGCTCCGGATACTGAAACTGGCGTTGCGAGTAACCCGAAACGCGGAGCATTGGCTGAGATTAGCGATGCCCTGAACAGCGCTCGCGGAATTCTGGTGCTGCTCGTAATCGCGGCGCATTGGATGCCATTTTTTTTCGACCGGATGGGGGCGTGGAAAGATACCGCCTATCTATGGACACACATTCCGTTTCGTCTCGGAACGCCTGGTTTTGCCATGGTTTTCGGCATGGGCCTAGGACTGCTCTACATGACAGTGCTCGAAAAATCCCCAAACAGAATGCAGACAAAGCTCCGATCTAATACCATCATACTGGCGATCGGGGTGGGCTTGAATGCTCTGGTCGTTGGTCTGAAGATGGCCTTGACGGATGGTTTTGATCCGATCTGGCCCGAACGGCTGTTATACACTGTTCTGTTCTTCTATTTACTAATGGTTCCTACATCGGGAATTTTGTTGCGGGTGGTTCGATCGACTTCTCAAATGATATTGGGGGCTTTGGCGGTCGCGATAGCAGCACTGGTGGTTTCTGCCTTTTTTCAATTCTATCTCGCTGAAACGCAGGCGACCGGCGTGCTGAGCCTTGGCCGATTGATGCTCATTGCACAATATTCCTACCCGCTCATGCTTTCGGAAGTCGCGATTGGCCTGGCGATTGGATTATGGCTCCGGACAAATCAGAACCGGCCAGATCTTGTCTCCAAGTCGGCAGTATATGGAGCGATTCTCTTAGTTGGTGGCGCTGCGCTGGTGCCGCTGGCTGGTCGGGATTGGTTCAGTGAAGCGGGCCAACCTCTATCCTTCCCCGCGTTTGCCGGGGCCGTGTTGTTACTCTTCGCTGTTTGTAAAACCGCCTCAAGCGCAAATTTTGCACCGATTGTGATACGTCTGCTGGTCATAACCGGCATTCTCGCTTTTCCAGCTTTTGTTGGACATGGTTTGGTAATCCACGTGAAGAACATCCTCGTAGCATTGGGGCTAGCCGAATTGATCAGTATGGGGATTGCGGTTGGTATGTTTTTCGCAGCTGCTTTGTTCGCCTATCTCAAGCTGTATAGAATATATTACGGACATCTCTCCAACGCCAAAACCTCACCGAGATTCACACAGCCAGTTTGAAGCCCTTCGGATTGCTCGGATCGTACCAAGCCAAAACCCGCTCGTCAGAACCGCTCAAATCTCAACTATTGCTCGGCATATCGCATAACATTGGCCGGGGGTCGGTGCGATTGTATCCTTCGCCTTCCTTAAAGCAGGCGGGACCCGCAAGAAGGATATAATCATGTACAGATCAATAATTTTGTCGAGTGGCGCACTCATGCTGCTAGGCGCCTGCGTCTCGGCAGATGAGGAAGTGGATTCATCGTCAGGAGAATATATTCCGGAAGGATATGACCCAGAAGCTGGTCCAGCAGAGCCGGACGATGATCCAACGGATGATTCCTATGTTCCAGAACGCAGTGACGAGGGACCAAGATTATAGGAACGCGGACTGCTAACTATCTGATTTGAAACTATGGCTGGCGGACAGGGTGGGATTCGAACCCACGGAGAGCTTGCACCCTCGCCGGTTTTCAAGACCGGTGCATTCGACCACTCTGCCACCTGTCCGCTCTAGCCGAACGCCTCCTAGCGCCCTCCCTTTGAAAGCGCAAAGAATTTTATCGCATTTGCGTGTGTGAGTTAAAAAAACTGTGATAAATGTGCTTATCCGGCAAGTTGTTGCTGGTCTGCGACATTAGGGATTCCCCTTGGAGCCAGTTTGTGCGACACCATGATGAAGAAGGGAAATTTTTCATGCGTTTAACCACTGCGATTGCTTGTAGCGCCATTGCTTTTTTTAGTTTGCCCTATGCCCATAGCAACAATGTTGCAGTTGCGCAGTCGACGAGCGGCTTTGACTCCTATCTGCAAGTGGTTGGTCGCAAGGCTTTGGAGCAAGGAGTTAGCCAGCGTACACTGGACCGCGTATTGCCGAGCCTAACCTACAATCCGCGGGTTATTCAGCTCGATCAATCCCAACCAGGCGGTAGGCCCAATAGCGCTATCCCGCCCTTCGCACCCTATAAACGCCGGCATGTCGATGCTGCCCGGATAAATGGCGGCAAGGCTAAATATCGGCAACTCATTTCGAAACTCGCAGATGTGGAGCGCGAATATGGTGTGCCTGGCCCCATGATCATGGCGATTTATGGTCACGAAACCAATTATGGCCGGATCACCGGGAATTTCGACATCCCAAGAGCGCTCGCAACCCTGGCTTATGAAGGTCGTCGGCGCGCCTTGTTTGAAGCAGAGTTTCTCGCGGTACTGAAAATGATTGATAACGGCGTTCCCCAGTCGGCCATGAAAGGAAGTTGGGCAGGGGCCATGGGCAAGCCACAATTTCTGCCCTCGGTTTATCTCCGGCTTGCCAAAGACGGAAGCGGAGACGGCTATGCCGATATCTGGAACAGCGAGGCCGATGCGGTGACATCGATCGCGAATTATTTCGTAAATGCCGGTTGGCGGCGCGGTGAGCCATGGGGAATTGCCGTTCGGGTGCCAGCGTCACTCAATCGGAACGCCATAAAAAACAAAACCAAAGCCGTGCGTTGCCCTCGGGTGCATGAGCGTCATAGTCAGTGGAAGAGTATGGCTGAATGGCGCGCGCTGGGTGTTGCACCAGTGACCGGAAGGCGTTTGAGCAATGATACAATGGCTACTTTGCTTGAGCCGGATGGGCGGGGCAAGACAGCATATTTACTAACCGGCAATTATCGTGTGATATTGGACTATAACTGTTCAAATTTTTACGCGTTATCAGTGGGGTTATTGGCAGATGAAATTCGCAGTTAGATTATTGAGTGTCAGTGCCCTTGCCGCTTTGCTTGGCAGTTGTGGCACTATCGATGGTGTGAACGACAATGCCGATGCTAGCGTTCCGCCCGCAGCATCCGGCTCCGCATCAAGCGCTATATCCGATTTTCCGGTTAAAATTGGTGAGCCCTACAAAGTTCGGGGAAAAACTTACACTCCGGAAGATGTCGCCAGCTATGATACTGTCGGTTACGCCAGTTGGTATGGTGATGAGCTGGCTGGCAATTCCACTGCGAATGGCGAACGTTTCAATCCGAATGGGATAAGCGCCGCTCATAAAACATTGCCACTGCCGAGCTATGTCGAAGTAACGGCACTGGATACTGGACGGACTATATTGGTCAGGGTCAATGATCGCGGTCCGTTTGCGAATGATCGTCTGATCGATTTGTCGCATGGTGCCGCCAAGCAATTGGGTATCGACCAACAAGGCGTTGCAGGCGTACGGGTACGCAAAGTTAATCCCAATGAGCAGGAGCGCGTCGTTCTCCGCAATGGAGGGGTGGCTACTGAGCGGATAGGAACGCCGGATTCTCTGCTGACTATTCTTCGTAAGAACCTCGCAAAACTTCCAACACCTGATGCCGTCGCCCGGCGCGCCAGCACTCCCGCACCAACAGTGGTAGCCAATAAAAGTGGTATTGGTGCTTCTTATGTTCCAACGTCAGGCGCAGCGCCTGTCAAGCCGGGAGCCCGAGATGGTAAGTTCATTATCGAAGGGACTGAACAGCAGGCGAAGACATCAAAACCCACAAAGAAGCGTACGGCAAAGAGAGCGTCAATAAGCAAGGCTCAGAAGACCGCCGGCGGCTATGCCGTTCAGGTCGCAGCGTTCGGAAACAAGAACCGAGCCGATGCCCTGGCTCGCAAAATCGGTGCTAGGGTGTTCTCTGATGGCACTGGGCGGATCTGGCGGGTGCGTTACGGACCTTACGCAACTGACAATGAAGCCAAAGCCGGGCTGGCACAGGCGCGAAAGCGCGGCTATAGCGAAGCAAGAATCCTGCGCACCGGAAAATAGGATCCGGGGTTCAGGTCCATATGATAACATTTGATCTGGAACCGGAAATTTAATGAACAGAATTTTTTGGGCGTCACTGCCGCTACTCGCCATTTCGTCCGCTGTCCTTGCGGCCCCGGCCTATGAAACTGACGCCCCAATAGCTTATATGACAGACCTGTCATCTGGAGCGATCCTGTTTGAGAAAAACGCTGACAAACAGATACCTCCTGCGTCAATGGCCAAGATGATGACCGTTTATGTTGCTTTTGATCAAATCGAAAAAGGCAAACTGGCACTCGATCAGAAAGTTAAAATCCAGCGGGAAACCTGGCAAAAATGGACGGGGCAGGGGTCGACTATGTTTCTCGGTGTCAATGACGAGCCAACCGTCAAAGACCTTTTACACGGAGTAATAACGCTGTCGGGAAATGACGCCAGCGTTGTATTGGCCGAAGCCATCGGCGGTACGGAAGAAAATTTTGCCGATTTGATGACCAAAACTGCCAAGCGTATCGGCATGAAAAACAGCCGCTTTGGTAACAGCACCGGTTGGCCCGATGAAGGCAAGACCATGGTCACAGCCCGTGATCTTGGTTTACTGGGAGCACGACTTTCTGACGACTTTCCAAAGCTTTACAAGGATTTCTTTGGATTGACCGAGTTTACCTGGGGCAAAACCAATAGTGGTGAACCGATTACGCAACCCAATCGCAACCCATTGCTCGGTAAAATTGACGGTGCAGATGGCCTGAAAACTGGACATACCGAAGAGGCTGGCTTTGGCTTTACCGGCTCTGCCGAACAAAATGGGCGACGTATCATCTCGGTGCTGGCCGGATTGGATAGCTACGGCGGCCGAAGCAATGAATCGGTGAAATTCATGAACTGGGGTTTCAACGCTTGGGAAACCAAAAACCTGTTCAAAATGGGTACAATAGTCCAATCAGCGGAAGTTCAACTCGGTAACAGTTCTTCCGTTGATCTGGTTGCTCCCAAAGATTTATCTGCAACCTTGCCAAAAGGTTCTGATGGAAATCTCTCGATAAAAGTACGCTATAGTGGCCCGATCAAAGCGCCAATAAGCGCGGGGCAGCAGATCGCAACCTTGGTCGTCTCGACGGATGACGGAGGTACACAAACCATGCCGCTAGTGGCCGGAGAAGCGGTTGAGGAAGCAGGTTTCTTTGACAGGGTCTGGGCCGGTTTGAAGTCTTTGTTAGGACTGACGTGACCGGTCGTTTCATAAGTCTGGAAGGCGGGGAGGGGACGGGAAAGTCCACACAGGCCAAGGCGCTGGCGGCGGCTCTCAGAACCCGGGGCTTCACTGTCCATCTAACGCGCGAACCAGGCGGTACGCCCGGCGCTGAGGTCATTCGCGAGCTGCTGCTTAGCGGCCATGACGAAAAATGGAACATGCGTACCGAGGCACTGCTATTTGCAGCCGCGCGGTCGGAACATTGTGATTCTTTGATCAAACCGGCACTGGAAAGAGGCGATTGGGTGATCAGCGACCGGTTTATCGATAGCAGCCGCGCCTATCAGAGCGTTAGCGGACTGTTAAACGATGATGATATCATGGCCTTGCATCACGTGGGCAGTGAAAGCCTTATGCCGCACCGTACTTTTATCCTTGATCTGCCGGAAGAGGTTGCTGCACGCCGCGCCGATGCTCGGGATCGTGGGGACAGCGATCGCATAGGCGGCCGCAACAGCGCCTATCACCGCTCGGTCATGGCGAAATTCCGGCAATATGCCGATGAAGAGCCGGATCGGGTCACCCTAGTGGATGCGTCGCAATCCCCCGAAGATGTGACAGCAAAATTGCTGCAAAATCTGACCGATTTGATAAGCTGACGGCATGACGTCGTTTATCGGGCATTACAAGGCACAGCGTGTTTTCCGGCAATCCTTTGACAAGGGAACCTTGCATCATGCGTGGATATTGGCTGGCCCGAAAGGTCTTGGCAAAGCGGGATTCGCAAAACAGGCAGCCCAGTTTTTGCTGGATTCAAATGGGGGACAACAGGCGCAGGGTACTGGATTTGATCTGGATGATAAAAGCCAAAGCGCAAAACTGCTCGCCGCCCGCAGCCATCCGGATTTTCGATTGGTTCAGCGGGGTGGAAAAACCGATAAGGAAGACAAGAAAGCCCGGGAAGAGGGCGTTGACGCGCTAGAAGAGCATGAACTGAAGCGCAATATCTCGATCGCGCAAATCCGCAATCTGCAATCGCTTTTCGCCACGCAAGCTTCCATTTCCACTTATCGGGTTGTTGTGATCGACGCGATAGATGATCTGGAGCGAGGCGGCGCTAACGCATTGCTCAAGAACCTTGAGGAACCACCAAAAGACACCGTTTTCTTGCTAGTCAGCCATGCTCCAGAGCGTTTGTTGCCGACGATCCGTTCCCGATGTCAGATATTACGGTTCGATCCCCTAGATGATGAACAAATGTGGCGGGTATTGACGAGTATAGCTCCCGAGTTGGACGAGTCAGAACTCAGCGCTCTGATCGCAGCAGGAGAGGGCTCTCCCGGGCGATCCTTACAATATATTGATGCTGGACTGGCGGAACTAGAAAACCTTGCCCGCGAAATCATGCGCACGGGCGACAAGAGCAATCAGGTTAAAAGCGATCTCGCTCGAAAGTTATCTCTCAAAGCCGCAACACCTCGATATCAGGCGTTTCTGGCTCGTGCACCAACCCTGATAGCGCAGCATATCAAAGCCTCAGGCAACATGCCAAAGAGTAATGCCATAGAAATCTGGCAAGAAGCCAGTGAACTCGCTTCTATGGCTTCTCCCAAAGCGCTCGATAACCAGGCTGTGATATTTCGTCTTGGCAGCCTGATGGGATCGCTTGCCCAACGCGATGAGCGCGCATAAAGAGAAGCAGTAAACGTCAGGCCTTTCCGAGATTCGAGCCGGGATTTTGGTAGGGAATCAGGAAAGCAATTCATGTCCAAGCCTTATTATATTACAACGGCGATCAGCTATCCCAATGGACCGCCGCATATTGGTCATGCTTATGAAGCCATTGCAACCGATGCGATTGCCCGCTTTCAACGCCTATCAGGTCGTGAGGTTCGCTTTCAAACCGGTACGGACGAACATGGCCTGAAAATGGCCCAGGCAGCTGACACCAAAGGCATTGCACCTCAGAAACTTGCCGATGAAATGGCGAATCAATTCATAGTGATGTGCGATAAACTTAATGTTTCCTATGATCGTTTTATTCGCACTACAGAAGCGGATCATCACAAAGCCAGCCAAGTCATCTGGCAAGCCATGGAGGCCAATGGCGATCTTTACCTCGACAAATATGAAGGCTGGTATTCGGTTCGTGACGAAGCCTATTATGACGAAAGCGAGTTGATCGCAGCCGAAGGTGAGGGGGGAACAAAGGAAAAGCTATCTCCGCAAGGCACTCCAGTGGAGTGGACAGTCGAAGAAAGCTGGTTTTTTCGTCTGTCCAAATACCAGGAACCCTTACTGAAGCTCTTCAAGGAAAATCCCGGATTTTTGAAGCCGGATAGCCGACGCAACGAGATGATCAAATTTGTCGAAGGTGGACTCAATGATCTGTCTATATCCCGGACCAGTTTTGACTGGGGCGTAAAAGTTCCGGGCAGTGACAATCACGTCATGTATGTTTGGGTTGACGCCTTGACCAACTATCTTACCGGCTTGGGTTTTCCAGAGAAAACAGATCTGTATCCGAAATATTGGAATGAGGGCGGCGATATCGCGCATATTATCGGTAAGGATATTGTGCGTTTCCACACCATTTACTGGCCAGCCTTTCTGATGAGCGCGAATTTGCCACTTCCCAAGCAGGTGTTCGGCCATGGTTTCCTGCTCAATCGTGGCCAGAAAATGTCGAAGTCGGTTGGCAATGTCGTCGACCCCATTGCTTTGGCCGACGCCTTTGGTGTCGATCAACTGCGTTATTTTCTGTTGTCGGAAGTCATATTCGGGAAGGATGGCAGTTATTCGGCAGAGATGATCGTCACCAAGACCAATGCCGATCTTGCCAATAATTTCGGCAATCTAGCCCAACGTAGCTTATCAATGATTGCCAAAAACTGTGAAGGGAAGGTGCCTCAAGCAGGTGATAAAACTGAATCGGAAGAAAAACTTACCGATGATTTAAAAGATTGTTTCTCAAAAATGACGAACTTGATGGAAAATGGTGAATTTCCGATTCATGCTGCAATTGATCTGCTGCGGGAAAGGCTTAGCGCCACCAATCAGTATTTTGCCGATCAAGCACCATGGGCCTTACGCAAAACCGATCCCGCTCGTGCCGATACCGTGCTTTACTATACCGCTGAGTCCATCCGCCAACTGGCAATCATGCTCCGCTGGGTGATCCCGGAAAGTTGTGACAAAATGCTCGATCTGCTGTCGCAAAGCCCTGATGAGCGGGATTTTGAACATATGACAAACAGGATTGAAAGCGGTTTGGCGCTGCCAGCGCCCACCGGAATTTTCCCCCGCCTTGAAACTCCTGCGACCAACGGAGAAGGGTAACCATGCTTGTCGATAGCCACTGCCATCTCAACTATAAGGGCCTGATCGAAGAGCAGGGTGCTGTGCTCGATCGTGCGCGGGAGAGCGGCGTTACGGCCATGCTCAATATCTCAACACGCGAAAGCGAATGGAGAGATATCGTAGCAACGGCAGAGCGCGAAAGTGACGTCTGGTCTAGCATTGGCATTCATCCTCACGAAGCTGATGCACATCCCGACATAGATCTTGCGAAGCTGGTTGAGGAAGCGAAACACGAACGTGTTATCGCTATTGGCGAGACTGGCCTCGATTATTATTACGACCATAGCGACCGTGAGCGGCAGCGGCAGAGCTTTCGTACTCATATTCATGCGGCGCGAGAAACCGAATTGCCGATCATTGTGCACACACGCGATGCTGAAGATGACACCGCCGCAATCCTGGCGGAAGAAATGGAGCAGGGCGCCTATACCGGTGTGATCCATTGTTTCACAGCAAGCGAAGAATTCGCCCGTAAAGCTCTGGATCTAGGACTTTATATTTCCATTTCAGGTATTGTGACGTTCAAAAACGCAAAAGATCTGCAGGCAACCGCGGCCAAGCTCCCCAGTGATCGCTTGCTGGTTGAGACAGATGCCCCATTTCTTGCGCCAGTACCGCATCGCGGAAAAACTGGAGAGCCAGCCTTTGTAGCTGACACAGCAAGATTTCTCGCAGAACTGCGTGGTGTGGATTATGAGGCATTGTGCGAAACCACAGCAAAGAATTTTTACAACCTTTTCAATAAGGCACGCCCCTGACCTTGGCATTGAAGCTAACCATTCTCGGTTGCGGGACTTCGTCAGGTGTTCCGCGGATTGGCAACGATTGGGGCGATTGTGATCCGAATGAAACCAAAAACCGGCGGAGCAGAGTTTCAATCATTGTTGAAAGCCCCACGACTAGCATTTTGGTCGACACATCACCTGATTTGCGGGCTCAATTTCTGGCCTGTAACATAAGTTCTATCGACAATGTCATCTGGACACATGATCATGCGGATCATTGCCATGGTATCGATGACTTAAGGCAGGTTTTTCACAGAACACGAGAACCAATTCCAGGATATGCGCGGCCATTTGCGCTCGAGAGTTTGCAGAACCGTTTCGCATATGCGTTCCACGGACATAAATATTATCCCTCCATTTGCGAAGCACGTAGCCTGAAAGATGAAATGAGAATTGGTGACATTGCAGTTAAAGCCGTCGATCAACCGCATGGCGGTATCACCTCAGCTGGACTAAAGTTCGAATATAAAGGAAAATCAATATGTTATGCCACAGACTTTGGTGAAGTTACGGCTGATATGATCAATCTCTTTAAAAGAACTGATATTTTTGTCGTCGACGCATTGCGTGACAAGCCGCATCCGACCCATGCTCATTTGGCTATGACTCTGGATCTTATAAAGAATGTACAGCCACAATTAAGCCTGTTGACGCATATGGATAAATCGATGGACTATAACTATCTATGTTCAATGCTACCGGAAGATATCAGGCCTGCTTTTGATGGTTTTGTGATAGAGATTTAGACGTGACTGAAGATCAAAACATAAATCTTGTTTTTGCGATAGGTGCTTTAGTGCTTGTCGCCAGTGCGCTGTTTTCCCGGCGTATAGGGCTAGGGGAAGTTGTCCGATCAGTATTGAGCTGGGTAGCCATATTCGCGATTTTCATCGTTGGTTTTTCTTATCAGAAAGAGATTGTTGGAGTCTGGCACAAGGTGACCGGTGAGATAACCGGAGCGAACGAGCAGCAGGTTGTTGGCGGTACGTTAAAGATCAGACAATCGCCAGACGGCCATTATTGGGCAGACGCCGAAGTAAACGGAATGCCGGTTCGGTTTCTGATAGACAGCGGAGCAACCACAACCGCAATGACACTAAAAACGGCTCGAGCAGCAAATGTTGACATCAATGATGGTGGATTTCCGACATATCTGAACACAGCAAATGGCACTGTGGAAGCACAACGCGGAACTATTCAGGCGTTGAGAGTCGGACCAATGATGGCACTGGAGCTTCCCGTTGTGGTAGCAGAAGCCTTTGGTGATTCTAATGTGCTTGGCATGAATTTTTTATCGGAAATGAAGAGTTGGCGCGTTGAGGGTGGAGAAATGATCCTTGAGCCTCCCGCAAGAGCACGCCAGCAATAATTTAACATAATATATATTATCAACCTAATTTAACTGTGGGACGCTTTTGGAAAACGGCGTCCTACTATTGTCATCCCTCTCTCCTATCTAGCGGCCATAATTAAATGCTGGATCCGCCATAAATTCAGACTTAATCATTCTCCTGCTTATGCTTCAATGGCAGCCCACAGATGTTTGGTTTCAGTTAAAATCTCTTCGCTTATCGAACTGTTAATAAAATTGCGTTCGATTAATCGTTCGGTGGTGGCAAGATCCAGCCCTGCTTTTTGCAATGTTGATAAGATCTGGATTGCTTGGTCATGCCGCCCATCATGCCAGCACAACCACGCTTTGAGTGCATCAGGACCTCGAAAAGCAGGATCGATGATATGAGACTCATCTAAATAGGCCTCAGCTTCCGCAAAGCGGCGTTCTCGGACCATGACGTTAGCTTGCCGCGTCCTAGACCAGACGCGCAGATGGGAGCCTGGCATCATCGCATAGGATATCTCGAGATATTGCATCGCTTCTTCGGTCTGATTTAACAAAGCATGGCAGCTACCAAGACTTTGCGCCACGAGGCCGTTATTTGGCGCTATGCCATAGGCTTTAGTTGCCCAACGCAGACCTTCTTCTGGATCTCCGGTATTCGCGTAAGCTGAGGCTACCGACGACAAAACACTTGCTGAATCCGAATCAAGTTCGAGAGCCTTTTTGGCATGATCCTGAATATGAGAAATTTCTAAGGGATCATCCGGACTGTCAATCATATACAAAGTCGCGGATGCATTTGCCAAAATCGCATGTGCAAGAGCATAATCCGGAGCAAGATCGACAGCGCGCCTTGCTTCCTTGATCGCACTTTGCATAGCTTCTGCACTAACGCGGCGCATTGCAAGAATACAACGTTGTATCGCGTCCCAGGCCGTTAGGTCGGTGGGCTTGCGAAGAGCCCGCTCCATATCAAGAACCTGTATTTTGACACCGAGTGCTACAGCAACTTCGGTAACCAATTCTTCCTGTAACTCCTGTAGATCGTTTAGCGGCTTATTAAATTGACCTGACCAGACCAACTCGCCGGTTTTTGGCGCAATGAGCTGTGTTGTCACCCGGAAATCCCGTCCAGTTCGCCGAACATTGCCTTCAAGCAAATATCTGACACCCAACTGCTCGCCTATAGCTGCAAGATCTAAGAACACATCCTTTTTAAGATGCACGGTAGAGATAGTTCCGAGGACCCGTATTGCGGCACTCTGAGAAAGCGCGGCCACAATATCCTCAACCATACCTTCGGCAAAAACTTCATCGTCTTCGATTTGTGATCGGTTGGTAAATGGCAAAATAGCGAGCGAAGGCATAGCGCCACGCAGATCGGTTTCTCTGGATTTGGGAAAGGCTTGGAGCCCGAGAGATCCTGTTGGTGGCATCTCAGGCGCACCGAACTCCAACTCCTGAGAATCCACTTGGTTCAGAGCCTCCGATTGACGCTTTATTGGTTTAACGGAGACGGCAAGCCGATAGCCTTTTTTCGGGATAGTTTCGATAATGATATTATTAGATCGCGAGTGTGAAAATGCCTTGCGCAAAATATATATAGCACGCGTCAGACTTTCATCTGAGCCAAATTTGACTTTCCAAATTTTTCCTATCAACTCATCACGAGAAACAACCTCACCACAACGTTCTGCAAGAAACAAGCAAACGTCCATGATCTTGGGTTCCAAATGAACTTCATGGTCACTTGAAAGAACGATATTTCGGGTTGGAATAACAGTGGCTTCGCCAACGCGAAAACCTTCAGATAGATTTACTTTGGTACGTTCCAACATGCGTTCCCAACAATATCATGAACTTCTCAATTTGACTGACACAGGTCTACACGTTTTACAAATTCCAATCGCGCTGAAACGAAATGCATCAAATCACATCCTAATTTTACTGTTGTTTTTCAACCACCTCACCTTTTCATCATACAAAAATCATCACGACCACAGGAGTTTACTAGCGCAGTCATCCAGAACCGATTCAGGGCCAGCATTGGCGCAAATCAGTTCAGGAGATCAGGAATGTCAATCCTATCCGTATCACTCATCGTCAGCTTTACCGCAGTCGTTGCAACAACCGCAGCTTCTGCTCAGGAAACAAGGATCACTAACTTTCGCTACGACAAGACCATTTCAATCGAAAGCAACTATGCGAAGTTTGAAAAAACGGCCCGTAGTGCCTGCACATATATCTCAAGTTTACATAGGTTTAAGGCCAGAAAAGAATGCCGTGATGACCTGATGAACCAAGCGATTGTCGCCACAAAGCAACTGCCGATGATCGTATATCATAACCAAATGATTGGCGAAGACCGTCGATCGACAGCCCTGACCAAACGCTAGAGTTAGCGATTCACAATGATTTTTCGGCAAGATGTCTAAAGCCCGGCATCCTGTCTTCTAAAACAGCAACAAGTTGGAGGCTAGGCAATGACGCCAGGCAATGAGAATATCGAAAATGATTTCAACCGGAGCATAATGATCGCTCTTGCAATCGTAGGTATGGCGATTGGAATAGCGCTGCCAATGTTTGCATACATACAACTACAAGGCATATTCCCTGAAATTTCGGATCCAGGTGATCGATTGGCTTTTGCAATTAAATGGATGTGCTTTCCGGTTCTAGCTTTGGTCGCAGGAATGGGCGCAATTGGGGCCGGGAGAATATTTTCAGAATATGCAGATGGCTCAACTCCCCCTGTTGGTACACGTCTGGAATTACATCGGCGCTATATGCAAAATACCGTGGAACAACTGCTAATTTTCATCCCAACCCAGCTTGCTTTAGTGACGCTGTTGCCGGCAGATCGCCTTGCCGTAATCCCGGTGTGGGCCGTTTTATTTTTAGTTGCTCGAATCTTGTTCTGGGCGGGTTACATCAAAAATCCGATGTACAGGTCGTTAGGTATAATGATGGTTGTACCCAATCAATTTGCAGCTCTGTTTATATTGTTCCAAATTGTGATGTGATTGGCTCGGCCGTCCCCTGCCCTTTTGCTAGAAGCTATTCTCCATGTCCACATTTCCAAAATGAGATGTGCACCCCTTACCTGTCAAAAGAGTTAGCGAATTTCGAGGGAAAAAGCGCTTCTTACACTCAATCCTAGCCCTTTCATTAGTGGCTTATTCCGTAACGTCATTCATATTCTCACCCTGTAAAAGACATCACCAGAATGTTTGAGATCAAGTCGCACTGGGGCGCTTTATCTCGGTGTATTGGGGAGGAAATAAATGCAGAAATCAGTGTTTGATAGCGTGCTAATCCGGCGGACCAGATCTGTTCGCACTTTGCTCATTTGTTCGGCAACTATTTTAGGCGGCGGGGCTTTAACTACACCGGTATATGCGCAAGAAGAAGCCGAAGTCGATGACGACCGGATTATCATTGTACAGGCGCGCAAACAAAGTGAAACGTTGCAGGAAACACCTGTCACGGTAACCTCCCTTGGCGCGGATACACTGGACCGGTTTCAGGTCAACGAAGTAGCCGATGTGGTTAGCCGGATACCGGCATTGAACGTGCAAGTCGGGGGCTCCGGCGCAGGTGGTCAGATTAGCCTTCGCGGCGTTGGAACCACCAATATTTCCGCTGCGTTTGATTCAGCTGTCGCGTTTGATTTCGATGGCGTGTCGATCAGCACGATGCGCTTGGTTCAGGCTTCGTTTTTCGACGTCGAGCAAATTGATGTTTTAAAGGGACCACAGTCCTTGTTCTTTGGAAAAAGTGCGTCCGCTGGCGTTTTTTCGGTTCGATCGGCCAATCCGACTGCCAATTGGGAAGTCGGGGGCAAGGCTTCCTATGAGTTTGAAGAAGAGGGCTATACCGTTGGCGGATATATATCCGGACCGGTTTCTGATACGCTGGGTATCCGTTTGGCGGCGCAATATCAGGACATAGACAAATATGTTGAACTGGAAGCCGGAACGCCTTCAGTTTTTGCGGACTCCGGAAAAGGTCTCAAAAACTTTGTAGGTCGGCTCACCCTGCAATGGGATCCAGCTGACAATTTTTCAGCTAATTTGAAGCTGAACTATAATCACAATGAAGGAGATAGCCTGCTCGGCCACTCGGATATTGATTGCGGGGCCAATGGGGTTGCCGATGATGTATTTTTGGCGGTTCCTGGCGTGTCTATAGCATCGAATTCCACATGTGATATTCAAGATGGCCTGTATCCCCATCCTGATGGGCATCCCTCGTTACAGGTGATAGCTCCGGGCACAACGGGAGCGGATCGCTATAACGGCCAATCCTATAACGAAACCAATACATTCTTCGCCCGACTGGCGATGGACCTTGATGTAACCGATAGTCTTACACTGTCATCGGTGACTGGCATCTTGGATCTTGAGAATGAACATCTTGATCACTTCAGCTATGTGGGCATTTTGCCGGATGGATCTCCAGGCGGTCTGCCGGCGCCATTTTCTGATGGCTTGCAGCAATATACTCAAGAAATTCGCCTTGCCAGTGACTTTGATGGCATGTTCAACTTCATGGTCGGTGGATTTTGGGAGAGCCGCAGCCAACCTCTACAAACGTCTCAGAACGCGTTTATAGCAACATTCATTTTCCCCGACTCTCGTGGGATCACCTATGACTGGGTCGCTGATCGTGCGACCAAAAGTGAGGCTCTCTCCTTTTTCGGCAGTGTATCACTGGACATTACCGATCAGCTCGAGCTTTCAGGTGGGCTAAGATGGACGGACGAACAGAAAACGCACCGGACGTCTTTTCCGGTCGTTCACAACGCATTGACCTTTCTGAATGGGGTTATTGGTGGATTGGGATTAGTTGTACCGGAAGGTTTCCAGACAGGGCCGATAAAATTTTCCGACAGCAACATTTCACCGGAAGTGACCATCAAATATCAAGCTACCCCGGATTTGAATATTTATGCGTCCTACAAAACCGGTTTTAAATCAGGAGGGATCGATAATAGCATACTGCCGACGGCCGCTCTCCAGTTCGTCACTCCAGGTTTCGGTACTGATGCAGAACGGCAAGCCGCACTGGATTCAATTGTCTTTGATTCTGAGACTGCGAAGGGCGGAGAAATTGGCGCGAAAGCAATCTTGGCCAATGGTAGCTTCCGAATAAATACGGCTGCATATTATTTTGTTTTCGATGATTTGCAGGTTCAAAATTTTGATGGTGCCGCGGTTCGTTTTCTTACCATCAATGCTGGCGAACTTACGACCAAGGGTTTTGACGTCGATTGGGTTTGGGACACACCTCTGGAAGGTCTGAGTTTCTCGGGTGCGCTTGGATATACGGACGCCAAGTTTACCGATACTTTCATTTCGTCCGACCCGGATGGAATTCCTGGTAATGCGGACGACGTTGACTTGGATGGACGTCGTGCTGCTCGTGCTCCCAAATGGTCAGGCAATGTGGCTGTGGATTTGGTTGTTCCGATGGGAGACACACTTGAGTTCGGGTTGAACGGTAATGCGGCCTATAGCGGTTCCTATTTTGCTGGTAACAATGACTTTGATGACTTTGTTCAGGACAGCTACGTATCGCTCGATGCTGCTGTATCTGTCGGTGATTCAGACGGAAAATGGAAGCTTTCTCTCATCGGCGTAAACCTTACTGATGAGCTGTGGGCCAATACTGTTGGAGATAGGCCATTTTTGCCTGCAGGCGGTGATGATCGCGTTGTCACACAAAATCGCGGACGCCAGATATTTGTAGAAGCCGCATTCAGATTCTAGCCTCCATTCCTGGTTGATCAGTTTGGGCTGGACCGGCAAATTGCTACTCCGGCCCTCTCTCCGTCTATGTCTGCAGTGACGCGTACATTGCTGCTGCCAAACCAAATCCACGGGGATCACCCAGAAGTCCGCTTTCCATTTTGTTCATTACATAGGAAAAGCACAGTCTGGCATCCTGGTCGACTATTACCGATGATCCACCAAAGCCGCCCCAGAAGCAGGTATTTGGATTTGGGCTAATCGGTATGAGTGGGCTGTTCAGTCCGTAACCCATTCCGAAGACAAGTGGCACTCCCAACACCAAGTCCACTCCCTCTGACTGCTTTTCAAAAACCCGTTTAGTACCTTCTTCCGACATGATGGTTTTACCAAATGCCTTGCCGCCGTTTGCCATTGCTGTTTGAGCACGCACAATGCTGCGTGCATTGCCCTGACCATTAGCGGCTGGTATTTCTGCTGCACGCCAATTTCTCTTTCGAGGTTCCGTGGCATCAACAGCGGGGTTTGCAAATGTCCGTCCCGCTATAGTTTCTGGATCAGGTAAAACAGTATTTTCCGGTGGGATCAGATTACCAATTCGATCATCCAGTTCTTCGCCTGCACCAATATGAAAATCAGCACTGGTTGGCTCTGCAATTTCCTGATGAAAGAAGGTTCCTATCGACTGGCCGGTTACTCTTCTGACAATCTCGCCAATAAGATGCCCTTGAGTCAGCGCGTGATAACCTGACTGCGTTCCGGGACTCCACCAAGGCTCTTGTCGTGCAAGAGCGGTTGTCATCCATTCCCAATCATAGAGAGCTTCACCCTCAACGGTCTCGTTCATGCCCGACAGTCCCGACATATGACTGAGAAAATGTCGGACTTCGACTAGCTCTTTGCCGCCTTGCGAAAATTCGGGCCAGTATTTTGCAGCCGGCGCATGAAGATCAACTTCCCCCCTATCCGCCAGCAGCAGCAGCGACATTGCAGCCATTGTCTTGGTACTGGACCAGACGTTGACGAGTGTGTCTTCCTGCCAGGGCGCTGTTTTATCCTCGTCAAGATGTCCGCCCCAAAGATCAACGACAAAGGCACCATCAAGAGTGATCGCAACCGAAGCGCCCACATCTCCATGTTCCCGGAAGTTGGTTTCAAAGGCCACCTTAACCGCCACAAAGCGAGGATCGCAATATCCATTTATCTGAGCCGCCATCGAAACTCCAATTCCCCATGTTGATGTAAACTGTAGGCAAGTTGTTGAACACAATCTGACAATCGATGCAACTTGCGGTTTTTCAATTCGACGTCTGGATGATCAGGCGATCCCCTACCCTGCCAGGGCCAGGCAGGTTACCGTCCATCGAAATAGTCTCATTTCTATCTTGGTAAATATTGTCTGTTGTATAAACTGCCTCAACACTGATCGATATGAACGGAGTTCCAGGTGATTGATCCACTGCTTGAAGTGATGCGGCGTTTACGAGATCCACAAACGGGATGCGAATGGGATACTGTCCAAACGTTCGAAACTATAGCACCCTATACTATCGAGGAGGCCTATGAAGTCGCCGATGCGATCGAGCGCAGCGATATCGATGGACTGAAGGATGAACTGGGTGACCTTCTGCTTCAGGTCGTATTTCATAGCCAAATTGCTACCGACGAAGGGCATTTCTCTTTTTCTGACGTTGTGGACGCCATTTGCGAGAAAATGATCCGGCGACACCCGCATATATTTGGCGGGGCTGGTGGCTCACCGGGCTGGGAGCAGATCAAAGCAGAAGAGCGAGCGGAAACCGGCAAATCAAGTGCGCTGGACGGTGTTGCTCTGGCCCTGCCTGCATTGTTACGGGCACAGAAAATCCAGAAGCGCGCCGCTCGCGTTGGTTTTGACTGGCCAGATAAGGTGCCTATCAAAGCGAAATTGTTGGAAGAACTGGACGAGGTCGAGCAAGCCAGCAGTGACGCAGAGATTCATGAGGAAATTGGGGATCTGCTTTTTTCGGCAGTCAATCTATCGCGACATTATGGAGTCGATGCTGAACAAGCTCTTGCAGATGCAACCCGTAAATTTTCTCAGCGATTCAACAAGGTTGAGACCAGTGTTGTGGGCGATATGAAGGACATGACCATCGACCAGTTAGAGGAAGAATGGCAGAAAGCCAAAGTTGCTGGCTAAAGCGCGTGGAATCGCCCCCAATTGCGACGGGACATTTGAACGTCCAGCACCAGATCGTGATTTTCATGCTCAGTTTGCAAGACGCGGCCATTTTCGTGCAGCCACGCCAGGCGTTTCCCGTCAGATACGGGCAAGGTTACTGTCTCAACATTATGGTTGCGTGACAAGTTCTCGGTTATCATTTCGACAAGCGTGTCAACGCCCTGACCGGTAGCGGCAGAAATCAAACAGACATTGTCGGGAATATGCTGCGGTAACTGTACGCTCTCTTTATCGTCGGTACTAACAAGATCAATCTTGTTCCACGCTTCAATAATCGGAGCCC
The DNA here is from genome assembly GCF_900149705.1 of Sphingorhabdus sp. Alg231-15. Taxonomy (NCBI): domain Bacteria; kingdom Pseudomonadati; phylum Pseudomonadota; class Alphaproteobacteria; order Sphingomonadales; family Sphingorhabdaceae; genus Sphingorhabdus; species Sphingorhabdus sp. Alg231-15. The sequence goes on along the minus strand of NZ_LT703001.1, from coordinate 469,424 downwards.
CCTCCCCGTCTTCCAACTCGACACCCAGCTCTCGAAGAATCTGCTCCACATCATGGGCTTGGCTGTCTCTTGATGCGTGGGAAATATCCCTGACGTGAATGATCACATCGGCGGCGGTGACCTCCTCAAGCGTCGCGCGAAAAGCGGCGACCAATTGTGTTGGTAGATCCGATACAAAACCAACAGTATCAGAGATTATCGCCTTGTCATATCCTGGTAACGGGAATTGGCGCATAGTCGGATCAAGTGTGGCAAACAGCAAATCCTCGGCAAATACCTCGGCACCCGTTAACCGATTGAAGAGCGTCGATTTACCAGCGTTTGTGTAACCAACAAGAGCAATAACCGGCCATGGCGCTTTCTGGCGCCGGGATCGGTGCAATGTTCGGGTCTTTCGAAGATGCGACAATTCCTTGCGCAGTTTTGCCATTCGATCACGGATCATTCTGCGATCGGATTCAATCTGTGTTTCACCTGGTCCACCGAGAAAACCAAAACCGCCACGTTGCCGCTCCAAGTGAGTCCAGCTACGCACAAGCCGGCCCGCCTGATAGTCAAGATGTGCGAGTTCCACCTGCAGTCGTCCTTCGGCAGTTGCGGCTCTTGCTCCAAATATCTCAAGTATCAAACCCGTCCGGTCGATGACCTTGACCTTCAGCTCTTCTTCCAGATTGCGCTGCTGAATGGCACTTAACATGCCATCGACAATCAATATATTGGCGTCTTCCTGCGCCAATATTGTCTTGATTTGTCCGACTTGACCGGCCCCAAAGAGTGTCCCAGGTTTCGGTGCACGAACCGCGAAATATCGCGATGAGGTAGTTTCCAATCCAATCGCCAAAGCCAGACCAACGGCTTCTTCAAGCCGATATTCCAAAGCATTCTGACCGAGCGACCCCAGATCGGGATGGGCAATAACAGCCTTATCTTTTGTACCGTCCAATCCATCTTTTTCAAAAGGTATCAATGGGAGCCTTCATCCACGTTGTTATAGTCAGCCAGATTAATCGGGCCGCTAGGTTGAATGGTCGAAATTGCGTGTTTGTAAACGAGCTGTGCCAAGCCTTCCCGCTCCAGCAAGATGCAGAAGAGGTCATAGGCCGCGACCTCGCCTTGCAGCATAACACCGTTCACAAGGAACATGGTGACTGGATCACTGCTGTCACGTACCGCTGTTAGAAACACTTCCTGCAACACACCATTTTTGCTTTTTGCTCGCTCCATAAGATCGGCAAATGCCTGCATATCCATAGTTTGCGACGGCATGATCGTCGAAATAGCGTGCTTGTAGACCAGCTGTGATTGACCATCACGGCGTAATAATACTGAAAAATTGTCAAACCATGTCACTATACCCTGCAGTTTTACGCCCTTCACCAGAAACATCGTCACTGGCATTTTTGTTTTCCGCAGAGAGTTTAGAAAGAGGTCTTGCAAGTTATTTGATTTATCGGTCATTTTTGACTCCGGTTTTTGGCGGCATCGAGGCCGCAGACAGGGTTTTAGTCCGCGGTTTTAGACTCTTAGGGGGAACCGCTTGGTGAACATATATGGATTAGTTCAAGAAGCTACAACCGCAATCCGGTCAATCGCTATTCGGCAATTTGCTTCTTTTTTGCCGCAAGACCCAGGATCTTTAACTTTCGGTGTAAAGCTGAGCGCTCCATGCCGATAAAATTTGCCGTTTTTGAGATGTTACCCGAGAATCTACGTATCTGAACCTTGAGATATTCCCGCTCAAAACTCTCACGTGCTTCACGCAATGGTGAGCCCATTAAAGAAGCTACCCCTTGATCTAGATCGTCATCGTTGCCCAATATTTCGGGAGGCAACATCTCGATTTCGATTTTCTCAAAATTATCCTTTGGGGCCAATATTATTGTGCGCTCTATAACATTACGCAACTGTCGGACGTTACCAGGCCAATCACAAGCCTGAAGCGCCGCCATCGCTTCGGTTGAGATTTCTGGCGGATTGAGCCGTTGATCACTCGCGAAACGCGCTGAATAATGTTCTACCAAGGTTGGAATGTCTTCGCGGCGTTGGTTTAACGGTGGCAGCTCCACGGGTACCACATTTAGACGATAGAACAGGTCTTCCCGAAAACGCTTTTCCTGAATTTCCTCATCAAGATTACGAGAGGTTGCCGAAACCACCCTGACGTCAACTTTAACGCGTTGACTGCCGCCAAGTCGAATGAAGCTTTGTTCCGTCAAGACCCGCAATATTTTCCCTTGGGTATCGAGAGGCATATCGGCCACTTCGTCGATAAACAACGTTCCGCCATGCGCTTCTTCCATCAGGCCTATTTTCTCGACGATGCCATTTTTTTCAGTGCCAAAGAGCTCTTCTTCAACGCTTTCCGGTGAAAGGCGCGCAGCGCTGATCGTAACAAAAGGTGCATTGGCACGCGTACTCCAGTTATGCATCAAACGAGCTGCAACTTCCTTGCCGACACCCGCAGGACCAGAAATCAATAGACGACTCCCTGTTCCAGCGACCCTTTTCAAAGTTGCTCGGACCGCGTTTACGGCGGGGCTATTTCCGGTCAACTCGTCGGCAAAGCCAACTCGCGCTTTCAATATCTCATTTTCCCTGCGCAGACTTTCGGTTTCCGTCGCCCGTGCAACAAGGTGCATAAGATGTTCAGCTTCAAATGGTTTTTCGATGAAATCAACCGCGCCCTGAGAGATAGCAGCGACCGCCGTATCAATATTACCGTGCCCCGAAATTACAATTACCGGCAATTTGGGATCAATTTTTTTTATCTCCGTCAAGAGCTCCAGGCCATCCAGTCGAGACCCTCTTAGCCACACGTCGAGAAGCACTAAAGATGGTTTCCGTTCTTTAACAGCAGCCAATGCTGAGTCGCTGTCCGCTGCGACTCTTGTCTCATAGCCATCATCTTCCAGAACACCGGAAATCAATTCCCGGATATCCGGTTCATCATCAACAATAAGGATATCTAATGCCATTTTTCGACCTCTAACTAGGGGGTAATTTATCTTGTGGTGCGATTTGTTCGCTGCTCATTGCGACGGCTGTATCTGCCAATGTTTGCTTCTCTGTCTCGTCCTCATACGATGAACGATTCTCACTCAAACGGGCAAGTTTTGCGGGGTTTAGACATATGGTAACACGTGTGCCGCCGCCTTCCTCTGTGGAACAGGAATCGGTGAACGTAATATCGCCAAAATGTTCCTCGATAATTTTCTTCACAATTGCGAGCCCGAGACCAGTGCCTTTTTCCCTTGTCGTCATATAAGGTTCGACAATACGTTCCCGTTCTGCGGGCAATCCGATTCCATTGTCGTCTAATTGAATTTCGACATCATCGCCGTTGCGACGAACACTCATGCATATCTGGCCATCCTCGAACGCATAATTGTCGTTCGCTTCTGCTTTTTGCTCTACCGCTTCAACAGCATTTTTAACGATGTTGGTAAGCGCCTGCCCCAGTTGTCGGCGGTCGCATACCAGCGAAAGTTGCTGGTCATCCGATTCAAATCGGAAATTGATTTTGGGATGCGCAACTTCCTGAAGAAACAGGGCCTGCTTGACGACATCGACCAAATTTTCATCGCGGAAAACTGGTTTCGGCATGCGAGCAAAGGAAGAAAACTCATCAACAATATTGCGAAGGTCACCAACCTGCCGGACAATTGTGCCGGTTAACTGAGAAAAGATTGAACTGCCTTCGACAATATTTTTGCCAAACCGGCGCTGCAAACGCTCTGCGGCCAACTGGATCGGTGTCAGCGGGTTCTTGATTTCATGCGCAATACGTCGCGCGACATCTGACCAGGCGGCGCGCCTTTGATCCAATAGGCGTTGTGTAATATCTTCAAAAGTAATGACGTGACCGGAAGGCCCTCCCACTATCTTCACCTCAAGGGTGCGGATCTCATTGCCGGAAAGAAACTGGGTGATGGTATTTTCTACGCCGGCCTCAATCAGCTCTGCAAATCCAGGGGCGACATCTGCAATACGCTTATCCAGTAAGTCGTCTGTTTCCTTTCCGAGCAGCGATTGTGCCCGAGAGTTTGCAAGCCGAACTTGTCCTGCCTGATCTAAGCTGATTATTCCTGCGGTTACGGATTCAAGAACCGTTTCAATAAAGGCACGCCTGCTGCCCAACTGTTCATTGGCAGTGAGCAATGCGGTTGTCTGGTTCTCCAGCCTTTCGGTCATGCGATTAAACGCCCGACCCAATGTTCCGATCTCGTCTTTTTCAATAGGTGAAGGAACACGTGTGGCAAGGTCGCCCTCGGTGATTCTTTTGGCCGCATAAACCAGTTCACCGACGGGTCTTACCATTCGGTCCGCAACGGCGAGTGCGATCCATAACGCCAATCCCACAATGAATAATGAGACGACAAATAAAGCTATATTAAACTGTAATTGAAGGCTGCGAGATCGCGTGAACAGATTGTCGTAATCTGCTAGCACCGACTGAGCGCGCTCCCACTGGCTAAGGGCCAACATATCGGAGTCCCGAGCGGCATAGAGGAATACCTGCGATTCCCGATCCAGTAGCGTTACGGCCTCAATCTTATTCGCTTTTGCGGTAACGACATAATTCTCACCGGCGATCAACTGGTTGATCACATCCTCGGTGATCTTTGTATCTTCATCACTATTGTCCGGATTAACCGCAGCTGCCGTTCGAGCAAGGCCATCGTCACCAAATTGAATGATCGCAGACTCATTCAATTTCCGGGTTAGCACCTGAAAAGAATAATTCTCCGCAAACTCCGGATGATTAATTCCTTTCTCTGACAGAAAGCTCCGTAAATCACTCGCCATGGTGATTGTCTCATCGCCAACATCCTTGCGGTTCTGATCATAATAGCCGCGCGCCAGACTATTTGCATTTTCCAACATCCCGCGCGCTCGATCTGAGAACCAGAACTCAACGCCATATTGAAACAGTAACGAAGCAAATATAACTACGAGCAACATCGGTACGCTGGCTACCAGTGAAAACAGCGCGACAAGACGAACGTGTAACCGTCCACTGCTCCCGACCGCAGATTTGGCTGCCCTTCCCTTGGCTATCCGGCGGCCCAGCAAAACCAACAAGATGATTGCAGGGATAAGATTGGTAACAAGCAATGCGGCCGTCAGCGGAGGTGAAATAAAATCGGTGCGACCTGATTGCGAGTTCAGCAGCAGATAGCTGCCAATCACGGTCACCAACAGAAGCAGAACAACCGCCCATTCTACTCGCTTCATCGCTTTGTCATCTTCAGCCAGAATTGACAAACGACGAAGCCAGACTGGCGAGCGTTTTTCAAAGGGAGATTTCTGAGCGTTCATTGTGCTCTTGATACAACAGTTTCGTTGTAAAAACAGCACTAATGAAACAAAAATGTCACGCTTTAACGTGCCCGTCGATCAACCTATCGCGATTGCGACGGATCAATTCCATATTCGGTTAGTTTTTTACGCAAGGTGTTTCGGTTAATACCCAACATGTTCGCAGCCTTGATCTGGTTGCCTCCTGCTTTGCGTAAAATTTCTTCGAGCATCGGTCGTTCGAACTTTTCCAGAGCCCGAACATAAAGCGAATTTTCATTATCCTTGTCAGAAATCAGATCCCCGACAATCGACTTTACGCGATCAGAAAACCGCGAATTGACCTTGTCGTCTTGCTCATCACTTTGCTGCAATTGTAGAATCTGTCTTACTGCCGTTTCAGAAAGCTCTTCTTCCCGAGCAGTCACCACCAGCCGATAGATAAGGTTCTTAAGTTCCCGAACATTTCCGCGCCAACCATGCCGAGAAAGCATCTCCATACCCTCATCGGTTAATACTTTCTGGGGCAGTCCCTCAGAAGCCGCCAAACTCAAAAAATGATTGGCGAGTGCCGGGACATCTCCGGCTCGATCACGAAGTGGCGGCAATTCTATTGGAACAACATTGATACGATAATAGAGGTCTTCTCGAAACCGGCCATCCTCAATCAGGTTCACAAAATCCTGATTGGTCGCAGCGACAATTCGAACGTTGAGCTTGATCAATCCCTTTCCGCCAACCCGGTTAATCTCACCAGATTGCAATGCCCGTAACAATCGGGTCTGCGCGTGCATCGGCATATCACCAATTTCGTCAAGAAACAGTGTGCCGCCCTGCGCTTGCTCGAATTTCCCGGCAGCGCTGTTCACAGCACCGGTAAATGCACCTTTTTCATGACCAAATAGTTCCGCTTCAATCAGGTCAGTAGGAATTGCTGCCATATTGACCGCGATAAAGGGGCCCTCTTTGCGATGGCCGAGATTATGGATGGCTTCAGCGACCAACTCTTTACCAGTTCCGGATTCACCCAAAATCAAAACCGATAAATCATTGCGCAACAGCCGTGCAATCATCCGATAGACTTCTTGCATTGCTGGGCTGCGTCCGACCAGTGGCAGATTATCCTCTTCCATTATTTCTCGGGACAAGATTTCACTGCGCGGCTTGATCGCTTGTTGGACCACTTCGACCAGTTCATCGAGATCAAACGGTTTAGGAAAATACTCGAACGCACCAGTTTCTGATGCTCTAACGGCTGTGTTCAGTGTATTTTGTGCTGAGATAACAATGATGGGCAGATCGGGATCGCGTCCTTTGACGGCATCCAAGGTTGCGATGCCATCCTCTTCGCCTAAACCGACATCTGTAATCAAGAGGTCGTATTTCCCGCTGGCTAATAGCGCATCACGGTCGGATATGGTTTTGCAGCTATCCACCGCCATGCCTTCCGCTTTTAATGCGGTTGAGATGATGTGGCTTACCGAAGGGTCATCTTCAACGAGTAATATGGTTTGTTTGGCCATAGACTATCCTTGTGCCGCTATCGGCAGAAACAGAACGAATTGCGTATGTTTGGCTGTCCCAGATCTTTCATATCGAACACGGCCGTTCATATCGTTAATTAGCTTATGAACAAGTGCCAGGCCAAGACCCTGTCCTTCCCTCTTGGTGGACACAAATGGAGAGAATATGTCTCTTTCCAGCTCTGCGGGTACACCGGGTCCGTTGTCCCTCACTATGATCTCTACCGGCAAGCGAACCATCTGTTCAGATCCGTGGACAGACAAGGAAGCACCAAAGCTATACCGGGTGACGACCTGAATATCAGGCTTGTCGACATTTCTGGTTGCGTCAACAGCGTTGGATAGCAAATTGGTCAAGACCTGCATCAACGCATCGGGGTCAACCAAAACATCCGGCAGTGACGGGTCAAACTGATCACCGATTTTAAGCGCGCCATTTTGCGCCGTCTCAATCGATTTGCGAGCGCGATCTATCAGCGAATGAACATTAACCGGCTCGACCTTTGCGGGCTGCTTCGTTGATAGACTTTGTACACGGTCCAGCAATTTGGCGATACGTTCGACTTCCCCTTTTATCATGTGAGTCAAGGCTCTCTGGTCCTGATCAAGCGAACGATCCAGTAATTGTGCAGCACCCTTGATAGCCGCCAGCGGGTTTTTGATCTCATGGCCTAAAATATCTGGTGCACGAACGGCAAATTGATCCTGTTCGCCTCGTCGTTGTTCTGCCACTGGACCATCTGCCGGAAGCGGCGCGATGGAAACCATACGCCAACTTTGGTCGGCGGGAATGGTGTGGATATCAAAATTCACCAAACCCGCATCTCGCCCTTTTATCGAGACGGCGACCCGGCGGGCGGCAACATGGGCGTCTTTGTCCGTCAGTGCATTCATCAGACGATCATCATCAAACTGAAGTTGATTAGAGATATCGTCTCCAATGAGATGCTTTGCGCTCTGACCAAAGAAATGCTCTGCAATCGGGTTTACCTTGGCAATCATATGATTTTGATCAATGATAAGCAGCGCGTCGGGTAACCCGACGAATATCTGTTCCGCCGACGGCAGTTTGCCCATCAGGCTGCTGCTTTATCAAGCCAAGGTGAGTAGAATTCCTCTAACATTGTCAGAACTTTAGACGCATCCATTTCCTTGTTTGCCAAGTTCCGAAATTCAGCCGAACCGGGCAAACCTTTTGTGTACCAGCCAATATGTTTGCGTGCCACTTTGACCCCGATATCTTCACCATATAGGTCCAGCATTGCCCGATAATGCTCTTCCAGTACCGTATATTGCGACTGCAGATCGGGGTCGGGTAAAGTTGTTCCATGTTCAAACCAATGTATGACCTGACCCAGTAGCCACGGCTTGCCATAGGCACCCCGACCGATCATCAACCCGTCAGCACCACTTTCAGATAAAGCTTGTTCACAATCGTCAATTGTGCAGATGTCGCCATTGACGATTACCGGCACCGAAACCGCGTCCTTGACCTGTTTAACGAAAGTCCAGTCTGCGCTGCCTTTATACATCTGGCATCGTGTGCGGCCATGAACGGTGATCATTTTTGCACCAAGATCTTCCGCGATATGAGCCAGTTCGGGTGCGTTAAGACTATTATGATCCCACCCCATACGCATTTTTACAGTCACCGGGACGTTTACGGCCTCCACGGTAGATTTGATAAGTGCAGCCGCAAGCGGCAAATCTCGCATGAGGGCCGAACCAGCATCTCCGTTCACAACTTTTTTGACCGGACATCCCATATTGATATCAATGATCTGCGCGCCACGGTCTTCATTTAACTTGGCGGCCTCGGCCATTGCTTCTGGACAACAGCCTGCCAACTGCATCGATACAGGCTCCTCAATCGGATCCCACGCGCATTTTTGCAAGGATTGCCTAGTTTCGCGGATCATGGCTTGACTGGCGATCATTTCGGTGACGTTCAAGCCAGAACCAAAACGCCGTACAAGCTTGCGAAAGGGAAGGTCAGTCACACCGGTCATCGGCGCAAGCAAGACCGGGTCTTTTATCGTGATTTTGTCAATTGATATGGGTTTCAATGTCATGTCATATGCCTAAATTTTAAGCAGCCTTTATAGTCAAAGCGGCTAGCAGGCAAGCAGGGACTGGGCTAGATCAATTTACGATGATTGATTCTAACGTTCTCAGCCAGCAAAACCATGCTATTATTGTTGCCGCTGGACAGGGTGAGCGATCTGGCCTCGGGCGACCCAAGCAATATGAAGCGCTTAAAGGCCAGCCAATGGTCCGCTATAGTTCCGAGAGTTTTCTCAATCATCAAAACATCGCAAAACTTTGGATCGTCATCGGGACCGGTCAGGAATATCAGTTGGCCACAGCGCTTGCAGGGTTGCCAGATTTTGAAGTCGTTATCGGCGGCGCCACGCGTCAGGATAGTGTTCAAAATGGTCTATCGGCTATCGAAGCAGCCGGCGGTGCGAAAAACGTTCTGATCCATGATGCAGCAAGGCCTTTTCTCACTCATAATTTGATCGATTGCCTGCTTGGTGCTCTCGATGATGAAGCAGCCGCCATCCCTGTGCTCCCAACAATTGATACAACGATCAACGTGACTGACAATTATGCGCAGGACACTGTCGATCGCTCCACGCTCTGGCGCGTGCAAACACCCCAAGCTTTTGAATTTAAGAAACTGTTGCAAGCGCACGCAATCTGGCCAAAAGGCAGCAATGCGAGTGATGACGCGCAGATATTTAAAGCTGCAGGGCATAGGATAGCAGTCGTCGAAGGTGACGAAAGATTGAAAAAATATACAACGGCGTTCGACTTTGCGGATACCTCGGAACAGAATATGACACAGATACGCACCGGGATGGGTTTTGATGTTCACCAACTGTCTATTGGCGAGGAGCTTTGGCTCGGCGGCTTGAAGATCGATCATGACAAGGGTCTCGCTGGCCATAGCGATGCTGACGTGCTGCTTCACGCCCTTACCGATGCTCTACTCGGCGCTGCAGGTGCCGGCGATATTGGTGATCATTTTCCACCCTCTGATCCGCAATGGCGTGGCGCATCATCTGATAAATTCGTTGAATTTGCAGCGTCGGTCATCAAACAGAAAGGTGGACGCATCAATAATGTCGATATGACAGTGATTTGCGAAGCACCAAAAATCAAACCCCATCGGGAAGCCATGCGGCAGAATGTTGCCAAAATGCTGGATGTTTCTATCGATCAAGTCAGCGTCAAGGCAACGACGACGGAGCGCTTGGGTTTTACCGGACGTGGAGAAGGTATAGCAGCACAGGCAATAGCGACAATAAAGATGGAGCAAGAGTGATGTTCAGAAAAATATCGGCCGCATCGGCCGCAATCGCGCTAGTAAGCGCAACCTCGGCACAAGCCGCAGAAACAAAACCGTGTATCCCCGCAGAAACGGCGGAATCCCTTATAACCTATATTCTACCCGGTGCTTTGGGTGCTGTGAGAACCAAATGTTCAAACAGCTTGCCTGCATCCGCCGCGCTTCTTCAGATCGATTCCGAGCAGATGCAAAGATATGAATATGATTCAGAGAAAGCCTGGCCAGAAGCAAGCACGGCCATTGGATTAATGGTTGGGCAGGATTTTCCCGAAAATATGGAAATGGATGCGATGCGTCCATTTGTGGATGCTATGATCCCCGCAATGCTTGCGCAGGAGATCAAGGCCAAGGATTGTCCCACGATCGACAAAGTTTATGGCCTGCTTGAGCCTATGCCGACAGCCAATCTTGCCGGATTGACCGTAATGCTGGCGCAGCTGGGCAGCAATGATGGCAAAGAAGGTAGAAAAGACCCTTTCAATATTTGCAAAGCCGTTTCGGAATAGGTTAGCGGAGCGCTATGCAAAATCTATTACCAGAGGAACTCGTCAATCTGGCGAAGCAAGTCATTGACGCCAATCGTGAAGCCGGTCGACGTATTGCCGTTGCGGAGAGTTGTACCGGCGGTCTCGTCGCGGCTGCGCTGACGGAAATTGCTGGAAGCAGTGATGTGTTTGACTGCGGGTTCAACACCTATTCCAACGAAGCCAAACAAAGTCTGCTCGATGTCAGTGATGATATGCTGGAGACATTTGGTGCGGTATCCATTGCCGTTGCCTGGGGCATGGCAAGGGGTGCTTTACAAAAATCTGGATGTGATGTTGCTGTGGCGATAACCGGTGTGGCCGGCCCCGGCGGGGGAACCGAGAAAAAACCAGTTGGGACGGTGGTATTTGCCAAAGCCGAAAAGGGCAAAAGCATCGATGATGTTGTCGCTGACCGCCATGATTTCGGCGCGGACAAAAGCCGAGCTGATATTCGGCTTCAGGCCGTACTGGTTGCGCTGGAACTGCTGCTCCCTGAAACGTCTGAATAGTTGCTGCCGTAAACCTCTTCGGCACGCTCAACAAAGGCACTGGTCATTTTGTGTAACGCCTTCGCGAACATCTGTCCGGCGAGTTTTTCAAACATCCGGTTCTTGAAGGTAAACGCTACATAAAAATCGACATAGCTTCCTCCGCCTTCCCGTTCACGAAAGATCCACTCATTGTGCAGCTGTTTCAGCGGTCCATCTAGATAATCCACTTCAATCGTGCGTTTGGTGGAACTCTTGACCACGCGCGATGTGAACTGCTCCCGCAACCCTTTGAAACCGACAATCACATCGGCGACCATCTCAATTTCGCTATTTGAACGAATGCGCGTTCCCACAACCCACGGTAAGAATTCTTCATAACTTCCTACATCCGCAACCAACGCGTACATTTGCGCCGCGCTATGAGGAAGTTCGCGAGTTTCTCTATGCGCCGGCACGGGCTAGCTTTTCCTCACGTGCCTGACGCATTTTCGCAAAATCTTCCCCTGCATGATAGCTGGAGCGAGTCAGCGGGCTCGACGCCACCAAAAGAAAACCCTTCGCCCGGGCAATTGAAGCATAAGCGTCAAAGGCTTGTGGTTTGATAAACTCATCGACCTTCACATGCTTCGGCGTTGGTTGCAGATATTGGCCCATTGTGAGGAAGTCGATATCAGCAGAGCGCATATCGTCCATCACCTGGTGTACTTCCAACCGCTGCTCACTAAGGCCAAGCATGATACCGGATTTTGTGAAAATCGAGGGATCTAGACGCTTCACCTGCTCCAGAAGACGCAGAGATGCATAATAGCGCGCGCCAGGCCTTATGTTGGGATAAAGCCGCGGAACGGTCTCCAGATTGTGATTATAGACATCGGGCCGCGCCGTGACGATTGCCTCAACCGCTGCGTCGGCTTTATTGCGGAAATCCGGGGTCAAGATTTCGATGGTCGTGTCCGGTGTCGTTCGGCGCAGAGCTTCGATCACTTTTACAAACTGACTGGCACCACCATCGGGCAAATCATCACGATCCACCGAGGTAATCACGATATGTTCGAGGCCCAATTTCGCAGCCGCATCTGCTGTATGCTGGGGCTCCAGTGGATCCACCTTCATCGGCATGCCTGTTTTTACATTACAAAATGCACAGGCACGGGTGCAGACATCACCCAGAATCATGACGGTCGCATGTTTCTTGGTCCAGCATTCCCCAATATTAGGGCAAGCGGCCTCTTCGCAAACAGTATTGAGTTTATGTTCCCGCATCAGCTTGCGGGTTTCTTCAAATCCCTTGCCCATCGGTGCTTTCACCCGAATCCAATCTGGCTTGCGTTGTCGAGCGGGCTTGCCGGACGGGGCTGGTATCTTGGTAATTTCGTTCATTTCTATCAGATAGCGATGACAGGTGCGCTTGCCAACCGCGATATGGCTGCTAATCCGTATCTCACCTGATTAGATAGTGGGTACCCATGATCATTGAAACCCTGACTTCCCCCGTCATCCTGTTCTTCATTCTCGGTTTTTTGGCTGCTGCAATCCGCTCCGATCTTGCTATTCCCGAAGCCTTTGCCAAAGCCATGTCAATTTACCTGATGGCCGCTATCGGTCTGAAGGGCGGTGTGGAGGTCGCATCAACGGGATTTTCGATCGATCTCGTAGCCGCCGCTGTCTCCGGTATATTGCTTGGTTTTACCCTTCCTATTCTCGCGTTCTTCATGCTCCGGTCATTCGGTAAGTTGGGAGCAATAGATGCTGGCGCCGTCTCGGCTCATTATGGCTCGGTCAGCGTAGTCACCTTTGTAACCGCCATAGAATTGCTGACGGTGCAGGGTATCAGACCTGACGGTTTCATGGTCGGGGTGATGGCACTTATGGAGATGCCAGCTATCATTACGGGTTTGTTGCTGGCCCGCGCCTATTCGCAGAGACTCAAATCGGACAGTTCTGTAGATACTGGTCCAGGCACCAATCTTATGCATGAAGTCCTGACCAATGGCTCTGTTGTGCTATTGTTGGGCGCTTTCATTATCGGTTTCATTGCCGGCACTGAGGGATTTGCGCCGATCAAACCGCTATTTGATGTCGGTTTCAAAGGGGTATTGTGCCTCTTCCTTCTCGATATGGGGTTGATCGCCGCCCGACGATTGCTGGAGACCCGCAAGATCACAATACCCTTGGCAACGCTGGCGGTAATCCTGCCGATTATCAACGGGACAATTGGAACAATTGTGGGAACACTAATTGGTCTCGACCCGGGATCAGCCGCAATATTGGGCGTTTTGTGCGCTAGCGCCTCCTATATCGCGGTTCCAGCGGCGATGCGTCTGGCGCTGCCGCAGGCCGATCCGGGTATATATCTGGCGATGTCGCTGGGTATAACCTTTCCATTCAACATCCTGTTCGGTATTTCTCTATTTGCCGCAATCGCGAAATTTCTGGGGTAAGATATGGTCGACACGGTCCAACGCAAACGCATCGAAATTCTGGTGGATACTCCGCTAGTTCCCAAGATTATCGGCTATGCCAAGCAAGTAGATATTTCAGGGTGGAGCGTCATTAAAATCGCCTCTGGCGGAGGGCGGGATGGTCGCTGGCACCATGATGAGATTACCGGTGCGGCTGCTAAGTCGATCATACTGATGATCGCCAACAAAGAGAAAGCGCAACAGTTGACTGATGCGCTGGCGCCGCTACTGGACAGTCATAGTTTATTACTGACCATCGCAAATGTGGAGGTCGTCCGGGGGGATCGTTTTTAATGCAAGAATTTCATGCGCTGCTAGAAGGATATAAGCGTTTTCGGGAAGATTCTTATCCCAAACAACGGGCGCGCTATGACGCGCTGGCGAAAGAAGGCCAGGCGCCACCAATCATGGTCATTTCATGCTGTGACAGCCGGGTTGATCCAGCGACCATTTTCGACACCAGTCCGGGACAGGTGTTTGCGCTGCGCAATGTTGCCAATCTTGTGCCACCCTATGACGATAGCGGCGGCCTACATGGCGCATCAGCCGCGATAGAATTCGGCGTGACCGGCCTGAATGTAAAGCATATTGTTGTACTCGGTCATGGCCAATGTGGCGGGATAAACGCGGCATTAAAGGGCGGAGAACTTGGTGTTCCCGGCGACACTTTCGTCGATGAATGGATGTCAATCATCACCGAAGCGCGGGATCAGGTAATTGCCGACGCGCCTGCTAATCCGCAGAAGGCGCTTGAACTCGAAGCAATCAAACTCAGTATCGAGAATTTGCGTAGCTTTCCGTTCATCGCCGAGCGCGAAAAACGCGGAGAAATAATGCTTCACGGTGCCTGGTATGCAATCGGCGAGGCTTCTCTCTTTACACTTGATGAGGCGACTGGGGCGTTCGAAGCAGTGGAATGAGCGGCGTATCTGAACAACCCTTTCTTGATGACCTAGCTCTTTCTTTAGAGGAAGCATGGCGGTTGTTGGTCAGCGGATCGAAGGATCGTAAATCCCCGCTCCACACGCCCAGCGTGGCGACCGTCCAAAATAATGGTAGTCCCAGCCAGCGTATCATGGTTTTGCGCGAGGCCGCGCGCGAGGATCGCATATTGCGGTTCAATACCGATGTCCGCGCTTCAAAGGTTGTCGATATTGGAGATGGCGGCCCGGTTTCGATTCTCGGTTATCATCCGGAGGCCAAAGTGCAACTGCGCCTATCCGGTCTCGGTCGTATCGAACATAACAGTTCTGCCGGCGATGCTGCGTGGAACGAGGCCACGCTCTACGGAAAGCGCTGCTACCTTGCGGACCCTGCACCCGGAAGTCCGGTTAGGGCTCCAACCTCCGGCCTTGATCCCGCAGTCGAAGGACGTAAGCCCGAAGGTTTCGAGGTCGCACCCGCCCGAGAAAATTTCGCAATATTATTGATCGAGATTGACAAGATCGAATGGCTGTATTTGGCACATACTGGCCACAGGCGCGCATTGTTCACTTGGAATATGGACAATAGCAAATGGGATGGGCAGTGGCTTGTTCCTTGATCGGTACTGCAACGCGTCATCCGTGAATTTATAAGATTAGATTCAACGCGCCAAAGTCTCATCAATGTGAGAATGCAAGTTTTTCCACTTGAACACACCCTGCCCTACGTACATCATCGGGCGATGAGCAAATCCCATAACGACAATATCGCCCTGCTGATTGATGCAGATAATGCCAGCCACGCAGGGATTGATCCTGTTTTGACTGCTTTGGCTGAACTTGGCACCGTCAATATCCGCCGCGCATACGGCAATTGGCGCAAACAGTCGCTCAAAGGCTGGGTCGATATCCTGCACAAATATGGCATCGAACCGCAGCAGCAATTTGACATGACCAAAGGCAAAAATGCCACGGACATGAAAATGACAATCGATGCGATGGATTTGCTGTTCCGCGGCAAAATCGGTGGCTTCGGGATTATGAGCAGTGATAGTGACTTTATGCCACTCGCCATGCGTATCCGTCAGGAAGGTATTGATGTCTATGGCTTTGGCAGCGCCAAAACTCCGGAGGCATTCAGGCAAGCTTGCAGCCGTTTCATTGATGTCGAGGCCTTGATAAAGGCAGACAAGGCTGATGAACCTAAGGCCGCAGATGACGTTTTGGTAAAGTTACTGATCGATGCCTATCAGGCCAGCAAACGTGATGCGGAAGGCTATGCGAGTTTGAGCGAAGTTGGCAAGATCGCGGGAAATCGCTCCAGCTTTGATGTGCGCAATTACGGTTTCTCAAGGCTATCCGATATGTTCGAGCAAGTTCCGAACTTTCAGAGCAAACGCGATGATAATGGGCAATTATTTGTGAAACGATTGCGGTGAACAAAATTTCCCACTAGTCATATATTGCTATTTCCACCGAACCAGTTTCAACCCTGATAGCATCCCGTTTGCCTCGCGAGCATCACGTATCTCCGTAAAGTCCGGTTTGCCCTGCAATGCACCCATATTGATTTTCATGTCGAGCAGCGCAATCTCGCTCTCTGCCAGCGTCACTTCATGCGAAACCGCTGCCGATTTGCTGCCGCTTGACATTTGTGCCGTGATTTCGTGGGCACCAGGTTCCACCTCTGCCATCAGGAAATATTTGCTACGGATCTGACTGTTCCATTGATTGCCAATGGTAATGTTCATTCCCTGCTGCCCCGTAACAAAGCCTTTGCGCATGACATATATCCGCGCTTTTCCAGTAGCCGGGATCATCTTCATAGCTTCGGCAGTTTCTTCGGAATCTGCCTTTTCACCTGACTTGTTACGCAGCAAAATGACCACAACAAAGATGATCAGCGGAACAAGCAGCCATGCGAAACCGGAATATTGAAAGCCTAAAAAGCCGCCGATGAGAAGAGCGCCAACAAAAATCGCGATATTCTGCGGTGTCATTTTCATAGCCCAAACCCCGGTTTTCAGTTGATATGCAAGCTACACCATCACTTAACGTGTCAGTTTCTTGTAAGCCACCCGCGTTGGTCGATCCGCGGCATCGCCGAGACGACGACGTTTGTCTTCCTCATAGCTTTCGAAATTGCCTTCAAACCACTCGACATGACTGTCGCCTTCAAATGCTAGGATATGTGTCGCAAGCCGATCGAGGAAAAAGCGGTCATGCGAAATAACCACGGCACAGCCAGCAAAGCTTTCCAGAGCATCTTCCAGTGCACGCAGCGTTTCCACGTCCAAATCGTTGGTCGGTTCATCGAGCAGCAGCACGTTGCCGCCTTCTTTCAGCATTTTCGCGAGATGGACGCGGTTACGTTCACCGCCCGATAGCTGGCCGACTTTCTTTTGCTGGTCTGTCCCTTTGAAGTTAAATGCACCAACATAGGCTCGTGTCTGAACTTCGTTCTTGCCGAAGGTGAAGAAATCATGGCCACCCGATATTTCTTCCCAGATGTTTTTTGATGCATCAAGCGTATCGCGGCTCTGATCGACATAACCGAGTTTCACCGTGTCACCGAGTTCCAGCGTACCGCTATCGGGGGTTTCCTGTCCGGTAATGATCCGGAAAAGCGTTGTCTTACCTGCACCGTTTGCGCCGATAATGCCGACAATACCGCCTGGTGGCAGTGAGAATTCAAGATTTTCAAACAACAGCTTGTCGCCATAAGCTTTGGTCAGACCTTTAGCCTCTATCACCTTAGAACCCAGCCGCTCTGGTGTCTGGATAAGAATTTGGGCTTTGCCGATCTGGCGATTTTCTTGTGCCTCAACCAGATCATCAAAGGCTTTGATACGAGCCTTTGACTTGGTTTGACGCGCCTTTGGAGACTGTCGCATCCATTGCAATTCGTGTTCGATGGCTTTCTGACGGCTTTTATCTTCCCGCTCTTCCTGCGCCATCCGTTTGGCTTTTGCATCAAGCCAGTTGGAGTAATTTCCTTCAAACGGAATGCCTTTACCGCGATCGATTTCGAGCACCCAACCGACGACATTGTCGAGGAAATAGCGGTCATGGGTTACGAGAATGACGTTGCCAGCGTAATCAATAAGATGCTTTTCCAGCCAAGCCACACTCTCCGCATCGAGATGGTTGGTAGGCTCATCGAGCATCAAAATGTCCGGCTTGTCGAGTAACAGGCGGCAGAGCGCGACGCGGCGCTTTTCACCTCCAGAAAGATCCGTTACCGCGCTATCGCCTGGAGGGCAGCGCAAAGCTTCCATGGCGATCTCGAGCTGATTGTCGAGCGTCCAGCCATCCACTGCATCGATTTTCTCCTGCAATGTGCCCATTTCTTCCATCAAGGCATCAAAATCAGCATC
The DNA here is from genome assembly GCF_900149705.1 of Sphingorhabdus sp. Alg231-15. NCBI lineage: Bacteria > Pseudomonadati > Pseudomonadota > Alphaproteobacteria > Sphingomonadales > Sphingorhabdaceae > Sphingorhabdus > Sphingorhabdus sp. Alg231-15. The sequence goes on along the minus strand of NZ_LT703001.1, from coordinate 451,471 downwards.
TTCCGGCGGATCGCCCATGATCGTCGAAATCTCGTTGAAGCGATCAACCAGATCCGCCACAGGGCGCACGCCGTCCATGACATTCTCTTTAACGGTCTTGCTATCATCCAGATCGGGTTCCTGCGCAAGATAACCCACGCGGATGCCCTCACCTGCCCAAGCTTCACCTTGAAATTCTTCATCTTGCCCCGCCATGATTTTCATCAACGTGGATTTACCCGCACCGTTTTTACCAATGATGGCAATTTTGGTGCCTGGCAGGAACTGCAGGTGGATATTGTCGAGAACCGGCTTGGGTGCTCCGGGGAAAGTCTTGCTCAGACCTTTCATGACATAGCTATATTGGACGGCCATCTGGCGGTATCCTTTGACTGTAGTGGGAATAGATTTGCGCACCGCCTAGCGAAATGCATGCGGACTCGCAAGAGAGCATTGGCAAACAGCGAAAGGCAAGTTAGGCAGTCATCCATGACAAAAACAACCTTGCTGCTCACTGGCGCCACCGCGCTGCTTTTCTCCAATGCTGTATTAGCGGAATCTCATGATCCGGCGGCTATTCAGGCTAAGGCGTTGGAAGACACTCTGGCTTATGAAATTACCGAAGGATTGACGACCGAAGTCGGTCCTCGTCAGGCAGGGACCGAAGCGGAAGCGCGTGCACGCGACTGGTCGGTGAAAAAACTGAAGGCGCTCGGGTTCCAGAATGTCCGCAATGAACCATTCATGATGCCCACATGGGTTCGTGGCGCAGAAACCGCCGAGATCACAGCCCCCTACCCTCAAAAATTCCACGTTACGGCTTTAGGTAACAGTGCAAGTACCGGCGAAACCGGAATTGAAGCAGAAGTTGCCTATTTCGATTCCCTTGCCGCAATGCAGGCGGTTCCGGATGGTAGTCTTGCCGGTAAAATCGCTTTCGTGACCCATGACATGCATCGTACGCAAGATGGTTCTGGCTATGGAACTTATGGGCCGGTGCGTTGGATTGGGCCAAGCGTGGCTTCCAGAAAGGGTGCCGCAGCCTATGTGATCAAGTCTATCGGTACTGATTATCACCGCAATCCGCACACCGGAAACATGAATTTTGCGGAAGGCGTAAAACCGATTCCAGCGGGCGCTTTGTCGTTGCCTGATGCCGATAATCTGGAACGGATGGTCAAATTGGGCAAACCTGTAACCATGAAACTGGTGATGACCCCAAAAAATATCGGGCAGCAGGAATCCGGCAACGTCATCGCGGAAGTACCCGGGCGTGATCCTTCGAAAGGCATGATCCTGATCGCTTGCCATCTCGATAGCTGGGATCTGTCGACGGGTGCGTTTGATGATGCAGCCGGATGCGGCATTGTTACTGCTGCGGCCAAAAAGATCATGGATCATGATCAACCGCTGCGCACGATCCGAATTTTATGGGCTGGAGCAGAAGAAGTCGGTCTTTGGGGTGGCAAAGCCTATGCAGAGGCGCACACTGGAAGCAAACACGCTATTGCGATGGAATCTGATTTCGGAGCAGACAAGGTTTGGCGCGTGGAGTTTAAACTGCCCGAAACGGCCGAAGATGTGCAAAAGCAAATCGCGCAGGCGCTCCTACCACTCGGCATTGGTGCATTCGGCCCTCCAGCTACTGGCGGAGCAGATGTGCGTGACATAATCGCCAGCAACAATCTTGCCGTTATCGACCTGCAACAAGATGGTACCCGCTATTTCGATCTGCACCACACACCGGATGATACGTTGGATAAAATTGACCCAGAACAAGTGCGTCAAAATGTTGCAGCATGGAGCACTGTGCTCTCGATCATCGCAAATAGCGAAACCAGCTTCACTATGCCGTCCAAGGAATAGCAAATGCCCAAACTGCCTCTTCTTGTCAGTGTTTTTGCAATCCTGACAGCTTGCTCAGAAGTTCCCGTTGAAGAACAGGGCGAGGAGGCTGTTTTGGAAATGGAAAATCAGATTGAAGGTGATGCAAAATCTCTCGAGGAAGCGGCAGATGAGGCCGTGAAGGTCCTGCAATCGGAGATTGAACAAGATCTCTCCGCAGATGGTTTCACGCGCTCGAACACAACAGAGCCTGCCGCTGAAGATTCTGAGGAGCAAGAATAGGACGATCCAGTCAAATTCTTGGCTAGAGTGCGTTTGTGGTTAATTCTGGACGACCTATGTTAACCATATCCTGATAGTTGACCTTAGTCCGCTTCGTCTATCTTGACATTATCGGCCAAACCGCCGGTGCCAGTTGCAGATCTTTGCAGACACGCAACGACGGGAGAGCAAGATATGATTTACGGCGATTCATTGCATATTGATGCGCAAGTGAAACAGAGCAATTCATCCAGCATACCATGTGTGGTCAAGACAATATCCGATACCATTATCAAGATTGAATGCGCTGCGCAGTTGAACCCCGAAATCGGTCTAACGCTCAAGATACCAAGCATGAACATCTTGACGGCTAATCTGCTTTGGAAAAAAGATGACGAATATGGCTGTCAGATTGACTATACGTTCCACCCTGCCGTTATCAAAAGCATGATGGAACGCCTGGATCGCAAGAGGGCAGTCGCCCACGCCTGCTAGGATATTGGCCTATGACGAACTGTCATACCAATCTAACGATCCCGACGACGCTTGGCCTTACGATCCTTACGAAAGATCACAAAGGCCGCAATGCATATGCCAATCATAAATGCTATTGCTGCATAGCCAATTATGAGTTTTACGGGCATATCTGATCTCCAAAGCTGCCCCGCCTCATGATTATATCGAAAATGGATGTAATCGCTTGTAAATTCGATCTGCAGACCAAATTAGGTACGCAGGCACGGTCCTTTGCCTTCAACGTTCATTGCGAATGAGATGACCATGGGTTCGAAAACCGCTCCACCGGCCTGCCGGATCGGCTCTGTTTTCGAAAAATGGTCGGGGAGACAGGATTCGAACCTGCGACCCCCTGGTCCCAAACCAGGTGCGCTACCAGCCTGCGCCACTCCCCGACGCGCGCTTCCCCTAGCTGTGATTCAGGGAAAAGCAAAGAGTTTTTACGTCTATTTCTAACCTACCGTAAAAAGGGCGACTTGTCGCCCCGCTTTACAAGAGGTTGGTGGGCCCGGAGGGACTCGAACCCCCGACCTAGCCGTTATGAGCGGCCAGCTCTAACCAACTGAGCTACAGGCCCCAGAACAACAGCATCCTAATGATATACTGTCCTTCAAGGATCGCTCCGATAGCGGAAGCGCAGACGATTTGGCAAGCCGCAAACGAAATAAAAGTCGTGCCGGAACACGAAGCAGGTCTGACTATGCTTTTTCTGTATCCAAGCCACACGCGCCAATTAACTCATTCAAACCAATTGGCGACACTCCGGATTCCAGCAGATGATCGATAATCTCGCGCCACCAGTCATAAAAACGATCCAGATCATCATCCGTTTGCACATAAGGCGTGTGTCCCTTGGACAGAGACGGCGAGTGGAAAGAAAACACCAAAAGCTTAAGTTCATCATCGAGGGCGATATCTATTGCCTCTTTTGCCTCCCGCGCGGAAACGCCTTCGGGGGTCAATGGAATACGCTCCAGCAGTTTTGAATTTGAGAATAGTGCAGCGGCGGCTTTAGACCGGTTAAACCAGGGCGACAGAAGATTTGCCTGTTTGCGCAACATTCCCGAATAGACGCTGGTCAGAGGTAGCTCCAGAAGCCGTTGTTGCGGATCAAGCCAAAAGGGTTCTGGGCCGATATGGGCAAAATCTGGTCCTGATTGGCTACTATAATCAAACCATGCACGCACGCTACTATCGGCGACAAAGCCAAGTTGCGATAATATTTCAATTGTGTTGGGACCAACGCCATAGCGCCCTGCCCTATAAATTATCGGCTGCTTCCCGATCTTGCTTTTGATCGCATCCCGCAAAGCGACAATCTTGTTTTCCTCAAGTTCTTTCGGAAGATTCCCCGCATAACTATTATAGTTATTCAACTCTTCTTCGAAAGGTGGATTGATCCAGGGATGCAAATGAACCCCGACAGCTGCTTTTTTCTGCGCTGTCACAGATTTGAGAAATGCTGCTGATTTTTCTTCCTCAACAATCGAGTAGTCAACGAAATAGACCGGTTCGATCCCGTATTTTTCAACAAAGGATTGGAAGCGTTCCAACTTGCCGACCGATATATTGGTGTGGCCGCTGCGTGAAAAAGGGCCTTCCCAGTCAAATTCTTCCTCTGTGTCGACAGTGATCAGAAACCGGCGCCCGATATCGGTCGGCCAACGCACTTGGCTGTTTATACCAAAGCTTTGAGAGGCTTGTTTCGCCCTCGCAAACATCACGGCCTCGCTGGTTAAATCAATCCCTACTCAAATCAGACTATTCAGATTCAGTTTCTCTTATGTTGAGTTCGCTAGTCGCCACTGCTGGTAGGGTCAAGCCAATCTTGTCGTCTGTAATTGATAGGGCGCCATTGGCCGATTTTGCTAGATTCCGCACCAAACGAAGAGAAAAACCGAGCCCCAATAGAGGTGCGTCACTAACATCCCCTTCGATGCCTTGCGAAGGATCAAGCAACTCGTCTTCGGGAACTCCGGCGATTCGTGAGGGCCGAGACAAGCTGAAAAAGTTGACTGGCTGCGCACCAATCCGCGTTCGCAGGTCTGCCTTCAATTCCTCACCATTTTCACACGCGATTATCGCAGCCGATAGCAGGCGTGCAAAAATCCGTTCCACCGAATCGCTGTCCAGTGCAAATGGACGGAGAGGTTCCGCTTTGTTGATATGCAAATCAACGGACTTACTTTCGGTAAGACTTTGCAGTCTCTGGGCCAGACGATCGAGTAACCACTCAGGTTCTGTCACCCCTGACAGGCTTTCCATTTGGCCAGCATCGATTTTCGCCGCAATATCCAGATCCTCGAAACCGGTGAGCAGACGCTGCGCCTCATCAGAAATATTGCGTGACAGAGTTCGATATTCAAATGAAGCTGGCCCAAAAAGTTGCTGCTCGATAATTTCACTAAATCCAATAATCGCGTTCAACGGCGTGCGCAGTTCATGGATCAGCTGCTGCAACTGCTCGCGGCGTTCCACATCTAGACTATTGTGACCCGCATCCTCTGCGGCATTGGGTCGCCGCATGACGCCACGATATCCTTTGAACCTGCCTGTTTCATCGCCAAAATAGGGGATGGCAGACATCCGCCAGTCCCCTGCGACAATGGGTGCGCCGCACAAACGCATGCGCGCATTTTCAAGAGGCATTCTTTGCCTAAATGCCGCCGCTCCATACGCATCCGGACCGGGCCCATCGTCAAATGTGGGTTCCGCAATGGTTACACCGACAATAGCTCCTTTAGGCGGTCCTTCTGCCCAGATTATTGTCCCGCTATCGTCGGTTTCAAAATTGATCGCATCGATCGTTTCCACGAAATAGCTGCGATGTTCGATATCCGTAGATGGCGGTGTTTCTGTTGGTCGGTTGCGTTGATAGTCTTCAATTTTGGCGACCAGCGAGCTGATTTGAGACGTTTCTGTACTTTCTGTATCAACCTCTTCTTGTACCGGATCCTGGGAAACCAGTGTTAATCGATCCGGCACATCTGCGCCTTCGGATGGGTTGATGTTCAGCGCCTCGTTGGTCAGAGGTCCCAAATCGGTGCGCCTACGCAAACTATACTGACCTCGTGGTGACAATTGCGGGATAACGTCAGTCCATTCTTCATCGGTCAAATCAGCAGCCAGAACAGCTGCATCACAGACAGGATCACTGTCGGCGCAGAGATAGACTAGCAACGGAGCAGACCGCAAACGACCACCCAAAGCCATAACCGCGGACACACGATCATTTTCTGATACCCGGTCATGCAGGTCGCGCAGTCGGGTCAATCCGGATTGAACGTCTTCATTAACAAGGCGACCTGGCTTTTGTGCCATTAGGTCGGCCACTTGTCTCCATTGCAGAGCCGCCGCATTCCCATCTGGAAACGGCCCTTTTAATACTGTCTTCAGGCGATCATCGTAGCGCAAATGGTGTTCCGTCGTAGTCAGTTTGAATGTTTGTTAACAAGTTGATAACGCCAACATCCTGATACCGTAACCCCAGAATATGCCGCGTCACAATGTGGGACAAGTGAGCAAGCATTGCGTGGCGCGCTAATTATATTATAACCAGAATATGATTCGCGAACGGAAATTGCACATACATGACTGACATAAATCTCGATGAAATTGATCTACAAATTCTGGAACGCCTCCAAAATGAAGGCCGCATTACCAATGTGGAACTTGCACAAAGCGTAGGTCTGACAGCTCCGCCTTGTTTGCGGCGCATGAGGGCATTGGAAGATAGTGGAATTATTACCGCATATCATGCTGCGGTAGATCCTGCCAAAATGGGCTTCACCATCACCGTTTTTGCTATGGTCAGCTTAAAAAGTCAGGCAGAATCTGATTTGCAAGCCTTTGAAGAACATGTCGAACAGCTCCCGGAAGTTCGCGAATGCTACATGCTTAATGGCGAGATTGATTTCATGCTGAAAGTTGTTGCGAAAGATCTGCAGGAATTTCAGAGCTTTTTAACGAGCAAGCTTACTTCTGCACCTAATGTTGCGAGTGTCAAAACATCATTGACCATCAGATCAGCCAAGAACTTGCCTGGGGTACCCATTGGCGATTAGTTGTCATCCAGACAAAAAAAAGGGCGCTCTAGGCGCCCTTTTTCATATCATTAACAGAAGGCGGTTAGCCAGCAGTGGGCGTCGCTGCGGGTGCCGCTCCGGCAGCCTGCTGGTTAATCCAGAGCGCCCAGAAGTCAGCAATGCTTTTACGCGTTCCGGTCACACTGGAAAAAGCCTGTTTAGCGCCATCCCAGTTGCTTTGACCAACATGAGCAATGCCAAGCCCCATTTGCGCGCGCGCTGTATCAACGCCGCCCTTGGTTAAGGCTGCCTGATAAAGCGCCGCCGCTTTTCCATAGTCTTCGTAACCCAGTAGAGCATCGGCCGTCGCTAAAGCGATTTTACCGTTCGCAGAGCGATTGGCATCGCGTTCCGATGCCACCAAACTGGCCTTGTCAGCTGCGACTGATCCTCGCGCAGCGGCAAGTGTTTCTTTCACGTAAGAGCTGGAAGATGGAACGTCACCTTTAGCAAGCCCCTCTTCCAGAAGAGAAACAACTTCACCAGGAAGTCTTCGCGGATCAGCTGCGTCAGCATATTCGAAATAATCACGCTCACTTTCCATTGCATCCGCTTTACGCATCAGGCGCATTAACTCGAGATTTTCTTGGTTGGACAACTTTGGGTTGGCTGAATCGCGATAAACAGACAACGCTGCGCGCCAATTTTCGCCCGTTGGATAGGCTTCAACAAGCTTATAAGTCCACTTGCCCGCTGCTCCATTGACATTGTTTTTCATCGCCATGCCTGCCCCGCGGCGATACCAATCTTCAGGTGCCTTGTTGCCTGCTGATTTCTGCGCTTCAAGCGCGTTATCCAGAGCCGAAAGACCTTGCTGAATCTTGTTTTCCTTGAAGTAGGCCTCGGCAATCAAGGCTCCGATATTATTCTGACGGTAGCCTGCATCATAGGCTTGTTGCAGCTTTTGCTGCGCTTCTGCAAAACGTCCTGCGCTGTAGGCAAAGTTACCAGAGAAGAACAGGAATGAGGGTTGCTGCTCAGCAGATGTTTTCCCGCTGGCCAGCGAGGCATTGATCCCCTGCTCTTGCAAGCCGGTATCCTTCAAGGTCGATCCCAGTTGAATCGCCAATTGACCAGCAATAAACTGGTCATCACCGGTAAGTGGCTGCGCCAATAGCGCTTCGACCAAAGGTTTGGCAGTTGCTGGTGCTTCGCCGCCCATTGCTTCCTGAATCGCAGCGACCTGTGGTCGAATCTCTTTGCTGATTTCAAGCTTGGGAGCTTTTTCTTTTTTCTTTTTTTTCTGCGCATGCGCCTCTTGCGGCACAGCAGAGATGGCTAGTGTTCCAGCAGCAGCCAGCGCAACAGCCATAGAAAAATGAGATAGAAAACGCATAAAATTCCTCCGAATAAAACTTTGTTGTTACCGAACCCGTATCGGATTTTCGAATATGGTTGCACCATAAACTGTCTTGGCTTTATTACCAAGTTTCACATGCTTTTATAGTGTGAATCCGCTGAATAGTGGTTGAACGGAGCCATCCACAAACGCCGTTCGGCGTCGATTAAATGTATAAGAATGTAAATTCCCTGAATTATGAGGTTCGTATAACGTGATTGCCATTATCTCCCCTGCCAAGTCCCTGGATTTTGAAAGCGCCCTTCCGGCCCATCGATCCACAGAAAACAGATTTCCTGAGGAAACTGCGCGTCTTGCCGGTGCAATATCAAACCTCTCCAAAAAGAAACTCAAATCGATCATGCCGGTTTCCGACAATCTGATTGATCTAAACCATGGCCGCTATAACCAGTTTTTTGACCAACCGGAGCGCTCCGCCATTTTTGCCTATAATGGCGACGTCTACAGCGGTTTTGAGGCCCAAAGCCTGAGCACAGAGGGTCTGGACTTTGCACAAAGCCATTTGCGGATTTTATCCGGCCTCTATGGCTTGCTGCGTCCATTTGACCCAATCAGGCCTCATCGACTGGAAATGGGCACGAAATGGGCGCCGCGCTACAAAAAACTGACTGATTTCTGGAAAGACAAGATTGCTGCGGAACTGGCGAAAGACCTTGAAGGAACAAATGACCGGATAATTGTCAATCTCGCGAGCAACGAATATTGGGCAGCGGTAAAACCACATACAAGTAAACTGAACGCACGTATTATCGAGATTGATTTCCGCAAAGACGGCCCCGACGGACCAAAGTTCATCAGCTTTGAAGCCAAGCGCGCTCGTGGTATGATGGCGCGCTATATCTGCGAGAACCACCTGCATGATGCTGAAACGCTGAAAAATTTCGATAGTGACGGTTATCGGTTTGATGCTGAGGCTAGTACCGAGGATAGTCTGCGCTTCGTACGATCATGAGAAGCAAGACAGCTGTTGTCATAGGTGCGTCCGGAGGCATCGGCAGAGCTATGGCTGACATGTTGGATCAGGAGGATGAATATGACCATGTCATCCGCTTCTCCCGAGGGAGCAATAGCCCGGTATCGTTAGACCTGACGTCCGAAGACTCCATTGCATCAGCGGCGAACTGGCTCAAAGAACAGTCGTTAATGCCTTTTTTGATCTTTGTTGCCTCTGGCCTGCTGCACAACGAGCGGAAAGGGCCGGAAAAGAGCATGAAGGAACTAGATGCCGACTGGCTGCAGGAAAATTATCAAATCAATGCAGTCGGTCCCGCCCTTGTTGCCAAACATTTCCTGCCATTAATGCCAAAAGACGAGATTATAAAATTTGCTGCGATTTCAGCACGCGTCGGCAGTATATCCGATAATCGACTGGGCGGGTGGTACGGCTATCGCGCTGCCAAAGCGGCGCTCAACATGATTATTCGAAACCTTTCAATCGAATGGAAGCGCCAGAACAAACGCAGCATCATTGTCGCCCTGCATCCCGGGACGGTCGACACCGGTCTTAGCAAGCCATTTCAAGGCAATGTAGCACCGGGAAAACTCTTTGATGCAGAGCGCGCTGCGGTGCAGTTACTCGACGTTCTGGATGGCCTAAAACCGGTCGACAGTGGCAAGATTTTCGCCTGGGACAGCGAAGAAATCAAACCCTGAATTCTGCCGCAGTTTTTTAATGTAAATTTGGCCTGAAAAGCTGGCTTTTCCAAGTGACTTCCCCTAGAAGAATCAACATTAAAATTCCCGCCAGAAAACCAAGAAAAAAGGCCCGTTTGTGAACGAACAAACCACAGCACCAGAACCTTCCGATATTGAACCGATTGATATCGTCGATGAAATGAAATCCAGCTACATGGACTACGCCATGTCGGTGATTGTCAGCCGCGCCCTGCCCGACGTGCGGGACGGTCTGAAGCCAGTTCATCGGCGGATATTGTTTGCCTCTCAGGAAGGCGGGTTTGTGGCCGGTCGGCCTTACCGCAAAAGCGCAAAAATCGTGGGCGACGTAATGGGCAATTACCATCCCCATGGTGATAGCGCGATCTACATGGCGCTTGCACGGATGACACAAGACTGGTCGATGCGGGTACCTTTGATCGATGGTCAGGGTAATTTCGGTTCTATGGACCCGGATATGCCGGCCTCGATGCGTTATACCGAGGCACGGCTAAACAAGGTTGCCAACAGCCTGCTCAATGATCTTGACAAGGATACGGTCGATTTCACCGACAATTACGATGGCAGCCGTCAGGAACCTTCCGTCCTGCCAGCTCGCTTCCCTAATCTGCTGGTCAACGGTGCCGGCGGCATCGCGGTTGGTATGGCAACCAATATTCCGCCTCACAACCTGGGAGAGGTGATCAATGCCTGCCTCGCGTTTATCGAGAAACCCGGCATTACAGTGGATGAATTGATCGAGATCATTCCCGGTCCGGACTTCCCGACAGCACCACTCATTCTTGGTCAATCAGGCGCTAGGGCCGCCTACAAGGATGGCCGCGGTTCGATCATGATGCGCGCGCGACATGAAATCGAGGAAGGGCGCGGCGACAAGCGCTCGATTGTCCTAACATCAATTCCCTTCCAAGTGGGCAAATCCGCGCTTGTCGAGAAGATCGCCGAGGCTGCCAAGGATAAACGGATTGAGGGTGTCTCTGATATTCGCGATGAATCCAGTCGCGCCGGTGTGCGCGTTGTCGTCGACCTCAAACGCGACGCGACCGCTGATGTAGTGCTCAACCAGATATGGCGTTTCACCCCTGCCCAATCCAGCTTCCCGGCCAATATGCTCGCGATTCGTGGCGGCCGCCCTGAAGTCCTTAATCTGCGCGATATTATTGAGGCGTTCGTCAAATTCCGCGAAGAAGTCATCACCCGGCGGACCAAGTTTGAACTGAACAAAGCCCGTGAACGGGCGCATGTTTTGCTCGGCCTTGTGGTCGCCGTGACCAATATGGATGAAGTGGTCCGGATCATTCGTGGATCATCTACACCGGCAGAAGCACGCGATACCTTGCTCGCTAAGGAATGGCCGATTGCCGAGATTGCTGGCTATATCAAGCTGGTTGAAGCGATTGAGACCGAAGTTGAGGGCGACAGTTACAAGCTTTCTCCCGTCCAAGTGAAAGCAATTTTGGACCTGCGTTTGCAGAAACTAACCGCTCTTGGCCGTGAAGAAATTGGCGATGAGTTAAAAGAACTTGCGGCGGCAATCGAAGAATATCTCTCAATATTGGCAGATCGCGTCAAACTCTATGCGGTAATGCGGGAAGAGCTGGAAACGGTGCGTGATGAGTTTGCGACTCCACGTGTCAGCGAGATTACCGCGGCCTGGGACGGTCTTGAGGACGAGGATCTGATGGAACGAGCCGAAATGGTCGTTACCGTGACTCATGGCGGTTATATCAAGCGAACACCACTAGACACCTTCCGTGCACAGCGCCGTGGCGGCAAAGGCCGTGCTGGCATGGCAACGAAGGATGAAGACGCCATTACCGAGTTGTTCGTCACATCAACGCACACGCCGGTATTGTTCTTCTCCACTCATGGCAAAGTTTATCGCCTGAAAGTCTGGAAACTGCCTGAAGGCGGACCCCAGACGAAAGGACGGCCTATGGTCAATCTGTTGCCACTGGCCGATGGCGAAACCATCTCGACCGTATTGCCCTTACCGGAAGACGAAGCGGAATGGGCCAAATTGCACGTAATGTTCGCCACTGCAAAAGGCGGTGTACGCCGGAACAGTATGGACAGCTTTACCAACGTCCCATCCAACGGCAAATTCGCCATGAAATTTGACGAAGATAGCGATGATCATCTGATCGGGGTGGAGCTACTTACTGATGATGATGATGTCCTGCTCGCGACGAAAAATGGCAAGGCTATCCGATTTGCTGGCGATGCGGTCCGTTCGTTCCAGAGCCGTACATCCACCGGTGTGCGCGGGATTGCACTAAAAGGCGACGATGAAGTGATATCGCTTTCAGTATTGCGCGGATTTGAGGCGTCCACAGAAGAACGTGATCAATATCTCAAAGCGGCACCATGGAAAGAGAATGAAAATACATCGGAACTCTCGCCTGAACGCCTCGGTGAGTTTGCCGAGAACGAGGATTTCATTCTGACGGTTTGTGCCAATGGTTATGGCAAACGCTCCAGTGCATTTGAATATCGTCAGTCTGGTCGCGGCGGTCAGGGCATTTTGAACATCGATAATATCAAGCGCAATGGCACAGTCATCGCAAGTTTTGAGGCAAAGAACGAAGAACAGATCATGCTTGTCACCGATCAAGCCAAACTCATCCGTATGAAGGTGGCAGATATGCGGGTAATTGGCCGTAACAGTTCTGGTGTGAAGCTATTTGATGTCTCACCGGGTGAAACCGTAGTTGGAGCAGCCAAGATCGATGAGGAAGACGATCCGGAAAACGAAGCCGAAGAACTGGTAGCAGAAGAACTGAACGCTGATACTCCGCAGGAAACATCGTTAGAACCTGATGCCGGGGATGACCCCGAAACATGACCCCTGGCGCGCCGAACTTTGTAATAAAGGACGGCGCGCTAAGCTGGCCAGAAATCGCAGACATGCGGGAGCGGATTTATCCACCAGAGGAGCTGGTCAACACTCCGATGCATGGAATAGAATGGTCCCATGCCCAAAGACGCGTTCTGCTTTATATCGACGATGCGGTCAGGGCAGTTGCCGGTATCCACGAACGCGAAGTTCTATGTGATGGCCAAAAAACGGCCGTCGCTGGAATTGGCGGTGTTATGACAGAACCGGAATTTCAAGGTCAGGGCCTCGGCAAGCTGGTCGTGCTCCGTCTTGTCGATCTTTTGAAAACAGAAGCCAATTGTGCTTTCAGCCTCTTGTTCTGCGAAGATCATAATGTCGACTTTTACGCCAAAATGGGCTGGCTCCGCTTCGAAGGCAACCTTGTGGTCGAACAGCATGGTCAAAGCGGCCCATTTGCATTTCGCAACACCATGGTTCTACCCGTCACTAAACCGGCCCAAGTAACAGGCCATATAGATTTATGCGGTCTGCCGTGGTGATGATTCATTGCCAGCACGGGGATTAAGAGGAGGATCATATGTCCATCACTATCACACCTTCGGGTCAAGCCTGCGGCGCTGCCGTCACCGGCATTGATCTGTCGGAGGATCTAGACGAGAATCAAGTGGCTGAGATTCGTTCAGCTTGGTTGGACCATCATGTACTCGCTTTTCCCGACCAACAATTGTCTGACGATGATCTGGAGCGCTTTACACTCTATTTTGGCGGGTTTGGTCACGATCCCTTTTTCGATCCGATTGAAGGCCGCGAACATATCGCTGCAATTCAGCGCAAAGCCCACGAAACATCGCCTCTTTTTGCCGAAAATTGGCACAGTGACTGGAGTTTTCAGGAGCATCCGCCTGCTGGCACCTGCTTGCGAGGAATAGACATCCCACCAATTGGTGGCGATACCCTGTTTGCCAATCAGCATGCGGCTCTCGATGCTATGCCTTCAGAAATGCGGGCAAAACTGGAGGGCAAAACTGCGATCCACAGCGCTCAGTTGGCTTATGCGCCTGATGGAACTTATGGCGACAAGGATGAAGAGCGCAGCATGGCCATTCGTCCGGACGAATCCGCGCGCGCGACCCAGCTTCATCCTCTCGTCCGTAATCATCCTGAAACTGGCCGACCCGGACTGTTCAGTTGCCTAGGATATATTATCGGTTTTGAAGGCATGACCCAACAAGAAGCGCTGCCTCTTTTGACAGAGCTTTATGCCTGGCAAAGCAGGGATGAGTTTGTCTATCGCCACAAATGGGAGCCCGATATGCTTTTGATGTGGGACAATCGATCAGTGCTACATTGCGCAACCGGTGGCTATGAAGGACATGACAGGTTGCTTCATCGCACCACCATATCCGCTTTTGGTCACTAAGGGTTGGGCACATGCATTTCTTTGCGCAATGTTCGAACAACACCGGTGACGATTAAAAACTGACCGACATAATAGAGTGGCCATATCGTCCAGGATGGAATGGGAGATCCCTGCAGAAAACCCATTTCGGCAAAGATGAACAGGTCAGAGATCACAAACATCAGGGCGCCGATCCCAACCCGATAGCGCGGAAAGCTGCTGGTCCAGGCCATTGCCGCCATGACCGCTAGGAAAAGACTGTAGACCGCTATACCCAAGGCTTCGCTCCGGTCAAATGGCAATGACCAAGCAATGAACATCGTTATAGGTACAAGTAGTATCGCTAACAGCTTCTGACTGAACGCAGTAGATTCGCGCCGATGTCGCGAATAGAGCCAGATCGCAATACAATGACCAATTATAAAGGCCCCTGCCCCCGCCATGAGGTCAATCTCGATCAGCATATCACCAAGCGCGCCAAAAGCCATGACGCCAGCAATCAGCTTTCCTTCAAAATTATGGGCCCGCCTGATTGCATAGACCGCCAGGAAACCAACCGCTGCGCCCTTCCACAACATCAGATACATTCCCGGGAAGTTGCTGTCCTTCACAAAAAAATAGCTGATCCCAAACAACAGGCTGAGCAGCAAATAAGGCCGGGACTCGATGATCGCGCGTTTCATATTGAACGCCTATCATGCTCTCCTGCTCTCTGCCAGATTGACTTTTGCGCGATCCCGCAACACAGAGACGCGATGACACAGGTACATATTATAGGTGGCGGCCTCGCCGGTTCAGAAGCAGCATGGCAATTGGCGCAGGCGGGTATAAAGGTACGTCTGTCCGAAATGCGGGGATCCGGCGACATGACGCCCGCGCATCAGACCGATGGTCTGGCGGAATTGGTCTGCTCGAACAGTTTCCGCTCGGATGATGCGGAGAAAAACGCGGTTGGGCTACTCCATGCGGAAATGCGTGATCTTGGCTCGATCATCATGGGTGAAGGCGACAAGCATAGGCTTCCCGCTGGTTCAGCACTGGCTGTGGACCGTGATCATTTCTCTGATGGCGTCACCAAAGCGCTCAGCGAGCATCCGAACATCGAGATTGTCCGCGAACGGATCGATCAGCTGCCTGAAGACGGTCTGACGATTGTCGCTACCGGCCCACTGACCGCCATGACGCTCGCGCAAAACATTGGCGCGGCGACGGGTGAAGACTCGCTCGCTTTCTTCGACGCCATCGCTCCGATCGTCTATAAGGACAGCATCAACATGGACATTGCATGGATGCAATCGCGCTGGGATAAGGTCGGTCCTGAAGGTGATGGCAAGGATTACATCAATTGTCCGATGGACCGCGATCAGTATGAAGCGTTCATACAGGGATTGCTTGACGGCGAAAAAACTGACTTCAAGGAGTGGGAGAAGAATACACCCTATTTTGAAGGGTGTATGCCAATTGAAGTCATGGCGTCACGCGGGCCGGAAACTCTGCGATTTGGGCCTATGAAACCGGTTGGATTGACCAATGCGCATACGAATGAAAGTGCCTATGCTGTGGTACAATTGCGGCAGGATAATGCGCTCGGAACGCTTTGGAATATGGTCGGTTTCCAGACAAAACTGAAATATGGCGCACAAGCTGACCTGCTTCGTTCAATCCCTGGTCTGGAAAATGCGGAGTTCGCGCGTATGGGTGGTTTGCATCGCAATACGTTCATCAATGCTCCCAAACTTCTGGACAAGGAAATGCGCCTACGAAACGCACCGCACATCCGCTTTGCGGGCCAGATCACCGGTTGCGAAGGCTATGTCGAAAGTGCCGCAGTTGGATTGATGGTTGGTCGTATGGCGGCGGCAGAAATTAAGGGAGAGCCTTTCACCTATCCTCCTGAAACTACAGCTTTTGGAGCACTGCTGTCACACATTACAGGCGGTGCAGACGCGCAGGACTATCAACCGATGAATGTCAATTTTGGACTATTTCCTCCGTTTGAGCAAAGAGTGAAAAAGAAAGAGCGAAAGGAAGCCTATACCACGCGTGCGCGAAAGGATTTTGCGGACTGGCAGCAATTGTCTGTCGGAGAACCAGAAGCGGCTTAAGCTTCTTCAGCATTTGCAGCGCGATGTATTCCGTTTTGGCCGTGTGGTTCTGAATTCCATTCTGGTAAGCGCACCATTGCTATCCTGATCCGCTCCGGTGAAGCGGTCACTCGTAACAGCCGCCCATTCCTCGAATGTCAGCAGATTATTGTCATCTTTATCCAGCGCCTTGAACGCTTTGGTTCGACTACTCATGAGTTCAAGCCGGGTGATTATCTCATCGCGATTGCGATCGTAGCGATTGAAACGGCGTTCTTCGCGCGATGCTTTGTAAGCTTTGGGCGGGGTCGGCGGCGGCGGACCAACTGCCGGAGCACTCTCATCAGCTTCCGGCAAACCTTCTTCCTCAACTGGTTCTGGAGGAGGCGGGGCATCAGGTATCGTTACTTCTTGCCCATTGACGCCAATCCACAAGAAGAGGCCAGCGATTATCATAAACATCATGCTGCCGGCGCCGGCGACATATCGTTTCATAAGTCACGGGCTCCTTCTCGCTGTCCAGACTGGTGTTAACAGCCGGTTACGCCGTGCCAGATGATCATACTTGCGACCTTGGGCCGATATAGGTCGGCTGTTAACGTGCCTGTTTTTACATCTCGCTGCGCCAATTTACAGAGAATAGAGAGCGGCCGTCCGCTTCTGTCAAACCGGACCGACGATACCGAATCAAAAAGGCTGCTGCATCTAGAGAAAGCCTCTTCTCTCATCTGCGTATCTGTACAATGTCGGGCAAAATCCCATAGCGCCCAGCCTTGGGCTGCTATTCTCTGGATCTCGGTTAATTCTCGATCAGCACCAAGTACAAAGCGAAATACACTTTCCCCGCGCTTTGTCGCATATTGATCAAATTGCCGGTCATCCCAAGGAAAGTCATCTAGCAACACAGCCCACCCTTCAACGAGATCCAGTAAGGGTCCCAGATCGGCTCCCTGCTCTTCAACCGAATTGATCAACGCAACGAGCGGTTCTCCTGCCGGACGATCAACGATGGGCTTGGTTAAATTATCCCGCCACCAGGTTAACCGCATTTGTCCAATCAATGTTTCAGAGGTGGACCGGATAACCTCCGCAAATCTGGAGTCCAATGCAAAAACAAGGGCATAACGTTCGCGATCGAGCTTCTTTGCATAGGCCAAAACCAGTCGCCGCAACGGATCAAGTTGTAAAACCGCATCATTCATGCCGATGCCGTCCACAGTTTTCCGGCGAAAATCAAGGTAAAGATTGCTTTAACCATAGCCCTTGGTCAGCCGCTAACCCTTTTTTCTTTATCAGACACGCTGAATTGAAATCCACCGGCGTGAATTGATGACGCATAGATCAGAGGCCAGGGGCATGGTTGATAATAACGAGATAAAATCGCGAGTGTCATTTTTGCAAAAGTTACGCAAGGATACTGCGGGTAATACATTGGCGATGGCGGCTGCGGCCCTCTTCCCAATTGCCGGCTTGGTCGGCGGCGGTGTGGACATTGGCCGCGCCTATATGGCGCAGGCCCGCCTCCAGCAGGCATGTGACGCTGGCGTTCTCGCCGCGCGGCGCAACATGACCCAGGATACATTGACTGCGGATGACTTGGATGAAGCCAATAAGTTTTTTGCATTCAACTTTCCGGAAGGGTCTTTTGGGTCAACCGCCTTTGACGCGACGATTACAGACAGCGATGGCACCGAAGTTTCAAAAAACAAGGTGGCCTTTACGGACGGTTCCGGCGTCAGGGTCGTCAATGGCGAGGCGCAAACCACTATCAGAACGACATTAATGCGTGTTTTTGGTTACGAGAATATGGTAATCGAAACAGATTGCACCAGTCGTCTTGATGTCGGTAACGTTGACGTTATGATGGTACTCGACGTTACCGGTTCTATGGGTAGCAACGTAACGGATGGCGGCACCAGACTGGATGCTTTGAAAGTCGCAGTTGAAGACTTTTATGGAATATTGGGCCCCGGTGGCGGTGTTTCAAACGAACAGATCCGTTACGGCTTTGTGCCTTATTCAAGCACCGTCAATGTCGGAGAGATCTTATACGATGCCGATCCAACCTGGCTTATCGGGGGAACAGCGGGTGATCGGGAGACTTATCAGACCCGTAAAGCGACGTTCGAAGTGGAAGATAAAACCGCTGCTGGCTACACCATTGTTGAAAACGAGTTTGTCGAATCGTTAGCACAACTCGATGGACCGGAGTGTACAGACCGGTATGCAAACAACCTCAATGTTGAGTCCTATTTTGTTCCAAACCCATCCGGTGATCCGCTCCTTATTTCCGAGACAAGAACCGGAAATATTAAAACGCGTGTCGTAGATACTTTTGACTATAGGTCCTGGGATGGCAGTACGGCTGCACCGCCGGCTGGAGCGGTTGGCTCTGCCTTTTGGCGCCAGTGTGAACGCACCCGTACCAGAACAACGGAAGAGATACCCGTTGTCCAAGTAGACAAATGGCAGTCAGGAGCTGTCCGTATTACAGATTGGTCTTATGATGCAGAGACGCACGACGTTTATGACTATGTCCGTTCTATCAAGCCTGCGAATCCTGCTGCACAGAATCCAACCACCGACGGTGAGGATCTGGAGCGTTGGGACGGTTGCATCGTCGAACGCAATTCCAATACATCTATAACCACGGCCACAACAGCTATTCCGACGGATGCGCTTGATCTGCAAATTGATCTGTTGCCAACTGATGCGAATTCCAGATGGGCCCCATTCTGGCGGGATTTGAAATATGACCGTGCAAACACAAATCCAGCGACATCGGGATCCAAAATTGCCCTGAGTGGCGATTCTGCAGCCTGTCCGGCTCCTGCCAGGAAACTGCAGTCCTATGCAACCTATGATGATGGTTCTTCAAATGATCTGGAAAGCTATATCTCCGGATTGCAGGATGGTGGTTTCACCAATCATACCATTGGCATGATCTGGGGCGCTCGTTTGCTGTCGGAAGATGGACTGTTCCAAGCTGAGAATTCAACCGCACCAAATGGTTTTAGCATTGGCCGGCACGTTGTGTTTATGACTGATGGTAACATGGTAATCCGGCAGACCAACTACGGTGCTTATGGGTATCAGAAACTCGATAGCAGCATCGCGGCAGCAAATGCCGGCGACGCTGAATTGGCAGCACGTCAGGCCCATCGCTTCCAGTTAATGTGCGCAGCTGTCCGGGCGAAGGGTTGGACTGTCTGGGTCGTTCAATTTGGTACTGCCACGGTGTCAGCGAACATGTTGGCCTGTGCTAGCAGCCCGGGTAACGCCGCGGCAGCAACCGATAGAGCAACATTGCAAGCTGCTTTCTCGAACATTGCCCAGAAAATCGGTGGATTGAGGTTGTCAAACTGATGAATATACAATCTAGACTTTCTCGCCTGAACCGCGACCAAGATGGCGCAACACTGATGGAATTTGGCTTAATCGCCGGTCCCCTGATTGCGCTGCTGCTGGGAATCATGGAAATTGGCTATCAGGGCTATATCGACACTTTGTCAAAATCCGTGATGCACAAGGTCGCGCGCCAAGCCTCGGTTGGCGGCAAAACCGAAGACGACATCAAAGCCGACGTTATAAAGGGATTGGGTCCGCTTCTGCTGAAAAATGCGACAGTAGAGGTCAAAGTCCGTAGCTATTTTGAGTTTACCAATATCGGTAAACCGGAAAAGCTAACCACTGATCTCAATAGCGACGGTAACCTCGATAGCGGAGATTGCTATCTTGATGGCAATGGTAACGGCGTATTTGATGTGAATACCGGCACTATCGGTACCGGTGGGCCCGACGATATTGTGAACTATGAAATCACGATCGATTCTCCGCGAATATTTCCGCTGGCCGGTATGTTTGGCGGCAGCAAAAGAATGACCAGCTACAACGCTACGGCGGTCCGAAACCAACCTTTTGGTACCCAGGTCGCCGATCCAGAATTGTGTGAGCCTTGATATGAAAAATATTTTGAGAGAATTTAAGCCAAAGAAAATTGTACCTGACAACCGGGCAACCCGGTTTCTCGGTAAACTCCATCAGGACAAGAGCGGCCTGGCGCTGATAGAATTTGCATTCGTTGCGCCATTCATGCTGACGATCGGCCTTACCGGAATGGAGACGGCCAATCTCGCTGTTGGTCATTTGCAAGTCAGTCAGGTCGCCATGCTTGTCGCGGATAACGCATCACGTGTCCGCAATACTATTGATGAGGCCGATATTCGGGAAATTTTCACCGGCGCCCATCTGACTGGCAGCAGCATCGACTTCTCGCCTAATGCCAGAATTATTCTGTCTAATCTGGAGCATAATGGCCTAGCCGGTGCCGATGAAGGGCAATGGATCCGCTGGCAGCGTTGTTACGGCGGCAATACAGCCTATTCGTCCACTTTTGGTGCTGAGGGCGACGGAGAAACCGACGCATCTCTGGCCACAGGGATTGGGCCCACCGGCAAGAAAATCACGGCTACACCTGCATCAGCGGTCAACTTTGTTGAGGTCATATACGACTACAAGCCACTGATATCAGACCGGTTTTTTGGAAATATTGTTATCCGTTACGAAAGCGCATTTGTTGCCCGCGAACGCAACGATCATGCAATGCGCAACGCCAGCAACATTGCAAACGGACAACTGTGGCGTTGTAACCGTTACGACGTGATAACCTGAGCCAGATTTCTAACTGTAACAAACTTTCTTGGCGGCAGCGATAATACGATCGCTGTCAATGAGTGCGGCTTTTTCCAAATTCGCGGCATAGGGCAACGGCACATCTTCGTTGGTCACACGCATGACCGGCGCGTCAAGGTCATCAAAGCCTTGCTCCATGCACAGTGAAACGATCTCGCTTGCTATCGAACAGGTTGGCCACCCTTCTTCAGCAACCACTAAGCGGTTCGTTTTCGCCAGGCTATTCAGCACGGTCTCGGTATCGAGAGGCCGCAATGTCCGTAAGTCTATAACCTCCGCATCAATCCCTTCATCCGCAAGTGCATCCGCCGCTTCCAGAGCAAGCCCGACACCTATGGAATAGCTTATAATCGTGACATCCGTACCTTCCCGCATGATCCGCGCCTTGCCGATTGGCAGGACATAATCATCAATTTCCGGTATCTCGAAGGACCGGCCATAAAGCAGTTCATTCTCCAGAAAAACAACTGGATCGGGGCACCGGATCGCCGCTTTCATCAAACCTTTGGCATCTGCTGCGTCATAGGGGGCGATAACTATCAATCCGGGAACACTGGCATACCATGGCCCATAATTCTGGCTATGCTGTGCACCAACACGCGATGCAGCACCATTGGGACCGCGAAAAACAATAGGGCAGCGCATTTGACCGCCAGACATGTAATTGGTCTTCGCTGCGGAATTGATGATATGGTCAATCGCCTGCATCGCGAAATTGAAGGTCATGAACTCCACAATAGGCTTTAATCCGCCCATAGCTGCACCGGCTCCAATGCCGGCGAAACCATGTTCGGTAATGGGCGTATCGATTACGCGCTTGCCACCGAACTCATCAAGGAGGCCTTGCGTTACTTTGTAGGCCCCCTGATACTCAGCGACCTCCTCACCCATCACAAATACAGAGTCATCGGTGCGCATTTCTTCCGCCATCGCATCCCGCAAGGCTTCACGCACAGTTATCGCAGTCATCGATGTACCTTCGGGAATAGCCGGATCACTTGCCCGAGATACTGTAGAAGGCTTAGTTGTATCAGATGCAGTCTCTGTCGCAGGTTCAGGAGTGCTTTCAACCTTAGCTTTAGGTGTTTGAGCCGGCGCTGGCGTGGCACTTTCCTCTTCGTCCTCGCCAGTCATTTCGGCAATAACCGTTCCAACAGCAACTTCATCGGTACCCTCTGCGATCAGGATCTTTGAGATAACCCCTTCGTCCACAGCTTCAAATTCCATCGTAGCTTTGTCGGTTTCAATCTCTGCCAGAATATCTCCAGAGCTTACCTCATCACCTTCTTTAACAAGCCATTTGGCCAAGGTGCCCTCTTCCATCGTTGGCGACAGCGCTGGCATTTTCAACTCAATCGCCATCAATATTGCTCCACCAAAACGTCAGTATAAAGTTCAGAAAGTTCCGGTTCTGGCGATTCCTCGGCGAAATCTGCCGCCTCCAAAACCGTTTTGCGTACTTTCTTGTCCAGCGCCTTCAAATCTTCTTCTTTGACGCCCTGTTTTAAAAGCATGGCTTTCAGCCGCTCAATCGGATCAGATTTTTCGCGCACATCTTGCACTTCATCCCGGCTGCGATATTTTGCCGGATCAGACATCGAGTGGCCGCGATAGCGATAGGTTTTCAGTTCCATCAAGACTGGCCCTTTGCCGCCGCGCACATATTTCAGAGCTTCTTCAACAGCCCCTCGCACCGCAAGAACATCCATGCCGTCAACTTGAACTCCCGGAATCCGAAAACTCTCTCCACGGCGATACAACTGATCCTCGGACGAGGAACGATTGACACTGGTACCCATGGCATATTGATTGTTTTCAATCACGAAAATCACTGGCAGTTTCCACAGCTCTGCCATGTTGAAACTCTCGTAAACCTGCCCCTGATTGGAAGCGCCATCTCCGAAATAGGCCAGGCAAACACCGCCATCTTCTTTATATTTATGTCCGAAGGCTAAACCTGTTCCCAATGATACTTGCGCTCCGACAATACCATGCCCCCCATAGAAACCATGCTCGACAGAGAACATGTGCATCGAGCCGCCCTTGCCTTTTGAAATGCCGGATGCCCGTCCCGTCAACTCCGCCATAACAATATTGGGATCGATACCGCAGGCGAGCATATGACCATGGTCGCGATAGCCGGTAATGACACTATCCTTACCCGGCTCAATCGCCGATTGCAATCCGGTAACCACAGCTTCCTGACCGATATACAGATGGCAAAAACCACCAATTAGACCAAGGCCATAAAGCTGCCCCGCCTTTTCCTCGAAGCGACGGATGAGCAGCATTTGCTCATAAAACTCCATCAACTCCGTTTTGTTCGCCTTGTAAATCGGAGTTTTCAGAACAGGCAGGCGACTTGCTGGTTTGGCCGCAGTCTTTTTCGGCGTTGCTTTGGTAGCCCTCTTTGCCGGGACCTTTGATTTTGATGAGGCTTTCTGGGGAGTTTTTGCCACGCTTGCAGTTTCCTGTCTCTTTAATTTTGCAGCACCATAAACAGATAGGCAGAATTTCCCAAGCCTTATACGCTGGAAAAGATACAAAATTTCAGAATGGGAAAGTGAACCTATTTCAGCGGAACGACAATCTCGTCGGGGTGCGCAACATTCAATTCTTTGCGGATCAGTTCGCCGGTCAAGTCTGGATCTGCACCTGCAGGGTCCAGCAGCTTCACACGGTTCTTCAATGCATCACGATCAGCCTCAAGAGAAGCAAGTTGCGTCCCTCGCTCATCAAGTGCGGTGCGATATTCACCCCACGCCAAAATTCCGGTTGGACCAAGGATCGCATAACCCGCAATGGCAAGCAGAGTCAGCAGTGCAAAGCCTGGCCCGAGCGCCGCTTTGATCAAACCACCGATTTTCTCTCTATGTGCCATATTCACTCTTGAATCAGAATAATGATTCGCTGGCAAGCGCATTAACACTTTTATTGCGATTTATTCAGTTTCCGCAGCCGAAATGCCCTTAACCCGAGACAGCTTCAGGAGAAAATCGAACGTCCAGCATAGTGGGCGACCGTGTCGAGCTCTTCTTCAATACGGATCAATTGGTTATATTTGGCCAGACGGTCTGATCGTGCCAGACTACCGGTTTTGATCTGACCACAATTTGTGGCGACAGCCAGATCTGCGATTGTGGCATCCTCCGTTTCACCAGAGCGATGCGACATCACGGCGGTGTAGGATGCGTTATGCGCCATGCGAACAGCTTCGAGCGTTTCTGAGAGCGTACCAATCTGATTCACCTTCACCAGCAAGCTGTTGGCAAGACCATCTTTGATGCCCTGGGATAGACGCGCTGGATTGGTCACGAAGAGGTCGTCACCAACCAGTTGAACAGTATCGCCTACCGCATCGGTCAATAGCTTCCAGCCCTCAAAGTCATCTTCCGCCATGCCGTCTTCAACGGACTTAATCGGGTAATCCTTGCAGAGCTCAGCCAAATAACTGGACATTTCGGCGGGCGACAAAATCTTGTCCTCACCCGAAATATGATATTGACCATCCTTAAAAAACTCGGTCGCAGCGCAATCAAGCGCCAATACAACCTCGTCACCAGCCTTGAATCCTGCCTTCTCAATTGACGCCATGACGAAATCAAGCGCATCACGGGTCGATCCAAGATTAGGCGCAAAACCACCTTCATCCCCGACAGCAGTAGCCAGACCTTTTTCAGACAGCCCCGTTTTCAGTGTATGAAAAATCTCTGCGCCCCACCGAACCGATTCTGCGATGCTCCCAGCGCCGACGGGCATGACCATGAATTCCTGAAAATCGATCGGATTGTCGGCATGCTCTCCACCGTTGATGATATTCATCATCGGCACCGGCAAAACCCGGGCAGAAACACCGCCAACATAACGATAAAGCGGAAGACCGCGCGCATCGGCAGCGGCCTTCGCCGCAGCAAGACTGACACCCAATATCGCATTAGCGCCCAGACGGCTCTTATTCTCCGTGCCATCCAGAGCGATCATCGCAGCATCAAGTTCTTCCTGATCTTCCGCATCTAGTCCCAGCAGTGTTTCACTAATCGGCCCATTTACCGCTTCAATTGCCTTGAGCACGCCTTTGCCCAGATATTTACTTTTGTCATCGTCACGCAGTTCGACAGCTTCGTAAGCCCCTGTCGATGCTCCCGAGGGAACTGCGGCGCGCCCAAAACTGCCATCTTCGAGCAAAATGTCGACCTCAACTGTTGGATTGCCCCTGCTGTCCAAAATCTGGCGAGCGTGAAGATCTAATATTGCGGTCATTTTCGGGAAGACTCCTGCGGAAGATTGCGTATCGCAAAGCCCTTATCGTCATGATAGGCTTGTGGCAATCACCAGCTTTGTAGATCATGATCAGATTACGCTAATTTACCCTTGAATCATAAGGATTAGACACCATTTAGGTTTTGGGAAAAACCGATCGGTAACATTATCGATTACAGTGTAATGGCAAGGGTTTTGAGGAAGGAATTTTAAATATGGCCGCCGATCAGGAAAAGAAACCAGCAGCGCGCAAAACAACAGCCAAAAAACCGGCTGCAAAAAAGCCCGCGGCTAAAAAAACGGCAACCAAACGCACTGCAGCGAAAAAATCCACGCCTGCAAAAGGGGTTAACGTCAAAAAGTCAACCTCGGCAAAACCGTCAGCTCCGCTTAAAGCCGGAGCAACACGCGCTGGATCCTCAAAATCAACCTCAAATGTGACCGGTGACTTGAAGGATCGTGCGATCGACAAAGCACGCTCCACCGCGAACGATGGCAAAGCCAAAGCCGGTGAAGCCATTGGTACTTTGAGCGAGATGATCGAAAACAGCGCAAAGACAATCGACGAAAATGTCGGCGAAAAATATGGTGACTATGCACGCTCAACAGCAGATGCGGTCTCTTCTTTCGCTGAGAAAATCAACTCCAAGGATGTCGACGAAATGGTTGAAGACGCACGGAGCTTTGTCCGCAAGCGCCCTGCTGTTGCTATTGGCGCTGCTGCTGTCGTCGGCCTGCTTGTTTCACGGCTGATCAAGTCAGGGATGGATGATCGTAGCTAGAGCGTGTATCACCAATCTCAACCAGATCGCGATGGGTGATAATGTTGGACAATAAGACTGCAGCTTTGGAAGATCAGCCGTCTCCCGATGAAAGTGGCGAGGCGAAAGGTAACGCATCGGCATCCAGTTCCGACGACAAACCGCTAAAACTACAGGTCACTGACCTGGTTGATGACGTTCGCAAACTCGCAGAAGCGGAACTTGAATATTATCGCGTAAAACTGTCCGTCAATATGGCGGCGACCAAGACCGTATTGGTCTTGTTCAGTGTCGCCATCATATTGGGCGTTACCACCATGGTTGCTCTCATATTGGGAATATTATTGATATTATCCCACTATTGGGGCCCCATCGCGGCAACAGGACTGTTGACCGGAGGAGCATTGCTACTCACAACGGTCCTAATGAGTATGGCAATTAAACGGGCGCGCAAATTACCTCTGGACGAGAATGATCAATGACACAGAAAAACGACGATATCTTCAAGCTGCGCAACCTTGCGATTGAAAAAAAGGAAGCAATGGAGAATGTTAAGGAAGATATTTCCGAGACAAAAGAACGGCTGAAACCAGCCAATCTAATCCAAGAGGCCAAAGACAAGGCCCTGGATCGTGTCCAAAAAACTGGTGAAACCGCATTGCAAGGGGTGAAAGACAATCCCGGAAAGGTCGCAACTGTGGCGGCCGCAGCTACTTTGTTGGCGCTGCGCAAACCACTGACCAACTATTTCACCAATCGCAAGGCCGCCAATGACGGCACCGATAGCCTAGATTCCGAGGAGTAAGTAATGAGTAATTTGTCCGAAAATATTGAAAAAGCACGGGCCGCTTCCCGGAAACGACTGGCAGATGCGAAGGAAATTGCGGGAGAAGGTACTGGAATCGCGTTAGAAAAAATGTCCGAAAGCAAGCAGCGCGCCGCAGCTCTGTTGGGTGATGGCAAGGCAAAAGCCGCAGAAGGCGTTGCTGCAACCAAGCAGATCGCAAAAACTGCCGCGAACAAATCCGAAGAAACCATAACCAAAAGCCCGCTAGCCGTGGTGGCCGGTGGATTGGCGCTTGGGGCGTTGGTTGGCGCCTTGCTTCCGAAGAGCAAGGCTGAAACCAAATATGTCGGCGGTGCAGGCAAAAAAATCAACGAAACCGCCAAAAAGGCTTATGGTGCAGCGAAAGAGGCCGGCCAGGAACAGATTGAAAATCTAGGCCTCAGCAAAGACAGTGTTCAAGACCAGATCAAAGATCTGCTTGGCAAAGCTACCGAAGCTGCTAAGAGCGCCGCCGAAGCCGCTACCGAAGCGGTAAAATCGGAAAAATCTGATAAATAGAAATTGGGGCACATATGAGTGAACGCAGCAAAATTCATCTGGTGATGGGCGGTCGGGTCAAGGATCCACGCGGACTAGATTACGAAAATCTCGACCAGGTCGATCTTGTCGGTGTTTATCCCAATTACGAAGAAGCTGAAGACGTCTGGCGCTCCAACGCGCAACGTACGGTGGACGATGCTGAGATGAAATATGTGATCGTGCACCTGCACAAAATTCTCGAACCGGAATTGCCTGCTGAAGATTAAGCGTTTTTAAAGCGCCATTGCAGCAAGGGCCGTGTCAGGACCAGCCCAGCGACAAAGCCGCCGATATGAGCAAAAATCGCGATGCCATTAAGGCTGCCGCGTGTGGCAATCCCGATCATCAACTGGATTCCGATCCAGGCGAGCGTGAGCCACGCAATCCTTACAATATGTCCGGGAAACGGTCCAACAGGCTTGACCTCATTGCGCGCAAATAACAGCGCATAGGCGCCCAGAATCGCCGATATTGCGCCACTGGCACCGACGACAGGAATGACCGAATCTCCATTAAAGGCAAATTCCGCTAGGGAAGCGGCATAGGCGCCGACCACGTAGAGAAAGGCCATTAACTGCGGCCCCAGCGCCTGTTCCACAAAACGTCCGCAAAACAGAAGCATCAACATATTAAACGCAATATGCATCAGGCCGCCATGCAGGAAAGCTGATGACAACGGCGTCAGCCATGCCGGAACCATCCCGTTGATGCTTTCGAACTCCGGCAGTCCTTCACCCAGTCTTATCGGAAAGAAGCCGCCACGCAGGACCGCATCGGCCTGCCAACCGGAAATCCAAAGCAACAGAAAGATCACGACATTGGCGATCACGAGTCCGTTGGTCAGCTTTCCGTTCGGCAGGTTCATATCAAATCAGATAAACTCAATTTTCTCGAGCAGATAATATTTGTCTCCCGCAGGTACGGTGACCTCGATTTCATCACCGATGCTGCGTCCGATGAAAGCGCGTCCGATCGGGCTGTTATAGCTTATCTTACCCACTTTTGCATCGGCCTCTGCTTGACCAACCAATTGATATTTAACAGGTTTATCATCTTCATCGAGTAAGGTCAGCGTCGCGCCAAATACGGCTTTATCGCCGGACAAAGCCGTTGGATCAATAACCTGAGCGCGGCTCAGCTTATCTTCAATATCAGCAATTGTTGCTTCGACCTGGCCCTGACGCTCTTTTGCGGCATGATATTCGGCATTTTCCGACAGATCACCATGGGCACGCGCTTCCTCAATCGCATCGACAATGCGAGGCCGCTCTTCCTTGAGCGCCTTCAGCTCGGCTTCCAGTTTGGCGTGGCCTTCGGCCAGCATCGGTACTTTTTCTACAGCCATTTTTGGCCTTTCTTCCTTCTATTCACCGTGGTTTTCAGGACCACTGCGTCAAAAATAGTTTCCCGGCGCCCCTCCCTGTGAAGGCTCGCCCGCAGTGTGACAGATTGTCGGGAATTAAGTCTGCGAAGACTTATAATAAGACTGAAGCGCACGAACTTCAAGAGTCTCGTCGCGCATGGCCGATATTGCTTCCATTGCCGCTACGCTTGCTGTCGCAGTCGTATAGTAAGGAATCTTGCCGTTCAGCGCCCCTGCCCGGATGGATTTGGAGTCTTTCAGCGACTGCCAACCCTCGGTTGTGTTGAAAATCAGGTCAACGTCGCCATCGATAATCCGGTCGACAATATGCGGCCGCCCTTCAGCCACCTTGTTGACCTTCTCTACCTTTATACCTTTGTCGGTCAGATAATCAGCTGTTCCGCTGGTCGCAATTATCTTGAAACCCAGTTTTTCGGCTAATCGTGCGGCGGGCTCGATCACTTTTTTGTCCGTTTCTTTCACGGAAACAAACAGCGTTCCCCCATCCGGCAAATGATTATTCGCACCCAGCTGCGCTTTGCCGAAAGCAATCGCGAAACTGTTATCGATGCCCATGACTTCACCCGTAGATTTCATTTCCGGCGATAAAACCGGGTCAATTCCGGGGAAGCGATTAAACGGGAAGACGGCTTCTTTCACAGCAATATAATCGATATGTCTATCAATCACTGGTAAGTTTTTGAGCTTCTCTCCCGCCATCACGCGCGAAGCAATTTTGGCAATTGGGACGCCAATGGCTTTCGCGACAAATGGCACTGTCCGGCTCGCCCTTGGATTGACCTCGATGAGATAGACCTCACCATCTTTCACGGCGAACTGAATGTTCATCAGCCCGCGCACTTTCAAACCGATTGCCAGCGCCCCTGCCTGTCGCTCCATTTCAGCTATGATCTCATCGCTGAGATTATAGGGCGGGATGGTGCAGGCACTGTCGCCCGAATGAACCCCGGCTTCCTCAATATGTTGGAGCACGCCGCAAACGACCACTTCATCACCGTCGCAAATCGCATCAACATCGACCTCCACGGCATCGCGCAGATATTGATCGACCAGAACAGGTTGATCGCCCGACACTTGCACGGCGGTATTGATATAGTCTTCGAGCTGCGCTGGCCCATCGACAATTTCCATCGCCCGCCCGCCAAGCACGAAACTCGGCCGGATTAGTACCGGATAACCGATACGCTCCGCGATTTTCACGGCCTCTTCTTCGGTCCGAGCCATGCCATTTTCAGGCTGCTTGAGCTTTAGATCATTGACCAGTTTCGCAAAACGTTCGCGGTCTTCGGCTAGATCAATCGCATCCGGCGTCGTGCCGAGGATTGGAATCCCTGCATCTTCTAGCGCAGAGGCTAGTTTCAGCGGTGTTTGTCCGCCAAATTGCACGATCACCCCGACCAATTCGCCCTTACTCTGCTCCACGGCCAGAATTTCCAGCACATCTTCGGCAGTCAGTGGCTCAAAATAAAGCCGGTCGGACGTATCATAGTCGGTCGAAACGGTTTCCGGATTGCAATTGACCATGATCGTTTCAAAACCCGCATCGGCCAGCGCAAAACAGGCATGACAGCAGCAATAGTCAAACTCGATCCCCTGCCCGATCCGGTTGGGTCCACCGCCTAGAATCACCACTTTCCGGCGATCTGACGGCTGCGCTTCATTCTCTGGTTCCCCGAAAATCGGCGCTTCATAGGTGGAATACATATAGGGCGTCTTGGCTTCGAATTCCGCAGCACAGGTGTCGATCCGCTTGAATACGGGTCTTACGCCTAGCTTATGGCGCAATTCGCGGACTTCCTTCTCGGTCGTCGCGCCTGCCATGGCGGCAACGGCGTCATGAACCAGCCCGTGCGCTCCGGCTACCGCGCGCCCTGCCCCACCGGCGACATGCACAGCATCCACAGCCAGCTTCGCAAGCCGTTCATCGGAAAAGCCCATGGATTTCAGCTTGCGGAGTGCTTCCGGCCCATTAGGCAAGCCATTGTCCAAAATATCTTGCTCGGCATCGATTATCTCGCGCATCCGCGCCAGGAACCAGGGATCATAATGGGCGATTTCATGGATTTCGGTATCGCTAAAGCCCTCACGCATCGCTTGTGCCGCGACCAGCAGCCGGTCGGGCGTTGGTCGTGCCAGTTCCGCCGCAATCTCGTCACGCGACGCACCGATCAACTCGCGCACTTGATTAAATCCATCCAGCCCGGTTTCTAAGCCGCGTAGCGCTTTTTGCAGCGATTCATGGATATTGCGGCCGATTGCCATGACTTCGCCAACGGATTTCATCGCGGTAGCGAGCAATGGCTCCGCACCCTTGAATTTTTCAAAGGCAAAGCGTGGTATCTTGGTGACCACATAATCTATGGTCGGTTCAAAGGACGCCGGTGTCGCACCGGTAATATCATTGTCAATCTCGTCGAGCGTATAGCCAACTGCCAGTTTCGCCGCGACTTTCGCGATCGGAAAGCCCGTGGCCTTGGATGCGAGCGCTGAACTGCGTGAAACCCGCGGGTTCATTTCGATGACAACAAGCCGCCCATCCTTCGGATTAACTGCGAACTGTACGTTGGAACCGCCTGTTTCGACTCCTATTTCTCTTAGAACCGCCAACGACGCGTTGCGCATGATCTGATATTCTTTGTCAGTCAGCGTCAGCGCCGGTGCAACCGTGATCGAGTCACCGGTATGCACACCCATCGGGTCAACATTTTCGATCGAGCAGATGATGATACAATTATCCGCCTTGTCGCGAACAACCTCCATCTCATATTCTTTCCAGCCAATTAGCGATTCATCGATCAGCACTTCATTGGTTGGCGAGGCTTCCAGCGATGTCCGGATATAGTGGATGAACTCTTCGCGGTTATAGGCGACACCGCCACCGGTTCCGCCCATAGTAAAGCTGGGCCGCATGATCGCGGGCAACCCGATATCCTCGAGAACCTCCAGCGCCTGCTCTTCGCTATGCGCAATGGCGGAACGCGGGCTTTCCAGCCCGATTTTGTCCATCGCCGCCTTGAATTTTTCGCGATCTTCCGCCTTATCGATGGCTTCGGCATCCGCGCCAATCATCTGCACGTTATATTTGTCGAGCACGCCCATTTTGTTGAGCGTCAGCGCGGTGTTCAGCGCCGTCTGCCCGCCCATAGTCGGCAGCACCGCATCCGGGCGCTCTTTGGCGATGATCTTCTCGACAATTTCGGGGGTAATTGGCTCGACATAGGTCGCATCCGCCATTTCCGGATCAGTCATGATCGTCGCCGGATTGGAGTTGACCAGGATGATCCGGTAGCCCTCTTCTTTCAACGCCTTGCACGCCTGTGTCCCCGAATAATCAAACTCGCAGGCCTGTCCGATAACAATCGGGCCAGCGCCAATGATCAGGATGGAATTTATGTCAGTTCTTTTGGGCATTACGCAGGATTCTCGTCGGAAATTGGGCCATTTTCATTACAACTGAAGCATCCCCAACCATCATGATCGATGTCGAATTCCTGCTCGATTTCAATATATTTTCGGGTCAATTTGCGCATCGTGTCCTTCTGTGTGTCCGAATGTATTTGAAGTTCGATCTGCCATCCATCTTCATAACGTTCGACTTCTGCTGAACGAAAACCCCATTTCGAAGCTTCGTTTTTAAACCGGTTTAATTTGGCTAACTGACCAACAAATTGAACATCAATCTCTCGGACAACATGCGGTTGATCGCCGCCATCCACCATACGATCCAGGATTTCTTGATCTGTTGCCCATTCTTCAGTGAAATGATCAGGATCGACAGTGTCACTCACCCCAATCCCCCGACAAATTTCTCGAACAGATAGAAACTATCCTGTGGCCCAGGACTAGCCTCGGGGTGGTACTGCACGCCAAAGGCGCGTTTGCCGGTGATGCTGATGCCGCAATTGCTGCCGTCGAACAGGCTTTTATGGGTTTCGACAATCGTGTCGGGGAGTGTTTCGCTGTCCACTGCAAAGCCGTGGTTCATGCTAGTAATTTCAACCAGCCCTTCGCTGTCATCCCAGTCACCGCCAACCCGTTGTACCGGATGATTGGCGCCGCGATGGCCCTGATGCATCTTAACCGTCTTTGCACCCGCCGCCAGCGCCAGCATCTGATGGCCCAGACAGATGCCGAAAATCGGCATATCCCTGTCCAGCAGCGCCTTGATCACCGGAACCGCATAGCCTCCCGTCGCCGCCGGATCACCGGGGCCATTGGAGAGAAACACGCCCGCAGGTTCCAATGCGATGATATCATCAAGCGAAGTTTGCGCAGGAACAACAGTGACTTTTGCACCAGCATTCACAAGGTTTCTGAAGATGTTACGCTTGGCTCCAAAGTCCATCGCGACAACATGCGGTCTTGTCTCCATGTCATCCAATGGCGCATAACCATGTCCCAGACGCCAGATACCGCTATCCCAGATTTTCGTCTGATGCCCGGTCACTTCAACCGCTAGATCCATGCCTTCCAGCCCGGCCCAGTCACGCGCTTTGGAGAGCAGGTCATCAATATCAAACTGCCCATCCGGGTCATGCGCAATCACAGCATTGGGCGCGCCGGCTTCCCTGATCCGGCGCGTCAATGCACGTGTATCGACACCGGCCAAGCCAATCCGGCCCTGATCTGCCATCCACTGGTCAAACGGCTTATTGTTCCGGAAACTGCTCGGTTCGGTCACATCTTCACGGACAATGCATCCCAACGCATGGGGCGCGTCCGCCTCGACATCCTCATCATTGGTGCCGACATTGCCAATATGGGGAAAGGTAAAGGTGACAATCTGTCCGGCATAGCTGGGGTCCGTCATGACCTCCTGATAGCCGGTCATAGCGGTGTTGAAACAAACTTCACCGACCGCAGAACCCGTCGCGCCAAAGCCGCGTCCCCAAACTATAGTACCATCGGCCAATACCAATATCCCAGTGGCGCCCTCGGGAGCGGCGGGGATGCTGGCGTCGGTCATGGGCATTTTCCTTATAAATGGCAGGAGCCGCATGCTCCTGCGCTTCAAGCAAATTTCGCCGTGACTAGGTGTAGTTTTTTACCGTCACAATCTATGAAAAAAAATAAGTTGCGGCTATGTTGGTAGCTTATTCCAAAATTACGGGGAACGCTATGATTCGCGATGACGTGAAAGCGGCACAAATTGCGGCCATGAAAGCTGGCGACAAGGATCGCACAGCGGCCACACGCGCCATGTTGGCTAAGATCAAGGACAAGGATATCGAGCTACGCACCAAGGATAGCAAGCTTGATGACGATGTCATGGTGACCGATGTGCTGCAAAAAATGGCCAAGCAACGGCGCGAATCGATTGAAATGTTCGAATCGGGTGGCCGCGATGAATTGGCCAAGGGCGAGAAGATGGAACTTGCTGTGATCGAGGAATTCCTACCCGCTCAGTTGAGTGAAGCCGATACGGCGGCGCTGATTGACGGCATCAAGACGGAGCTCGGCGCGGAATCGATGAAAGATATGGGCCGGGTTATGGCGGAACTGAAATCTCGCCATGGCACCGAAATCGATATGAGCAAGGCCAGCGGTCTGGTGAAGGCTGCTTTGTCTTAAAAATTCCCCCTCCCGCCTGCGGGAGGGGTCAGGGGTGGGAAATATGGTTATGGAAGCATGGTAACTTTCAAACGAAGAGATACCAATCGCGCCCAATCCCTGCGGAAAGAAGCGACTCCAGCAGAACGTAAACTTTGGAATTGTCTAAAGAAACGCCAAGTCAAGGGACGTAAGTTTAGTAGGCAAATGCCCGTCGGGCCATATTTCGCAGACTTTCTGTGTCGAGAACTTAATCTGATAATCGAAATTGACGGTTATTCCCATGACCTGCAGCAACGCTATGATGAAAGAAGGACAATGCTTCTGGAAGCAAATGGTTTTCATATCGTCCGCTTTTCAAATCAGGAAGTCATGGGTAATATCGAGGGTGTCTTGCGGCAAATTGAAGAAATTTTGGACGATATGCCCACCCCTAACCCCTCCCGCAGTCGGGAGGGGGATTTATGACCCTTTCTCCGCAATGGCTTGATGAACTGCGCAGCCGGACGACCCTGTCCACGCTGATTGGCAGGACGGTGAAGGTCCAGAAGGCCGGGCGCGAGTTTAAGGCCTGCTGTCCGTTTCATAACGAGAAGACGCCTAGTTTCACGATTAACGACGAGAAAGGCTTCTACCATTGTTTTGGTTGCGGCGCCCATGGTGATGCCATCCGCTGGATGACCGACCAGCGCGGCCTCAGCTTCATGGATGCGGTGAAGGACCTGGCGGCCGAAGCGCAGATGGAAGTCCCTGCCCCCGATCCACGCGCTGCACAGCGGCAGGAGGCCCGGGCAACATTACATGACGTCATGGCGGCAGCACAGGATTGGTTCGTCACCCAGTTTAACGGGATCGAGGGTACGGCGGCGCGTGAATACCTGAAAAACCGCGGCATTTCGGAAAAGACAATTCGCGAATTCGGCTTTGGTTTTGCCCCGGATTCACGCGGGCGCCTCAAGGAAGCACTGTCAACTCACGGCGTCGACCAACTGGTCGAAGCAGGCTTGCTCATAAAAGTCGACGATCGTGATCCCTATGATCGCTTCCGCGGCCGATTGATGATCCCGATCCGCGATCCAAGGGGACGTGTGATCGCCTTTGGCGGTCGGATATTGGGCGATGGCGAGCCGAAATATCTCAACTCTCCCGATACACCTTTGTTCGATAAAGGCCGCACACTCTACAATCTCGACAAGGCGTCACCGGCATCGCGTCAGACCGGACGTATATTGGTGGTCGAAGGCTATATGGATGCGATTGCGCTGGCGCAGGCCGGTTTCGAGGATGTCGTTGCGCCATTGGGCACCGCTCTGACAGAACATCAGATCGAACGGATCTGGAAAATGGTTGAAGCACCCATACTTTGCTTTGATGGGGACAATGCGGGCCAAAAAGCGGCTATGCGCGCCGCGTTAAGGGCGCTACCGATCCTTCGTCCGTCCCACAGCCTGAACTTCATCGCGCTGCCGGCAGGACAAGATCCTGACGATCTGATTCGATCTGATGGACCACAAGCCTTTGCGACGTTGATCGAAAACCCACAAATGCTGGGTGATAAAATCTGGCAAGTCGAGTTTGAGGCCGAACCTCTGAACACACCGGAAACCAAGGCTGGACTGAAAAAACGCCTGTCTGATCATGTTCGTGATATTGCTGATCAGGATATTGCCCAACACTATCGGCAAGATTTTCAGCAGCGATATGAAAACACGTTTTTTGCCAGACGTGAAAATCGACCGAGGCAGAAGCAATTTGAACGCTCCAAAGGGGGATACGGTTCCCAATATGTTTCATTCAAGCCGATGGATGACACCAAGTCCGTTTTGGTCGAAGGACATGACCTGCGCATTGCAAAGGCCATATTGGGCGGATTAATTCGCCATCCATCCCAGATTTCCAAGCATTTTGAAGAGCTAACCGTTTTGCGCCTTGCCGATTCGCAAATGCAGACCTTGCTGTCCGAGTTGATAGGTTCGGCAATGAGCAAAGAAATGCTTGATATGCAGGCCCTTCTTACCATATTGGAACAGACAGATTGTTATAATGTCGCAAAAGGGCTGTTACGGGCCGATGCGCTGAATTTCACTTTCAACCGCAAACTGCCAGATTCTGCCCCGTCAGATTTTATCGAACGGGCGCAAAATGATTTGGCGGAAGCGATTAAAGTGATCACGGCGCGCCCCGGACTGGAAGCGGCTCTGGCGGAAGCAACACGACGGGTGCAAGATAATCTTGATGAAGAAAGCTATGCTGAGCAGCAACGATTGCGCAAGGCAAAGCAGGAATTTCATGAACGGTTGGTTGAACTCACTCAGGTAGACGACATCGTGTGAATTGTGTGAACTTTGAAGATTAGTTTTTAAATTTAGGGGCCCTAAGCATTGGCAAGTAAAGCAAAAAAGTCAGCGGCAACCGAAGATGCACCGCTCATTGATATGAATGGCTCGGCCGTTAAAAAACTTCTCACGAAGGCAAAAAAACGCGGCTATCTGACCTATGATGAATTAAACGAAGCGCTGCCACAGGATCAGATGTCCAGCGAGCAAATCGAAGATGTCATGTCATCTATTTCTGACATGGGTGTGAAGATTGTCGAAAATGACGATGAAGCCGCCGAAGAAATGGGCGGTGATGAAGTCGAATCTATTGACGGCTCCGACAAGGATAAAAAAACTACAGCAGCGGCAGCACCGAAAAAGGCTGCTGGCGACCGCACCGATGATCCAGTCCGGATGTATCTGCGTGAAATGGGCGCGGTCGAGTTGCTCAGCCGCGAAGGCGAGATTGCCATTGCCAAGCGTATCGAAGCTGGTCGGGATACGATGATTTGGGGGCTTTGCGAGAGTCCAACGACGTTCAATGCAATTATCGAATGGTCAACCGCGCTCAATGATGGCGAGATGCAGCTTCGTGAAATACTCGATCTGGACGCGATGTTGTCAAAAGATCCTGTGCCTGAGAATCTCGAAGATGAAGATGATGATGACGGTGAAATTAGCGAGAAAACCGCAGGCCCCTCTTTTAAAGATGATGACGAAGTAGAAGACGAACCTGAAACCGCTGAAGGCGAAGGGGATGACGAAGACGAGCTAACCGAACGACGCACCAAGCGTGTTGTCGAAGAAGAGGAAGAAGATAACACACTTTCTCTGGCGCAGATGGAGGAAGCTCTCAAACCCGAGGCTCTCGAAAAATTTGCAACCATCACGTCCGTGTTCAAGAAATTCTCTAAATTGCAGAATACCCGGATGGAAGCTTTCGCGGTCGGCGATGACTTTCCCGCAGCATCGGAGAAAAAATATCATAATCTGCGCGAGGAACTGACGGCATTGGTTGAAAGTGTTCAGTTTCACGCCAATAAAATCGAGTTTTTGGTCGATCAGCTCTATTCCTTCAATCGCCGTTTGACCGCGCTTGGTGGTCAAATGCTGCGATTGGCCGAGCGTCACAAAGTGCCCCGTCGGTCCTTTCTAGAGAATTATATCGGCCACGAGCTCGATGATGGTTGGCTTGCCGGCATGTCCAAAACAGACAAGAAATGGGCAGCCTTTGCAGAAAAAGAAGCAGTTTCTGTAGAACGTATCCGTTCTGAAATTTCCGATATTTCTGCCGCCACCGGTACGTCGCTCGATGAGTTCCGCCGCATTGTAAACATGGTGCAAAAAGGCGAACGCGAAGCACGTATTGCGAAGAAGGAAATGGTTGAAGCCAATCTCAGGCTGGTTATTTCCATCGCCAAAAAATATACCAACCGCGGCCTGCAGTTCCTGGATCTGATTCAGGAAGGTAATATTGGCTTGATGAAAGCGGTTGATAAGTTTGAATATCGTCGCGGCTATAAGTTCTCCACTTATGCAACCTGGTGGATTCGCCAGGCGATTACGCGCTCAATTGCCGATCAGGCCAGGACCATTCGTATTCCTGTGCATATGATTGAAACGATCAACAAACTTGTACGCACGTCACGCCAGTTCCTTCACGAACAGGGCCGGGAGCCGACGCCGGAAGAAATGGCTGAACGCCTGTCCATGCCGCTTGAAAAAGTGCGTAAGGTCATGAAAATCGCCAAGGAGCCCATTAGTTTGGAAACTCCAATTGGTGATGAAGAAGATTCGCATCTCGGTGATTTCATCGAAGACAAAAATGCGATTATTCCGGTTGATGCTGCGATTCAGGCGAACCTGAAAGAAACTGTAACCCGCGTATTGGCAAGCCTGACACCACGTGAGGAACGGGTTTTGCGGATGCGTTTTGGCATCGGCATGAATACGGATCACACGCTCGAAGAGGTCGGTCAGCAGTTTAGCGTGACGCGTGAGCGTATTCGCCAAATTGAGGCAAAAGCCCTTCGCAAGCTCAAACATCCTAGCCGAAGCCGCAAAATGCGCAGTTTCTTGGACCAATAAAGCCCTGTTTTTAAGGGCTATCGACACTATGGTTTGCACTTACCTAACGCGGCGTAAACCGGGTCTTTAGGTTTTGACGCTAGACGAGAATTTCAGAACGATTGGATTGGCTGTCAAAGGTCAGATTAATCGCCCGAAACTCTAACGTATGCGAGCGCAATGCCAGAAACAAATATAATATCATCCGCGCGCCCATCATTGATGGATCACGTGGCAGAGCATGGTACAAAATCCGCCGGTTATGTGAAAGCGATCGAAAGTGATTTTGCGATGCTCAGCGGTATCGACATTGCCGACATCGCGCATTTTCTGTGCATCTTGCACGGACGTCATCCTGGCGTTGTTGATCATGCTGCGACAAAAACAGCCGATGTCGCTGCCCGCGAATGGCTGGTTGCGGCCATGGATGGCTTTTCCGCAGAACGGGCGTTTCTGACAAGACTGACAGTTGCGGCAGGGCCTATATCCGGGGTTCGAACCGAAGATCAGAGCAACGCCACGGTTCTTGCCCAGCGCAAAGCGCTGGAAATGCTATCCCAGTCAGATCGCAATGGTTGCGCTTTGGGTGCATCTTTCGCATTGGTATTGGATTGGCAAGCAATCCGTCCACTACTGGAACAAGTTGCAATCAAACTTGGGGTCGAACCTCGTTCAGTAGCTCTGCCTTCGGTTGATTCTACCAACCTGCTAAACACCGAATTGTCACAATCCAGCGCTGTAGAGCGGGCGATCAATTTTGGCGCCGATCAAATTCTGACTCAGCATCGTGGTCTCTGGCAGCTTTTGGAAGCCCGCCGCAATGCCCGTTTGGTGGAATGATCGTCTTCCTGACAGCAGGTTCCAATTAACTAAATGATTAACTTGCCTCAAAACGGCCTTTTCCCTATCGCTATTCCATTGACGTTTACGGCAAGGGAATATGGAATATGCGTTTTGACGGTACCAAAGATTATGTAGCAACCGATGATTTGAAGGTTGCGGTTAACGCTGCCGTGACTCTGCGTCGCCCACTCCTGGTGAAAGGTGAACCCGGTACCGGCAAGACCGTTCTGGCTCATGAAATTGCCAAAGCCACTGGTGCTCCATTGATTGAATGGAATGTCAAATCAACCACCAAAGCGCATCAAGGCCTTTATGAGTATGACGCCGTTGCGCGCCTTCGCGATGGTCAGCTCGGTGACGAGCGCGTGCATGACATTTCCAACTACATCCGGAGAGGCAAGCTCTGGGAAGCCTTTACCAGCAAAGAGCTACCCGTTTTGTTGATCGACGAGATTGATAAAGCCGATATTGAATTTCCGAATGACCTTCTTCAGGAGCTCGATCGCATGGAATTCCATGTCTATGAGACCAAGGAAACGATTAAAGCTGCAGAACGGCCGATTGTTGTGATCACTTCGAACAATGAAAAAGAATTGCCTGATGCGTTTCTGCGCCGCTGCTTCTTCCACTATATCAAATTTCCAGATCGTGACACGATGCAGGAAATCATCAATGTCCATTTCCCCGATATTCAAGGGATTTTGGTCAAAAAGGC
Source organism: Sphingorhabdus sp. Alg231-15 (assembly GCF_900149705.1). NCBI lineage: Bacteria > Pseudomonadati > Pseudomonadota > Alphaproteobacteria > Sphingomonadales > Sphingorhabdaceae > Sphingorhabdus > Sphingorhabdus sp. Alg231-15. Next base: position 411,473 of record NZ_LT703001.1, on the reverse strand, counting down.
TATGGATATCTTTTATGATGTACGCGAAGTCCCTGGCCTGAAAAAGAAACCGAGCACTTCGGAATTGCTGGATTGGTTGAAGCTATTGTTGGCCGAAGACATGCCGCTGGAAGTGCTGCAATCACAGGACCCCAGCAAAGCGATTCCACCACTGCACGGTGCATTGCTTAAAAATGAGCAAGACGTCATGCTGTTTGAGCGCCTGGCATTTATGGCGAAACGCGAAGCGCGTTAAACGGAGCAACACGGATGTTCTTCAACTTCATGGATGAGCTACGAGCGGCAGGAATTACCGCATCGCTAAAAGAACATCTGGTGCTCCTGGAAGCATTGGACAAGGAGGTTATCCAGAAACGTCCGGAGGAATTTTATTATCTTTCGCGAGCAACTTTCGTGAAAGATGAAGGCCTTCTGGATCGCTTTGACCAAGTATTCTCAAAGGTTTTCAAGGGTATTGAGACCAGCTACGGCATGCAGGAAGAGGAAATCCCGCTCGACTGGTTGAAAGCCGTTGCCGAGAAATATCTCAGCGAAGAAGAGATGGCCGAGGTCGAAAAACTTGGCAGCTGGGATGAGATTATGGAGACGTTGAAAGAACGTCTTGCCGAGCAGGAAAAACGCCATGAAGGTGGCAGCAAATGGATCGGCACTGGCGGCACTTCCCCATATGGAAACAGCGGTTTCAATCCCGAAGGCGTGCGTATTGGCGGTGAAGGTGGTCAGAAGAAAGCCATCAAGGTATGGGACAAACGGGAGTTTCAGAATCTCGACAACACCAAGCAACTCGGCACACGGAATATCAAGGTAGCCTTGCGGCGTTTACGCAGGTTCGCTCGCGAAGGGTCTGCTGATGAGTTGGATATCAACAGCACCATTAACGGAACAGCCAAAAAAGGCTGGCTCGACATCCATATGCGTCCGGAGCGGCATAACGCCGTAAAACTCTTGTTGTTTCTTGATGTCGGCGGATCAATGGACCCGTTTATCAAGCTATGCGAAGAACTTTTTTCTGCTGCGACAACAGAATTCAAAAATCTCGAGTTTTTCTATTTTCACAACTGTGTCTACGAAGGCGTTTGGAAAGATAATCGCCGGCGTTTTTCGGAGCGGACAAACACTTGGGATATCCTCCACAAATATGGCCACGACTATAAGCTGATTTTTGTCGGCGATGCGTCAATGAGCCCCTATGAAATCACGCATCCAGGCGGTTCTGTTGAGCATTTCAATGAGGAAGCGGGCGTGACCTGGCTTCATCGGATGACAAATACCTATCCCGCTACGGCTTGGCTCAATCCTGTGCCGGAAAAGCAATGGGGCTATTCGCAAAGCGTCAAAATCGTCAAGGAATTGATGAATGATCGCATGTACCCGTTGACCTTGGAAGGACTGAGCGATGCTATGAAGGAACTGACCCGGAAACAGGGCTAGTCAAATTCTAAGCTTCCACCGCCATTAACGTTGTGCCCTGATATTTCTCAGCTGTGGCATCAAAAAGATCATAAGGTTCAAATTGCCGCTCTTCGACGGAGACATCCTTTAAACCGGAGAGCTTGAAAGTTCCCAATTTAAACTCGCGAGGAGGCTCCCCTTCCCGTTCGACCGTGACGGCATCAACATGCATTTCATCATGGCGTGTGTAAAGAATGTGCGGCGCCAATATAACCTGCATACGGTTATAAGTCGCCGAGACGCATTTTTTCAGCGCTACACCTTCGAAAAATTCTTTGCTTGGTAACATGAAGGCAAAATATCACGAAAGCACAAGGACGCAAGACTTATGTTGCATCGCAGCATTTTCATTGCCTTTGCTCATACGCCCGGACCTCTCCGTCATGTTAGCGCGAGTGATCAAGGGCCATGACCTTCAAACAGACTGATTGCCTGTCTTAGTAGATCAGATAGTCCTGTAACATTTGCCCCCACATACGCTCATCTGGCGCCGCAATCGCTTCGAGGTCATTGGCAATGGTTGATGGACTCTCAATCCATTCTCGCAGACGAGGCCCACCATTGATCACATCAAAAGCGAGCTTCCCTTCTTCATATTCATAAGCAAAGTCGCGCCAGAGTTCATAACCGAAATGCACTTTGCTGATGGCTTTAAGCGCAAGCGCCTGCAATCGCCAAGGACGGAACGCTGCGTGATCGTAAAAAGGGCCCTCAGGATGAATTTGGACGCCGTTACAAAGCATTCCGACATGTTTGTGAAATGTTGGTTCAAACCAGCAATCCCTTAACACGCACCCCTTAAGCCACTGCGGAGCCTTACGTTGCATTTCGGCAATAACGGCTTTGGCGTCAATATCTGGTGCGCCAAAAAGCTCGAGCGGTCTGGTTGTTCCACGCCCTTCTGACAAGTTTGTCCCTTCCAACATTACGGTACCGGCATAGGCCCGTGCCATTGACAAGTTCGGTGCGTTGGGACTGGGATTGATCCAAACACGATCAGTCGGCCAGCCAAATCCGGGGCCTTCAGGCTGCCATCCCTGCATTTCAATGACGCGATAATCCACATCAAGATTGAAATAGCTGACAAACCAGGCACCCATTTCTCCCAAAGTCAGCCCGTGACGCATGGGCATGGGTGCAGCACCGACAAAACTCTCCCAACCTTCTTCCAGCATCATGCCTTCAATGGGACGGCCCGCGGGATTGGGGCGATCAAGTACCCACACAGTCTTATTGTGCTCCGCAGCGGCTTCCAACATGTAGAGCAAAGTCGTGATGAAGGTATAAATCCGGCAACCCAAGTCTTGAAGATCGATGATCACCACATCAAATGTGCTCATCGCCTGACCAGTTGGCCGACGGGAATCTCCATACAAGCTGAACACTGGAATTTCATGGATCGGATCCACATAGTCCGGTGATTCAATCATATTATCCTGTTTGTCGCCACGTAGCCCATGTTGCGGGCCGAAAGCGGCGCTGAGGTTTATCTCCTCACACTGCGCCAAGGCATCAAGCGAATGGGTCAGGTCTTCAGTAACAGAAGCCGGATGAGCCAGCAGAGCAACCCGTTGACCAGCAAGCGGCGCTCGTAATTCCGGTTCGGCGAGAAGTCGATCAATTCCAAATTTCATAAATGTCCTGCTGCCTTCAGTTGATGTGAAAAGCAATCTTTGTGATGAAAATCTGGCTTACCGGGTGGGTGCGATAAAGCCCAATAGGATTTGGGGCCGCTATTTTCGGCGATCACGGCCGAAAAAGACGCGTTAAGAGGCACTTCCCCCCAGATATCCGGCAAACCCAGTGTTATTTCGATAGCGACGTGAGAATCGCTCAAATCAAGGAAGATATCTGGCTGCTTTGGTAATTGCAGATGCTTCATGCCGTCGCGATAGTTGGAAAACTGATAGGCGGCCCAGAGACTGGAAGGCGAAAAGTTAAACTCGCAATATCTATTGGCAGATTTTTCCTGCAGAAATAGCTCAAAACAGGTTGTTTGCCACAATCTATCAGCGCGCCGTGCTTCTGTCCAAGCCGGCAAATCCAGATCATGAAGCAAGCCTTCGGCATGATATCTCAACCACAGACTTTCATGTGCATGCCATTCGTAGGTCAGAGAAATTTCGTCAACCACAGAGACGGGTGTCAAAGGATGACATTGCAGGTCTAAACGCATATTGCGAGTTTCCTCTGCTGCATGTAACGAACCACTCCATGACCAATTATCAATCTGATCTCCTCCGCTTACTGAATGATCGCGGCTATATCCACCAATTAACCGATGCAGATGGGTTGGATGCTGCAGCATCCAAGACGATTGTACCCGGTTACATAGGTTTTGATGCGACGGCACCCTCTTTGCACGTCGGCAGCCTTGTCCAGATCATGATGCTGCGCCGTATGCAGCAGGCTGGTCACAAGCCGATTGTCGTTATGGGCGGCGGTACAACGAAAGTAGGAGATCCTTCCGGCAAAGACGAAAGCCGGAAGATGCTCAGTGCGGAAGATATTAATGAAAATATTGCGAGCATCAGACGGATTTTCGACAACTTCCTGGCATTCGGAGATGGTCCGACCGATGCAGTATTGATCAACAATGCAGATTGGCTTGATGCTCTGCAATATGTAGATTTCCTGCGCGATATTGGACCACATTTCACCATCAACCGGATGTTGACGTTCGATTCTGTAAAACTTCGTCTCGACCGGGAACAGCCCCTCACCTTTCTTGAATTTAATTACATGATCCTTCAGGCCTATGATTTTCTGGAACTGTCCCGACGCAATGAATGCCGTCTGCAGTTGGGCGGGTCTGACCAATGGGGTAATATTGTAAATGGTATTGAACTCACGCGGCGCATTGACGGCAAACAATTATTCGGCCTGACGACACCTTTGATCACCACTGCCGATGGCGGCAAGATGGGCAAAACGGCGAGCGGCGCCGTGTGGTTGAACGCAGATCAGCTTGCTCCGTATGATTACTGGCAATTTTGGCGCAATACGCAAGATGCGGACGTTGGCCGGTTTTTGAAACTTTTTACCGACATTGATCTATCTGAAATTGCTCGGCTTGAGGCACTGGAAGGCTCCGAGATAAATGAAGCCAAGAAAGTTCTGGCAGATGCTGCGACAGCAATGGCTCATGGCGAAGATGCGGCGAGAGATGCAGCCAGCACTGCCCAACAGACGTTCGAACACGGCAATGCCGGCGGTGATCTTCCGGTGCTCGAAGTTGCCGAAGACGAAATCTCTATTCTTAACGCATTGGTGAACATCGGTTTTTGTGCATCCAAAGGCGAAGCAAAAAGGATGATCGCAGGTGGCGGCGCACGCATTGATGATGAGCCGATCAAGGATGCAGGAACAATGATCGCCACCACGGATGGTGATATCAAAATTTCAGCTGGTAAGAAAAAGCACGGTCTTTTGCGGCGCTCAAACTAATATTGCGGTATTTTGTGACGCTAGTTTACCTTTTGTTTGGAAAACTGAGTTAATAAAAGGTTCCAGCAGCCCACGGAGCGTCTTCAAATGCCAAGCGTATCGAAAAAACAAATGCCTGAATTGCGCCGCGCAACGCGATTTCCGGTCGATTTCGAAACGATCTGTGAAACCCGCAAAGACGGTGAATTTTCGGTTAAGCTGAGCAATATCTCAGCCCATGGATGCCAGTTTATCCATGAGGTTGAGCTTAACAAAGGCGATAGGGTTGTTGTCCGCCTTCCAGTTGCGGGCCGTATCGAGGCATTTCTGGTTTGGTCCCATAGCGGTCGGTCCGGATTTGAATTTGAACGGGTCATTAGAGAGCCGGATTTCGTTGCGTTGCTTGATGAAATCGGTCAATCCGACCAAGGCTAAACCTAGCCACTTCGGATCAGGCTGACACCCCAATCTCTCTCAAACAGATACAAAGCGATGCGAGCGGCCTGACCGCGCTCGCTGTTCAAACCGCCATCCCGATCCAGCAGAAGCCTGGCGTCATCAGTGGCCGCGGATATCAACTGCGATATCTGGTCCGGCGTCGCTACCCGAAAGCCGGCATCGCCAGATTGCCGAGTCCCCAGCAACTCACCGGCACCCCGTAGCCGCAGATCTTCTTCGGCGATTTTGAAACCGTCATTGGTTTCCCGCAGTAGTGTCAGACGGGCTCGTGCAGTCTCGCTGAGCGTATCTCCGCGCAGCAATAGACAGTTGGATTTTACGTCCCCCCTGCCCACGCGGCCACGCAATTGATGCAACTGCGCCAAACCGAAGCGATCGGCGGCCTCAATAATCATCAGGCTGGCATTGGGAACATCGACGCCGACCTCAATGACGGTGGTGGCAACCAAAAGCTTTGTCTCGCCGCACTGAAACTTTTCCATAACGGCATCTTTCTCAGGCCCCTTCATGCGCCCGTGAACAAGGCCGACCTGATCGCCAAACCGCAACTTAAGGGCCGCTGCCCGTTCTTCTGCGGCCGCCAGATCACTTTTTTCGCTTTCTTCCACCAACGGACAGACCCAATAGGCCTGTCCGCCGCTCGCGATATGACGGCCAAGTCCATCTACCACTTCAGGTAAGCGGGCATCTGAAATGACCCGCGTTTCGATGGCCTGACGCCCCGGCGGCAGTTCATCAATCCGCGAAACATCCATCTCTCCATATTGGCTTAGCGTCAGAGTGCGCGGGATGGGCGTCGCCGTCATCGCCAAGAGATGCGGCGTGCTTTCTGCTTTTTGTGTCAGCATCAAGCGCTGCGAAACACCGAATTTATGCTGTTCATCAATGACCGCAACGGCGAGTTTTTTATACTGAACCTTGTCCTGAAAAATCGCATGCGTACCAACAAGAATGTCGATGGAGCCATTGGCAAGCCCCATCAGAGTGGATTCACGTATTTTCCCTTTATCCCGGCCCGTGAGGATCGCAAGATTGACTGGCAGTCCAGTGAGGAGTTTTTGCAGCCCTTCATAATGCTGTCGCGCCAAGATTTCCGTCGGAGCCAAAAAGGCACCTTGATAACCGGCCTCAACTGCACTGAGCAATGCCATCAGTGCAACCAATGTTTTCCCTGATCCGACATCGCCCTGCAAAAGCCGGAGCATGGGTGAAGATTGCGCCAGATCACCTTCAATTTCCGATATGCATCGTTTTTGTGCGCCGGTCAGCTCGAATGGCAGTTTAATCTGATCCCGCAGATGCCCGTCCCCTTGAATGGAGACGCCTTTCTTGCGGCGATTATCGGCACGAACAAGCATGAAGGCCAGTTGGTTGGCAAAAATTTCGTCATAGGCAAGTCGGTTAGCGTTATCGGCATCTTCTTGGCTGTGCAGAGAAGCAATACTCTTGTGCCAGCCTTCCCACTTCTTGGTTTCCAGCAAGCTCGGTTCAATCCATTCCGGCAGTTGCGGCGCCAAAACCACGGCCTGCGTAACCAGTTGTCCCATCCGCTTGTTGCCAAGACCGTCGGATAGTGGATAGATCGGCTCGACCAGTGCGATCTCTTCCTCTTCAGCCAGTTCCAGAACGTCAGGATGCAGCATCTGCAGCTCGTCACCATAGCGTTCAAGCTTGCCCGAAATGATCTTGCTTTCACCGAGGGGTAGCAATTTCTTTGGCCAACCTGTGTTGCGGCCAAAAAAGGTCAGACTGATATAATTGCCCTGCGCATCCGTCGCCTGCACGCGAAACGGGCTTCGCGGTCCGCCACTGCGATAATCTGCTGGTGTTACTTCGGCGATGATCGTCAGGCCGACATCCGCCTCATCCAGCTCTTGCACCCGCTTGCGCCGCATCCAATAGCTGGGTTTATGATAGAGCAGATCCTTGACGCGCGTAAGGCGCAGTTTCTCCAATGGCTTGGCTAGGGCTTTGCCAACACCTTTAAGCGACTGTGTTTCGCCAAATAATGGATTGAGTATCTCGGGCCGCATGTCTATCCGCCTTATACGCAAGCGGGACCAATATACCAGATACAGTCCCCGTGCATTGATACAATCGCGAAGCAAAGATTCAGGAGCAAATATGGAACGCGAAGTCAGGCTGAAACGGCTCCATTTTCGCAGCTGGCATCGGGGCACCCGGGAAGCTGATAATATGATCGGTGGCTTTTTCGATAAATGGGGGCAGACCTGGTCCGATACGCAAATCGACTGGTTTGAAAAACTGCTCGAAGAAGAAGATGTCGACATCATGGCCTGGGCGATTGGAAAGCAACCACCACCGGAACAATTTCAGAACGATCAAATGACCGCGATGCAACAGCTCGACTATTTTGATTTTACCAAGTGAAAACCCTCAAAGAAAAAATGATATAGATTCCATAAGTGTCGTATTTAGATAGATTATTATCCGCAGAAGACGGAATGACGCTTGCTGGCGTAACGGCAGGATATCGTCCCTATTGTCTGGCGGATATCGCCGTTCAATCCGGCAAACGAACCGTTTTCATTGCGACCGATGATGCGGCGATGAGCGCGGTGGCGGAAGCCGTGCGTTACTTTCAGCCGGATCTGGAGATCATCGAATTTCCGGCTTGGGATTGCCTGCCCTATGACCGCGCTTCACCAGCCTTGCATACCACATCGGAACGCCTTGCCGCTCTGTCCCGGTTAGCCGCGCCCGCTTCGACGGCTCAGCTGGTGATTACCACGGCCAACGCAGTCACCCAAAGGGTTTTGACACCTGAACGGGTAAAAGAGCTCGTTACCCGACTGGCCCCCGGAACGATGATTGAGCAGGAAAAGCTTATTTCTTTTCTCTATGCAAATGGCTTTGTTCGGGTCGATACAGTCGCGGATAGCGGTGAGTTTGCCGCCCGCGGCGGACTGATTGATCTGTTTCCTCCAGGCGCCGAGATGCCGCTGCGTATCGATCTTTTTGGTGATGAAATAGACACATTGCGCCAATTCGATCCCGCCGATCAGCGCACTATTGGCAATATTGATGGGCTTGATCTGCTACCCGTATCCGAAGTTTTGCTGGATGAAGAGAGCATCACCCGCTTTCGCACCCGTTATCGGGAGCTATTTGGAGCCGTGGCTACCAGTGATCCGCTATACCAATCTCTTTCGGAGGGTCGGCGGCTTTCCGGGATGGAGCATTGGTTGCCTTTGATCGAAGATAATCTGGCGAGCTTCTTTGATTATTTTGCGGACGACTCGCTGATTTTTCGCGATGCGGCAGTCACTGCAGCGGCTGACGCGCAGTTTTCCTCCATCCAGGACTATTACAAGAACCGGCAAGAAGCGGACAAAGCCAATCTTTCGAGCTATCGTCCGCTGAAGCCTGAAATGCTCTATCTTGAATCTGCAGAATGGCGAAAGCTGCAGACCAATTGTCCCATCCATATCATCAGCGAATTTGATGAGCCGGAATCCGCTACTGTTCAGTCGCTATCCATATCTTCCCCACGTGACTTCTCTCCGGAACGTGCGCGTAACGAGAATATTTACAAGGCTTTGGCTGCACATGTGAATTCGCTCACAAAGTCTGGCACCACGGTTGTCTTGGCAAGTTATAGCAAGGGTTCTCGCGCCCGGCTTTTTGACTTGTTGAAAGACCATGACGTCAAGACGGCAATGCTCTGTGACGACTGGGAAGCCTGCAGTACGGCGGACGCGGCAGTTGCCTTGACCATATTGCCACTGGCAGCGGGTTTTCGCACAGACAGCCTGGCCTTGCTCACCGAGCAGGACATTTTCGGCGACCGCTTGGTCCGCAAGTCCAAAAGACGCAAAAGCGGTGATGCATTCCTCGCGGAATTGTCAGCACTCAGTCAAGGCGATCTGGTCGTTCATCTGGAGCACGGCATTGGGCTTTACGAAGGGATTGTCTCGATCCCGGTCGGTGAAAGCCCGCATGACTGCGTCTCCCTGAAATATGCCGGTGGCGACAAATTATTTGTACCGGTGGAAAATATCGACGTTCTCAGCCGTTATGGCGAAGGCGGTGAGACAGTCGTGCTGGACCGCCTGGGCGGAGAAGGCTGGCAGAGGCGTAAATCCAAACTCAAAGAGCGTATAAGAGCCATTGCGCATGAATTGCTCAAAACCGCAGCAGCGCGGGCATTACAACCTGCGACACCGGCGCAGATTGAAGCCGGGGACATGGCCGGTTTTGTGGATCGTTTTCCCTATCAGGAAACAGACGATCAACAACAGGCCATCGAAGAGGTCCTGGGCGATATGGGATCGGGCAAGGCGATGGACCGGCTCGTTTGCGGCGATGTCGGCTTTGGCAAGACCGAAGTCGCCATGCGTGCCGCTTTCGCAGCAGCCATGGCCGGTATGCAGGTCGCAATTATCGCTCCCACCACTTTGCTCGCCCGGCAACATTTCACCAATTTTGAAGAGCGCTTTCGCCCATTCCCACTTAACATTGGCCGATTGTCTAGACTGGTACCGGCTGCAGAGGCGAAGAAAACCAAAGAAGGTATGGCCAATGGTAATATCGATATCGTTATCGGCACCCACGCTCTTCTAGCCAAATCTGTCGAATTTCAACGCCTTGGACTGATCATCGTAGATGAAGAACAAAGGTTCGGCGTCACACATAAAGAACGTTTGAAGGCGATGAAATCGGACGTTCATGTCCTCACCCTAACGGCAACACCGATCCCCCGAACGTTGCAAATGGCGATGACCGGTTTGCGGGAGCTGTCAGTTATTCAGACACCGCCCGTCGATCGGCTGGCAGTGCGCACATATGTCATGCCTTGGGACCCGATACCCCTGCGCGAGGCATTAATGCGGGAACATTATCGCGGCGGACAGAGCTTCGTCGTCGTACCGCGCATTGCGGACTTGCCAGAAATTGAGGAATTTCTGAAAGAATATGTGCCTGACATCACCTATGTTGTAGCCCATGGCCAGATGCCTCCGGCGCAGGTCGAAGAGCGTATGTCCGCCTTTTACGATAAGAAATATGATGTGTTGCTGGCGACCACCATTGTCGAAAGCGGGCTCGACATTCCAAGCGCCAACACATTGATCATCCATCGCGCCGACCGGTTCGGTCTTGCGCAGCTTTATCAACTTCGCGGCCGGGTGGGACGATCAAAAACACGGGCCTATGCCTATATGGTCACACCAAAGGACAGGATCATCACCGAGAAGGCTGAAAAGCGCCTGAAAATTCTCGGTGACCTCGACAGCCTGGGTGCAGGCTTTGAGTTGGCCAGCCATGATCTCGACATTCGCGGCGCGGGCAACTTGCTCGGCGACGAGCAATCCGGTCATATCCGGGAAGTCGGCTTTGAACTTTATCAGTCGATGCTCGAAGACGCGATTTTGGAGGCCAAAGCCAAGGGTGCCGGTCTGGATGCAGAAACCGAGAGCTTCTCGCCGCAGATTACCGTGGATGCTCCAATCCTGATCCCCGAAAATTATGTGCCCGATCTATCGCTCCGCATGGGCCTGTATCGACGCATGAACGGGCTTGATAGTCATCAGGAAATTCAGGCTTTTGCTGCTGAAATGATTGACCGCTTCGGAGAATTGCCGGTCGAAACCGACAATCTGCTCAAGTTGATGGAAATCAAACTGAACTGCGTGAAAGCCCATATCGCCAAGATTGAAATGGGACCTCGCGGTGCGTTGGTGAGCTTTCACAACGACAAGTTCCCCAATGTTCCGGGACTACTTGCCTATGCTGACCGCCTCAAAGGAACGGCGCGGATCAGGCCGGATAATAAACTGTTTATCGAACGGCGCTGGCGCGATCCCAAGTCGCGTCTTCATGGCCTCACACAGCTGACCACGGGATTGTCAAAGCTAGCGCAGAAGCAATCTGCGTAGAAACCAAGGGCTAGTTGCTTTTCAAAGCAAATATCTCAAATTCGTCGGGTGATATTGGCCCAGATCGCAAGAAGCCTTGAAAATATTCACATCCTTGTTGTGCTAGCATTTCGAGTTGTGCTTCTGTTTCAACGCCTTCTGCAATCACAGAAAGATCAAGACTTCGGGCCATATCGATAATCGACTTCACCACCACCTGGTCTTTGACGGATCCGCCAATATCGCTAGTTAAACCACTATCGATCTTCAGATAGTCGAGCGGCAGGTTTTTAAGATAGCTCAGGCTACTATAGCCTGTTCCGAAATCATCTATCGCAATATGCAGACCTTTTTTTCTGATTGCTGAGAGCCTTTGCGCCGCACTCCTTACATCACCAATCAGCTCAGATTCGGTAATTTCAAGAGTGGTTCGATCTGGCTCAAAGCCGGTTTCATCAATGGCCTGGATGATATTTTGCACGAAAGCAGCGTTTGCGAGATCACCAGCGGTTATATTTACTGACAATCTCAAAAACGAGAGGCTGTCGGGCCATTTGGCTGCCGTGGCAAAAGCCAGCTTGTGTATATGGATTGAAAGCAATTCCATAAGCCCCGCCCGCTCAGCCACGGAAAATAATGTTGCCGCTCCTAGAAAACCGAGTTTTGGATGATTCCAGCGCGCTAACGCCTCGGCGCCTGCCAATTGACCGGTATCCACTTTAATCTGAGGTTGGAGCGCTATAGCGATTTCGCCCCGTTCCAGCGCATGGGCCAACTCCCCTTCCAGTTGATGTTCCATGAGTATATTTTTTTCTGAGGAACCACTGATCCTTATCGGCGATGCATCAGATATCATGGCTTCAGCCAGGGCAAGAGTTGCACGCCTGATCAGAAGGCTTTCATCAGTTGAATCCTCGCCCACAGCAATACCGGCCCGCGCCACCAACCCGATTTCGCGGCCTTCTATCGTGATCGATTCAAAAATATCACCAAGCAGCAGCCCGGCATAGTCGACACACTTTTGTATTCCACCGTCAGCGGAATCATCAAAGGTCATCGCAACACCAAAATTCTGGCCATCCAATCGGGCAACCATACAGTCATCTGGCGGATGATCTATCGTTTCCGCGATCAGGCGTTGGCCAACGCGGCGCATGACTTCATCACCGATTGCGCGCCCATAGGCAGCGTTTATCGTTCCAATATTCTTGAGACCAAGAATGATCAGTCCGAGGCTGTTGCCTCGTTCGAGGCAAGTCCGCATCCAACTTCGAGCCGCAGAACCGTTACGCAACCCTGACAGAAGATCCTGACCTGACCAACTATGATCCGTCGGACTGTCGGTATTTCTCTCAATTCGACCGTGTATACGTTCACCTGAATCATGAAGGTGGTGAATGACCTTTTCCCCGTTCAACATATGCGGCACCGCTGCCTGCGCAGATCCAGTCTTCAGCCGGCCCAAAGCCCCCCGGACGCGTTTGCGTTCATGATCCGACAATTTGCGATACATGCCGCTTACCGGATAGTGATCAAAGTCGGCGTCGTTCAAATTCAATTTCAGTTTTTCACTGACCCAATTATCCTTGATATCCTTTTTTGAGAAGAACCAATGCTCGTCGGCTTGTGCCAGCAGGCCATTGAAATAATAGGTCGATTCTTTGCCACCACGGATATTCTCAACATAACGATAAGCAAAATTTATCGCTTGATGGAGATCAGCATGCTCATTGGCGATATCAAGAAAATGGGTAGCCCCCGCATCATAGCAAAGGTGAGCGATATTTTTCTGAACTGATGGGTCTGCTAGAGCCAGGATCGCAATCCCGCGATTTTCGTCCAAGCCCGCAATCTCAGCGATGGCGGTTAAGCCATTCTCCGCCGCACCACGCATGTCAACAACCGCAATCAGAGCATGAGAAGACAATAACCGGCCCCGCAGATTATCCTTTCGCCGAGCAGAACTCACACGCCATCCCTGCACCGAAATCGCAGCAGCCAATGGGTCGCGATCATGAAAAGATAGCAAAAACAAATGCTTTGCTTCCTTTTGACCTGGTTCTGATGATCGGCGAGTGATTTACAATACCCCTATTCTGTCTATCTTCGGCTTCATATAACGCCGCAAAACTTCCCTATCCTTTTCCATAGCCCCAAATTCTTTATATGCCGTTGCCTGCCATCTTACAAAACGCTAGCATTTGGGTTCATTCTGAATTGGAACAATGTGATGCTCGACGGATTTGGCCGCAAAATCGATTATCTACGCATTTCGGTCACCGACCGATGTAATTTCCGCTGCCAATATTGCATGTCTGAAAATATGACGTTCATGCCAAAGAGCGAATTGCTGACTTTGGAAGAAATCACCCTGATTGCAGAGCGTTTTATTGGACATGGTGTGAAGAAAATTCGTCTGACCGGAGGAGAACCCCTCGTCAGACGAGATATGAGCGACGTGATTCAACGCCTTGGAAGAAAGGTGAATTCTGGCGAATTGGAAGAGCTTACACTTACAACCAATGGATCTCTCCTCAGCGAATATGCGGACCATCTCGCTGCCCATCATGTGCGCCGAATAAATGTCAGCATGGATACGCTCGATCCTGATAAGTTTTCCGAAATCACCAGAGGAGCATCGGTAGAACAGGTGCTCGTAGGGATAGCGGCGGCCAAAGAGGCTGGTATAAAAGTGAAGATCAATATGGTTGCCTTGCGCGGGTTTAATCAGGAATCGCTGATGCCGATGGCGGAATATTGTGCGACACAGGGCCATGATCTAACGGTGATCGAGACCATGCCTCTTGGCGATGTAGGAGCTGATCGAAAGCTCGAACATATCCCTGCGGAAGAGTTTATCGCTCCACTGTCCGACAATTACGAGTTACGCTCGATAGCGCATAAAAGTGCTGGTCCGGCACGTTATATGTCCGTTGAGCCGCTTGGCCTTCGCCTTGGCCTCATCACACCACTCAGCAATAATTTCTGCGATAATTGTAATCGTCTGCGCCTAACTACCGACGGTAAAATATTTATGTGCCTTGGCCACAACGCGCATGTTGATTTACGCGCCGCCGTGCGCAATGAAGGAATAGAGGCGGTTGATCGGTTGCTTCAGAAAGCTTTGAAGCTCAAACCGTTACGACATGAGTTTAATGCGCAATTGGACGGGTCCGCAGAGATATTGGAGCGTCATATGAACGTCACTGGCGGATGAGCGAAATAAAATGGGCACTGATCGTGTCCCCTACTCCTCAGGCACAAGAAGCGGGAGACAAGCTCAAACCTTTGATGGACTGGGTACCGGTTGAGGATGCGGATCAAGCCGTTGTACTGGGCGGCGACGGTTTCATGCTGCAAACCCTTCATCAGATGCTCAATCGGCGCAAGATTATGCCAGTCTATGGGATGAATCTCGGTACGGTCGGTTTCCTCATGAACAATTGGCATGAAGATGATCTGATTCGGCGGATTGAGGGTGCCCGTCCGTTTAAGGTTCGTCCTCTCAAGATGGAAGTCGAAACTATTTCCGGTGCCAGCTTCGTGTTGCCAGCGATCAACGAAGTTTCATTACTAAGAGAAACCCGCCAGACCGCAAAACTGGAAATTGAGGTAAATAACCGAATCATGCTCGAGGAACTGGTATGTGACGGAATTTTGATCGCAACGCCGGCAGGTTCGACAGCCTATAATCTATCTGCGAACGGCCCAATCTTGCCACTTGGCTCTAATTTACTGGCGCTAACACCTATCAGTCCGTTCCGTCCACGACGCTGGAAAGGCGCCATTTTACCAGACAAAATGCCAATCAGCATCAAGGTTCTAAATGCCGAAAAACGGCCTGTCAGTGCGGTTGGTGACCAGCAAGAGGTTCGCGATGTTGCTAATGTAACGGTCTCCATTGACCGCAATCAGACACTGACCATGTTGTTTGATCCGGAACATGCTCTGGATGATCGGATCGCGATGGAACAATTTGTTGTTTGATGGCTTGCCGGGTGCGAATGACGTTGCTATAGCCGCGCTCGTTGTGATGCAAATCGCTTCTATTCCCCGGTAGCTCAGTGGTAGAGCAATCGACTGTTAATCGATTGGCCGATGGTTCGAATCCGTCCCGGGGAGCCATTTTCTAAAATCTAGAAATGCACGATGTCACCTGACACAATAAGACGTTTTCAGGCAAATTGTTGCCAGATTATGCGGATTGCTACGTACAGGATCAATATAGCGGTCAATCGTTTAATCCACAGCTCTGGCAGTGCTTTGCTCGCCAGAATGCTGCCAGCCTGGCCGCCGACGAGAACCGCAAGATAGAGCGGCCAAAAGCCAAGTAAAACATCTACCCCCTGCTCCCAATTCGATTTCATCAACTGACCAGCAAGACCGCTAGCTGAGTTGACAAGTATGAACAGGCTGGCTGTTGCGGCTATCCTCCGTCCATCGGACCAGTTGGTCAGCAATAATATGGGGGCGAGAAATATTCCTCCTCCGATGCCTACCATTCCCGACAGAAATCCGATCCCACCACCGACGACCGGTGCAAAGCTTACATGCTTTGCCCAGTTACCTCGCTCTAAATTGCTGCGATCACGCAACGCGGGCTCCACCAGCAGCAATGCCCCGGCGACCAACAATGAAGACCCCAGCAGTATCAGAAAACTGTCACGATCAATCGGCAAACGTCCCCCTGCCCAGGCCGCTGGTACCGACAAGAGAAGAATGGGCCAAATTCTTTTCCAGTCGATCAAACCTCTAGCCTGAAACCGCAGCGTTCCGCCCAGAACAACGATGATGTTGCAAAGCAATGCGACAATTGGAAGCGCTCGATAATCGACATCAGAAAGCGCAAGCAGCGCGATATATGTTGACCCGCCACCAAATCCAACAGAAGCGTAAAGCGCCGCCGTCAGAAGAAACAATAGCGCTAGACCGGTGACACCAAGAGCCACATCAGGTCTCGCTCGGCATCGTGATCACGATATCAATACTTACCGTGGCAATGCTTGAATTTCCGCCCCGAACCGCAAGGACATGGCGCATTTCTACTTACGCCATCAAAGTTGATATCGGCTGCAACCGCCCCGCCTGACTGACGTGGCGGTAATGTCGCGGAGACCGTACCCAATGTGCCGCCATCAATATCATTACTGTCATCTTCGCCAGTAAGTGGATCAATATGCGTGGTGAGAAAGTCAGGCAGCTCCGGCAATTCCGGTACTTCGATTTCTTCCTGGCGATGGAACTGGCTGACCGCGATTGTCTTTGTAACGCTTTCGCGGATCACTTCCAACATGCGTTCGAACAGACCAAAGGCCTCTTTCTTATACTCATCCAGCGGTTTTTTCTGGGCATAAGCACGCAAAAATACGACCTGACGCAGTGCATCCAAGGTTGCGAGATGTTCTTTCCAATGATGGTCAAGAGACTCCAGCAATATCGATTTTTCGATCTGCACCCAGATCTCAGGATCGATTTGCTCTACTTTGGCATTGAAATCGGCGTCTGCCAGCTCAGCGATGCGAGTTTCCAGAATCTCTGGCTCTACCGCATCCTCTTGCATCCACGCATCAATATCGGGAGTTAAGCCGAACACCTCTTCAACGCGTTTCTTGAGCAAGTCTATTTCCCATTGCTCAGGATAGCTGCCAGGAGGGCAACTGTCGGCAACGATTGCATTAGCGGTCTCGTGCCGCATATCTTCTACAACATCGCCAACGGTTTCGGCGTCCATGATTTCAGAGCGTTGCTCATAAATCACCTTGCGTTGGTCGTTCATGACATCATCATATTCAACGACCTGCTTACGCGCTTCATAATTACGCGCTTCAACCTTTTTCTGAGCGGTTTCAATTGCCTTCGAGAGCCATTTGCCACCGATAGCTTCGCCATCTTCCAGATTCTTATTCATCATCTTGGCAAACATTGTCTCGGTGCCAAAAATCCGAAGCAAATCGTCTTCCAGGCAAAGATAGAAGCGACTGAGTCCCGGATCACCTTGCCGACCGGAACGGCCACGCAGCTGGTTATCAATGCGGCGGCTTTCGTGCCGTTCCGTGCCTAGAACAAACAAGCCGCCCGCTGCACGGACCTGTTCGCGTAAAGCCCGGACTTCCTCTTCAATTTTTGCAATGGCCTTATCCCGTTCAGGACCTTCTTCCAATTCGGCCAGTTCCTGCTCGATACGAAAATCAATATTTCCGCCGAGCTGGATATCCGTACCGCGGCCAGCCATATTGGTCGCGATTGTCACGGCACCCGGACTACCGGCTTGGGCAACAATATGCGCTTCCTGTTCATGAAAACGGGCATTCAGAACATTATGCGTCACATCTTCTTTCTTCAGAAAATCGGACAGGAGTTCTGATTTCTCAATCGACACTGTACCAACCAGAACCGGTTGGCCCTTGTCGCTATGTTCTTTGATCTTTTTTGCGATCGCAGCAAATTTATCGAGCGTATTCTTATAAAATTCGTCATTTTCATCAATCCGCTGGATCGGTCGGTTGGTCGGAATGGTAACAACGTTCATTTTGTAGATTTCAAAAAATTCTGCCGCTTCCGTCTCCGCTGTGCCGGTCATACCAGACAATTTGGGGTACATACGAAAATAGTTCTGGAAGGTGATCGATGCCATCGTCTGGTTTTCGGGTTCGATCTGAACGCCTTCTTTGGCTTCCACCGCCTGATGCAAACCATTGGACCAGCGGCGGCCATCCATCATACGTCCCGTAAACTCATCGATAATGATAACCTTGCCATCTTTGACGATATAGTCCGTGTCACGCTTGCGCATGACGTTGGCCATCAAGGCCTGGTTAAGGTGATGAACAACCTGCGTATTTTCATAATCATAGAGGTTGTCACCCTCAAGCAATCCGGCTTCTTCAAGCAAACGTTCTGCTTTCTCTGTTCCCTCTTCCGTCAGGGAGATATTGCGACTTTTCTCGTCCTTTTCGTAATCCTCTTCGTCGATATGCTGAACAATCTCGTTCACCGAGATGTAGAGGTCTGATTTATCGTCCGTCGGACCCGAGATAATCAGCGGTGTCCGCGCTTCGTCGATCAGGATTGAATCGACTTCATCGACAATTGCAAAGTTGAAAGGCCGTTGCACCATCTGACCACGATCATGTTTCATATTATCGCGAAGATAGTCGAAACCAAATTCGTTGTTGGTGCCGTAGGTGATATCGGCGGCATAGGCTTCGCGCCGCTGCTCTTCACCGATATTCGGAATGATTGTCCCTACACTCATGCCAAGAAAGTTATAAACCTGGCTCATCCATTCGCCATCGCGGCGAGCAAGATAGTCGTTCACGGTAACAACATGGACGCCTTTGCCTTCTATGGCGTTGAGATAACAAGCCAGCGTGGCGACAAGCGTTTTACCTTCACCCGTCCGCATTTCGGAGATTTCGCCCCGGTGCAATACGATACCGCCGACCATTTGAACGTCATAATGGCGTTGGCCCAAGGTTCTTTTTGCTGCTTCACGGACGACTGCAAATGCCTCTGGTAAAATATCGTCGAGTGTTTCGCCATTGGCTACCCGTTCCCGGAAATACGGCGTTTTAGCCGCCAGTTCTTCATCGCTAAGCGGTTCAATTTCTGGTTCGAAAGCGTTGATCTTATCAACCACTTTCATGATGGATTTGACGTAACGGTCGTTAGAAGACCCGAATAGGGATTTGGCAAAGCCGCCGATCATGATGATTTCCGATATTTCTTTAGATATTGGACGTATTTAGCGCCCAGTCTTGTCTGCATTTAGGGATGAATTGGAACAAATCAACGTACGTGATTGTCCGGGCGTACAGCTAAGGCGCGCCTTCTTCATGCTCCAGCTTGTCGCCGATCGTGAATTGGACCGGCAATACGGACCAGATAGATGCAATATCGCGTCCGCTTTGCAAGCGAATTGCAAAGGGTGCCTCACTTTGGATGAAGGTTTGGGCAACTTTACCCCAGTCTGATGGTGTAGTTGCTTCGGCTTCAGACGTGACCTCATTGCCAGCGGTCTCAGTTGCCATAGCAGCAGCCGGCGGATTAACGCCAACTGCATTGAAAAGCAGCAACATAAAACTTGCAATATAGACGTTCATCAATAAGCCCTGTGAGAAGATCTTCGCTTTAGCAAACCAATAGATAAAGGCAAGTTAAGTGTCAGAAACTATATCGCCTCTTGCCCCCGCAGACATCCCAGAGCTTCCGGACATTTCCGGCGTCACCTGCCGCATCGCTCGCGCCCAATATAAGCAATGGGACCGCTGTGACCTTACTTATATCGAATTGACCGAAAGTACATCCGTCGCCGGCGTGCTAACCCAGAGCAAATGTCCGTCCACAGAGGTGGAATGGTGCCGCAAAGCCTTGCCCGGCGGCAAGGCAAGAGCTTTGGTCGTTAATGCTGGCAATGCAAATGCTTTTACTGGCGCGCGCGGCATGGAGGCGGTGCAACGGATATTGTCCCTCACCAGCGATCATCTCGGCTGCACAGAGCAAGAGATATTTGTTTCCTCCACCGGTGTGATCGGTGAACCTTTGCCAAAAGACCGGGCCGAAGCGGGTCTAGACGCGGCTTTCACAGTCGAGCCTTGCAGCTGGCAAGAGGCTGCGGCCACGATCATGACGACCGACACCTTTCCCAAGATGGCGACCACTAGTGCGATTATCGGCGGGAAAACCGTTCATCTCAATGGTATCGTCAAAGGGTCCGGCATGATTGCGCCGGATATGGCGACGATGCTGGGCTATATTTTCACCGATGCGACCGTGGATTCTGATCTGCTGCAGGAAATGCTTGATGCGGCGACTGCAAAAAGCTTCAACTGCATCACGGTCGACAGCGATACATCGACCAGTGACACTGTTTTGGCCTTTGCTACAGGACAGCGTGACATCCCTGCCCTAACTTCATTTGATGATGCCGGCGCTGACGCGTTTCAAGCGGCGTTAAGCGATTTGTGCATGCAATTGGCACATCTTGTTGTCCGCGACGGGGAAGGCGCAAGCAAGTTTATCGAAATTGCGGTGACGGGCGCGCAAAGTGATGAAAGCGCCAAACATATTGCCCTCTCCGTGGCCAATTCTCCACTCGTTAAAACCGCTATTGCCGGAGAAGATGCAAACTGGGGCCGCGTGGTTATGGCGGTTGGCAAAGCCGGTGAACCCGCAGATCGCGACAAGCTCTCCATCGGCTTTGGCGGCATCACGGTTGCGCGCGACGGCCTGGTTGTTCCCGATTATGACGAAACACCGGTTACCGAGCACCTGAAAGGCGATGTAATTGACATCAGCGTTGATATTGGGATCGGTGACGGGAAGGCCACTGTCTGGACCTGTGACCTGACCCATGGATATATCTCGATAAACGCCGATTACAGGAGCTAAAATGACCGAAATCATCTTGCATCACTACGAAAACTCTCCCTTCGGACAGGCGATGCGGCTCGCTCTCGGTTTGAAGGGCATTGACTGGAAGTCGGTTCAGCAACCTGACATTTGCCCCAAACCCGACCTGAGCGCTCTGACCGGCGGATATGAACGCATACCAGTGCTACAAATCGGATCAGAAATCTATTGCGACACGGCTGTCATTGTCGATGCGCTGCAAGCCCTTAAGCCTGAGCCAAGCCTCTATCCAAAGCCTTTGGGCTTCGCCGGTCGGATCATTGCTTTATGGTCAGGCGGCCTGTGGTTCATGCCAGCAGTAGGGGTCGCTCTCGGCACCAACCCTGACATTGTCAGCGACGAATTTTGGGAAGACCGCGCAAAACGCTTCGGCATGGATCGGCAGAAATTTCTGCCGATGGTGCCCCATCTGACCGGGCAATTTGAAGCAGGAGCGGCTTTGGTCGCGGAAACCCTGGCCGATGGGCGAAACTATATCAGCGGCGACAGTGCCGGTCATGCGGACCTGATGCTATACATGAACATCCGTTTCGCCAGCTTTGCCGGTAAAAAACCATCGGACTTTGGCGCTGATGTCGCTGCCTGGTATGACCGTATTGACGGCATTGGCTATGGCAGTTTTGAAGAATGGACCGGGCAGCAGGCGATTGGCTATGCCAAGGCATCAGAGCCAGTGAGCAGCGGTTCAGTGGATACGGCATCCGGTTTTTCAGCCGGTGACAATGTTTCCGTGAGAACCGAGACGCCTGATCCTGCTGCCGTCAGCGGGACATTGGTGGGCCTCAATGATAGAGAGATAATCATCAAACGAGAGGATGAGCAAACCGGCGCATTGCACGTGCATTTCCCACGTCTGGGCCAGATATTGACTCCTGCATGAACTATTCCAGCCTCAAGCTCTCGGTGCAGAATATCCTGAAAGATGTGGCGAAAAAAGTCGTACTCCCACATTATCAAAACCTCAAAGCCGCCGACATTGAGGAAAAATCGCCTGGTGATCTGGTGACCATAGCCGACAAACTCAGCGAGGAAATGCTTAGTGAGAAGTTGGGTGCGCTTCTCCCCGATGCCGCCGTTGTCGGGGAGGAAGCCAGCGCTGCTGATCCTTCAGTCATGGATCATCTCGGCGATAATCAGACCTGGATTATCGATCCTATCGATGGGACCGGCAATTTTGCTGCAGGAAAGCCGCCTTTCGGTATGATTGTCGCACTGTCGCAGGAAAACGAAACCGTTGCTGGTTGGCTTTACGATCCTCTGGCGGATCGGCTATGCTATGCGGCAAAAGGGCAAGGTGCCTTTATCAATGGTCAACAGCTGACTGTGTCAGGCAATCTGGATGGAAAACCAGTGGCTGCGCTAGCGACTGGCTTCATGACGTCAGAGCAACGCGACATGCTTCTTCTCGCGGCTGAGGATCATTATAAGATTGTTGATATTCCGCGCTGTGCAGCAGAGCAATATCCGCGATTGGCTCTAGGCACCAATCACATCTCCACCTTTGAACGCAGCCTGCCCTGGGATCATGCCGCAGGCATATTATTTCTCAATGAAGCGGGCGGCAAGGCGGCGCGCTGGAATGGCGACGCTTACCGGCCTGCCGACCGCAAAACCGGGTTGCTCGGGGCCTCATCACCGCAATTGTGGGATGAGGCCGCCGAGCTTCTGGGGGATGTTCTCAGCAGTTAAGCTGGCAGACTTTCTTCCAACCAAGATTTCAGCTGGCTTTTGGGCGCCGCACCAACTTTGGTTTCCACCGGCTCACCATTGTTGAACAGGATCATCGTCGGAATGCCGCGTACACCGTATTTGCCAGGCGCATCCGGACTGTCATCAATGTTGAGCTTGGCAATGGTGACCTGCTCGCCCAATTCATCGCTGATTTCCTCCAGCGCAGGGCCGATCATCTTACAGGGGCCACACCATTCTGCCCAGAAGTCGACAAGCACGGGGCCGTCGGCTTTCAGGACATCTTGTTCAAAACTCTCGTCGGTAATTGCTTTGGTAGCCATAGGGAATCTCCTTTGCTGGTTTAAATACAATCTAGGCCTGCGCGATCCATTGCTCAAGTCTCTGCCCGAAAAGGATTTTCATGGGCGCGAAAAGCTGGTCTTGTTACGGGGTAATAAGGTCTGGCCTGTGCTGATCGATAATATCGTCGGAAAGCTCCAGCAAATATGGTCCGTGCGTATACAGCAATGCAGCTTTGATCGGTCGGTCGGGAAATATCTTCCGCAGCGCGGTAACATAGGCAGACATCTGGCGTAGATATGAAAGCGGGACATCTGAGCTGTCTTGCGGCACCAAACGACCGGTTTTGAAATCCACGACAGTAATATTCTCTTCCGTTATCAAAAGTCGGTCTACAGTCCCCGAAACAACATGCTGATCAACAACCGCAGCAATAGGTGCTTCGGCCAGACTTTCGGGACCGAAAAGCGAAGACCATGCCGGATTGTCCAGTACCGACAGAACAATATCGACCAGTTCTTTTCGATAGGCCGCATCAGTAATCTGCTTCTGTTTCTCGAGCCAACGATTTGCAACAGTCGCGCGTTTCTCGACGGCAATATCAGGCAAGCGCTCAAACAGACTATGCAGCAACTTACCACGCTCAGTTGCAATACGCATAGTTTTGGTGGGCGGCGGATTAGCAGCGTCATCGGGGCCGAGATCGGAAGGCGTCAGCGGTCGCGGGGGACGAGCTTCCTTAGGCGCAGGCGCACAGATCCATTCCGGTAATGGTTCGAATCCTTCGCCAGTTGTCTTCTGAATATGTCTTTCTCGGACTACTTGTTGCTTCAAAGCTTCAGGGCCGCCGTAAGTCCGTTCGGAAATCCAACGCGCAGAGTCATCCCATTCTGTTTGAAGTCCTGCCATCCCCTGCTCGACAGCTGCATACCAGCTGGTTTCAGGCACTTCACCGCGTGCTTTCGGCCCCAACGTCCCCGCTACCACCAAATGCTCTTCGGCCCGGGTCATCGCGACATAGAGCAACCGCCAATGTTCCTGCATGTCTCGCGCATCGGCTACGGTCGCATAAGCATCCAGCAGGCCGATCCGTTCGGCTTTACGGATCGGCACCACCGGGTATTCCAATTGGTCATCGGGGCGTATTGGATCCGGTATATCGAACCCTCCGCTTCTTTTGTTGGCAGGATCAAAAGTTGCATTTGCGAGGATAACCAACGGCGCTTGCAATCCTTTTGCCCCATGCACGGTCATCAATCGGACTTCGTTACCGCCCTCCAACTGATCACGTTTAATTTCAACATCGCCGCGATCAAACCAATCCAGAAATGCCTGCAATGTAGGGATATGGTCCTGCTCAAAGGCAAGTGCGGTATTGAGTAGTTCTTCGAGTGGATCGAGCGCTGCGTGGCTTAAACGCGAGGTCAGTTTCTTGCGCCCATCCATCGGTCCTGAAGCAATCGTTTCCAAAAATTGATAAGGCGTATTGAAATCCGCCATTGAGAGTAATGCGCGTAAAGGTGCTAATCGATCTTCAGCGGCATCCTGTGATCGTAAGTAGTCCCAGAGGCTTTTTTCCCTGTGCGCATCGCCACGATAACCACGCTCAAGCAGATCCTCCTGCGTCCAACCCAAAAGCGGTGACACCAATAGAGAGGCAAGGTTAAGATCGTCATTTGGTTGTAGCACGAAACGGATGGCAGCAAGCATATCCTGCACCACCAACGGTTGGTTTAACCTGATCCGATCAATGCCCGCCACTGGCACATTTTCTGCAAACAAACGCGCAACGATCAAGGCACTGAGATCATCCCGCTTGCTAACCAGAATCATTACGTCTTTGGGCTCCAGCGGCCGATTTTCATGATTTAGCCAGAGTGCGGTTTCGGGCGAGAGCCACTCTTTAATCTGAATCGCAAGTCTTTGAGCAAAAACTCGTTTTTCATCGCTCAACCAGTTTTCATCATCATCGATATTGCCAATCGCGCCATGAGCAACCGGCTTCCAGAGTGTCACGCTGCCTGTTTCTCCAGCATAATGACTTTGATGTCGCGGGATAGCTTTATCAAGCCCCAGCTCCTGTGCGCCAACATGATTCAGGACTTCATCGACAACCTCCAATACCGGCGGTGTAGAACGAAAGCTTCTGTCCAGGGAAAGATCGCTGAATGTTCGATCCGATGCTTCAGCGCGGGCGAAAAAATCGTCGCGCGCCTTCACATAGTTATGCGGGCTTGTCCCCTGAAAACCGAAAATCGCCTGTTTGAAGTCACCGACCGTGAACAATGTCCGAATTTTGTCGGCGCTTGCGCCCATGCCTGCGAAAAACTCACCAGCCAGTGCCCGGACGATGTCCCACTGCGCCAAATTGGTATCCTGCGCCTCATCGACCAATATGTGATCGGTGCGCTGATCCAATTTGTAACGAATCCACTCAGCCATATTGCCTTGATTGAGCAGTTTGGCGGTCATTCGAATCATATCATCAAAATCAACAACCCCTTGCAATTTCTTGGCCTCTGCATAGCGATGATAAAATGCCCGGCCTGCATTCAGAGCGCCAGCAAACAAGTCTGCATAATCAAATAATGCCTTGGTTTCGATCAACTGGCGGCAATGATCATAAAGATCGACGCTCAATGTTTCATATTGCGGTGCGACCTTATGCAGTCCCTTGGGCACCGAGCGCCAATCGCCGTTCGCTTTTGCCCATATCTTATGCAGTTCGGGTAACTGGGCCGCTCGTTCAGCGTTGTCCAGCGCCAGCCAGCTTCGTATCTGGGCTATATGTGCATGCGCTGTTTTGGTTCCCCAGGCTTCAAGCGCTTCCGCCATATCCTGTAAATTCGCCAGATCAAATGCGTTGTCGCTGCAATTCTGCTCCAGCCAGTCTCGCGCATCCATATCTCTTGGTAGATCGACCAACCCGCGAACAAACGGCAAAACAGCATTCGGAAGCTGGTCCATCGCCTCAGCCTTAGATGCGCATGCCATGAGGTATTTTTCCGTGTCCTCTTCGCCCATGCGAACACTGAGAGATTGTATTGCCTGGATTATTTCAACATTTTCTGATGCTTCCTCGTCCAACAACAGGTCGCCTAAGGCCTGACGTGCCAATATTTTCTGGTCCCGCTCTTCAATCGGCTTCAGCAATGCCGGGATATCAGCTTCTTCAGGAAAACTCGCAAGTAAGGCCTGACAGAAGCTGTGGATCGTCATGATCCGCAATCCCCCGCCCCGTGCATCTAGAACGCGAGCGAATAATGTCCGGGCGTACTCCCGCGTTTCCGGTCCCACTGGCGCACCGATTGCCGACAGGTCAGCGGCCAATTTGGCATCGTCCAATCTCACCCAGCTGGCCAGTTGCCGGTGGATGCGATTCGCCATTTCCGCTGCGCCTGCTTTGGTAAAGGTCAGGCATAGAATATGCTCGGGATCGACATTCTCCCGCAGCAAAAGGCGGAACACTCGCGCCGTGAGCACCTGGGTCTTGCCAGTTCCAGCGGATGCGCTCAGCCAGATATTATCATCTGGCTGTACCGCATCACTCTGCTTGTCAGCGAGCGGAAAAAGAGTGGGCGTTTCACTCATGTTCGCTCGCATCGTCTGGTATGTCCGCACGGCCGTACCATTCTTCGAGCCGCATCAATTGGTCGTAATCCGCATAAGGCGCATATTCAGGGTGCAGTTTCGCGGTCATCGGTTCTTTGCCCAAAATGTAGCTGTTCACCGCCTTGGTGACTTCAGTGACTGCATGATCCACCATTTCATTCGCGTCGACCCTGTCTGGGCTGCGGGGATTGGTAGGAGTTGCGATATAACCAAAGCGATCCTTGCCGCCTTGCTTAGCAAGCGACCAATATTCAAATCCGGTTGCTTTACCCGACAAGCCTCCGAAATCACCTTTTTCAGCGATCGCACCAAGCAGTCCGAGTTGTAATGAAAAGCCCTCTTTCACAGATTTATTGGAAGGCGGACCACCGGTTTTATAATCAACGATAGCAAGGCCACCATCAGGCATTCTATCGATCCGGTCGGCTATGCCAAATAGGTCTATACCAGCGACAGTTACACTGCCTATCTGCTCTGATTTTAGAGGTGTTCGTCCGTCAGTACGCTGCTGTGCCACCGTGTCAGAAACCCACAACAGTCCTTCCATCAACCGCGGCGCCCATAGTGTCCGCATGAGCGGGTGGGAGGAGCGTTCATTGAGGAAGGCCAGGGCTCGTTTTTTCAGGGCATCGGGATCATATTCGTCCTCTTTTGCCCAGCGATCCAGAATGTCATGAATGATCGTGCCTCGCCATGCAGCGCTTGGTTCTGCGTCGATCATGTCAAGTGATCCCAAACCCATAATCTTCGCAGCATAAAAGGCGAAAGGGTCTGCAATCAAACGATCAACATTCGTCACCGACAGTTTAACTTTGCGTTGATCCACCGTCGGCGCAGGCGCGGGTTGCCCAATCCGGAGCGAAGCTTCGGGTTTATCTATCCGGCTCGCCCAGTCTTGTGCGGTGGTGTGCTCTTTCAGGCTTTCCCCGCACATGGCTTTGAGACGCAACAGGAACCGAGAGGCGATTGCCGGACCTGATCCATCGCGCTGCGCTCGCGTGAGAACAACATTTTGTCCTCCCATGGCACCGACCAGATCATGAGCTGAAAGGCCTATTTGCCGTTCCTGCGCCGGCAATCCCAAGGATTTTCGAACCATTGGAGCAAGCCACGGATCCGGTGTGATCGCTTGTGGCCAGCTGCCTTCGTTGAGGCCGCAACAAATAACCAGATCAGCTTGCTGCAATCGTGCTTCCAACAGGCCGTAAAGGGCAATCCGGGGGTGACCACCATAAGGTGGACGAACCGGGATATCTGAAAGATATGTCTCGAAATAGCCGGCAATTTCTTGTGGCTGAATTTTCACTGGACCAAGTCCGGCACGCTCCTCCATGTCGGACAGGAAATCTGCCAATTGCCTGCCAGCAGGACCGGCCCAGACTTGTCCATTAGTCAAACGTTCGGCCAGTTGCCGTATTTCATCCAGCATGGCGGCCCAGCTCATCGTTCCACCAAGTGCAATGGCAGCCGGAGTGAAGACCTCACGCACGCCTTCCCACCACGGCAACAATTGATTTCTAAGCGCTTGGGTTCGGCGGTCATTGCTGTGAAACAATCCGTCAATACCAGCTAATCCGGGAGCTGGACGTGGCCCGCGCATCAAAAGGTCCAGCTTGCGAACATTGTTTAGCCATTCCAATCGATCATCGCCCGCGCGAACCAGAGGATGTTTCAGCAACGACAGAAACTCCGCCGGAGGGAAGCCGTCTGTTGTGGCAGACAAAAGCGCAAGAAAGAATATGCCTTCCGGTTTTTTAGAAAGCGGCTGCCCCGCGGTATCGTCCGCATTTATCATCCATCGTTGTAGATGCGCGGATATACGGCCCGCCAGCGCACGGTCTGGTGTGATGATTGCGACGCGGCGTTCCGGCATTTCCAAAGCCTCACGTGCCAATAGAGCGACAATCTGGGCTTCTTCGGCACTATTGCGCGCTTCGACGGTCTGCACACCAGCCAGACTCCGTTGATCCGCTCCAAGCGATTGCCATCTCGACGTAAGCTTCGGAATGGCAAAAGCGTTGCTTAAGGCGCGGCTGCGCTTGGCGGCGGCGCCGCTTATCCCGGTCCGTGGCCAGCGCATGATTTCTCCGCGAGCAATCGACATACGCTCAAGCAGCAATTTCATGTGATATTGCGGATGAGTCTCCTGTGCCCGTTTGACATGACCAGTTTCCGCGTCAGGTTTAAACGGTCCCAGCATCTCCCACTCTTCATCAGCCATGACCAGATCAAGATCCGGCAGGACAACCATACCCGTAGGGAGAAATGCAATAGCTCGCAAAAAACGTGCTATAGCCGGAGCGGAAGTGGTGATGCCGGCAGCAACAACAAAATGCGGTGGTGGTTCAGATTTCCAGACCTTCACGCTTTGATCGAATAGCGCATTTCGGCGAGCCGCCTCATCTACAGCGCCTAATTCAGACAGCCTGGTTTGCCATTTCTCTGCGATTACACGGAAAAACGAGAGCGAGTTCTGCCAATGTCCGGAAAGTTCGGGCTCTACGTCAATCTCAAATAGATCTTTGAGCCCGATTTCCTCGATAGTGAGCTGGTCCAGTGTCAGAGCGAATGCACGGGCCAACCGCAACGCTTCTTTCGACAGCATGGGTTGGCGTCTTGCCGCACTTTCCGTTTCGATCATGCGGGCCAACATTAACAGGCGATCTAGCGGATCGATGGCAGGAGGAATGTCCAACGAAAGCTCTCCACTATCCAGGGCCACGCCAATCGATTCGTCCAGTTCCAAATCCCCGATTACTGCCATTTGCGGAAGCAGCAGTCCGTCTTCACTCAGCCGCACAAACGCATCATGAACCGCACGACGCGCCCGATTGTTCGGCAAAATGACAAGACCGGACGCCAAACCGAGCGGATCCTTGGCAAAACGATCAATCAGCCCTTGCGCAAGAGCATCGGCAAAGCCGCCATGAGCGGCAATATTATATATCGCGGGCTGGAGCCGCTTGCTCATGCAGCTCTACACACGCGCCAGCGCCGCCTCGGTTGGGGCGATGGCATCCGGTGACCCGACTTCGAACCAACTGCCTTCATGAACCAATCCAAATAGCCGACCCTCCTCTATCGCTCGGGACCATAATATATTGGTTGAGAATGGTCCCCCTGGCGCATCGCGTAGCAAGCGCTTTGAAAGCAACTGGATACCGGTGTAGATAAAAGGTGCTTGCCGGTCAGGCAGACGCCGCGAAACTCGGCCAAGGTCATCAACATTGAAGTCCCCTGCCCCTTTGTAATTATGCGCTGACGTTTGCGGCACCAGCAGCAAAAGTGCATCCATCTCATCATCATTCCAACGCTGTTCCAGACGTTGCAAGTTATTGGTCGGACCGTCAGTCCAGAGATTGTCGCTGTTCAGAGCAAAAAATACATCCTCATCAATCAAAGGTGCGGCCTGTACCATGCCACCACCAGTTTCCATCAACTGCTCACGTTCATCGGAAATGCGGATATCGAACGGATAGTTCACCGAACCAAGGTGCGCTTCCAACGCATCAGGCAGATAGTGTGCATTGACCACCACTTTCATTACGCCCGCTTCCCAAAGTTTATCGAGACAATGATCGATCATCGGCTTACCTGCCACCTTGATCAACGGTTTGGGCCTTGTCGCGGTCAGCGGTCGCATTCGCTTGCCAAGACCGGCAGCCATGACCATTGCCGTTTCAACTTTGCTCATGCCGACACCGAAGTAATCGGCCGGCTGCGGACCTCAACGGGAACATTATCGTCGAACCATTCAGAAACCGAGGCAAGATCTGGATGCGCCAAATCCTTTTCCAGCAACCGCCACATCCGGGGTAAAAAATCGAGATAGCGCGCTTTGCCATCGCGCTTATAGAGGCGCGTAAAAATACCGATTATCTTGGTATTTCGCTGTGCTCCCAGAATGGCATAGTGGCTGCGAAATGCTTGTGCCTGATCTGTTGATTGATCGTCGAGATAATATTGCAGCATAGTTTCCTCTAGATCATCCGAAACATCCCGCCGTGCGTCCTGTAGCATCGAAACCAGATCATAAGCTGCATGACCAGCAAGAGCATCCTGGAAATCGAGCAAACCCAACCGATGATCATCAAGCAGCATGATATTTTCAGCATGATAGTCGCGCAGAACCGTCACTGGTGATGTTTGCGCGGCAAGTACCGATTCCAGCACATGTCGCCATGCATCAACAAAAGCAGGCTGATTGACGTTCAAAGATTGTGCCGGGCAGTACCATTCCGGAAGCAAGTTCACTTCCCTGAGATACTGATCCCAATCATATGCCGGCACATCGGCAGCTGGCTCCTGATGTAATGCTTTAATCAGATCGATGGTCTGGCGGTAAATCCGTTCTTCATCCTCGGGATGGTGATCAAGATGTTCCCGCATCCTTTGGTCCCCAAAATCTTCTAGTAGCACCAGGCCATGGGAAAGGTCTTCACCGTATATCTCTGGCGCCGCGAAATTCTGAGCCTTGAGATGGCGGGCTATATTGATAAATGGCCGAGGATCTTCATGTGGCGGCGGGGCATCCATTAAGATCGCTTTGCGATCGGGCGTGATAACGCGAAAATAGCGGCGGAATGATGCATCACCGGCGACTGGTAATATCTCGGCACCACCCCACCCTTTTTCTTTCAAGAATTCCTGCGCCGCTGCCGGCGGTGTCATGTTATTGGCCATCTGTCTTTCCAAGCGGGGCCAGCGACCCAAGTCAACCGGCGAATGTTATCAGATTCTATATCGAGAGAAATTTGCAAAGCATCACGCCAGAAACTGTCAGGGATCCGATCCGGCCATTCGGCAACCATGGCACCGTCGATCAGAATATCATCCAGACCGAGTTCCTGAATTTCGTCGGGTTCCTCGATCCGATAAAAGTCAACATGTGCCAGTGGTAACCGGACTTCTGGCTGTTCATAATGCTGGACAATCGCAAATGTTGGACTGGGCACATCCTGCGTAAACCCCAGACCGCGCAATATGCCTCTTGCCAACGTAGTTTTGCCAGCTCCAAGAGTTCCGGACAATGCGACCTTATCGCCTGCGCGCAAAACATCCGCAATCTGACTTCCGAGAGTGGTGGTCGCAGCTTCATCCTGCAGGATCATGGAGTGCTCAGTCATTGGCGCGGAAGATGAATTGTGACCAGTGTTCCCTGACCCGGCTCGGAAGTCAGCGTAAGCTCGCCGCCATGGGCCAGCAATAATTGCCGGGCAAGCGGCAAACCGAGCCCACCAACATTTTCTCCACCTGTCTTTCGGGAACGGGCAAAGCTATCAAAGGCCTTAGATTGCTGACCGGCGCTCATTCCGGGACCATTGTCCGAGATATGGATCACCGCTTGTTTGACATTGCCACTGGCGTTGATGAGTATGCGTCCGCCCTCTGGGGTGTAGCGAATACTGTTGTCAACAATCTGCGCAACGGCCTGTGCCAATCTCTTTTGATCGGCCAAAGCGGAACCGAGCGTCTCATCAAGCTGCAACTCGACTTCAATCTGCTTTGCCTTGGCATCATCTGCAAATTGCTCTGCGACATCCTCGACCAGCTTGTTGAGATTCACCTTCTCTTTTGCAATCGGCAAGGCTCCAGCCTCGCTCTGGCTGAGGTCAAGAACATTGTCGATCTGCATACCTAGCCGTTTTACAGATTGTAATATGGCTCGGGCATATTCATGCCCCTGCTCGGTCAATGGCCCTGCTACTTCATTGTCGAGCAGTTCTGCAAAGCCTCCGATTGAAGTCAGTGGAGTTCGGAATTCGTAGCTCATGTTTGAAAGGAAGGTGGCTTTGATTGAGTCCGCCTCCACCAACGCTTCATTGCGTTCCCGCAACGCCAGTTCGATCCGACGGCTGTCCGATATATCAAGCATCGTGAAAAGCGCATTCCCGTCGGGCAGAGGAATTGCTGCAAATTCAAATCGCCGCCCGTCGGCAAAGGAAATCTGGCCGCCTTGTTGCTCTCGCTCCGAAGTCGCGGTGCGGACCATTGATCGCACCTCCGAAATCCGTGCAGGCTGCTGCAACTGTACCGCCATTTTCTGCATCAGCGTGTCAACGCGTGGATGCTTGCCCAGATCCTCTTCAGCCAGATTCCAGTTGCTCGCAAACTGGTGATTCCAGATATTGAGCTTACCATCCGCCGCAAAGACAGCAACTGACTCAAACAGATTGTCGAATGTCGCCGTCCGAACCCGCAGCAATGTATCTCTTGCACTCGCTAGTTGGACCTGTTCAGTGCGATCTTCGATAATCATCAATAGGCCGCCATCTGGCGTCGGATTGGCAATGACCCGCAAATGGGTGCCATCGGCCAAGAGCCAGTTTTCCTCGATTGATTCGGTTGACTTGAACCACTGGGTCCGTTCCTCACGCCATTCTGGAAAATCCCGCATGTCAGGGACGCGATTCATTTCCCGCATCCGGTCCAACACTCTCGGAAACTCGGGCCGCTCTGCAATCCACTGCTGCCGCATCGAGAATATCCGTTGAAACGGCATATTGCAGAATTGCAGCGATTTATCCGCGTCAAATTGCACCACCGCAGCGGAAATCTTGTCCAGCATATCTCGCTGCGATTCGTTAAAGCGCCGCTGTTCCTTGCGAGAATCGATCAATTCCTGGATGTCGATCGCATAGCCGGCAATACCCGATTTTCCGAGCGGAACATCCACTACCTGGGTCGTCCGGCGCTCACCCCCGATTGTGGTTGCGACGACACGCTCATAGGGCTCCCCCTTCTGTTTGGCTTGTGACGCTGCATCGGTTGGGCTGATCCCGTTGATCGTCTCGATCAGTTCGATCCCCTCTTCCACAACCTGCGCCCCATCCTCTGCATCCACTGCTTTGACATAGGCACTGTTTACCAGCGTCAGCTTCATGTCCGTTGAGCGGTGCCACATCGGGACCGGTGCAGCTTCAATGAGAGCCGACAACGCATCAAAAGCCGTGCGAGCCTCTTCGTTTTCTGCACGTAACTCTTCGATTTGCCCTTCACTATCGGTGGCATCAAATATCCATAACAATGCGCTACCATTCGGAGCAATTTTCTGATCCGCCAGTCCACCCCTGATGAACAGAGCCTTGTCTGATCCCACGACCTTCATCGCGCGAGTGAAGCTACTGCCGGATTTCTGCGCAATATTAACATCTTGCGTCAGCCCTTCCAAATCTTCACGGCTCATCCCAGCACCGGGACTGTGCAACTCTGAAATATGTGCAGGTAAATGATCAAATCCAAACCAATGCATCAGGCGTTGGGATGCTTCGAGTTTCCCGTCAGAACGCACCAGCAAGGGTAAAGCCGGCGACGTTTCCAACAGTCTTCCCAATCGCCCCGACTGCCTTAGTGTCGCTTCTGCGCGGTTTTTCATCGCCAGGCCGGTCCATACAGCCCATGCGGCCGCAGCCAGCCATGCGGCGAGAATCAAGCCCAATATGACAGCGGTTAAATCCGGAACGTTCGACATTATTACAAGCGATTAGACGGTTACAGCTGCGGCGAAAACCCCCTATTCTTTATGGCTTAGAAAAGTCGGATAATATGGGTTATAAAGCAGCCGAAAAATCATCGGAGAAACGCATGCCTATCGACGAAAGCCGGACGTTTAAACCCATTAATATCGCTATTCTGACCGTATCTGACACGCGCAGCCTGAAAGAGGACACATCCGGTGAAATATTAGCGCAGCGTATCGCTGATAAAGGGCATAATCTGGTT
Source organism: Sphingorhabdus sp. Alg231-15 (assembly GCF_900149705.1). Taxonomy (NCBI): domain Bacteria; kingdom Pseudomonadati; phylum Pseudomonadota; class Alphaproteobacteria; order Sphingomonadales; family Sphingorhabdaceae; genus Sphingorhabdus; species Sphingorhabdus sp. Alg231-15. The sequence continues at coordinate 377,544 of NZ_LT703001.1, read as the reverse complement.
GACCGCCATCTGGTCCGGGATGAAACTGCGAAAATTATTGCCCAGCTCCATCAATGGATTGATGATCAAGCGGTCGATGTAATTATCACCACAGGCGGAACTGGACTGACCGGACGCGATATCACGCCCGAGGCGCTCAATGCTGTCAAAGACAAGGACATACCTGGCTTTGGCGAATTGTTCCGCTGGCTCAGCTATGACAAGATCGGCACGTCCACCGTACAATCGCGGGCTTGTGCTGTGGTATCGCGCGGAACATATATTTTTGCGCTCCCCGGTTCCAATGGTGCGGTCAAGGACGGATGGGATGGCATATTGGACACCCAGTTGGACAGCCGCCACCGGCCTTGCAATTTTGTCGAACTATTGCCGCGGTTACAGGAAAAATAGATATTTGTTCTTTATATGTTCTCATGCTATATGATAAGTATGGAACAGAAGCAGCGCCTTACCCCGCCGGCCCTAAAGGGACGCGGAGCGGTTACCAATGATGACAGTCGTCGGTTCAACTTGCCGAGCCGCGACGCTGATGGCGACTGGCTTGACGAGCGCGACGCACTGGGGGATGCGAGTGGAAAACTGCGCACACAGGTTACCGTTGAAAGCCCGAAATCAATTCTAAGTTTCAACACTTCGCCAGATATTCCTTTTGATCGTTCGATCAACGCCTATCGCGGCTGTGAACATGGTTGTGTCTATTGCTATGCGCGTCCCACCCATGCTTATCACGACCTCTCACCCGGGCTGGATTTCGAAACGCGGCTTTTTGCCAAACCAAATGCCGCCCAGTTGCTGCGTGACACGCTCGCCAAACCGACCTATCGGCCCGCCGCTATTGCAATCGGGACCAATACGGACCCCTATCAGCCGATTGAAAAGCGCTACAATATCACGCATCAGATATTGGAAGTTATGCTTGAAACCCGGCATCCGGTAGGCATTACAACCAAATCAAACAGGGTGATCGACGATCGCGAAATATTGGCAGAACTCGCCGCTCTGAACCTGTCTGCTGTGGCTATTTCAGTTACAACGCTGGATCGCAAAATTGCGCGCCTGCTTGAACCACGCGCGCCATCACCAGCAAAAAGACTGCAGGCAGTTAAAGACTTACGAGCGCTTGGGATTCCGGTTCATGTGAACATCGCACCGGTCATTCCAGCAATCACTGATCATGAGCTTGAGGCCTTAGTCGCAGCCGCTGCTGATCATGATGCACAATCAGTTTCGGTTATTCCGGTGCGCTTGCCGCACGAAGTTGCGCCGCTGTTTGAACAATGGCTTGAGGCGCATTTTCCAGACCGTAAGAACAAGGTGATGCACATCATCGAATCACTCCGTAGCGGCAAGAAAAATGATCCTAATTTCCATAGCCGGATGAAAGGCCAAGGTCCGTGGGCAGAATTATTGCATCATCGCCTCTCCCTTGCCGTCCGCAAAAACGGGTTGGGCAAAGCCAAGTTTTCATTGCGAACAGATTTGTTTCAAAGACCCATCGTCAGAGGCAGTCAGATGGAGCTGTTTTAGAAGCCCTCTATCTTCATGTTCAAGGTTATGAGTATGACACGATCGACAAGCCAAAAGCATGTTTTCAGATCAAGCTATCTGAAGCTTTGCACTCAGGCGTCAGTTAGGCTTTTCAACTTATAATCCTTATATTCATCGCGCAGAGCCCGTTTCAGGATCTTACCGGTTGCCGTATGTGGCAGTTCATCGATGAATTTGACTTCATCCGGCAGCCACCATTTGGCGACCTTGTCGGTGAGATAAGCAACCACCTCTTCCTGAGTAACCTCAGCGTCCGGTTTTTTGACCACCAACAGCAGTGGCCGCTCATCCCATTTCGGATGATACACGCCGACGGCTGCTGCTTCAGCAACACCTGGACAGCCGACAGCCGCATTTTCAAGCTCGATCGAACTGATCCATTCACCACCTGACTTGATGACATCCTTTGCCCGATCGGTAATCTGCATAGTGCCATCGGGATGAAGCACAGCCACATCGCCGGTATCAAACCACAGATCATCCTCGACCGCATCCTCATCAGCGCGGTAATAGCGTTGAACGATCCAGGGCCCTCGGATTTCCAGCGTTCCACTAGACTCACCATCGCGCGGCAGGACGTTGCCCTCATCATCTACAACGCGCAATTCCACACCGAAGGGAGGGCGCCCCTGCTTACAAATCACATCAACTTGCTCGTCAAAACCAAGATCATCCCAATTGGCCGGCAGCGATCCGGCAGTGCCAATCGGTGATGTCTCTGTCATGCCCCAGGCATGAGCAACTCGCATGCCGTTTTTCATCAATCGTTCGATCATCGAGCGCGGACATGCCGATCCACCGATTGTGATCACTCGCAGCTTGCCGTAATCGCCACCGTTGGCGTCCATATCGGCAAACATGGAAAGCCAGACAGTCGGCACGCCTGCACTATGCGTGACCCCTTCCTCGCGAATCAACTTCCACAGAACGGGAGCCTCATTACTGGCAGAAAAGACCATTTTTGCGCCAACCGCAGCACAGGCAAAGGGCAATCCCCATGCATTGGCGTGAAACATCGGAACGATCGGCAACATCACAGAGCGGGTGGCTAAGTCCATTATGTCAGGCTGAACTTCGGTCAGTGCATGCAAGACATTGGAGCGATGTTCGTAAAGCACACCCTTGGGGTTGCCAGTTGTTCCGCTCGTGTAGCACAAGCCGCAGGGGTCGTTCTCATCGACATCCACCCAGTCAAAATTACCATCTTCAGCATCAACAAGCTCACGAAAGGTCGGATAGTCACCTTTCTCTCCGTCAAACTGGATATAATGCTCCACCGTTTTTAACTGCGGTTTAAGCATTTCGATAATCGGCGTGAACATCTTGTCGAACAACAGTACTCGGTCTTCAGCATGGTTGATGATATAGACCAATTGCTCTTCAAAAAGCCTCGGATTGACGGTGTGTAATATGCCGCCAATTCCTGCCGAGCCGTACCAACTGATCAAATGATGCGCATGGTTCATCGCGATAGTCGCGATCCGGTCGCCTTTTTCCATACCAAGACGCTTTAGGACTTGTGAGAACTTGCGCGCATCACTGCCAATTTCACCCCAGTTACTGCGGGTTAGCGTGCCATCTGCCCAATGGCTTACGATCTCTCGCGTGCCATGCTCACGTGCCGCATGATCAATCAGATTGGTGATTTTGAGCGCACTGCCCTGCATAGCTCCAGCCATTTGTCTCTCCGTTTTTATAGATTTGTTTTTTGACGCAAACGGCTCAGCTTACAAGCCTTAAATTGGGTTTGCGATGGCGGACTGGTCGTGATCCAGTGGCCGGCCCCAACCGGATATTCGACAGGCCCGCCACATGGCTAAGCGTTTCCGCAAATTGAGCATCAAGCTGAAAGGAGCGGCCGAGACAGATATCGGCGCTCTCACCTTCGAAGCTTGGCAAACGAGCGATCAATTCGCTCTTGCCGCCGGAAAGTGGTGCAACGAGATTCTTGAGTTCCTGAAGTCCCTGCAAATCATGCACATCCAGCTCCAAACGGGTTCTCGTAGTCTTTTCCAGACCGTCCATGGCCTGTGCACGGCGAATAACGACACGGGGACTTTCATCATCCGATCGCTGGTCAAGCTCGACATTCAGTAATGCACAACTGCCTTCCTTGGCCATATCAGCGAGCAGCTCACATTGCTCTTCTTCAAAACAGCTACCGGAAAACTGACCGCTGCTGTCCGAAAGATCGACAAGCACGAAACGCTTGCCGCGCTTGCTTTCCCGCCAACGCACGCCTTCGACCAATGCCGCCATAACCGCAGGTTTGCGCTGCCCTTCGGCAATCGGGCCCTCCTCACACAAGGCCGCATATGTCATTGCACCATGCGAAGAAGTGACCGCCTGAAACTGAGTCACGGGATGGGAAGCGAAATAGAAACCGAACGCATCGCGCTCATGGACCATGATCTCGCTCAAATTCCAGTCGCTATTGGCTGGCAGGCGGATCGCCTGCATATCGTCGGCACCCCCTTCACCGAACAGACCGCCCTGCCCGCTATTGCGGGATTCGGCAGCACTGTTGGCAACAGACATTAACATTTCCGCGCCCTCGTAAACCGCCGCGCGATTGGGCTCGATATCGTCAAAGGCACCAGCGGCGGCAAGGCTTTCAATCTGGCGCTTATTCATACCTGTCGGATCAATGCGATTGGCAAAGTCATCCATTGACTGAAACGCACCACTCTCGGCACGCTCATCGACCAGTGCCTGCATCGCCTTCTCGCCAACATTTTTAAGGCCGGCAAGGGCGTAACGTACAGCAAGGAGCGCCCCATCCTGCTCTTCAACAGCAAAAGAGGGTCGGCTTTTGTTGATAGAGGGCGGCAATATGGTCACGCCAAGCCGTTTCATATCATCCACAAAAATGCTGAGCTTGTCGCTCTGGTGCATATCAAAGCACATCGATGCTGCATAAAATTCATGGGGATAATGGGCCTTGAGCCAAGCCGTTTGATAGGCCAGCAACGCATAAGCCGCCGCGTGGCTTTTGTTGAAACCATAGCCGGCAAATTTATCGATCAGATCGAATAGCTCATTGGCTTGTTCCGGTCCGACATCATTTTTGGCGGCACCTTCGACAAAGATACTGCGCTGTGCGTCCATCTCAGCCTGGATCTTCTTACCCATGGCGCGCCGCAGCATATCAGCTTCGCCAAGAGAATAGCCTGCTATAACCTGAGCAGCCTGCATCACCTGTTCCTGATAGACGATAATCCCGTATGTTTCCTTCAGGATATCTTCGAGCAACGGATGCGGATAAGCGATATCCGCGCGGCCATTTTTCCGATCACCAAATAGCGGAATATTATCCATCGGCCCTGGGCGATAGAGTGAAACAAGTGCGATAATATCGCCGAAATTCGTCGGCTTCACGGCTGCCAGAGTACGCCTCATGCCTTCGGATTCCAGCTGAAACACCCCAACCGTATCACCGCGTTGAAGCAACTCGAATACCTTGGGATCATCCCATGCAAGAGCCGAAAGATCGACTTCGATATTGCGTTCAGCGAGCAATTCAACCGCCTTCTTCAAAACTGAAAGCGTCTTGAGCCCGAGAAAGTCAAACTTCACCAGGCCGGCCTGTTCAACAAATTTCATGTCGAACTGCGTCACCGGCAAATCAGAGCGCGGATCACGATAGAGAGGAACAAGCTGATCGAGAGGACGATCGCCGATAACAACACCGGCAGCATGGGTTGAACTGTGGCGAGGTAGCCCTTCCAGCTTCATCGCCAGGTCAAACAGACGCTTCACATCCCCCTGTTTGTAGTCCTGTGCCAATTCAGAAATGCCATTAAGCGCACGCTTCAAATCCCATGGGTCAGTGGGATGGTTCGGTACCAATTTGGTCAGCCGATCCACTTGACCATAAGGCATCTGCAATACTCGACCGACATCTCTGAGCACCGCGCGTGCTTTCAGTTTACCGAATGTAATAATTTGAGCGACTTGCCCCGTACCATATTTTTCCTGAACATAGCGGATCACTTCACCGCGACGGGTTTCGCAGAAATCAATATCGAAGTCAGGCATGGAAACGCGTTCCGGATTCAGGAAACGCTCAAACAACAGACCCAGCTTGATCGGATCAAGATCGGTAATGGTGAGTGCCCAGGCAACAACAGAACCCGCACCTGAACCACGACCAGGCCCCACGGGTATATCGTGATCCTTGGCCCATTTAATAAAATCTGCGACGATCAAGAAGTAGCCCGGAAAACCCATATTCACGATCACGTCGATTTCAAAATCAAGCCGATTAAAATATTCTTGACGCTGCTTGGCGTCGAGTTCGCCGACATGTGCAAGTCGCTCTTCCAATCCAGCGGTGGCGTCTCCGCGCAACTGTTCCGCCTCGCCTGCTAGATCACCAGCCAGGCTGGGCAAAATGGGATCCCGGCGCGGCGGAGAATAAGCGCAGCGCTTGGCAACCACCAAAGTGTTTTCAAGTGCTTCAGGCAGGTCGGAGAAAAGATCCTCCATAACCAGCGCGCTTTTTATCCATAGGTGCGGTGATGGCTTATCACGATCGTCATTCTCCACATAAGCGGACCCCGCGATGCATTTCATCGCATCATGCGCTTCATGAAAACCGGGCTCGGCAAAACAACTTGGATTGGTGGCAACCAACGGAATGTCGCGATCCATCGCCAACGCGATCAAACCGGCCTCGGCGGCCATCTCAACCGGGTCATCCCGGCGGGAAAGCTCAATATAGAGGCGACCTTCGAAATATTGCTGAAGCGATGACAGGTAGGCCTCGGCCTCCGATTGCTGCTCTTCTGCCAGCAATCGGGTTACGCCTCCTTCTCCACCGCCAGTTAATGCGAGCAAACCGGCATTATGGTCGGCAAGCATCTCGAACGGGATATGGGCATCCTGTTCTGCCGGTCGATCCAGATGTGATGCCGAAACCAGGCGACAGAGATTTTCATATCCCGTTTCATCCTGAGCATATAGGGCAATCCAATCCAGAACAGGTTTGTCAGAGCCTGCGCTGCCCGGTCGTGCAACCCTCAAGAAACAGCCCGTTATCGGTTGAACCCCATTTGCGCGGCAACCGTCATCAAATGCCATAGATGCAAACAGACCAATCCGATCCGTCAATGCAACCGCAGGAAAGCCGCGCTCCTTGGCAACAGCACCAATGGCCTTCGGTTCCATCGCGCCATCCAATATGGTGTAGGCGGAAAAGGCGCGCAGGTGGACAAAGGGAATCTGTGGCATAGTTAAACCCTAACGTGAGCCACAAGTTTTGGCCATGACCAGTTCGTTGTAATGCTACCTATCGACCAGTTTTCCACAATTTGTTGGTCTTCCTGTCAGAGCAACGCTTCTATTTCGCTCTTCAGCTGTTCCGGTTTGACAGCAGGTCCATGCCGTCCCACCACATTGCCTTCGCGGTCAACCAGGAATTTGGTGAAGTTCCATTTGATTCGAGAACCTAACAGTCCGGATTTTTCTGACTTCAGATAATCCCACAATGGGTCTGCGTCCCTACCGTTGACGTCAATTTTTCCCATCAAAGGAAAACTGACATCATAATTCAGCGTGCAGAAATTTCTAATTTCCTCGGCATCACCAGGTTCTTGATTTCCAAACTGATTGCAAGGAAAGGCCAATATTTCCAGACCTTTATCTGCATATTCCTTATGTAGCTTCTCCAGCCCTTCATATTGCGGTGTGAAGCCGCATTTCGATGCTGTGTTTACGATCAGAAGGACTTTGCCCTTATATGCGGACAGGTCCGACATCGAACCGTCTGCCTGCTTAACTTCAAATTCTGTGATTTGCATAGATTCGCCCCGTTCTTTGCAATTTTATTCCCCGATTATGTACAACAAATTGTTAGTCACTCGCTAAATGTCAAAGCCTATCTCGCTTCATTTTGAAAAGACTAGCTTAAAACTCCATCATGGAGTCTGACCACACGGTCCATTTTTGCTGCAAGGCGTTCATTATGCGTCGCGATCAACGCCGCACTTCCTTCCTCGCGCACAAGTGCCATAAGTTCAGCTAACACTATATCGGCTGTGGTTTCATCAAGATTACCAGTCGGCTCATCAGCCAAAACCAGTTTGGGCGCATTTGCCAATGCTCTTGCTACGGCAACTCGCTGTTGCTCGCCGCCTGAAAGCTTGCTCGGCTTATGATCCAGGCGTTCCCCGAGTCCCAAGCTGCGGAGCAATGATTCTGCTCTTTCCTCTGCGTTTTTTTGCGAAGTACCAGCAATCAACTGCGGCATGACCACATTTTCTTCGGCTGAAAAATCAGGCAACAAATGATGAAACTGATAGACGAAACCCAGCAATTCACGTCGAATACGCGTATGTCCGCTCGCTGACATTCGTGCAGTTTCTTCACCATCAAGTTTAATGGATCCCTCAAACCCGCCTTCCAGTAGCCCTACGGCCTGCAATAGCGTCGACTTGCCCGAACCGGATGGCCCGAGCAGCGCCACGATTTCGTTTGACCTAATATCAAGATCAACGCCCTTCAGCACATCGATATGCGTATCACCTTGTGTGAAACTGCGCCGAACATCCCGCAGTTCAACAACCTTGCTCCCTTGATCACTCATAGCGAAGAACCTGTACAGGGTCGGTACTAGCGGCCTTATAGGCCGGATACAGCGTCGCCAGGAAACTGAATAAAAGGGCCAGCATCGCTATGCCGAAGACCTCTACTGGGTCAGTTCTCGCTGGTAACTCTGTCAAAAACCGAATGGAGGGATCCCAGAGATTTTGACCGGTGATCATTTGCACAAAATTGATTACATTTTGTCGGAAATATATGGCGATCAACCCCAGTATAATCCCAGCAGCGATACCAAGTGTACCGATCGATGTTCCGACGGTAACAAATATTCTCGTAAGAGATGCGCGTGATGCTCCCATCGTTCGCAAAATTGCAATATCTCTGGTTTTCGCGCGTACCAACATAATCAGCGATGACAATATGTTGAACACCGCAACCAATATAATGATCGACAGGATCACGAACATCACCACGCGTTCCACCTGAAGCGTTTCAAACAGCGACGCATTCATGGCCTTCCAGTCAGTAATCACCGCACGATCCGCCACTTTGGGATAAAGCGGCGCGATAATTTCTGCGACATTGTCAGCATCGTTCGTTTTGATCTCGATCATGCCAATCTGATCACCCAGCAACATCAACGTTTGCGCATCTTTCATCGGCATTATGACAAAGGCTTTGTCATAGTCATAGACACCCACCTCAAATATCGCGGCAACCTCATAGGATATCTCTCGTGGTACGGTGCCAAAGGGCGTTGTTCGTCCTTGCGGATTGATCACCGTGATTCGGCTTCCCACTTGCGCGCCCAAAGCGGTTGCCAATCGACTCCCGATTCCAACACGTCCTGCTTCCGGCTCCAAACGAGCCAGATCTCCAGCGACCGTTTTGCCATCCAGCGTATCATTTTTCAGGATATCAGGAACGAGCATCCCGCGCACCAATATCGCCTCTACGCGCCCGTTGAAGGTCGTCAACAAAGGTTGCTCTATGAGTGGAGATGCCGACACAACACCTTCAGTTTCTCGCACATCGTCAAGCAAATCCCTCCAGTCCGGGAGACGTCCGCCATAACCTTGAATCACCGCATGACCATTCAGCCCGACAATTTTGTCGAATAATTCAGCGCGAAAACCGTTCATCACACTCATGACAACGATCAGCGCGGCAACGCCCAGCATGACCGCAACCAAACTGATGCTTGCCACCAGAAAAATAAACCCCTCACCCTTGCCGGGTAAAAGATAGCGTTTTGCGATGACCCATTCATAACGGGATAGGAGCATAAAAGTATGATCTTCCTGAAAAAACTATTGTGGCTTTACGGTCGCGAGGCGGCGCAGGCAAGAGTGATGCTGGCTAAAATGCTGTTGCTATTATGACACAAAGCTGAACCAATATTGCACATTTGTGAAAATTTGCATGACAATAGCGGCCATCCCGATCACAGATAGTTACAGAATCAATTACCGCATAATGGTCATGGTTCAGGGATCCTTTCTGGTTCCGTCGAATGTTGGGGGACAAACGGCGTTGAATAAGACAGGAAAACAGGGGGACGATATTATCGTCACCATTTTCGCCCGGAGTCAGAAATGGCTCCGGGCGTTTTTGTTTGCAGCCTCTTTGACCATATGCATCCCTTGAAATCAGAAATTCCTGCAATATCTTAGTAATACGAAATGCCGTTTTGGATTTCGTACAACAAAACCGGACGCCAATTTGGGTCCACAATTTTAATTGCTCATAAGAGGATAAAAATATGAATCGTTTTGATTTTACCCCCTATCGCCGCTCAACCGTTGGTTTTGACCGGCTTTTTGATTTGCTTGAGAATAATGCTCGCGCACAGCAATCGGAAAACTACCCCCCATTTAATATCGAACGCAGCGGCGATGACCATTATCGGATCACGCTTGCCGTTGCAGGTTTCAAAGATGACGAGATTGAAATCACCGCGCAGCAGAATCTTTTGCTTGTAGCTGGGAATAAGGGCAGCGACGAAAATGAAGGTAAGCAGTTTCTCCATATGGGCATTGCTAACCGCAACTTCGAACGCCGCTTTGAACTCGCCGATTTCGTTCGTGTCGACAATGCGGTGTTAAGCGATGGCCTGTTGATCATTGATCTGGTTCGCGAAATTCCAGACGCCATGAAACCACAGAAAATCGCGATCAACACTGGCGACAATGTCACCAAAATTGATCACAATCCTGAAAAATCGAGTGACAAGGCTGCTTAAGCCCTAGTCTGAACTTCCATAGAAGGCAGCCGATTAACGTTGGCTGCCTTTTCTACTTGTGTTCAGCAAACAAAAAAATGGGGCAGCCGGATGAGGATCCGACTACCCCTGACACCCGCGTGGTGTCACTCTTGACGAAATTAGCCCGGGTCGCAAATGGCCAACTTCGATCAAGAATCCGCATTGGCAATGTTGGAAAGTGTCGCGTGATTCAATATCCGCACTTTCCCGCTTTCAACCGAAACAATGCCATCTTCTGACCAGGTTGAAAGTTGCCGATTAATATGTTCCCGCGACATCCCGGCAAAGTTGCCAAGTTCGCTTTGACTCAAATCCAGTTTTAGGCGCCCCTCTTCTGCGCCGACGACTGATAGTCTTAATAAATAGCGCGCTAGCCGAGGCCCTGATGTATAGGCTCGGTCTCCCTCTATCATGGTATTGGCTGTCCGAATGCGGTTTGCCATTACCTTAAGTAGCCGTAATGCCATATTTTTGTGCTTTTTCAAAATTTCTTCAAAAGCAGCGCGTGTAATCGTCAAGGCTGTGGTCGGTTCAATCGCTGTTACACTGGCGGTTCTTTCACCACCATCAAGCAAAGCAATCTCACCCAAAACCTGGCCTGGCTCAGCATAATCCAGGACAATTTCATAACCATTGCTGGCGATCATACTGGTCCGCGCATTGCCCGATAATAATATCAGTAATGAATCTCCAGGATCACCCTGCATGATCAATTCATCCCCTTTGTCATATTGCACGAAATGCCCGCGCAATATCAAATCTGCCAGTTCTGCCTCGTCACAATCAGCGAACAAACTATGTTCCGCCAATATGCCCGCAAGTTCTTCGGCCCTCAATGTTTCTGCTCCAACCCTGTCCTCTACAATAAGTAAAAAACCTGATAACCAGTTCTTATTGCTTGGATGTGACAATAGTCACTTGCTGTAAAAAGGATTGGATAAATTAGACAAGTCGGCTTTGTTTTACCGCAGCAGCGATAAAAGAAGCGAAAAGTGGGTGCGGATCAAAGGGTTTGCTCTTCAGTTCCGGATGATATTGGACACCTACAAACCAGCTGTGGTCGGGACGCTCGACAATTTCCGGAAGTTCCCCATCCGGCGACATTCCAGAGAATATTAGCCCGGTTTTTTCCAGGCGCTCTACATAGCCCTTGTTGACCTCATAGCGATGGCGATGCCGTTCGCTAATCATGTCGGAGCCATAGATTTCGCTGACTTTGGAGCCCTGCTGCAACCGCGCGTCATAGGCCCCGAGCCGCATGGTTCCGCCTAAATCACCGCCCGACTCGCGTTTTTGCAGACCTTCTTCGGTCATCCACTCGGTGATCAGCCCGACAATCGGTTCTGCCGTTTCACCAAATTCGGTTGTCGAGGCCGCATCGATACCGGCGAGATTGCGGGCTGCTTCCACGCAAGCCATCTGCATACCCAGACAAATACCAAAAAACGGGACATCATGCTCACGGGCGAATCGCACAGATCCGATTTTACCTTCACTGCCGCGCTCACCAAAACCGCCTGGAACCAAAATGGCGTGCAGAGGCTCCAGATTGGCTGCAAGATCGTTTTCATCTTCAAATAGCTCTGCATCCAGCCAACGCACCTGGACTTTCACCCGGTTCGCAAGACCACCATGAAAAAGCGCCTCTTGGAGCGATTTGTAAGCATCTTGAAGCCCAACATATTTGCCGACGACACCAACAATAACCTCGCCTTCAGGATTCTCGATGCGCTCCATCACGTCGTTCCAGCGGGTAAGGTCCGGCTCGGGCGCGTTGATAATTCCGAAAGCGTTCAGAACTTCGCGGTCCAGACCTTCTTCGTGATATTGCATCGGTACATTGTAGATGCTGCTGGCATCCAATGCCGGGATCACAGCTTCTTTACGAACGTTACAGAATTGAGCAATTTTGGCGCGTTCACTATCCGGCAAATCATGTTCGCAGCGGCAAAGCAATATATCGGGCTGAATGCCCAATGAGGTCAATTCCCGAACGCTGTGCTGGGTCGGCTTTGTCTTAAGCTCGCCCGCAGCCGCGATATAGGGCACCAGCGTTACATGAACCGAGATCGCATTGGCCCGGCCAACTGTGTTGCGCAGCTGTCTGATAGCTTCGATAAACGGCAGGCTTTCAATATCGCCGACGGTACCACCTATTTCGCAGAGCACGAAATCGATACCATCGAGCTTGTCCTGCGCAAATTCCTGAATCGCGTCGGTGACGTGCGGTATCACTTGAACCGTAGCCCCCAAATAGTCACCGCGGCGTTCCTTGGTAATTATCGACTGATAGATTCGTCCAGAAGTCACATTGTCGGATTGCAGCGACGGAACACCGGTAAACCGCTCATAATGCCCCAGATCCAGGTCGGTTTCGGCACCATCATCCGTCACATAAACTTCACCATGCTGGTAAGGCGACATCGTGCCCGGATCGACGTTCAGATAGGGATCCAGTTTACGGATCCGCACCGAATATCCACGTGCTTGCAGAAGCGCGCCGAGGCTCGCTGCCATGAGACCTTTGCCAAGTGAGGAAACCACACCGCCGGTAATAAAAATATATCGCGCCATGGGAGGAAAGGCTTAAGGCGTGTCGAGCCGAAATGGCAAGCGTGCGAATCCGAAAAAGCGAAATTTATTTTCAAACGGTACCAAATTTTACGCGTGATTGCGCATCACCGCCGGCAAAATCTGCTATTGATCGAGCGGAACGGCACCATCTGTAGCAGCCGAAGCGTCTTCGTCGGTTGCCTCAGCCTGCGCCGCAGCCGCTGCCAGCGGATCATCGCCCACCAAAGGGACAGCATCAGCGGGGGCAGCAGGCGCTACAGGAATGCTGGTATCACGCTCTAACGTCTGATCAATCGTTGAGGGCTGTCCTTCAGAGGCCGCCAAAAAGGCCAGAGAAATAGATAGCGCAACAAACAAGACAGCCAATACGGTCGTCGTCCGAGTCAGCAAGTCCGCCGCGCCGCGCGCTGACATCATGCCAGATGGACTGCCGCCAACACCAAGACCACCGCCTTCCGACCGCTGCATCAATATAACGCCAACAAGGGCGGCTGCGACAATCGCCTGAACAACGGTAAGAAACAGAAACATAACTAGGTCCGAACGTAATGGTTTAACAATAGGCAGCGCACATAGCGATTGGATGGCGCGAATTCAAGCGGTGAAACATAATCCCTTCCCCCCTGATACCGGCACCAAACCGGCTGGAAAGGCAGATCCAGCCATTGCCGCGCTTTATTCCAAAGTTCACACAAGTCACAGCCCTACTCGCTCATTTGTTTCGCCATGGATTATGTTTCAAAGTTCACACAATTCTCACCCTGATTAACGCACAATATCTATTTGTTTTATATAGTTTATTCTGCATTTTCGAGTTTTAGATTCGTCAAATTCCCGCATCACAATGGCCCATCACAACGGATAGCCGCTTCGATACTCGACTCGGATGATGTAGGAAAGAGGCCTATCTGAGGAATCCTGAGATTAAGCCCAGATGGATACGGTACCCCTTGAACTTATTTTCCTATCAAGTCTGCCACCGCCTGAAAAACCACCTCAGGCTGCTGCCGCTATGCTGCGGCGGCGGCCTCGATTATCGGTCCGAACTTCTCCGCGGAAAGGCTCGCGCCGCCAACCAGCCCGCCGTCCACATTCGGTACGGCCAACAGTTCAGATGCATTACCCCCATTCATCGAGCCACCATAAAGAATGCGAACCTGCTCGCTACCGCCATTCATAAGCTCAGCTAATTTGCTGCGGATCGCAGCATGCATTTCTGCAACGTCGGACACCTCCGGCACCCGACCGGTGCCGATTGCCCAAACAGGTTCATAGGCAATAGTAAGCCAGCCCGCATCCGCCCCGCTGGGAAAAGAGCCCGCCAATTGTCCGCAAACTATCTCGATCGCCTGGCCAGCGTCGCGCTCTTCTTCTGTTTCACCAACGCAAATGATGGCGCCCAATCCGGCAGCATGCACCGCCTCCGCTTTGGCTTTCACATCAGCATCCGTTTCATGCTGGTCCGCACGGCGTTCGCTATGACCCAAAATTGAGAAACCAGCTCCAGCTTCCTTGATCATCGCGGCCGATATACAGCCGGTATGCGCGCCATTTTCGCTGAAATGGCAATCTTGAGCACCGATTGCGAAAGCAGCATTCTGCGATGAAGCGGCAGCAATCAAGGTTACAGGCGGACAAATCGCCGCATCAACGGTTGGATGAGAACTCGCAATCGCTGCTATATCTGCAATATCCGATAGTTCGGATTGCAGACCATTCATTTTCCAGTTGCCGACAATATATTTGCGATTTGCCATATTCTCTCCACCCCGTTGTTGATGCAGCTGACCAGCTAACAAATTCCACCTCCCCTGCCAAACGGCTTTCGCAAAAAAGGCTTTTAACTCGTGTCCTGCGCCCTTTTGCTTGAACGAAAATCGCAAGCCGCCTAAAGCATCGGAAAATCCATTTGCCCTAACAGAATTGCAATATTCTCATGATTACATTTTTCCGCAATATCTTTGCCTCCAAAATCGGTCTGTTCCTGACCATGTGCTTTGTCGCGCTGATCGCAATTGCGTTCGCATCGGCGGACGTGACCGGGTCAGGTGCCTTTGGTGGTGTGACCGGATCGGGAACGGCAGCGCAAATTGGTGAGTCCAAATTATCGACATCTGAACTCAGTCAGTCGGTCAACAACGCCTTTCGTGCCGAACAACGTCAAAATACCGGGCTTGATCTCAAAACCTATGTTGAAGGCGGCGGTTTTGACAGCATATTGGATCGGTTGATCAACAGTTTTGTGATTGCTGACTTCGGTAGGAAATACGGTATGACTGCAGGCAAGCGGTTGGTTGACGGCGAGATTGCCAGTATCCCTTCTTTTCAAGGCGCTGATGGTCAGTTCAGCGAAGAGAATTTCCGCCGTGCCTTGCAACAGCAAGGCATTAAGGAGCAACAGTTGCGCGATGATTTCACCCGCAATTTGCTCGCCGATCAATTGCTGACGGTTTCCGGCTTTGGGGCATCGGTACCGCAAAAACTGGTGACGCCTTATGCGTCTCTGCTGCTTGAGGCGCGCCAGGGCCAGATCGCGATTGTGCCTTCGGCGGCCTTTGTCGAAAATGTGAAACCTGCCGATGCCGCGCTGGCTGCATATTACAGTCAGAACGGCTCTCGCTACACTATTCCTGAGCGCCGCTCCATCAGCTATTCCCTGTTCTCCAAGGATCGTTTTAACGAGACCATCAAGCCTACAGAGAAAGAAATCGAGGGCCAATATAACCTAGATAAAGCCAGATATGCGGCCAGCGAGACCCGCAATATTGATCAGGTCATTTTGCCGACCGAAGCGGCAGCCCAAGCGCTTGCCGACAAGGTTGCTGACGGAATGTCCATCGGCGCCGCCGCGGATTCGGTTGGCCTGTCAGTGGCAGAAGTCGGGTCGGTGAGCAAAGGTGCACTGGCTGGAACGGCATCGCAAGCAGTCGCTGACGCTGTCTTTACGGCGGCGTCTGGCGGCGTTTCCCAGCCCGCGCAAAGCGCGCTCGGTTGGCATATCGCCAAGGTGAATGAAGTTCAAAACGTCGCAGCACAAAGCCTGGAGCAAGTGCGTGCGCAGATTGTAGCGGAGCTTAGTCGCGAGAAAATCGACCAGGCGCTGGCGGAACTTACAGTCACAATGGAAGACGAGTTTGCTGCTGGATCTTCGCTTGCTGACATTGCTCAGGCCGAGGAATTGAAGATTGAGTCAACGCCGATGCTACTTGCCAACGGTCAGAATCCTGACGATCCCAACTACCGCCCGATCCCTGAGATGCAGCGGATATTGCCTGTGGCCTTTTCGTTGGAAGAAGATTCCGACCCGCAGGTTGTTGAGATCATTCCCGGTCAGCAATATGCAATCATGGATGTGAGCAAAATTACCGCCGCAGCACCACCACCGCTCAAGTCTATCGAGCAGATTGTGGCAAGAGATTATATCCTCGAAGAAGGCTCGAAAAAGGCCAAGGTTGCGGCTGACAAGATTGCCGAACAGATTTCGGGCGGCGCAACGCTGTCGAAGGCCGTTGCTGATGCAGGAGTTAGGCTACCGGCTGTTGAATCGGTTAGAAGTTCCCGCGCGGACCTTGCCAGACAGAGCCAACAGGGACAGGTTCCACCACCGTTGACCTTGATGTTCAGCATGGCTGAAGGCACGGCAAAGACGTTGAAAGCACCACAGAATCAGGGCTGGTTCGTGGTCAATCTGAACAACATCGATCCCGGCGACGCATCCGAGCGCGAAGACTTGCTGGCGGCCACCAGAGGGCAGTTCAAACAGGTTTTCGGTAATGAGTATACCGAGCAATTCATCAATGCGATGAGAGCCGATGTCGGTGTCGAGAAAAATGACGATGCGTTGACGACGCTGAAAAACCAATTGGTCGGTCGCAACTAAATGCAGCTATTTCGGCCCGTTCCAGACTGATGGCGCATAGTTTCGGTATAGAGACCGCAGAACAAGCCTTGGGTGCGGGAAAGCCAGCGCTGATCTGGCGCAAACAGGTGGCCGATACCGAAACCCCTGTTTCGGCCGCGCTGAAGCTCATGGTCGCCGAGCGTGGCGATTTTCTGCTGGAGTCGGTCGAGGGTGGCGAAACCCGGGGAAGACACAGCCTGATTGGCCTTTCGCCTGATCTCGTGTTCCGCGCCGATGGCAGGAAAGCCGCTATCAATTCGCATTGGTTGACCGACCGTGAAGCCTTTGTCGATGAGCAAGCCGAAAGCCTTGATGCCTTGCGCACGCTGGTCAAGCGGTGCCAAATGGATGTGCCGGATGGCCTGCCCAGCGCGCTGGCCTGCCTGGTCGGTTATTTCGGTTACGAGACTATTGGCTTGGTCGAAAAATTGCCACGAGCGCCGCAGTCTGAACTCGACCTGCCAGATATGCTGTTTGTCCGGCCCACGGTGATCGTGATCTTCGACCGACTGGCAGATGAAATGTATCTTGTCGCGCCGGTCTGGCCTGAAACTTCCGGCAATGCGCGCAGCAAGATCACCAGCGCCGAAGATCGGCTGGACGAGGTCGAACGACAAATGGCGACCCCAGTTCCCTCGTCGGAAGCGGAGCCCCAAAACCTCAATCCTGATGATCTAGCTTTCGAAGCCAAGTTGCCGCCCAACCAATATGAAAATATGGTGCTGAGCGCCAAAGACTATATCGAAGCTGGAGATATTTTTCAGGTCGTTCTTGCACAACGATTCACCGCGCCATTTGCCTTGCCGCCGGTTGAACTTTATCGCGCTCTTCGCCGGATAAACCCCTCACCTTTCCTGTTCTTCCTGGATCTGCCCGGATTTGCCCTGATCGGATCCAGTCCCGAAATTCTGGTCCGTGCCCGCAATGGCGAGGTGACTATCCGTCCGATTGCTGGCACCCGCCCTCGCGGAGTCAATGCAGCCGAAGACAAAATCAACCGCGACAGCCTGCTCGCCGATCCGAAAGAGCGTGCGGAGCATTTGATGCTGCTAGATCTTGGCCGCAATGATGTAGGACGAGTCAGCTCGGCCAATAGCGTCGAAGTGACGGATAGCTACACGGTCGAGTTTTACAGCCATGTCATGCATATTGTTTCCAATGTTGTCGGCAAGCTGACTCCGGACAAGGACGCACTCGACGCTTTGTTTGCGGGCTTCCCTGCCGGCACAGTAAGCGGCGCGCCGAAAGTCCGGGCGTGCGAGATAATTGCGGAACTGGAGCCGGAAACGCGCGGCGCTTATGCCGGCGGTGTAGGCTATTTCTCTCCCGATGGCAGCATGGACAGCTGCATCGTCCTGCGCACGGGCATCGTCAAGGATGGTACCCTGCATGTCCAGGCAGGAGCCGGCATCGTAGCGGATAGCGATCCGGCCTATGAGCAACGTGAATGCGAAGCTAAATCCGGCGCGTTGCTAGCAGCAGCGAAAGAGGCCGTGCGACGTGCACAAGACATTGGGTTTGGGCAATAGGCCTGTCATTTCCCGTTCAACCAAGCCGCCTCTATTGCCGAACTTGCCACGTCAATGTCGACGCCGTCCAGAGACATGATCGTCCAGCCCCGTTCGCCCCATTTGTTTGGCACTGGCGTGAAACCATCAGGATGAAGCTCGCATCGAAGCTCTTGTTCTTCAGGAAGCAGCAGCAGATTCACTGTCGATTTGTCTGGAGCCAATGTCGCAAAATTTCGCTTCACCTTAAATGCTGCCCGATCAAAATGCGGTTTTTCGGTGACGCCATCCAGCGCTAGCACCAAATCGCGCAATTCTGTCTCCGAAATAGCCATCTCAAACCCCTCCCAGAAAACAGATAGGACTCCTCCAAAAGTAGAACAAATCCCTGGTGCAGCGAAATCCCCGTCCCAGAGCTGGCGTTATTTGCGCTCCGAGGGCGGACGTTGACTGACCGGCGGCAGATTGCCGATCATACCATCAGGACGAGCCGCAGCCAGCATGCGCTTATAGGCCGGACGGGCGCGGATTTTCTCTTTCCACGCCGCGATGTTCGGGAATTTCTTCTCGTCAACAAGGTTCAAACCCGTCGCAACGTTAAGCGGGAACATCATCATGATGTCGGCCGAAGAAAATTCCGGACCACCAAACCACGGGTTTTTTGCCAGATAGTTTTCTGAATACTGGACCACTGCCTCGCTATCGACAAATCTGGATCTGACAGTCGGCGGCGTTGTTCTCCAAGCCCGATAATCGCTGAACAACCGGGCAGCAAGCGATCCTTCGGCGTAGTGCATCCACATAAGATGTTCCGCATAATATTTGCTGTCGCGTGCCGGAGCCAATTTGCCTGGTGCATATCGGTTCTGGATTGTCTGAAGTATCGCACCTGATTCCACCAGAATCTGATCACCGATAACTACCGTCGGCACCATCGGCATTTCGTGACCAAGGCTGTGCACTTTGGCCATAGACGCACGTAAGTCACCACGCACATATTCAAGCTTATAGGGAAGTCGGAGTTCTTCCATCAACCAGACAACACGTTCCGAGCGCCGCCCCTCGAGATGGTAAATTGTCAACTCCGGCATCGGCATGACGTCTGTTTCTGCTGCCTTGGACTCAGCTTGTGCCGCCTGCGGCACAACCAATGCGGACGCCATTAAGGCCATGCTTGCTGCTATTGTACGGACCATATTCTATCCCCTCATCCTATTTTGCTTTTTATATTATTGGCACGTTTTGACAATTTTCAAAATCGTCAGTTGTAATACTTCTATTCCAGCATTTTCGGAGCTTCCTTCTGAAGCTTTTCCTTAATCTTGTTGGCAAACAGCGCGAGCAATGGCGGCAGATCGAAAATGGCATATACTTCGTCTTCTCGAACCTGCATTTCTCCGCCAATGCGCTGGCCCATCGCTTCCAGAGTGCAGTGCATGGTATCGCCATCCCAGTGATGGTCGGTCACGGTCGCGCCGGGGACAGATTCGCCTAATGTGTGCACCCCGTTACCAATGCGGCTGCGGGCCTCCGCAACCCCCAGTTTATGTGCTATGGATACCGTAACTGGCTGACCCATTGATTTATCTCCCCTCGCCCCTGCATAACATTCCGACTGCCTCCGTCAAACGATCTGCTTGATAGGCATCGGAAAAACTTGGCCTGCGGTCCTTTTGTCATTAGGCAGCGTTTCATGATTTTGGTTATCGACAATTATGACAGCTTCACCTTCAATCTGGTCCATTATCTGATGGAGCTGGGGGCGAAGGTTCAAGTCGAGCGTAACGATGCGCTGAGTGCGACCGAAGCGCTGGCAACCGGGGCTGACGCGTTTCTGATTTCGCCTGGCCCCTGCACGCCCAATGAAGCCGGCATATCTCTGGATCTGGTCTCGGCCTGTGCCGATGCCGAAAAACCGTTGCTTGGTGTGTGTTTAGGTCATCAAAGCATTGGCCAGCATTTTGGCGGAAAAGTGGTTCGCGGTGGTTTGATGCACGGAAAAACATCTCCGGTAACCCATGACAATAGCGGTGTGTTTAAAGGACTGCCTTCACCATATACGGCCACACGCTATCACTCGCTGATTGTCGAGGATATTCCGGAATGCCTGCCGGTCAATGCCACTGCCGAAGATGGGTCTGTCATGGGTTTCCGTCATGAAAGCTTGCCCATTCATGGTGTTCAATTTCACCCTGAAAGCATCGCCACCGAATATGGCCATGACTTGCTCGCCAATTTCATGACACTGGCTGGGATGACACCAAAACAGATCGCATGACCGAAAAAATCATCTTCACGCCGACAGAGGACGACCTGCGCGCTGCCTATGGACTGCATCTGAAACAAATGGGTTGGAAGCGGTTCGCTTATCTGCTGCTTTTCGGTTTGGCCATAGGCATCGCGATGGCAGCCTATGATGGCTTCGACGATATGACCAAAGCCATTGGCTTAGTCGCTGGCATGACTTTGTGGGCCGGGATTGTGGCGCTGGTCATGTCAGTCCTGGTTCCGACTTGGTGGGTCCCGCGCCTGTCCAAGAAAATCTATAATCAGCAGAAGGATCTGCGTCTGGAAACAACCAGCTGGTGGGATGATGAGAAACTCCATTCGAGCAACGAACAGGGACATGCCCATTTGACCTTTGCGGACATGATCAAATGGCGAGCAGACGATAAAATCGTTTTGCTTTATCGTTCGGACCATCTTTTCAATTTTCTGCCCGCCCGAATATTCAAGGACGACGCGCACAAAAATGGCCTGATCCGGCGACTTCAGGATGCTGGCGTTCCAGGAGAGGAGCAAACATGACATTCCTACCAGATCCAGCCAACAGTTTAATCGAAGCCGATGCGCGAGCCGCTTTTGCAGCTATATTAGATGGCAAAGCCGATAGCGAAGCGATCGGTGCTTTCCTGGTTAAGCTCGCCGACCGCGGAGAAACAGCGACCGAAATTGCCGCTGCAGTCCAGGAAATGCGGGCGCGCATGATTCCTGTCGATGCGCCCGCTCATGCGATCGATGTTTGCGGAACAGGAGGGGACGGCAGCCACAGCCTGAATATATCCACAGCCACGGCTCTGGTTGTCGCCGCATGCGACATACCAATGGCCAAACACGGCAACCGCGCCGCATCAAGCAAATCGGGAGCGGCCGATACACTCGAAGCTCTGGGCCTTGATCTGGTAAAAGCGGCAACCGGTGGCGAGCAATCTTTGCGTGAGATCGGAATAGCTTTTTTCTTCGCGCCCAATCACCACCCGGCGCTCGGGCCACTGGCTCCCATTCGCAAAGCGATCGGCCGACGGACGATTTTCAATTTGCTGGGACCGCTTTGCAATCCTGCTCGGGTCAAACGACAACTTATTGGGGTTGCGACTCCCGATCTGGTGGAAACCTATGCGGAGGCCGCAGCGCATCTGGGATATGACAAGGTCATGATCGTGTCGGGTGAAGAAGGGCTTGATGAACTGAGCATCTCCGGACCTTCGAAAATTGCAATTGTTGAGGGATCTTCGATTAATTACGGGCGGATCATGCCAGAAGATCTAGGCCTGCCAAGCCATGTTTCGGAGGCCATAAAGGGCGGTGATGCTGCCTATAATGCAGCGGCTTTGAGAGACTTGCTGCAAGGAGAACCGTCGGCCTATCGGGATGCGGTCGTGCTTAACAGCGCTGCCGCATTGATGGTCGCCGGTGAAGTCGATAGCTGGGAATTGGGTGCAGAAGAGGCGGCAGAGGCGATTGACAAGGGGCTTGCAAATGCCTTGCTCAATTGCTGGATCGCCAATCAATGAGGGGTCTCGATGAACAAGCTCACTGAAATTTGCGCTGAAAAACGCAGCCATGTGCGCAAGCGCAGAGCCAATATCACCAGCTCTGCCATGCATGATCAGCTGCGCATCCAATCTCGACCACGCGGCTTTATCAAAGCGATTGAGGAAAAATCAGCAACCGGCTTTGCGCTGATCGCTGAAATCAAAAAGGCCAGCCCGTCCAAAGGTTTGATCCGCGAAGATTTCGATCCACCAACTCATGCCCGCGCTTATGAAGCCGGGGGAGCCGCCTGTCTTTCTATCCTTACCGACATGCCCTTTTTCCAGGGTGCCGACGAGTATCTGGTCGCGGCACAGGCAGCATGCGGCCTGCCATGCCTGCGCAAGGACTTCATGATTGATCCCTGGCAGGTTGAAGAGTCGCGCGCGCTGGGCGCCGACGCGATCCTGATCATCATGGCGGCTCTGGACGATAGTCTTGCCAGCGAGATCGAGGCGACTGCGCATGAATTGGGGATGGATGTCCTGATTGAAGTCCATGACGAGATCGAACTGGAACGGGCTTTACAGCTCAAATCGCGGCTTTTGGGTATTAACAACCGGGACCTCAAGACATTCGAGACTAGCCTTGAACAAACCGAGCGCCTGTCGAAGCTGGTTCCCGATGGTCGGATCATGGTATCGGAAAGCGGCATTTTCACGCATGAGGATTGCCAGCGCCTGTCGCAATCGGGCGCGCGCACCTTTCTGGTCGGGGAGTCGCTAATGCGGCAGGATGATGTGGAAGCGGCAACACGGGCGCTTCTAACCGGTAATGAGGTATAGATGAGCAAACTCACGCATATTGATGGCGACGGCGCGGCCCATATGGTCGATATCTCGGCCAAGAACGAAACGGTGCGCGAGGCGCATGCCGAAGGCTTTATCAGCATGAATTCGGATGTGTTGGACGCGATCAAGGCCAACGGCATGAAAAAGGGTGACGTGTTGGCGACCGCCCGCATTGCCGGGATCATGGCGGCAAAGAAAACCAGCGATCTGATCCCACTCTGCCACCCGCTGGCGCTGAGCAAAGTTGCAGTTGATTTTGACTATCAGGATGATGGCATCAAGGTTCGAGCAATGGCACGATTGACCGGCAAGACTGGTGTTGAAATGGAAGCTTTAACAGCTGTTTCAACCGCACTTTTAACAGTATATGACATGTCCAAAGCCATGCAGAAAGACATGGTGATCAGCGATATTCGCCTATTATCTAAATCCGGTGGAAAGTCAGTAGACTGGACCGCCGAATGAAGCCGCTGCTGCCTCTGGAAGAAGCGCAAGAGCGCTTGATTGCCATGGCACAGGCTTTGCCTTCCGAAACCATTGCCATAGGCGATGCGCTGGAACGTTATCTTGCCGAAGACGTCATGGCTGGTCGCAATCAACCTGCAGCCGACATGTCTGCCATGGACGGTTATGCCATCCGTTTCGAAGATCGAGACGGACCCTGGAAGCTAGTCGGCGAATGCAAGGCCGGAAGCCCGCCCTGCCCGCCAATTCAGGCGGGTCAGGCCGCCCGCATATTCACCGGCGCCCTGATGCCCGAAGGAGCCGATACCGTCGTTATGCAGGAGAATGTCGAGCAGGAAGGCGACCATATTGTGCTGACCAGTGATCCTTCTCCCGTCAAAGGCCGGCATGTCCGTTTTCAGGGCGGCGACTTCAGGGCAGGTGATGTCGCGCTTAAGGCGGGTATCCGACTCAATGCAGCAGCTCTGGGCCACGCCGTTATTGCTGGTTCAGGTCACCTCAGCGTTGGCAGCTGTCCCACAGTCGCGATCCTGTCCACTGGCGACGAATTGGTTGCTCCAGGCTCGGATACCAAGCCGCACCAGATTCCGGCTAGCAATGATGTCATGATTGCCGCCATGCTGTCTCAGCTACCGACAAAGACCCGTTCCATCAGCCGCATAAAAGACGATCTGGATAGCCTGTGTGAAGCGTTGGAGAGCGCCAGGGACTGTGATGTCATCGTCACTATCGGAGGCGCATCGGTAGGGGATCATGATCTGGTCGCCCCTGCTTTTAAGCGGCTTGGCGGTCAAACGGATTTCTGGAAAATAGCAATGAAACCGGGCAAACCACTCATGGCAGGAAAGCTAGGCAACAGCCTTGTTCTCGCCCTGCCCGGCAATCCGGGTTCTGCCTTTGTTACGGCGACCCTGTTTCTGGTGCCGCTGATCCGCTATCTGGCCGGCGCGCAAGAATATATGCCTGTCATGCAAACAGCCAAGACTAATATAATACTTCCGGCCACCGGTCAGCGTGCCGAATTTCTTCGCGCACAGATTATTGACGGTGGCATTACCGCGTTTGACAGCCAGGACAGCGCCAAGCTTTCGATACTCGCCGCCGCCGACGCGCTGCTGTTTCGTCCCGCACATAGCCCGGAGCAACCGGTCGGCGCCACGGTTTCCTATATCGCTATCTAAAATACTTGACTTGGCACGGTTTGTTTCATAATTGTTCTTTATTCGTTCCCGATAAGGACATGAAATATGCTCACACCCAAACAACATGAATTGCTGTGCTTCATTCATAACAGCCTGGAAGAATCAGGCGTATCCCCCTCTTTTGAAGAAATGAAGGACGCATTGGGCCTGAAGTCGAAATCCGGCGTTCATCGGTTGATCAGCGCCTTGGAAGAACGTGGCTTTTTACGGCGTCTCCCTAACCGGGCACGGGCACTGGAAGTGACCAAACTCCCGGAAGGCGGCACTTCAAAACCCGTGGCGCCCAATGTCGTCAGCATAGCTCCTGAGCGAGCGCCCTCTGCACCGATGAAAGAAATTCCAGTTGCCGCCAATGATGTGATCGAAATTCCGTTGCATGGCAAAATTGCTGCCGGTGTTCCCATCGAAGCCCTTGAAGGTCAGTCGGCCCTCAGTGTCCCTGCGGCTCTGCTCGGCTCTGGCGAGCATTATGCCTTGGAAGTATCGGGCGATTCGATGATTGAAGCGGGCATCTTGGACGGTGACTATGCGCTTATCCAGCGCACGGAAACAGCCCGTAATGGTGAGATAGTCGTTGCGCTGGTTCATGATGAGGAAGCCACGCTCAAATATCTGTTCAAAGATGACGGGCAGGTTCGCCTTGATCCTGCAAACCCCGCTTATGAACCGCAGATTTTTGGCGCTGGTGAGGTGCGGATACAGGGTAAAATGGCAGGACTGTTGCGGCGCTATAATTAAGCGTAATCTTATTCCGGGCGGTTTTTGATTTCACCAGATTGTTTGGGATCTACCCCATTCGAGTGCTGATTTTTCGGCTCTGCAAAGCGCATCCACTGGTGACGTCCGGAACGACCTAGAACGGTTGCAATCTTCTGGTTTTCCAGATCTATCGTCATTCCCCCAACCTGGCTCAATAAACGGCGATCCGCCTTGAGCCAGCGGGGCTGACAACTGTCAGGAAGACGCCGCTCGCTAATCACAATATCGGCATGGCGGCAGGCCGCTGACAATGCCATGGCTGGAATATAGTAGGAACTGCGCGTCGCAACGATCACCCAATCTCTATCGCCAATTGCCATAGTGATGGTGCAGCTATCGCTGTTGCAATGCGCGTTGGGCCAATCTTCCAATGCTGTTGTTTCCCCGTCAATTCCCGCATTTTCCAGCAGCATATTGCGTACAAAATCACCACTGCGCGTACGGAGCATCGCCAGCTCTCCTGCATCATTCCGGATACCGACATGACGACCATCGCTAGTAATATAGAGATCAGGAGCGCGGGTTGTTGCTATGATGACTATGCCAAGACAAACCGGCGCCAAGCCCCAGATTCGCCAACGCTGACCCCACAGGCACAGCCACAAACCACCTGCAATTACCAACCCGAATGCGGTCAACGGCATGGTTGGCAACATTGTCACTGACCCCGGACGACTGGAGACAAAATGTGCCAACAGCAAAAGGCTGCCCAATGCTTTCTCACATAACCACCAGAACGGTGCCCCAAGACCGACTGTATCAAGTAGAAGCGCCAATGCCTCCAACGGCATAATCACAAATGTTGTCAGGGGAATAGCGACGATATTGGCCAGCGCGCCGTAAATGCCTGCTTTGTGGAAATGAAACAAAGCGATAGGCATCAATGCCAGCTCGACGACCAAACCGGTAAGGAAAAGCGCCAAAATGATCCGCCCCAATCGCTTGACAATGCCTTCCTCTCGCCGGGCAAATAATGCCTGAATCTTAGGATGTTCGTGCATCGCAATAATCGCGGTGACTGCCGCGAAGCTGAGCTGAAAGCTTGGACCGACAAGAGATTCCGGCCAAACGATCAACACAAACAGAGCGCCCGCAGCAACCATACGCAGCGTGATTGCATTGCGTCCCAACATTAGCGCCATCAAGACCAACAATGCAGCAACGCACGCTCTTATCGTTGGCACCTGTGCACCCGTCATCAACGTATAGGACAAAGCCGCAATTGCCGCGAAGCCGGCGGCAATAATCGGCAATCGGTAGCGGAGCACCAACGGCGGGAACAGTGCAAGCAAACGCAAGACCAACAGATAGACCGCGCCGACAACAGCTGTCACATGCAGCCCGCTGATCGAAAGCAGGTGCGCCAAACCGCTGCGCCGCATGGCCTCTGCATCTTCATCGCTGATCGCTCCGCGATCGCCTGTGGCCAAAGTTGCACCAATGGCCCCTGCCCCGCCCGCCATGCGAGATTGGACATGATGGGATAGCTTCTGACGATATTCCGGCATCGCCGAAAACGGTCCCCATGAGGGTTCTACTGGTTGAACGACGCGGATTTCTCCCAACAGTTGGCCGGTAGCCCCCAGTCCCATGAACCATGCACGTCGAGAAAAATCATAAGCGCCAGGGAGGCTGGACATCGCTGGTGGCATTAACCGCGCGCGCAGTTGGATAACCGTGCCAGCCTGCAAATCAACAACGGCCCTGTCGATGGGTATATTTACACGCACGCGCGGCGGCAATTTCTGCTTTTCGTGAGTTTTCAGAGTCAACCGGACAATGTCGCGGGCACTGACCACCTCCACCTTTTCAACCTCTGCATAAAAGGAGGTCACGGTTGGACGATCCAATACTGGCGATGCCACTGCCCATGAACGCAACCACATGACGGCACAGCCGACAGCCAATAAGATCATAAACCAGGAAAATGCGCTACTGAGGCGTTGCCCGCGATCCCCCGCTTTGACACTTAAGGCCAATCCAACGGAAAGCGCGATAAATGCGGTCCAAAGAGCAATGTTGGCGAGAATGAACCAGACCGCGATTCCCGTCCCGACACCGACCGGCACCCACAAGGCTAGCCGGTCGCGTTCTTTTTCAAGCTGAACTTCCAGACGCGTGAAAAATTGCCAATTTCTAATATATTCAGGCAATTGTCGTGCGCGAAACGGCATGCTAAGGGCCTTGCCAATCGAACCGGAAATGGTGGTCATACCGATATTATCGGGCGTTACGCAAGAGCTATTCGGATCAACGCCACTCTGCATTATTTTTGCCTAACACAGGGAAACACCAAGCGTGAATCTTAATAAATCAGAACAAGTCGTCACGCGCTTTGCGCCTTCCCCGACCGGGTTCTTGCATATTGGCGGCGCGCGCACCGCCATGTTCAACTGGCTGTTCGCCCGGCATCATGGCGGCAAGGCGCTGCTCAGAATTGAAGATACAGACAAGGCGCGATCCACGCAGGAAGCGATTGACGCGATATTGGAAGGACTTGATTGGCTGGGTCTTGACTGGGATGACGAGCCAGTTTTTCAATCCGAACGCGCCGCCCGCCATGCGGAAGTCGCGCATGAACTGCTTGCGGCTGGCAATGCCTATAAATGTTTCGCGACGCCGGAAGAATTGACCGCCATGCGCGAACAGCAAAAGGCAGAAAAGAAGCCGATGCGCTATGACGGGCGTTGGCGGGATCGCGATCCGTCCGAAGCTCCGGAAGGCGCGCCTTATGTCATCCGACTAAAGACGGAAACCGGTGGCAAGATGACCGTCACAGATGCGGTTCAGGGAGAGGTTTCGGTTCAGAACAGCGAGATTGACGACTTCATTCTCCTCCGCTCCGACGGCACGCCTACCTATATGCTGGCCGTGGTCGTGGATGATCATGATATGGGCGTGACCCATCTGATCCGCGGTGACGACCATCTCAACAATGCCTTTCGGCAACTCGCGATGATCCGCGCAATGGGCTGGAAAGAGCCGACCTATGCTCATATTCCGCTCATCCACGGCAATGATGGCGCCAAGCTTTCCAAGCGGCATGGCGCATTGGGCGTGGAGGCCTATCGCGATATGGGCATCATGTCTGACGCGATGTTCAATTATCTGCTTCGTTTGGGCTGGGGTCATGGCGATGACGAAATTATCTCCCGCGAACAGGCAATAGAATGGTTTGGGCTGTCCGGCGTTGGGAAATCCCCCTCGCGCTTTGATGCAAAAAAGCTCCAGAACTTAAATGGTCAATATATTCGTGAAGCAGATGACAACGGACTTGTATTGCTGACTTCCCCTTTGATCGAGGAGGAATTGGGCACGAAACTGGCACCCGCCGAAGCCGAATTGCTCGCGCAAGCAATGCCGGTTTTGAAGAGCCGGGCGAAAAACCTTATCGAATTGGCTAATAATAGCCTTTTTCTCTATAAAAAACGACCACTTGACCTCGACGAGAAGGCACAATCTCTGCTAGATGCTGACGCACGGCAACTGCTTGAATCGATTCATTCTACCTTGACCGACCTTGACGACTGGACGATCGAGAGCACTGAGGATCGGGTAAAAGCGATAGCGGAAGCCGCCGAATTGGGGTTAGGAAAGCTTGCACAACCTATGCGGGCGGCCTTAACAGGAAGTACCAGTTCACCCGGAATTTTTGACGTTCTGATACTCTTGGGCAAGGAAGAGTCATTGGGTCGTCTTGCAGATCAGATAAAATAACCTGAATTTCTCAGGAGCAGAAAGGACAATATTGTGGGCAACAATAGCGCATCATTCAACCTAGGCGGCGAAAATTACGAATTTCCCGTTATGCAGGGCACGGAAGGACCGGATGTCGTAGATATTCGGAAACTTTACGGCCAAACTGGTGCCTTCACTTACGATCCGGGTTTTAAATCAACGGCGAGCTGTGAATCAGAGCTGACCTTTATCGACGGCGGTGAAGGTGTATTGCTGCATCGTGGCTATCCCATCGGTCAGCTGGCTGAAAAAAGCAGTTTCATGGAAGTTGCTCACCTGCTCTTGCGCGGCGAACTTCCATCGGCAGACGAATATGCCGAATTCACCAACACGATCACACGCCACACCATGTTGCATGATCAGTTTTCCACTTTTTATAACGGGTTCCGCCGTGATGCGCATCCGATGGCGATCATGTGCGGTGTCGTAGGCGCTCTTTCCGCTTTCTATCACGACAGCACGGATATCAGTGATCCCGAACAGCGGATGATCGCCAGTCACCGGTTGATCGCAAAAATGCCTACTATTGCGGCAATGGCTTATAAATATGCCGTCGGCCAACCCTTCATGCATCCGGACAATAGCCTGTCCTACACCGGCAATTTCCTGCGCATGACCTTTGGCGTTCCTGCGGAACCCTATGAAGTTGTTCCTGCGGTTGAAAAAGCAATGGACCGGATTTTCATCCTCCATGCCGACCACGAGCAAAATGCTTCAACATCAACCGTACGGCTTGCCGGTTCTTCCGGTGCCAATCCTTTTGCCTGCATCGCAGCCGGCATTGCCTGTCTCTGGGGCCCTGCCCATGGCGGCGCCAATGAAGCGGCGCTCAATATGCTGCATGAAATCGGCCATCCGGATCGCATTCCTGAATATATTGCCCGCGCTAAAGACAAAAATGACCCCTTCCGCCTTATGGGCTTTGGTCATCGTGTTTACAAAAATCACGACCCACGCGCGACGGTCATGCAAAAGACCGTACGTGAAGTCTTCGATGCCCTGAAGGTCAATGATCCTGTCTTTGACGTTGCATTGCAACTCGAAGAAATGGCTCTGAATGATGACTATTTCAAAGAGAAGAAGCTATTCCCGAATGTCGATTTCTATTCCGGCATCATTCTGTCAGCAATTGGCTTCCCAACCTCTATGTTTACTGCGCTGTTCGCGCTGGCCCGGACCGTTGGCTGGGTTGCCCAGTGGAACGAAATGATTTCTGATCCCGGTCAGGTCATAGGACGTCCACGCCAGCTTTATACAGGCCCCACGCAGCGCGACTATGTGGAAATTGGTCAGCGGTAATCTGGACAATCACGAGTTAGAAAAAGGGAGCTTCATCGCTCCCTTTTTTGTGTCTAAACGGCCCGTGAAGGTAGACTGAGCTTAAATGTCGAACCTTTGCCAACAGCGCTTTCGACCGACAGACTTCCGTCCATCGCGTTGGCCAGACGGCGCGAGATGAACAGGCCAAGGCCGCTACCGCCATCGCCGGAACGGCCGAGCCTTTCAAACTTCTCAAAGATACGCTGATGATCATCTTCCGCAATACCGGCACCTTGATCGCGCACGGTAATCGCAGAATATTCGCCGTCTTGCACCACCTGCAATTTGATCACGGAACCATCAGGTGAATAGCGAATGGCGTTGCCAATCAGATTGACCAATATTTGCAATACTCTGCGAAATTCGCCCCTAACCGGCATTTCGATATCCTTGTCGGGCAAATCAATTCTGATCTGGTGGTCAGCGGCCTTCACCGCCAATAGTCCGGCAGCGCGGTGGCACAGATCAACTAGGTCAATATCGTCTGCCGCAACCGAAAAACCCGTGCGTTGAATCGCTTCCAGATCTGACAGATCATTGACCAGATCCATTAAATGGCGACCAGCGGACGCAATATCCTTGGCATAGTCGGAATAGTCGCCGCGCAGCGGACCTTCCAAACGACTGCCGATGGTCTCGGCATTGGCGATAATCTTGCCCAGAGGCTGCCGCAAAGCGGGGCCCAGTTGCGAACCGAACAGAGAATCACTGATCAGCTCATTTTTGGGAATGCTCGATCCGGGTTCGTCAAGAATATCCCCAGTGGCTTCATTTTCATCCAGTTCCAGAGAGAACCGATAGCCAGAGAACAGGCCCTCATTGTCGATCAGAGGCTGACCCGATAGAATATAGTGTAATTTCTTACCATATTTCTGACGGACATTTTGGCCGCGCACTGGCTGTCGTTCCGAGATCGATTCAATCAACACACTCTGCTTGGATGGCGCAATAAAATCTACGACATCGAGCAACGACTGGCCGATATATTTTTCGACCGCATCAAGGTCATCCGGCAACGATAGCGCCATGATCCGCAATGAAGCATCGGTCCGTATGGACCCACGTCCGTTCAAGCGATCGAAGTCCCTTTGACGGCCCAAAGACGCACCACTGTTCGAGGGCACAGGCGTTTCTTTCCAATCAATGATGCTGATCGCAATATTCCCGTCATTCTCTCCACGATGAAGACGGGTCTCAACCCACATATTGATCAAATTATCATCATCTGCTGCCTGCACTGGACGCGAGAGATTCATATTCAGTTGCCGGCTCAAGCGGCACAGGTTTGAAAGTTGCGGAACCGCCAATGGTCCACCTTCATAACCACCGCAATGCAAATGCAGACGCAGCAACAATGGATCGGCCGCGATCAAGCGGCCATCACTGTCTAGCTGCCCGCGCACGGGCTCAGCCAGATTGCCGGAAACAGTCATCAGTCCGAAACGCCTGAATCATAGCTGTTCAAGAAGCGTTGAGCATCTTGATAAAGCGAGTTACCTGACCAATTTATGACCAGATCTGAAGCCTTTTCACCGTCGATGTCATTGTAGGATGCCGGCGTAAGCAATTGACCGCTGCCGTCCAGACTTCCGAATATCGACAATGCCTGTTCTGTAGTCAGGTTAACCGCACGCATCGTCAAGACGAGACGTATCATATTTGGCTCAGCGGTAAATCGGATGAGTTGATCAACCGATAAATCCGAGCGACCTGCCAGACGCGCGAGAAACAGGTCCAGACCATCATGTAAAGGATGCAGGTTCTCTGAACCTTCCTCCAGTGGGTCGACAAGCTGTGCCAACCGCCTTGCCCGGTTTTGCGTCGCCGCGCCTTCATCATGACTACCAAGCAGTCTTTCAGCGGCCTTGGCGAGTTCCGGTCCATCATAACCTGACAGTTTTTGCAATGCCGCAACGATTGGCCATGTCAGTGCGAATATTATATCGGCGGGAAGATTGTCGATATGAGCATGAATTGATCCTGGGCCTGCATTGTCCCGGCTTTGCGCGACAAGAAGAGCCATTGCGGCATCTGCAACTGCAGAATCCTCATTATCAAGGTGGCGCGTCCAGACCGTTTCCAGATCTGCTTGCGATATTTTCTGCGCAAGTCGCGCCCCTAGCTCCACCCGCTGTACGCTCACGAAAACGTGATCAAGCAGTGGTTTGCTTTCCAGAAGGCCCGCCTTTTGAAGAAGCCCATAGCTATGACCTCTGCTGCTATTGCCTATCTCGATGATCGTGTCATGCGTCAAACCGAAGTCTTTGGCTGCGATCAGGCATATCTCAGCCTCAATATCCTGCACGATAGCCCGCAGATATTGGCGGCCATTAGACAGCATCCGGTCTGATAAAATTACGTCAGACTTGGGAAATAAAGCTGCAGCGAGATCATCAGATATATAAGCGCTCGAAGCACTTATCGCAGCAGCTTGCTGGACAAGGCCAACGCCTGATTTCTGATCCATTAAAATATCTCGCTTCGCCATAGTGTTCGACGTAAGCTAATGTGGTTAATATCTGGCTAAGTGCAATATGTTCTATTTGCTGGAATTCTGGGGCACTGACAACGACCAGCGGCCGTTATGCGCTACCACGAGATAAGCCAGACAGAGCAACGCAGCAAAATACAAGCCTATTGAGAAGAAACCAAACCCACTAGCAACAATAAATATTATTAGAATCAACGAGATATCTGGCCTTATCCAATTCAAGCGAAGATTATCCGGCGCAGAGTGAACCATCCACAAATTACCAAAAAAAAGCATCAATACGGTCATATCTCCAACGAGCGCCCCCGCCGGAGACATACGCAAAACCGAAACTGTCAAGACGATCGCTGCCATCAAGCAGAAAAACAGGCTTATTGGTCCGTAGTTTTCATTGCGGGTTGAAAATAGCGATATCCGGTTTCGCATTTGCATTGAGACTGAACCAATCAGTAGAAATACCAGCGCGACTACGGGCCAGTCCAGAACGGCCAATGCAATTGCACTCAGTGCGGTAACAATGCTTCCAATGCCGAGATATTTCTTAGATTCTGGCCTCTTCCAGAGAATTGGCAGCGCCTTGCGCATCAACGGCCAGCTGACAAGGCGATCGAGCAAATTCTGTTTGGAAAGCCGAAGCTTGCCAAGCCTCCTGTTTTGGTAGGTCATTGCTGTATCAGCGTTCAGCACTTGTGTAACCGCATCCGATTGCAAATCGTCATCCGACAGAACTTCACGCCTGCATTCCGACTGCACTGCCGTACGAAGCAATGCCGAACCGATATCCCAGTCATCTGGAATCTGGGATATCTCGGAAAGACGATCCGCCTTTACCAGCGCAATGCCAAGCCATCGATGGCCCAGGTCGATACGTTCGAAATCCGCATATTCCTCTGCATTTACAACAACATAAATCAGTTCACCGGACTGGTTCGACAGATGCTCCTCAATCGATTGATCTGGAAAAATTCCATCACTTAGAAAGATCAAATCATCTTCGGCCGATGCATATTGCCCGAGATCGGAAACATTGCGGGCAATCTCGACATCAATATCCTGCTGGATCAGGCTGTCGGTATATTGAAGTAAGCCGCTATGCATGGCGGGGCTCAGGAAGATGATTTTCTCGGCACCCATATTGCGTACCGATCGTACTTGCCGTTCGACAATGGTCGCGTCGAATAACGGCAGCATTCCAACCGGGCCATCGCCTGCGGAAACCTCGGTGGACAAGGAAATAAGTGCCAGTCTCAAAAAGTATATCCCAAATTGCCAGTCGGACGACTTGGGCTTCTTATAGGATCATCAATGGGGGCATCAAAGCGATATCTGACGATTATCAATCGCCATTCGCAAACAGCTTAATCGCGATGGTTTTCGATCGCCGCTATTGCCCGTTCCAGCTTCTTGAGCACTGTCGGCTCTCCGGGAGCAGCCGTTGCAGCTTCTTCAGCCAGCGCAATGACATGCGTAGCCCCGAAGCTTGCAGCCAGCCCCTTCAGGCGCCATGCAGCATATTCCCAATTGGCGTCGCAACGCGCGCGGTGAAGCAAATCCACCTGACGTTTTGCACTCTCCAGAAAAGCTGTGCGTAACTCTGCAATAAGTGACTGATCGTCACCAACTGCAGCGGCTAATGCTGCGTCGAGCGCTCCATAATCGAATGACATGTGGGTTTCTTAGGGTGCCATGGTTAACTTATAGTTTCTCTGAGCGATTTTTATGGTAAATACGACTCATGACAAGTGGATCAAAAATTATCGGGATCAGACGTGACCGCGGCGAAGAACCGCATATGGAGCATGTCGAATTTGACGAAACTGATGGCGGCGAGGCCCTGGAGCTTGACGATGAAAGTCACGACAGTTCAGAGGAAATCGAAACGGATCAAGAGGTTGATGAAATCAGCGGTGATGACGAATGGAGTCATTATTCTGATGAAGACCATGTCCCTACCTCTAAGAGCCAGTATATCGCGCCGGTGGTGTTGGGTCTCGCTGTAGCGCTTTGGACCGGCTTTTTTGCGTGGGCCAATCGCGACATATTTACAACAATCCCTACTATGAAGGGCGGAATCGATCTGCTCTCGCAATATTGCCTGCCTCTTGCGACCTTTGCGATCCTTTATCTTCTTTATATGCGTAACAGCAGCCGCGAGGCCAAACGCTTCGACGATGTGGCATCCTCACTAAGAGCGGAATCGGAGCAGTTGGAATACCGGCTGAAGACCGTGAATAACGA
Organism: Sphingorhabdus sp. Alg231-15; assembly: GCF_900149705.1. NCBI lineage: Bacteria > Pseudomonadati > Pseudomonadota > Alphaproteobacteria > Sphingomonadales > Sphingorhabdaceae > Sphingorhabdus > Sphingorhabdus sp. Alg231-15. The sequence continues at coordinate 342,390 of NZ_LT703001.1, read as the reverse complement.
ACTCGCCATGGCGCGCGAATTTTTGGCCGGCGAAACCAGAGAGCTGGAAACTCTGGGCTCCCAATCCTCGGAGAAGCTGAACAAGGCCGCAAGCAATATCAAAACGGCATTGAGCGATGGCCTGTCCAAAATGAAAAAATTGGATGATGTCGGCGGCGCTGCTTATAAAAACCTGGAACAGCTTCGCGAACATCTTCCGGTCGTTATCAATACCGCAAAAGATGTGACCAACCAGATCGGCAACTCCGGACGGTCTGCTCAAGCCGAGATTGCCGCAATGGTTACGACGCTGAAGCGCGTCGGTGATGTTGGCGCTGCTGCGAAACAAAGTCTCGATGAACTGACCCAACGATCAGAAGATTCGCTCGTCAACCTCTCTGAGACAGCAGAAGATATTAAAGTGAAATTCGCAAAACAGCTGGATGAAGCTGAGGCAGGATCAACACGCATAGCCAGCGTGATGAAAAATGCATCCACCGAAGTCATTGATGCTCTTCATAAGACCCGGGCGGAACTCGCGACCGAAACATCCGAAAGTTCACAGGCAATCAGAGCCGACCTAGCGGAACTGGAAGAAACACTTACTCTGGTTGGCAAAACCGCCGATGATGAAGATGCGCGCTTGAAAGAGCTTGTTTCTGATCTCCATCAGACCATCACGGAAATCACGACCAAGGTCGAAACTCTGGACAATGAAAGCGGCGAAAAAACCGCCAAGCTGGCTTTCGCTATGACTGCTCTGGAACAGAATAGCGCTGCATTGCAGAAATCAATCGCGGAAGGCCACGGCACTGCGGACGACATGATTGAGCGGATGGAACAGTTACTCGTTGCGCTCGACAGCGGCGCCAGGGAACTTGATGAAACCCTGCCAGCGGCCTTTGATCGTATGAACGAAAAATCGGAGGCCAGCTCTGCCTTGTTTAGTCGGATGGCTGATGAAGCATCAAAAGTGGGCGAGGTTACGGATGAGGTAACGTCGAAAATTGAAAAATCCGATGAGGCAATTGAAGAACAGCGTGCCAAGCTCGCTAAACTGAGCGACGACGGCAATATAGCCACAGACAATGTACTGATGAAGATCGATGGTCTGGCGAAAGAACTGCAAGAAGTACGTGATCAAAACGAGGCCCTGGCCGAGAGCGCCGGCGAAAAACTCATCAGCGCCTTGCTCCGCGTGAAAGAGACCGCAAGACAGGCCTCGGAACATTCTCGTGAAGCGCTGGAAAAATCAATTTCCGGATCAGCAGAAGCATTTGAGAAAGTGAGCGAAGAAGCGCTGAACAAGATTATTGATGAGAAGATTTCGTCAATAGCGCCCAAATTGGAAACCGCTGTTTCCAAAGCCGTTGCGACCACGGAATCAACCGCAGGACATCTGACCAGTCAGCTCAGCGCGATTGAGGACATGACGACCAAGCTCGAGCAGCGCATATTGTTCGCCAAGGAAAAAGCCGAGCAAAGCAGCGACGAGAATTTCACACGCCGCGTGGCGTTGTTGACTGAATCGCTGAACTCAACAGCGATTGATGTTACCAAGCTCATGTCAAACGAAGTCACCGACACTGAATGGGCCGCCTATTTGAAAGGTGACCGGGGTATCTTCACGCGCCGGGCCGTGCGCCTTCTGGATGCGGGTGAGGTTCGGGAGATATTGACCGAATATGACAATAACTCGGAATTCCGCGAACATGTAAACCGCTATATCCATGATTTCGAGACGATGTTGCGCGGCGTGCTCGCCACCCGAGATGGCAGCGCGATCAGCGTCACGCTCTTATCTTCAGATATCGGCAAGCTTTATGTTGCGTTGGCCCAGGCTATCGAACGTCTTCGCAACTAGGCTAGCGTCTTCATAACCAGGGTAGCTAAGCGCAGACTATTGCTGTTCCAGTCTTTCACGGCTGCCAAAAAAGTCGATATCGTCAACGGTGATCCACTGATAGCTATAGTTCAGATAGAATAAGCCGAAAGCCAATGTTGCCAGCAGGGTGGTCAAACCCAATATGCGGCCAGGTCTGAAATTGACCGGCGCCCCATCGGCTTGCCCCTTGACCATTTCAATATCCGATTCAGAGTGGCTGCGTATGCCAAAGGGCAATATTATAAAGGCTGAAAGCACCCAGAACAGAACATAGATAGCGAGAATGGACGTCCACGCCATTGATGTCAGGCCTCGACAACCAGAACCGAAACGACCGGCTTTTTGCCCGTCCATTCGGTTGCACTGCGTCTGACCAGCAGACGCAGCTCCTCGGAAAACCTGTCGACATCCCCTACCGGCTTTTTGAATTTCTTCATGATCGTCTCGTACATCTCGTCGAGGAAATCTTCCTCATCTTCTTCCATCGGTACACCTAGCAGGCGCAGCATTGGTTGCCCCATGATTTTACCCTTATCATCAAGACCAACGGCCACTGATATACTGCCATTATAGCCAATTTTCCGGCGTTCGTTAAGGGTCTTGCCATCCGCGGCTATGATCACATCACCATCGAGTACCAGGCGCCCTGTCCTCTCCTGGCTTATGATTTTTGGGCCATCAGGTGCTAGACGCACGACATCGCCATTTTGCTGGAAGATATTCTCAGGAACGCCCTGCTCCGCCGCAAAGCGAGCCTGTTCTTTCATGTGGCGAATCTCGCCATGCACCGGCACCAATATTTCGGGCCGTATCCACTTATACATGTCGGCCAATTCGGGACGACCGGGATGACCGGACACATGAATGTGTTCCTGCCGATCGGTGATCATCACAACGCCTTTGGCGGCGAGCTGGTTCTGTATGCGACCAATGGCAATCTCGTTGCCGGGAATCTGCTTTGACGAGAAAAGAACATGATCGCCTTCGGTCAGTTTGATCTTGTGGCTGTCACCCGCGATGCGTCCAAGTGCGGCCCTCGCTTCACCCTGCCCGCCAGTTGCAATGATCATGATCTCATCGCGGGGGATGGTCATCGCTTCATCAAAATCAACAGTGGGTGGAAAGTCTTTGAGATAACCATTTTCACGAGAATTTTCGATCATCCGGTCAAGCGATCGGCCGGCTACACAAAGCTGACGGCCGGCATGTTTTGCCACTTCCCCAAGCGTCTGCAGACGCGCAGCGTTGGATGCGAAGGTTGTCACCAGGACGCGATTGTCGAGATTTTCGACCACACGCATGAGGTTGCGATAAACATCACCTTCCGATCCCGATGGCGCGTCATTAAAGACATTGGTGGAATCGCAAACCATCGCCAATATCCCTTCATCGCCAACAGCGGTCAGCTGCTCCGGCGTCGATGGGGTACCGAGCATGGGTTCGTCATCCAGTTTCCAGTCACCGGTATGGAAAATCTTCCCATAAGGCGTATCGATGAGCAGCGCATTACCCTCTGCGATACTATGGGCTATCGGCAGATAGCGAAATCCAAACGGACCAAGATCAAAGCGGCCCTCATTGGGGATTATGTTGAGTTCCACGTCATTTTCCAGACCAGCTTCCGCCAGCTTCCGGCGGATAAGGCCCGCCGTAAATGGCGTCGCGTAGAGCGGAACATCGAGCTCGCCGGCGAAATAGGGTATCGCGCCGATATGATCCTCATGCCCGTGAGTCAGAACGATCCCGAGGAGGTTTTTGGACTGCTTCTCGATAAACTCCAGGTCAGGCAGAACAAGGTCAATCCCGGGATAGCCGGGATCGGCAAAGGTCATGCCGAGATCGACCATGACCCATTTGCCATCACAGCCATAGAGATTGACATTCATGCCGATCTCCGCCGACCCGCCAAGGGCCAGGAAGAGAAGTTCGTTTTTTGGTTTTATCATTAGGTGTTAGTTGCTCTCTGGTAGAGGAATAGAAGTCCGCGCAAGGTAAGATCGGACTCGAGATGATCAAATACGTCAGTATGTTCATCAAATAATATGGAAAGACCACCAGTTGCGATGACTTTTGTCGGACGGCCAATTTGCGCTTTTGTGCGCTCAACCAGTCCTTCAATCATCCCGATATAGCCCCAGAATATGCCAATCAGCATCTGGCTTTCGGTGGTTCTGCCGATGACATTTTCGTCATCTGGTGCCTCCAGTGCAATGCGTGGAAGCTGGGCCGTCTTGCCAACCAGTGCATCCAGCGACAGGTTGATACCCGGCGCAATAACGCCGCCCTTATAGGCACCGTCATAGTCAGCCACATCAAAGGTGGTTGCTGTACCAAAATCGATGATGACGACATCCTGCTTATATTTCTCATGGGCAGCAATGATGTTCAGGACCCGGTCGGCACCAACGGTATCCGGCTGGGTCACATCCAACGCCACGCCCCATCCGGCGTCGCCGCGACCGGCAACCAGCGGGGTTACGCCGAAATATTTCTCTGACAACACGGTCAGATTGTGCAACGCCCGAGGCACCACTGTACCGATGATCACCGCATCGATCGCATCGATACCCAAACCGTTCAAATCGAGCAGTTGGCGAAGCCAGACGACATATTCATCCGCCGTACGCCGTGGATCGGTCGCAATACGCCAACGCGCCTTGATCTCCGCTCCTTCAAAAAGCGCGAATACAACATTGGTATTGCCAGCATCTATCGCGAGCAGCATGTGTGATCCCTTCTTTTAACCGACATGAACATCACCGGCATGTATCTCGATAAGCGCTCCGTCCGGCTTTCTCAAGCGTAGCGCGCCATCATCGGACAGACCGACAAATTCACCCTCCAGACGTTCACCTTTTTCATCACTGGTCGAAAGGCGTGTTCCGACAGGATGCGCACATTGCTGCCACTCTTTCAAAATCGCGGGCAACCCCAGATTCCGCCATTTATCAAGCGTATCGGCAAATAGCTTTGCCAGTGTTTCCAGGAATTGCGCAGGGGCCAGATTTGTGTCCGAGCCTTCCTGATAAAGATTGGTCACCGTGCGGCCCTCCACCTCAGGGGCCACTGCAATATTCACCCCGATGCCAATAACAACCGCATTGGCTGATCTCTCTAGCAAAATACCGCAAATTTTTGAGCCTGAAACCAATATGTCATTCGGCCATTTCAACCGTATATCCTGATGCGAAAGATAGGCACTTATCGCCTTGTGCACGGCCAGTGCTGCCACGAAAGACAGGGATGAAGGTGCGGGATCTTCCCTGCGGCAAGCTACTAAAGTGCTGCAATAGAGATTGCCTTCGGGACTCTCCCATTTGCGACCCAGTCGCCCGACACCGCCGCTTTGTCTTTCGGCGCGGAGCCAAAGCCCTTCCTCTGCACCGCTTAAGGCACGCGCTTTCATGTCCGCATTGGTGGATGCGGTTTCAGCGACCGTTTCTATATGAAAGGTCAGAATAGAGCCTGTGCTGCCGTAGCTGTAACCGGGGCCAGAAGCGGGATCGTCAAATAACCAAGCGGCGAAACAGCTGTGGCCAAAATAGCGATTAAAGCATTTTCGGTCTTATGCCCGGTATGGACGATTTCATTGGCAGATTCGTCGAAGAACATGATCTTGACGACTTTGATGTAGTAAAATGCGCCAATAACCGAAGCGGCAATACCGATCACCGCCAGTGGCAACATGCCAGCGGCGACGGCGGCATCGAAGACCAAAAACTTGCCCCAGAAGCCGAAAAGTGGTGGAATTCCGGCCAAAGAGAACATGAAGAACATCATTGCCCATGCGAGAGCCGGACGTGTTTTCGCTAACCCTGCCATACTGGAAAGCGATTCAAGCGGTTTGCCTTCTGCATCACGCATTTCCATCACGCAGATGAAGCTACCCAGCGTCATCACGACATAGATGATCAGGTAGAATAGCATTGCAGAGATACCCTGTGCCGTTCCCGCAGCCAGACCGATGAGCAGGAAGCCGACATTGTTGATCGAACTATAGGCCAGCAGGCGTTTGATATTCTGCTGACCAATGGCCGCAACCGCGCCGAGCACGATGGATGCCAAAGCAACGAACACGATGATCTGCTGCCATGTTGATGTCTGTCCGCCAAAAGCGTCAATGATCACACGGACGGTCAGCGCAATAGCAGCCACTTTGGGCGCGCTTGCGAAAAAGGCGGTGACAGGCGTTGGAGCGCCTTCATACACATCCGGCGTCCACATATGGAACGGAACGGCACTGATCTTGAACGCAAGTCCAGCGAGCACCAGAACCACGCCAATCAGCGGTCCGGTTGCCAGGTCACCGGTCAACGTATCAGCAATGACTGAGAAATTGGTCGATCCGGCAAAACCGTAAACCAGGGAAATACCGAACAGCAACATCCCGCTGGCGAGAGAGCCCAGAACGAAATATTTCAAACCGGCTTCCGAAGAGCGCACATCATTGCGAATAATACTGGCCAAAACATAAGCAGACAGGCTGTTAAGCTCCAGCCCGATATAAAGCGTCATCATATCGACGGCCGATACCATCATGCCCATACCCACGGTCGCGAACAGGATCAGAACCGGATATTCCGGACGATAAGAACCGCTATCCTTGAAGAAACGCGGTGCAATGATCAGCGAAACAATCGCCGCAAAATAGATGAGCAGCTTTGCGAAACTGCCAAATCCATCCATCCGATAGAGGCCGTAAAAAGCATCACCACCAAATTCAAAGGATGGATTGGTCAGAAATTCAAACGCATAAGCCGAAGAACCAAACAGAGCGACAACCGCCAATATGCTGATCAGGCGTGCTGACTTCAAACCGCCCCACGCCGCTATGAGCAGCAATATCATGCCGCTCACCGACAATATGATCTCGGGAAGCGTGAAAATCAGTGAAAGTCTATAGTCCATTAGTGCGACTCCCCATGATCGGCTTCGGCCTCAAGGCCTTTGGGTGCCGCTTTTACCTGCCCCATTTTCAAATGCGCATCCCCCTCTGGCGCTGCACGGTCTATGCGAGCGACCAGCGCTCCGACATCACCGCGGATCGGAGCCATAAAGCTCTCCGGATAAACACCCATCCACATGACCGCTGCGGCGATCGGTGCGAGCAATGCCATCTCACGCGCGGTCAGATCCGGCATCGCCTTGACGTCCTCATGAACAAGTTCACCAAAGGCCACCCGGCGATAAAGATACAGCATATAACCAGCGCCTAAGATGATACCGGTCGTCGCTACCAACGTGACCCAGCTATTCACTTTGTAGAGGCCGACCAGCGACAGGAACTCCCCGACAAATCCGCTCGTACCGGGAAGGCCAATGGATGCCATCGTAAACAGCATGAACAAAAGCGCATATTTCGGCATATTGATCGAAAGACCGCCATAACGGTCAATTTCTCTTGTATGCAGACGGTCGTAGATCACCCCGACACACAGGAAGAGCGCGCCTGATACCAGACCGTGGCTGAGCATAACGATGATCGCGCCTTCAATGCCCTGACGGTTGAAAGCGAAAAGCCCCAACGTCACGATTGCCATATGGGCCACCGATGAATAGGCGATCAGCTTCTTCATATCCTGTTGCACCAGGGCGACCAACGACGTGTAGACAACAGCGACCATCGACAGTCCGAAAATCAACCAGATAAACTGCTCTGAAGCCTCTGGGAACATTGGTAACGAGAAACGCAGGAAGCCATAGCCGCCCATTTTCAGCAACACGCCCGCCAGAATGACGGAACCCGCCGTGGGCGCCTGAACGTGCGCATCAGGCAGCCAGGTGTGGACCGGCCACATCGGCATCTTGACCGCAAAGCTGGCAAAAAACGCGAGCCAGAGCCAGGTTTGTGCCTCGGGCGCAAAGTCATAGTTGAGCAAGGTCGGGATATCGCTGGTACCGGCATCCTGCACCATCCACAGCATAGCGATGAGCATCACGACTGAGCCAAGCAATGTGTAGAGGAAGAACTTGTAACTCGCGTAGATCCGATTGGTTCCGCCCCAGATACCGATAATCAGATACATCGGGATCAGGCCCGCTTCGAACAGGATGTAGAACAGGAAGATATCCTGCGCCGCAAACACTCCGATCATCAACACTTCCATGAACAGGAAGGCGGCCATATATTCGCCGACACGTTCCTTGATCGACTCCCAGCTCGCACCGATACAGATCGGCATCAGGAATACCGTGAGCATGATCAGCATCATCGAGATGCCGTCGATGCCAAGCGCCCAGGCAAAATTGCCGAACATCTCGACCCGCTCAACATATTGCCATTGCGGACCGCCGATATCGTAGTTGGCCCACAAAACCACACCAAGCACGAAAAGCACCAGAGTCGTTACCAGCGCAAGCAACCGGGCCGCATGTGCGCTCAAAAACAGACAGATGATCGCGGCCAGCATCGGCAGGCCCATCATCAGCGACAGGATCGGGAAATCAAGCTGGTTCATCAATTTGCCCCCCGCACAATAAGCCACGTCACCGCGGCCGCCAATCCCAGCAGCATGACCAGCGCGTAGCTATAGAGATAGCCGGTCTGGAATCTCTTCGCGACCCCTGCACCGCTTGCAACAACAGCAGCGACACCATTGGGACCAAAGCGATCAATTGTGCCTTCGTCACCGGCTTTCCAGAACAGCCGTCCAAACCAGAAGGCCGGGCGAACAAAGATCAGGTCATAAAGCTCGTCAAAATACCATTTGTTGAAGAAGAAATTATAGACCGGCTGGAAGGTTGCAGCGAGACGTGCCGGGCGATCGGTGCCGCGGAAGTACATCAGAAATGCTGTGGTCAGACCAATGAGCATGGCAACCGTAGAGGCCAGCTTTACCCACAACGGCACTTCATGAATTTCGTGCATCAGATGGCGATCAAACGCTAAGCTTCCGGCCCAGAAGCGGAAGCCTTCGGTCGCGTCGATAAACTGGTTGTGGAACAAAAAGCCTGCCGCAATCGCACCAAGGCCGAGCACACCCAATGGTATCAACATAGAGATCGGACTTTCATGCGGATGATAACCGCCGGTTGAATCATCAGTCGTTTCAGGTGTCTTGTGAACGCTATGCTGAATATGCTCGGACTGGATCCAGCGCGGCGTGCCCCAGAAAGTCAGGAACATCAGGCGCCAGCTGTAGAAGCTTGTCAGCAAGGCCGCTAGCACACCAATGGCAAATGCGAACTGGCCGGTGCTTGAGCCGCTTGCAAAAGCCGCCTCGATAATCGCGTCTTTCGAATAGAAACCTGCAAAGCCGCCGAGACCAACAATACCAACGCCTGTAATCGCCAGCGTACCTGCCATCATAGCCCAGAAGGTCAACGGGATTTCTTTCCGCAGTCCACCATAATAGCGCATATCCTGTTCGTGATGCATCGCGTGGATCACCGATCCGGCGCCAAGGAACAGCAGCGCCTTGAAGAAGGCGTGAGTGAACAGATGGAACATCGCAGCGCTATAGGCACCAACACCGGCAGCAAAGAACATATAACCAAGCTGAGAACAGGTCGAATAGGCGATGACGCGCTTGATATCATGTTGGACAAGACCGACCGTCGCAGCAAAAATCGCTGTACAGGCGCCGACTATAGTGACCACCGCCAATGCAACTTCGCTGGTTTCGAACATCGGTGACAGGCGGCAGACCATGAACACACCTGCGGTCACCATCGTTGCCGCGTGGATCAGCGCCGAAACAGGTGTCGGCCCCTCCATCGCGTCAGGCAGCCAGGTATGGAGTCCCAATTGTGCAGATTTGCCCATCGCACCGACGAACAACAGCAGACAGAGGATTGTCATGGTATCCAACCGCATACCGGCAAAGGTGATCGTTGAGCCTGCCATTGCCGGAGCCGCTTCCAGGATTTCGGGAATGGATACCGTTCCAAAAACCAGGAAGGTTCCGAAGATACCGAGCATGAAGCCGAGGTCACCAACGCGGTTGACGACAAAGGCTTTGATCGCGGCGGCACTGGCCGACGGTTTCTTGAACCAGAAGCCGATCAGAAGGTAGGACGCAAGGCCAACCCCTTCCCAGCCAAAGAACATCTGAACCAGATTATCAGCCGTCACCAGCATCAACATGGCGAAGGTAAAGAGAGACAAATAGGCGAAAAAGCGTGGCTGGTCGGGGTCTTCATCCATATAGCCCCAGCTATAGAGATGGACGAGAGCCGATACCGTCGTCACAACAACCAGCATGACGGCGGTCAGCGCATCGACCCGCAATGCCCATTCAAAATTGAGATCGCCCGACTGCACCCATGTCAGAACCGGAACCACTTCGGCCGCGCGGGACAACAGGATATAGTCGATAAACACCGGCCAACTGAGCGCGCAGGACGCGAACAGAGCGGCGGTCGTGACAAATTTCGCCGGCACATTGCCAATCATGCGATTGCCAAAACCTGCGACTATAGCTGCCAGCAAGGGCAGGAAAACGATAAGCTGGATCGTCAAGTCCCTAACCCTTCATCCGATTGACATCATCGACGGCAATTGTGCCGCGCTGACGGAAATAAATAACCAATATCGCAAGTCCAATGGCTGCTTCACCCGCAGCAACGGTCAGCACGAACATCGCAAATATCTGCCCGGTCATGTCACCCAGAAATGCGCTGAACGCGACCAGGTTCAAGTTAACCGAGAGCAAAATCAACTCAATCGCCATCAGGATGATGATGATATTCTTGCGATTCAGGAAAATGCCCAACATGCCCATCACAAACAGGATGGAACTGACCACCAGATAATGTTCAATGCCGATCATAGTTCGACCCCCTTGCCGACTTCAGGCTGTTCATTGCGTGTCGCGTCTTCAGGACGCCTTCTCACCTGTTCCTGGATAGACTGGATCCGGACGCCCCCGCGCTTGCGGTTGGTCAGAACAATCGCGCCGACCATGGCGACCAGCAGAACAAGGCCAGCAGCTTCGAATAGAAAGACATATTTGGTGTAGAGCAAAGTGCCGAGTGCTTCGATATTGGAAGGTCCGCCTGCCGGTGGCCCAACTACGGCAGTTGCTTCGCCCATACCGCCCGCACTCCATGCGCCGATGCCGAAGATGATTTCGGCCAGCAATACAAGCGCAAGCAACAGACCCAGTGGTAGGTTTTTCATGAAGCCGGCCCGTAATTCGGCAAAGTCGATATCGAGCATCATCACGACGAACAGGAAGAGAACTGCGACCGCGCCGACATAGACAATGACCAGCAAGGCCGCGATAAACTCTGCGCCGACCAGCAACATCAAGCCCGCGGCATTGAAAAACGCCAAAATCAGCCACAAAACACTGTGCACGGGATTGCGCGCAAAGATGCAAAACGCACCACTGGCGATCACGATCGATGCGAATAGATAGAAAGCGAATATTTGCATGTTTACGGTTTCCGCAACCCCCTTAGAATCTTGTCAGCGCCTTAACGATAGGGCGCATCGGCGGCAAGGTTGGACGCGATGGCTCGCTCCCATTTGTCACCATTTTCAAGCAATTTTGCCTTGTCGTAAATGAGTTCTTCGCGTGTCTCGGTCGAATATTCGAAATTCGGCCCTTCGACCACGGCATCGACTGGACAGGCTTCCTGACAGAAACCGCAGTAAATGCATTTGGTCATATCGATGTCATAGCGCGTTGTCCGGCGACTGCCATCTTCGCGCGGCTCCGCTTCAATCGTAATTGCCTGCGCCGGACAAACCGCTTCGCAAAGCTTGCACGCAATGCAACGTTCTTCGCCATTGGGATAACGGCGCAACACATGCTCCCCACGGAACCGCGGTGAAATCGGGTTCTTCTCATAGGGATAGTTGATCGTCTTTTTCTTTTTGAAGAAATATTTCAGCGTCAAAGCATGCGCTTTCAATATTTCCCAAAGCGTGAAGGCCTTTATGGTTTGTGCGATGCTCATTTGGCAAACTCTCTAAACATTCTAAATGCGTTTTCGTCATCAGCAATATCGCATTTTACATGGTAAACCCGCTCCAACAGGATATTTGAGTTTTGATCCCGTTCCTCTTGAATGACCGACATCAGCGCCACCGGCTGATCCGTCACTTTATGATAGAAGCTGATTCTGTCCCAATGCGTGTGATCGGCAATATGCCCATCCGACAATGCACCAATGACCCATTGGCCATTATTTTCACCTTCGAAAAAGGAATTGCCTTCACTATCGTTGAACATGTCCTTGGGAGCGTTGGTCATATGCTTCCAACGGATATCTCTGTAACTCGGTGTCTCGGCGCTTTTATCGAATTCAAACCAGATCAGAATGCCCATTTTCCGGTCACCAAATTCATCCGTGCTCTTCGGACCCTTAGTTTCTGTAAACTGCGCGCCGCCATAGCTGCTACAGTCGTAGAAAGTGGCATCCAGATGTTTTTGGGAGTCATAGCCTTCAAGCGACGTGGCGGCTGTTCCCAAAAGGGCTGCGGTGGCAAGAGCGCTCATGATCATCACCCGTACCTCGTGACCATGAGATAACCACTAACCAGGACGACCCAGAAAATGCTGATCGGCAGGAAGATTTTCCAGCCCAGGCGCATCAGCTGGTCATAGCGATAACGCGGGACGGTGGCCCAGGCCCAGCTGAAGATGAAGAAGATGAGGAACATCTTCAGGAACAACCAGATGATGCCGGGCACTGCATAAAGCGGTTCCCAATCAACCGGCGGCAACCATCCACCCCAGAACAGGATGACGTTGAGTGCACACATGAGCAGGATATTGGCATATTCCCCGAGCCAGAACAGCGCGAAGGACATGGACGAATATTCGGTCTGATAGCCTGCAACCAACTCACTCTCGGCTTCGGTCAGATCGAACGGGGCACGTGCCGTTTCCGCCATCGAACTGATGAGAAACATCACGGCCATCGGGAAAAGCAATGGGTTCAGACCATAAGCGCTTATGGTCCCGAAAATATGGCCTTCCTGGGCCTTGATAATATCATTCAGATTGAATGTACCTGCGAAAAGAACCACTGAAATCAGAATGAAGCCGATGGAAACTTCATAAGAAATCATTTGCGCGGCGGCACGCATAGCGGAGAAAAACGGGTATTTGGAGTTACTTGCCCAACCAGAAATCACTACGCCATAGACACCCAGCGAGCTGATCGCGAGGATGTAAAGCACACCGATATTAATGTTCGCGAGAACCATTTCCTCGCTAAACGGAATAACGGCCCACGCCAGCAAGGCCACGGTAAAGGTAATGATCGGCGCCAGCAGGAACAGCCCCTTATTGGCGCCGGATGGAATGATCGTTTCCTGAAGGAATACCTTCAAACCATCGGCAAAACTCTGTAACAAACCGAACGGCCCGACGACATTGGGACCACGACGCAGCGCCACGGCCGCAATAATCTTGCGATCCACATAGATGATCATCGCCACGGCCAGCAACAGCGGCAAAGCGATAAGCAGGATTAACGCCAGAGTGGCGACCAACCAGCCAATCTCAGGGCCCAAGAAAGTGGATTGGAGATATTCGGTCATTCTGCCGCCTCCAGCATATCTTCACCGTGCAGTAATTCCGCCGAACAACGCTGCATCGTAGCGCTGGCGCGGGCGATGCTGTTGGTTAGGTAGAAGTCCTTGATCGGGTGCACGCCCTGCCCTTTGGGCTTGTCCGGCAATCCTGATGGCGGTGCCCAGTCAAAGGAGACAAGGCCTTCGTCAGCCATTGCCGGATGATCCTTGTACATTTTTCCGCACAACTCTTCAAAGCTGTCAAACGGCAGCGTCTTGCCCATTACATCAGACAGAGCGCGCAAAATGCTCCAGTCTTCGCGGGCATCGCCAGGAGCGAAAATCGCCTTGTTGGAACGCTGCACTCGGCCTTCCAAATTAACGTAGGTGCCGTTTTTCTCGGTATAGGCTGCCGCTGGCAAAATCACGTCCGCCGCATGCGCACCGGCATCGCCATGATGGCCGATATAGACCTTGAAGCTTTTGTCGAAAGGCACGTAATCCATTTCATCAGCGCCAAGCGAAAAGAGCAGTTTTGGTTTCTTCGCAGCAATGGCCTTGATGCCGCCGTCATACGCATAGCCCAGCATCAAACCGCCTGTGCGGGAAGCGCCTATATGCAGGACATTGAAACCATTCCAACTGCTTCCATCTTCATTGGCACGGACCAACTTATATTTTGCAGCAAGTTGCAAAGCCGCGCCATGCGCGCCCTCAACACTCAATGCCCCGCCGCCAAGAATAAGTGCCGGTTTCTCGGCATTTTTCAAGGCATCAGCTGCGGCTTTCGGAAGCTTAGCCAGCAAGCCCATATCATCACCGAGCCACTCGACCGGATAGGTTTGATCCGCTTCTGGACCAATGCCAAAGACTTTCGCGCCGCCCTTGCGCACCGCCTTGCGGATACGCGTATTGACCAGCGAGGCTTCCCAGCGCGGATTGGTCGAGACCAGCACGATTACGTCGGCTTCCTCGATACCCGCTATGGTCGTGTTAAAGTTCACCGCAGCGAGATTTGACACGTCATAGGACAAGCCGGTCTGACGCCCTTCCAGCATTTCAGACCGCATGGATTTGAGCAGCCGCTTGGTCGCGTACATGGTTTCACAATCCACCAGATCACCGGCAATGGCCGCTACCGAACTGCCTGCCTTGACCGCCGCAATGGCTTCAAACGCTGCGTTCCAACTCGCAGGAACCAATTTGCCATCTTGCCGGATATAGGGCTGGTCTAGACGGCGCTTCATCAGGCCGTCAATCGCATGGCGAGTCTTGTCGGTCGCCCATTCCTCATTCACATCGTCATTGACCCGCGGCAGAGAGCGTAGCACTTCGCGGCCGCGGCTATCGATGCGTATATTGGTGCCAACGCCGTCCATGACATCAATGCCCATGGTCTTGGTCAGCTCCCAGGGGCGCGCTTCAAATGCATAAGGCTTGCTGGTCAATGCACCGACGGGACAAAGGTCGACAACATTGCCGCTCAACTCACTGTGCACCGCGCCTTCGAGATAAGAGGTAATCTCCATCCCTTCACCGCGCCCAATTGCACCGATTTCTTCGACGCCAGCCACTTCTTCGGCGAAGCGAACACAACGCGTGCAATGGATACACCGGGTCATGATCGTCTTGACCACAGGTCCCATATATTTTTCGGTTACGGCGCGCTTGTTCTCGTCATAGCGCGATCCGCCTTTGCCATAGGCCATGGCCTGATCCTGCAGGTCACATTCACCGCCCTGATCGCAAATCGGACAATCCAGCGGATGGTTGATAAGGAGAAATTCCATCACCCCTTCACGCGCCTTTTTGACCATTTCGCTGTCGGTGCGGATTTCCTGACCGTCAGCGGCGGGTAGCGCACAGCTCGCCTGCGGCTTCGGCGGTCCCGGCTTTACTTCGACCAGACACATGCGGCAATTGCCCGCAATGCTCAGACGTTCATGATAACAGAAACGCGGGATTTCCTTACCGGCAAGCTCAGCGGCCTGCAGCACGGTTGCGCCCTGTGGAACTTCAAGCTCTACGCCATCTACGGTAACTTTAGGCATTAGTTGTTTGCCCCCAGCATCTTTTTGCGCTGGTACACAGCGCGATACAGAGAAAATGCAAGATTTGCACGCAATGCGTTTTTGTTGAACGATATTGTGTCACCCTCGGCCAAACACTGGCCCAGTAAAGGTGTCAGAGCCTTGAACGCCGCACTTTCGGGCTGGGTATCCGGCACTGTATTTATGAGACCAAAAACTTTCATCCGATCCGCTTGCACAACACATTTACCAAATGTTTCACTTCCATTCCGCGGCCGCATGAAAATATTTTGCCAATCGGCTTCGGCCATGTTTCCCAAGGTGTCCATTGCTTCAGAACCATGTTGCAGCAGCACGAAATATTCAGCCATACCCCCGATAACCGTGGCCGATGGAGTATTCAATCCAATGTTCTTCGACAGCATACAACTGGAATCATATCGAAACAGCTTGAAAAATTTTTTCAGCGACCTGGTCTGACCATTACCCATATAAAGGTGGGACAACGCTTCCTTTGCTTGTGCGGGGCGTTTTTTTGCCCAACAGAGAGACATGACATTTATTCCAGCCCTCGAAGAATTCTGAAAAAACGGATCGTCAAAACCACCCATACGCTTTTGGATGCTGGCAGTATCCACTGCAATATCAGCCTGGGCGATTGACACGCTGGGCCACATCAAAGTGGCGACAATCATTGCACCGAATAGTTGAACGAGATACTTCACTCCGCCGCCTCCATAACCGGTTCTGCACCGGAATTTTCACGAATACGCCGCTCCAGCTCTGGCCGGAAATGGCGGATGAGGCCCTGGATAGGCCAAGCCGCTGCATCGCCGAGCGCGCATATCGTATGGCCTTCGACCTGTTTGGTAACTTCATGCAGCGTATCGATTTCTTCAATCGTCGCATCACCGTCGCGCAGCCGTTCCATAACGCGCCACATCCAGCCAGTGCCCTCACGGCACGGCGTGCATTGACCGCAGCTTTCATGTTTATAGAAATAGCTGAGCCGTGAAATTGCCCGTACAATATCAGTGCTCTTGTCCATCACGATCACGGCTGCTGTACCAAGGCCGGATTTGAGCGCGCTCAAACCGTCAAAGTCCATTGGAGCATCCATGATCTGCTCGGCAGGCACCAGCGGAACAGAAGAACCGCCCGGAATAACTGCGAGCAGATTATCCCACCCGCCGGTAATCCCGCCGCAATGTTTTTCGATCATGTCCTTGAACGGGATCGACATAGCTTCTTCGAATACAGCCGGTTTTTCAACATGGCCTGAAACCTGAAACAGTTTCGTGCCGTGGTTATTCTCCCGCCCGAAGCTCGCGAACCAACTGGCCCCGCGTCGAAGGATCGTTGGCACCACAGCAATGGATTCCACATTATTGACCGTTGTCGGACAACCATAGAGGCCAGCACCAGCAGGAAATGGTGGCTTCAGACGCGGCTGGCCTTTTTTGCCTTCGAGACTTTCGATCATCGCGGTTTCTTCGCCGCAAATATAAGCGCCCGCGCCGCGGTGAACGAAGACATCGAAATCATAGCCGGATTTGGAAGCATTTTTGCCGATTAGACCAGCGTCATAGGCTTCCTTGACGGCCGCCTCCATGACTTTGGCTTCCATGATATATTCGCCGCGAATGTAAATATAGGCCGCCCGCGCACGCATCGCGAAACCGGCAATCAGCGCGCCTTCGATCAGCTTGTGCGGATCATTGCGCAGGATTTCGCGGTCTTTGCAGCTGCCGGGTTCGGATTCATCGGCATTGATGACCAGAAAGCTCGGACGCCCATCGGGCGACTCTTTCGGCATGAAGGACCATTTCAGGCCGGTGGGAAAACCGGCGCCGCCACGACCACGCAGGCCGCTTTCCTTCATCTCGTTGATAATCTTGTCATTACCGCGCTTGATAATATCGGCGGTATTGTCCCAGTCACCACGCTTTTGAGCAGCCTTCAGGTCCCATGACTGAAAGCCATAGACATTGGTAAAGATACGGTCTTTGTCCTGGAGAAAGTCAAAAGCCATTATTTCTTACTCCTGCGGCCCCAAAGACCACCCGCAACCGCAATCGCGACAACCGCCAGCGCAACCCATCCTGCATATCCGTCGAGCAGCATCTTACCACTCCTTCCGATAGTCATGATTGGCCTTCACCATCTCTTTCAACACAACCGGTCCGCCTTTGGGTTCGCTGGTCTTGCGTCCAATTTGCGAACCGACAGAAATCTCTTTGCCGTCAGCGAGATCTTCCAGAATACGCGTCATGATGTCGTAATCGAGATCTTCGTAATTATCGTCATTAATCTGGACCATCGGTGCGTTGGAGCAATTGCCCATGCACTCGACTTCGGTCAGCGTGAACAGGCCATCCGGTGTGGTCTTGCCCTTGGCCATGCCTTTATTCTTGCAGGCCGCCATAACGTCATCGCTTCCGCGCAGCATACACGGCGTTGTTCCGCAAACCTGCACGTGGAAACGACCAACCGGCGCAAGATTGTACATGGTGTAGAAGGTCGCAACTTCATAAGCCCGCATATAGGGCATGTCCAAATAGGCCGCGACATATTCAATCACTGGAACCGGCAACCAGCCCTGTGTCTCGGTATCCGCGCCGACTTGGCGCTGGGCGAGGTCCAGCAAGGCCATAACCGCCGATTTCTGGCGACCTTCCGGATATTTCGCAATCTGCCATTTGGCGAGTTTTTCAATTGCTGGTGTGAATTTGAAATCGCCCCATTTGGCGCGGACTTCAAGTTCATCAGGTATATTTGGAGCTTCAGCCATCTACATCACTTTTGTTTCGCGTATCAAAACGCGCTTCCCCGATTTCGTCCCAATGCTTTGAGAAATAGATATTCAACCAGAACCCTGCGGCGATTAGACCCACCGTCATGGTCAATAAGATGATGTTCCACAGCATATTTGCCGGCTGCCACAATTCCCACAGCAGCATGATCGCGACGATCACAAAGACCGTTGCCCCGCCACCGAGCCGCCATCTTTTCGATGTGTCAGGAGCATCAGCCATAGCGCAGTCTCCGTTCGAGAAACCGCCCGGCATAAAGCCCGACAACCGCAGCGAAGGCAGTCGACAGCGTTTCCTTGAGACTGACTTCCCCATGAAATGCCGCAAGATAGGCCGCCACAAGTGACGCAAAGCCAGCGAACGCCACAATAAAAATGATGATCTCGCGTCCGATCACCGGTCACATTCCCCGAATACAATATCCATCGCGCCCAATATGGCGGTGGCATCTGCGAGCATATGGCCTTTGGACATGAAATCCATCGCCTGTAAATGCGAGAAAGCGGTCGGGCGGATCTTGCAGCGATAAGGCTTGTTGCTGCCATCGCTGACGAGATAAACGCCAAATTCGCCTTTGGGACTTTCGGTGGCGACATAGACTTCGCCAGCGGGCACGTGGAAGCCTTCGGTGTAGAGCTTGAAGTGATGGATCAGCGCTTCCATCGACTGTTTCATCTCGCCGCGTTTGGGCGGGACGACTTTACGGTCAGTACTGGCAACTGGGCCGTCCGGCATTTCATTCAGGCATTGGCGCATGATCCGTACGGACTGGCGCACTTCTTCAACCCGGACCATGAAACGATCATAACAATCGCCGCGCGTACCGACGGGCACGTCAAATTCCATGCGGTCATAGACATCATAAGGCTGTGACTTGCGGAGGTCCCAGGCAATGCCGCTGCCGCGGATCATCGGGCCGGAAAAGCCCCAACGCACAGCATCTTCCTTGGAAACGGTTGCAATATCAACATTGCGCTGTTTGAAAATGCGGTTGTCGATGACAAGGCTCATTGCATCTTCGAAAAAGGATGGAAATTCGTCCAGCCAATCCGCCATGTCGGTGAGCAGTTTTAGTGGTACATCCTGATGCACGCCGCCGGGCCGGAACCAGGCACTGTGCATCCGTGCGCCGCTGGCGCGTTCAAAGAAGGCCAGACATTGCTCGCGAATCTCGAATACCCAAATGTTCGGCGTCATCGCGCCGACATCCATGACGTGGGCGCCAATGTTGAGCATGTGGTTGCATATCCGGGTCAGTTCCGCGAACAACACCCGCAGATATTGACCGCGCAAAGGCACTTCGAGGTCGAGCAGTTTTTCAATTGCCAGAACATAGCTATGCTCCATCGCAAGCGGCGAACAATAATCCAGCCGGTCAAAATAGGGCAAAGCCTGTAAATAGGTTTTATGTTCAATCAGCTTTTCGGTGCCGCGGTGGAGCAAGCCAACATGGGGATCAAGCCGTTCGACAATCTCTCCGTCCAGCTCCATCACCAACCGCAAAACGCCGTGTGCCGCAGGATGCTGAGGACCGAAGTTGATCGTGTAATTCTGGATCTCCAGATCACCAACCGTAGGATCGGCCGCGTCTGCAATTCCATCCATTTCGTCGAGATAATCAGCCATTATTTCTTGGCTCCCTTATCATCACCATCTTCCGACTTTTCATCGCTTTTTTCGTCACCGGGCAGGATATAGTCCGCGCCTTCCCAGGGGGACATGAAGTCGAAGCTGCGGAAATCCTGCGCCAGTTTAACCGGTTCGTAGACCACGCGCTTGGCTTCCTCGGAATAGCGCATTTCAACATAGCCCGTGAGCGGGAAATCCTTGCGGAACGGATGGCCCTGAAAACCATAGTCGGTCAGGATGCGCCGGAGATCCGCATTGCCGTCGAACAATACACCGTAAAGATCGAAAACCTCGCGTTCAAGCCAGCCCGCCACTTCCCAAATATGGGTCACGGTGGGCACTGGCATGTCTTCGTCGGTTGTCACCTTTACACGAATGCGATGATTTTTGGTCAGGCTGAGCAGGTGATAGCAGACCTCGAACCGCTCGGACCGATCCGGATAGTCAACACCGGCAATCTCAACCAGTTGCTGATATTCATGCTCGCTCCGCAACTTTTCCATCACAGCGGGCAATTTCTTGCGATCAACGGTGAAGCTGATCTCATCATTGGCCTCGACCGTATCGAGGACAGCCGCGCCCAAGGATTTGGCAAGAGTGGCAGCAACGCCTTCGTTGCTGGACATGGTTGGAGCCCCGTTTGCCATATTAACGCTCTAACGTCCCGATGCGGCGGATCTTCCGCTGCAACTGCATCACACCGTAAAGCAGGGCTTCGGCCGTGGGCGGACATCCCGGCACATAGATATCAACCGGAACGATCCGGTCACAGCCGCGCACAACCGAATAACTGTAATGATAATAGCCGCCGCCATTGGCACAGCTGCCCATGGAAATGACATATTTCGGTTCTGACATCTGATCGTAAACCTTGCGCAGAGCGGGTGCCATCTTGTTGCACAGCGTACCGGCGACAATCATCACATCCGACTGGCGCGGACTGGCGCGCGGTGCAGCGCCGAAACGCTCCATATCATAGCGTGGCATGTTGACGTGGATCATCTCCACCGCACAACAAGCCAGACCGAAAGTCATCCACCAGAGCGAGCCCGTACGCGCCCACTGGAACAGGTCTTCGGTCGACGTGACAAGAAAGCCCTTGTCATTCACCTCTGAATTCAGGTCTTTAAAAAACGCCTCATCTGGCTGCGTATTTGGGGCCATTGGCGTACCATCAGCATTCAGAATAACGTTGCTGCCAGTTTCTACTCCCAATCGAGCGCTCCCATTTTCCATTCGTAGATAAATCCGACCGTCAGGATGAAGAGAAAGACCATCATCGACGACCATCCGATCCAGCCGATCTGACCGAGCGATACAGCCCAGGGAAACAGGAATGCTGCCTCCAGGTCAAAAATAATGAACAGGATGGCGACCAGATAAAAGCGCACATCAAACTGACTGCGCGAATCTTCAAAAGCAGGAAAACCACATTCATATTCGGACAATTTTTCAGGGTCCGGACTGTGCGTTCCCGTCAATCGCGATACGCCCATGGGCAGAAAGACAAACAGGGCAGAGAGGCCAAGAGCCACTGCCAGAAAAAGCAGTATTGGCGCGTATTCGGAAAGATCGACCACAAAAGACTCGTTTCGCTAAATTTCAGGGCCGCTTTTAGGGACAGGCTCGCCAAGCTGCAAGGGCCAAATGGCTCGAATTGGTCCTATCTATCGCTGTTTACAACGCTATAGCAGTGACCTCGCCAGAATTTTGTGCAACTTGCTGTGCAATGCCTCGTTCGCGGCCAATATTTCGCGCTGTCCGATCGGCTGATCGCCGCCGGTATAATCGCTGACGAAACCGCCGGCTTCACGGACCATCAATATCCCCGCCGCAACGTCCCAAACCTGAAGATCTGCTTCCCAGAAACCGTCATAGCGACCAGCCGCGAGCCAAGCGAGGTCGAGCGATGCCGCCCCGTTCCGACGAATACCTGCCACTTGCGGCGCAATCGAACCGAATATCCGTGACCACTCTGCCAAATCGCCATGGCCTTTGAACGGGATACCGGTAGCGATCACGGCTTCGGACAAATCCCGACGCGCAGATACCCGCAGTCTTTTGTCACCAAGATAAGCGCCCTTGTCCATCTCCGCCCACCATGTCTGGTCAGAAACCGGCTCGTAAATCAAACCGCTGGTAATCTTGCCCCAGCCTTGACCGTCATAGGCTCGTTCTTGCACAGCAATGGATATCGCAAAATGTGGAATGCCGTGGAGAAAATTGGTAGTTCCGTCCAACGGGTCGACAATCCAGCGCGGCTTGCCTTCCTCGCCCTCGATCATACCGCCTTCTTCCAGCACGAAGCCCCAACCCGGACGAACTTTCATCAGTTCATCATAAAGGGTCCGTTCTGAGCGCATGTCCGCCTTGGACACAAAATCTGCCGGTCCCTTTTTCGACACCTGAAGATGTTCAACCTCGCCAAAGTCCCGGCGCAGACGGGACCCCGCCTTGCGAGCGGCGCGTTCCATAACGGTAATAAGGGCGGAATGTGCTGGCATTTAAATTTCCAAGTTCAACAGGTTTAGGTCCAGAACCATCAGCCCTGAGCCTGTCACAGGACGGCATTCGTCCAGTAAATGTGGTTCGACAAGCTAACCACTAACGGCATCAATCTATACTAACTACGCCTTACCGACGTATTCGCGGGCATAGACATCGACAATGATCCGCGTACCGGCAGAGATAAAGGGCGGCACCATGACGCGCACACCGTTATCGAGAACCGCTGGCTTGTAGCTAGACGAAGCTGTCTGGCCCTTAACAACGGCGTCGGCTTCAACAATTTCTGCTTCAATCTGATCAGGCAGCTGCACTGAAATCGGTTTCTCTTCGTATAGCTCAAGCATCACATCCATGCCGTCCTGCAAAAACTCGGCTGCGTCACCCAGCAAGTCGCTCGGCAATGTGATCTGCTCGTAATTTTCCTTATCCATGAAGGTCAGCATATCGCCATCGGCAAACAGATATTGAAACTCCTTGGTATCGAGACGGACTTTCTCAACCGTATCAGCGCTGCGGAACCGCACATTTGTTTTGCGACCATCAACCAGATTCTTCATCTCCACCTGCATATAGGCGCCGCCTTTGCCAGGCTGGGTATGCTGAATCTTCGCCACCTTCCAGAGGCCGTTTTCATAATCCAATATGTTGCCGGGACGGATATCTACGCCGCTGATTTTCATGAAACATCTCGCTTTCGGAAATCTTGTGTTGCGGCCCTCTATAGCGATGGGCGCAGATAGGCAAGCACAGCGCTGGCCGATATGGCGATTTCATACAATACATTTCCCTATGCGCAATTTACCCCAAATTTAATGGAAGATATCCCGGATCTGGTGTCGCCTGAAGAAAACACTGCGCCTGCTGCTGGCCTTTTCAGCGGGAAGATTACTCCTGCGCCAGTGCCAGAAGCCACTCATTCAGTGGGTTTTTTGAGTGATATAGAACGATGTATGCCGCATTTCGGCATACCGTCAGAGGAGAGTTTCGTCCGTAATTTTTTGAAGGGGCGCAAGGGTCTTTTCCTCGTGGACGGTTAAACCCCATCGCTGAATCGGACGGGTCTGGATGTCCGAAGCGCGTAAAGAGTATCAATATTCGGCTGTTGTCTTTTTCATACAATATTTTGCACTGACATCAGTGTAACTAACAGACATGAGCGAAACAGATATTCTTGAACCGAAAAAAGAACCAAGCCTGCCGGAAAGCTTTCAAAGTGAAGTGACCGCAGCGGGGTTGTTCGGATATTCTATCGCCGAAGGGAAAATTCGATCTATCATCCCCCTACCCGGCTATGTCAGGGAATTGGAACAATTGCCAAACTTCGCGGCCCCTTCCATTGACCGGTTTATGGCTCAATATGTCCGTTCGACCATCGGGGTGACCAAAAGCTCGTCCTGAAGCCGTCAATCGACCGATAAAATCTCCGTGAATCGCGATACCGCATGGGCAGGACCCTTTGGATCCTTCCATACCGATCCGCTAACCGCCAGAAAATCGGCACCGGCTTCCACCAACGGTTTGCAATTATCTGGCGTGATGCCACCAATCGCAACGCAGGGAATTTCCATGACCGCCGACCACCATTGCAGCAGGTCCGCATCGGGTCGGTAATGCGTTTCCTTCGTCTGCGTTGGGAAAAAGGCACCGAAAGCCACATAATTCGCACCGCCCTCGCCGGCTTCCATGGCCAGATGGCGGCTGTCATGGCAGGTGATACCAATCTGCGCCTGATCCCCCAATTCCGCACGTGCGTCCTTTAGGTCATCATCGCCCTGCCCCAGATGTACACCGTCAGTCGACAGGCGTTTGGCAAGCGCGACATTGTCGTTCACGATAAAGGCGACATCATGCGCATCGCAGATCGCTTTTAGAGGCTCGGCCAATTTCGCGGCCTCATCTGGATCAATATCCTTTACGCGAAATTGGAAGGCGGCCACGGGGCCGGCATCCAGGGCAGATTGCAATTGCCCAGGAAAATCACCGCCTACATCAAGCGGCGAAATCAGATAGAGTTGGCAAGAAGGTATCGTCATTATCGCGGCCTCTTAAACGTCATGCACGCACGACGGCAAGAAGGAACCCATCCCAATTCTTGCTGCCCACGGTCTGTATAGCGGTTGCATCAACCTTGGAATGATTTTGCAAGGCCTCATAAAGCGCCCGTGTTCCAGGTACTTTAGGGTCATCGCTGTCCGGATCGATCACGCCCCCATCTCGCACGACATTGTCGAACACGAGCATAGCGCCTGACCGAGACAAGCGGATAGCATGGTCGAGATAAGCCGCATAATTCTCCTTGTCGGCATCGATGAAAACAAAGTCGAACAGCGGAGCCTGACTTTCTTTCATTGCAGATAGCGAGCTTACGGCTTCTCCGACGATGATATCGACTTTGCCGCTCTGCCCAGCTCTTTCCAGATTGGAACGCGCTATCGCCGCATATTGCGGTTCCAGTTCCAACGAGACAAGACGGCCATCGTCTGAAAGCGCACGCGCCAACCAAATGGCCGAATAGCCACCCAGCGTCCCTATTTCCAATATATGCCGTGCACCGATACTGCGTGCCAGCAGCTCGAGCATGCGTCCTTGCGCAGGTGAGACATCAATTGCCGGAAGACCGGCTTTGTCATTGGCGGCCAAACAAGCATCCAGCGCCGGGTCCTCACCGATCAGATGTCGGACGATATAATCATCCACATCTGACCAATTGGGATCGGACTTCGCCAAACGCCTTGTTCCTTATGCCTTAACCGTGGACGCCTTGTGAATCTGGTCAATGGCACCACCAAGCGAAGCATCAAATTCTGCATCGGTCATTGGGTGCCGCAGATCCTGCAATAGCGCACGTGAGAAACTGGCAATCATACCGCGGTTCTTGGCGAGTTCGCTGCAAGCCTCATCGCGGGAGAAGCCTCCTGAAAGAGCCACAACACGGGCGACACGAGGATGATCCACCAATGGTGCATAGAGATTCGCTTCCGTCGGGATCGACAATTTCAGCATGACTTTGCGATCTGCTGGCAGCGCATCGAGCTGCTTTGTGATCTCCGTGAGCAAAATGGCGTCGCACTCTGCCCGCTCGGCGCTCTTGATGTTCACTTCTGGTTCGATCATCGGCATCAGGCCATGATCCAGAATTTGACCGGCAACGTCAAACTGCTGCTTTACAATCGCCGCAATGCCGGTGGGAGATGCCAGATTGATAACCGAGCGCATTTTGGTGCCGAAAACGCCTTTTGCCTTGGCGCGCTCCAACAACGCGCCGAGTTCCGGCATCGGCTTCATCATCTGCACACCGTCAGCTTCGTCTTCCAGCCCCTTATCCACTTTCAGGAAGGGCACAACACCCCGTTCCCAAAGCAAGGTCGGCACAGGCTTTCCGTTTGCATCACCATCCATCGTTTTTTCGAACAGGATCGCGCCGATGACCTTTCCGCTGCCAAAGCTCGGTGCGGTCACGATGCGGCTGCGCATGCCGTGGATCAGGGCGAACATCTCGTCATCATTCGAATAGGCATCCTCTTCGACACCATAGCCCCGGAGTGCCTTTGGCGTAGAACCACCGCTTTGGTCCAAGGCGGCAATGAAGCCTGCGCCATTTTCGATTTTGTCCATCATCTTCGGATCATGCATGAAATTCGTCCTCGTTTAGTTAGATTGCTCGGCAAGAATATCGATATCCCGCCATATGATACGTTCATTGGGGACCGTGGCCCCATAAAGATCTTTATCTTCAACCCCGTCAGCTATGCCGCCAAGCCGGGTATACAGGTTTCTCGCGCGATCATTTCCGACGACAACATGCAGCCAGATTGATTTTCGACCATTTTCCTTGGCCGTACGAGCGGCTGCAGCAAGCAATTTGCGGCCAATGCCCTTGGACCGACAGTCACTGCGCACGTGGAGATTATCGAGATAGACCATCTCGTCATCCCAAGCCGCAACAAAGCCCTGGATCTGATCATCTTCGGCTACCAGCACAATGTCGTGCGCGCCAATCTCCGCATTTCTCCAGCGTTCGGCCATCAATTCAGGCAGCTGCTTATCCAGCAGGTCAGCAGACAGATAGTCGCGATAATTTTCCTGCCAGCTGCGCGCATGGATTTCGGCGATTATCGGCCTGTCCTTGTCTTCTGCAGACCGAATATTCATCGCTGAAGAGCCTTTACACCCGGCAGTTCCTTGCCTTCCATCCATTCGAGAAAAGCGCCGCCAGCGGTGGATATAAAGCTGAAATCTTCCGCGACACCGGCATGATTGAGCGCGGCAACCGTATCACCGCCGCCTGCTACCGATAGCAAAGAGCCTTCTTTAGTCAGTGCCGCCGCCGTTCTGGCCAAAGCAACCGTTGCCATATCAAAGGGCGGTGTCTCGAACGCCCCCATCGGACCGTTCCAGACCAGGGTTTTGCAGGTTTTCAGGACATCGGACAGGGCTTCAACCGCCGCGGGACCAACATCGAGGATCATTTCATCTTCCGCAACCTCGTGCACATTGACGGTGCGGGTTGGCGGATTGGGTGCAAATTCCTTCGCAACCACGACATCATAGGGCAGATGCACGGTACAATCGGCTTTATCCGCCGCCTCCAGGATCGCATTGGCTGTATCGGTCAGATCATGCTCACATAAAGATTTGCCAACATCGACGCCGCGCGCCGCCAGGAAGGTGTTGGCCATGCCGCCGCCGATGATCAGATGATCCACCTTCTCTACCATCTGCCGCAACACGTCGAGTTTACTGGAAACTTTCGCGCCACCTACCACGGCGACCACAGGATGCTCTGGATCACCGAGCGCCTTGTTCAGGGCGCTGAGCTCCCGCTCCATGGAACGCCCTGCATAAGCGGGCAAATGTTCCGCCAAGCCTGCTGTCGTCACGTGCGCCCGATGGGCAGCGGAGAACGCGTCATTGACATAGAATTCGCCAAAGGATGCAATCGCCTTGGCCATGCCCGGATCGTTTTTCTCTTCACCCGGCGCGAAACGGCTATTTTCGACCACCACAATGCTGCCATTTGGCAGTGCATCGATCGTATCCCGGTCGGGCATCTGCATGAAGCCGACATCGCGGCCCAAAACCTTGGCCAGAGGTGCGACTACAGGTTCCAGCGAATATTTCATGTCCGCCTGACCCTTCGGTCGTCCGAAATGAGCCAGCAACAATATTTTGGCACCGCGATCCGCCAATTCCGTGACTGTCGGGACAACTGCCTTCAGCCGCGTATCATCGGTAACCTTGCCATCTGCCATCGGGACATTCAGGTCCACCCGGACAAGCCCGGGCTTTCCTGTCACATCACCAAGATCATCCAGCGTTTTAAAATTGTTGTCAGCCATTGCTCAAAACCTCTCTGTTTAGAGCAAACCCGCCATGACGCCGGCAGTGTCGATCATCCGGTTGGAGAAACCCCATTCATTGTCATACCAGCTGACCACGCGGACCAGTTTGCCGTCCATGACCGTGGTTTCCAGACTGTCCACCGACGAACTCGCTGGCTGATGATTGAAATCGCTGGAAACAAGCGGCTTGTCTTCAAACACCAGAACGCCGTTCATAGGTCCGTCTGCCGCGGCTTTCAGCGCACCGTTAATCTCCTCGACGCTGGTGTCGCGATTAGGCGTGAAGACCAGATCTACCAGGCTCACATTCGGTGTCGGCACGCGAACCGAAGAACCGTCCAGCTTGCCATTTAGCTCTGGCAGTACCAAGCCGACAGCCCGGGCAGCGCCTGTGGTGGTCGGGATCATGTTGACCGCACCAGCGCGGGCACGACGCATATCGCTGTGCATCTGATCCAGCATACGCTGGTCATTGGTGTAGCTGTGAATCGTGGTCATGAAACCGCGTTCGATACCAACCGCGTCGTTGAGCACCTTAGCAACGGGTGCGAGGCAGTTTGTCGTACAAGATGCATTAGAAACAATGACATCCGCTGACGTCAATACGTCATGGTTGACCCCATAGACGACTGTTTTCAAGTCACCCTTTGCCGGTGCAGAGATCAAAACGCGTTTCGCGCCTGCATCAATATGAGGCTGCGCCGCTTCAACCGATTGGAAGAAGCCAGTGCATTCCAAAACGATATCAATGCCCATTTCACCATGGGGCAAATCGCCGGGGTTACGTTCTGATGTTACAGCGATTTTCTTGCCATTGACCGAGATACTGTCGCCATCGGCAGTAACTTCGCCCGGAAAACGGCCATGGACGCTGTCATAACCGAAAAGCAGCGCATTTGCCTCAGCATCAGCAAGGTCGTTAATAGCAACCAGCTCCAGCCCGCAATCTGGACGCTCAAGAATCGCCCGAGCCACCAAACGGCCGATACGGCCAAATCCGTTAATTGCTACTTTTGTCATAAATGTTGCTCCTTTGAATTCGATTTTCTAGCTGTTTTCAGCCCAGTTTTGTCATTATTTGCGGTGTAATCGCGTCTGCGGTGAGACCAAAATGTTCGAACAGATCGTTAATCGGTGCCGAGGCTCCGAAACTATCTATGCCGAAGCACAGGCCATTCAACCCGGTATACCGCTCCCAGCCAAATGTTGTACCGGCTTCAATGGAAACCCTCAAAACGTCATCACCGCCAAGCAGCTCAGTCTTGTAACCATCGGACTGTGCGTCGAACAATTCAGTACAAGGCATGGATACCACCTCGGCACCGACCCCATTTGCTTCCAATTGGGTTGCCACATCCATTGCCAGGGACACTTCAGAACCCGTGGCAACCAGGACAACGCGTTTTGCGTTTTCGGCGGACTTAATAGAATAACCGCCTTTTTCACAATGATTTACGCTGACGTCATGGCGTAACGGCGGCAGGCCCTGACGGGTCAAAGCCAATGTCGAAGGCCCTTCTGACCGCTTGATCGCCAAAGCCCAGCATTCTGCCGTCTCAATCGCATCAGCAGGGCGGAAGACTTGCATGTTCGGCATGGCCCGCAGGCTCTGCAAATGCTCAATCGGCTGGTGGGTTGGCCCATCTTCGCCCAAACCGATGCTGTCATGGGTCATGACATAGATCGCGCGGGTGTTCTGAATGGCGGAAAGCCGCATCGCACCGCGACAATAGTCGGTAAAGACCAGAAATGTGCCGCCATAGGGTATGATACCGCCATGCAACGCCATGCCGTTCATCGCTGCGGCCATGCCAAATTCACGGATGCCGTAATAGATATACCGCCCAGAATAATCATCTTTTGTCAAAGGCTTAGTGGACGATGTTTTGGTATTGTTTGAACCTGTGAGATCGGCGCTACCACCAACCATCTCCGGCAAAGCCGCCGTAATGGCGCCCAGCGCCATTTCAGAAGCCTTTCGGGTTGCAACTTTGGGTGGATCCTGCGCCAGACCATCAAGATAGTCCTGCATAGCGCTGTCATCCGGCAAGGCGCCTGCCATACGGCGTTCAAATTCCGCTTTATCGCCATGGCCAGAAAGCCGGGCATTCCAGGCCGCATGCGCTGCTGCACCCTTTTGACCCAATGCCGACCATGCTGCCCGCACATCATCTGGAACGACGAAAGGTTCGTGATCCCATCCCAGCGCTGCACGGGTTCCGGTGATTTCCTCTTTACCAAGCGGTGCGCCATGGGTTGCGGAAGTGCCCTGCTTTGTAGGCGCTCCATAACCAATCACGGTTTTGCAGGCGATGAGCGAAGGCCGCGGATCCGCTTCCGCTTCTTTCAGCGCTTTGCGGATATCGTCAAAATCATGACCGTCACAGGACACGACATGCCAACCAGAAGCCCGGTAACGCGCCGGAATATCCTCGCTGGTGGACAATTCCGTACCGCCATCAATGGTGATACCATTATCGTCCCACAAGACGTTCAGGCGGCCCAGGCCGAGATGACCAGCTAAACCGACGGCTTCATGGTTGATGGCCTCCATAAGGCAGCCATCACCGGCAATAACCCAGGTTTTATGATCCACCAGGTCATCGTCAAAATGCGCATTCAAGTGCCGCTCGGCAATTGCCATACCGACCGCCATGGCAAATCCCTGCCCCAACGGTCCGGTTGTCGCTTCCACGCCTGCCAGTTTGAAATTCTCAGGATGGCCAGCACAAGGCGATGATAATTGCCTGAAATCCTTGATATCCTGAAGCGTTGGCCGCTCATAACCGGTCAGGTGGAGTAAGGAATATATCAACATAGACCCATGGCCGGCAGACAGGACAAACCGGTCACGATCCGCCCATTTTGGCGCTTTCGGGTCAAATTTCAGAAAATCGCTGAACAACACGGTCGCGACATCCGCCATACCCATGGGCATCCCCGGATGCCCACTATTAGCGGCTTGGACCGCATCCATGGATAGCGCACGAATGGCATTTGCCATGGTTTTTTCAGTTATATTATCGGAAACGGTCATAATATATTCGGATCCCCCAGCAGTGATCAATTTATGACAACGGTGGACTTCGGAAATCTACCGATTCGCCAATTTGACACACCCTTTGCTGGCCTGCGCTCATATCGTCAAGGCTGCGCTTCACCGATCTGTTGTTTACGCAGCGGCTATTGATTGTTACCAATGAAACACAAGAACTTATATGTCGGAACCAAGTCATGGAAAACGAACGAGTGATCCTAGCGATCGGCCGAATAGAACGAGCGCTCAGCCGCATAGAAACGGCCAAAGAAACCGCGACTAACCATCAGCCTGATGCAGCGCTGGAAAAGCGCCACGCGGCCCTGAAAGAAGAAATGAAACAAGCTATTCATACGATTGACGGGCTGATCGCCCGACAGGAGCGCTAATATGGCACAGGTAAAGCTGGAAATTGGCGGACGATCGTTCATGGTCACCTGTCAGGATGGTGAGGAAGAACATCTTGGCAAATTGGGTGCCATGGTTGACGCAAAAGCAGGCGAAGCCGGCGATCCTGCCGGATTGACGGAAAGCCGAATGTTGCTGTTTACATCGCTTTTGCTCGCCGATGAGCTGCATGGCACCAAAGCTGTGCGGGGCAATAGCCCGGCACCGCAGGCCGCCATTCCACCAGCCACTAAACCGCAAAAAACCAACGATGCCGAGGATGAACGGATATTGCTAGCGCTTGAAAAACTGGCCGATCGCGCAGAAGCCTTTGCAAACAGCCTTGAGCAAACCGGTAATAATCCCTAGATATCTTTCGACGGGTACTGCCTGGCACGAGCCAGAAGCGAACATCCCTGAGGCGATATAACATCCAAGGGAGCTGTCCCTGCTCGGATTGCGGACTTTTCGGAAGTCGGGTTCGAAGCATATGGCGCCCACCTGACGTAATTGGCGTCAGAGGATTTTCCGGCAAACGACCCTGGCGGTCCCGTCACCTTTCTCCAAGAAAGACCAATCTTTGAATAACTTATCAGATAATAAGAAGAAATTACGTGAAGAGTATCGACGGCGGCGTGATGCCTTTTACAGTCAATTGGATACAGCAACAAAGGGCCTGGCTTTCCGCCGTCCGCCCTCTCCTTTAGCCAAGCTGATAGAGCAGAGCGACGTCGTCGCACTTTATAGCGCCATGGGGTCAGAAGCACCGACCGCAAGACTCGCCGAATATTGTACCGAAATCGGAAAAACATTGGCTTTTCCCGCAGTTATTGGCGATTCTCCATTGGAATTCCGCCAGGTCGATAATATCGAATTGCTGGAAACCGGATATCAGAATATCTCCGAGCCTGCAGCCGATTGTCCAGTCGTAACGCCTGATCTCATCATCACACCGATGATTGCCTTTGACCGATCCATGGGACGACTCGGACAAGGCAAGGGGCATTATGACAGAAGCTTTGCGGTGCACCCCAATGCAACCCGAATTGGGCTCGCATGGTCTGTCCAGGAAGCGGAGAATATCCCCATGCAGTCCCATGACGTCACTTTAGATATGATTGTCACAGAATCTGAAATAATTCAAAGAGTTGGCATGACGTCATGACGGTAGAACCAGACAAAAATACACCCCATAATCCACCGGACGCCCCCAATTGGCGCGCACCGGTTGGGGTAATCTTGATGCTGGTCTTCATATTGATCTGGAGCGGTATTATCGTCAACCTGATCGACTGGATCAGCGATTTGAATTTCTGGTTGCAGTTGCCGATCTACGTGACCGCGGGGATTATCTGGATATACCCGATCAAACCCTTGCTGCTTTGGATAAATACCGGGAAATTCCGTTCCTGAACCGCCAATTGCCTCGATTGAGGCAATGGCGCGAGTGACGAGACTTGAACTCGCGACCTCCGGCGTGACAGGCCGGCGCTCTAACCAACTGAGCTACACCCGCTTATGCACCGGCATGTTCGCCGGGATATGCAGTGGAGAAGCGCAAGTATAAGAGCTCTGCCTGACTGTCAACAACACTCTTGCAAAGATTCAAAGAAAATTTGCCTGACGTTGATTTGCTTGGAAAATTGTCGCGAATAGATTGACTGTTTTGACGTCGATTTGACGAGTGCGGCCAGTTCGCCCGTTACGCCCGCCGCACGAAAATTTGCGGGTGCCCATTTTACACCATTGTACCCATGTTACTACTTGTTACAGTTA
This sequence comes from Sphingorhabdus sp. Alg231-15, assembly GCF_900149705.1. Lineage (NCBI taxonomy): Bacteria > Pseudomonadati > Pseudomonadota > Alphaproteobacteria > Sphingomonadales > Sphingorhabdaceae > Sphingorhabdus > Sphingorhabdus sp. Alg231-15. The sequence goes on along the minus strand of NZ_LT703001.1, from coordinate 309,534 downwards.
ACAGAGCGTTAAGCAAAACCCGAAAAATGCGTCTTAACAACTTCATAAACCGCTGATTTCAGGGATATTTTCTGATAGTGCCGTCAACCAGTTTCTGACGTCATCTTTACGAAATATTTGCCTTTCTCGTGCATATCTAACCCATGAATTATGCACCAAAAGCAAATTTGACCGGCCCTAAACGGTCTTCTGGACTACTCGCCATGCGTGCCGCCATGACTTTGGTTGCGGCCTGCTCTGCGATGGCATTCGGTGCGTCAACAGCTCAGGCTGCTGGCACAATTGCCGGAACCGATATTCTCAATACTGCGCAGGCAACTTATGATGGCCCTAGCGGACCGGTGGTTATTGACTCCAACACCGTAACAATCACCGTTGATGAGCTGCTTGATGTAACGGTTGCTTCCGGTGATCCCGGCGATATTGCATCTGATAGCGGTGCGGCACAGCAGGTGACATCTTATCAGGTCACCAATACCGGCAATGGCAACGAAGCATTCGCATTGACTGCAGATACCGCCAAAGGTGGCGATGACTTCGACACCAGCAATGCGGTTATCTACATAGATACGAACGATAACGGTGTTTTTGATGTCGGCGTCGACACATTATACTCCCCCGGCTCTAATGATCCCGTTCTGGCGCCGGATGCCAGCGTCAATATCTTCATTCTTTCCGACATTCCCGTCACGGCCACTGATGGCCAGCGCGCGGAAGTCGAGCTGTCCGCTGCAGCAATTACCGGCAGCGGCACTCCTGGCACCAGCTTCGCCGGACAAGGAGATGGTGGCGGAGACGCCGTTGTTGGCTCCACAGGTGCGGATGGGGAAGCCAGCAGTTTCTTTCTGATACAGGCCGCGCAGGTTGCCGTGGTTAAAAGTGCCACGGTCGTCGATCAGTTTGGCGGGAACCAGCCTGTTCCGGGTGCGACCATTACCTATCAATTGGTAGCGACCATTACCGGCTCAGGCAGTCTGACCAACCTGAATATCACTGACGATATCCCGGCAGACACCACTTACACGGCAGAAACCATCACATTGGAAGGCGCAGGCCTGACCGATAGCGATGCCGACCTTGATGCCGGCTCTTTTGACGGCAGCGCAATTGCGGTTGCTCTCGGCACGGTCTCGGGAGGCCAGACCCGAACCATCACCTTTCAAGTAACGATAGATTGAGGAATGATGATGAAAATCAATTTTTTCAAACGCTTAGTAGCATTTGCAGCGATAGTAATCCCGGGCATCACGCCTGGCATGGCTTTGGCTGCCAATAATGTCGCACTGACGAGCGACGTTTTTGTCGAACGCAAGGTCGAGAATCCGAACGGAAAAACTTCCGTCATGCTGGAAGAGCCGAAAACGGTCATTCCGGGCGATAATCTCGTCTTCGTTCTCAAATATAAGAATGTTGGCAGCACGCCGGCAACCGATTTCTCTGTCACCAACCCGCTCCCCAAAGCGGTCGCGTTCAATGGAACGTCTGATGGCACCGAAATTGTCTCCATTGATGGAGGCAAAAGCTGGGGGTCGCTTTCGGCCCTCAAATATACGCGCGCAAACGGGGAGGTTCGCCCTGCCCTGATGAGTGACGTTACACATATCAAGTGGAAATTTAATCGTGCCCTTTCAGTGGGTTCAGAAGGAAAACTTGTATTTCGCGGAACAGTAAAATGACCGCAAACCGTATCGGATCGCCGCGGGGGTGAAGGCGATCCACAGTTGAGTGAAACAGGAGATCAGTAATGACCAGTAAACTGAAACTTCTCGTTGCCACTGGCGCTGTTACTGCCGCAATGCTGGGTGCAAACCCGGCTTTTGCTGCAGGAACAACCGCAGGCGACGCGATTACCAATAATGTTACCGTAAACTATCAGGTTGGCGGCGTATCTCAGACGGCGGAAACCGATTCTGACACGTTCACGGTTGACCGTAAGCTAGACCTGACCGTTTCGGAAGCCAATGGCGCGGCCCAATCGGTTACGCCAGGCCAAACAGCAGGCGCGCCGAACCCGGCTTTCCTGACCTATACGGTTACCAACGATTCCAACGATGTGGTTGACTTTGAACTGAGCGCTGCTCAGCAGACCACCGGCACGGCAACGCCATTTAGTGGCACCGATGACTTTGATGTCACGGGCTTGCTGATTTTCGTAGAATCCGGCGCAACTCCTGGCTATCAGCCAGCGGAAGACACCGCGACGTTCATCGACGAGCTGGCTGAAGACGCCAATGCAACCGTCTATGTTGTGGGCAATATTCCTCTTGGACTAGCCACTGGCGATGCCGCAGGTATCACGCTGACCGCAGACATCAAAGAAGGTGCTACGGGCGGAAGCCTTGGTGGTGATTACACCGTCAGCGCGACCAACACCGAAGATGGTACGGTCAACGCAGCGAATATCGATAACGTATTCGTCAATGCATCGGCATCCGACACCGATAACTTCGTCATTTCCGCTGCAAATGTCAGCGTAGTGAAGTCCAGTTCGGTGCTTTGGGATCCAGTAAACGGTAGCACCAACCCGAAATCCATTCCGGGTGCGGTTATCGAATATTGTATCGCCGTGACCAACGCGACTGGCAGTGCAACCGCCACAAGCGTTAGCATTTCGGATGATATCTCCGCTCTGGACCTATCATTCTATGCAACGGCGCCTGGAACAGGCCCGGCCACAATTCCGGCTGCGAACGGTGTTCGTTCTGCCCTGGCATGTGATGGCACGGGTACCAATGCTGATGCGGGCACGCTCGCAGAAGCTGGCGGCGTGATTACCGGTGATCTCGGCGATGTCGCCGCAGGCGTCACCGAAACGCTGCTCTTCCGGGCAACGGTTGACTAGGAATTGAGGAATGCGGCGGCTTTCCGGTAGTTTCGGAAAGCCGCCGCTTCCCCTTTTTTGGATGCGTTGGTTAACCAATCTCATTAAGCCAGTCAGTCTGGCACTTGCTGCAGGAGCGATGATCGCGCCTGCCTCTATGATTCCTGCGCATGCCCAAAGCTTCCCAATCATAACCAATGTTGCGGAGGCCGAATGGGATGTGGGCAGTAGCCGCCTGCAAACCCCGTCCAATCGCGTCGACATTCAGGTCGTAGCACCCCCAACAGTGCCGCCTGAGATCACGTTATACCATTTTGATGATCCGCCAGGTGCGGAACAGCTTCGCCTTCCAGGCACCATCTGCAGAGGCTCCGGCGGCAATGTCCCCGTAGAGCTTCGCGGTGTGTTTGCCGGAACCAATACCGATCCGGCTGCTATCGCCACAACCGATAGTATCCGCGCCGGAGAACCATTAATTGTCTCAGTTCTTGCCCCAAACAAGAATTTGAGTAGTGCCGCTATCGACAGTTTCGATATTGTCCTCACCACGCCCTCTGGCGACCGTGAGACGATCAATATCGTGGAAACTGACGTAAATAGCGGCCGTTTCGTTGGCATGATCAATACCGCAGCGATACCGCCTGCGCCGGTTCAGGGCGATTGCGTCCTGTCCGTGCAGCCTGGCGATCAGCTCAATGTCGGTATTGATGAGGTCAGCGGTAGTGCCATTGGCACAGTCGAACTCGGGATTTTGATCGATCCCTTTGGTGAAACTTTCGACAGCGGCGATGGTGCCCCTGTCGATGGCACACGAGTGACGCTCATAAACGTCGCTACGGGCCTGCCAGCGGAAGTTTTCGGCGACGACGGCGTTTCTGTGTTCCCCAGCACAGTGATTTCCGGCGGATCTGTGACCGACAGCGGCGGCAATGTGTATGATTTCACCGAAGGCTTCTATCGCTTCCCGTTTGCCCGTCCCGGCCAGTATAGGCTGCTGATAGAGCCACCAGCGCCCTATACAGCGCCATCGGCGGCCACGCCCGAGGAGCTCGCAGGCTTCCGGCGCACGGACGGTCTGCCTTTCACCATTGTGGATGGCTCCTATGGCGGGATCATAACGCTAGAGGATCCGGCACCGGTGCGGGTGGACGTCCCGCTGGACAGGCCCGGCGTACCGATAACCATCACCAAGGAGGTATCCACTGCGATTGCCGTGCCGGGTGATGCCATTCAGTATCGGGTGACCGTGCAGAACAGCGATCCGGTGCGCACAACCGGTGCGATTACGATCGAGGACCAGCTGCCGAACGCGATGCGCCTGCGCATCGATACCGTTCGCTATAACGGATCTCTCGTAACGCCCATTGTGCGGCCCAACGGACAGGAATTTTCTGTCACCGTGCCCGCTCTCGCACCCGCGGGCAGCGGATTACTCACTTATTTGGCTGAAGTCCGTCAGGATGCCCAGCCTGGAGATGCAATAAACATCGCTCAAGCCCGCGATAATCGCGGTGCCGAAAGCCTTGTCGCCAGTGTGCCCGTGCGTATTGAAAGGGACGGCATCTCCGAAAGATTCACCATTATCGGCCGTATTACCGACGGCGGATGCAGTGTAGATCCTCGTAAAGCCGCAGGAATTGGCGGAATTCGGGTCATGCTGCAGGATGGAACCTATACCGTTACCGATGAAGACGGTCGCTATCATTTTGAAGGAATCAGGCCCGGCTTGCACGTCGTACAGGTCGATCCATCGACCTTCCCTGCCGATATGGCCCCGATTAACTGCGCGCAGAATACCCGCGCCGCTGGCAGTGATATATCACGCTTTGTCGAAGGCCGTGGCGGCGCACTGAAACGCGCAGATTTCCGGGCTCACAAAGTGGCAGCACGGGAAATTCAGACCATCCAAGCCTATCAGAAACCAGACATTGCTTCGGATGCAAAGGCCGCCGGCGCTGAGCGTAACTGGCTGGCTGGGCAAGCACCCGGTATCGCGTTTATTTTCCCTGAAACCGGCTATAATCCCCGGGTTAAGTCACTTCGGGCAGCGGTAAAGCATGGCAAAGGCCAGCGCGTGGAACTCTCTCTGAACGGAGAGAAGGTCAATCCGTTGTCATTTGAAGGCAAAGAGAAAAGCGCGAATGGGTCGGTACAGGTCAGCATATGGCGCGGTCTGGACATCAGAAACCGCAAGAACACCCTTGTTGCACGCGTTTTGGACAAAAACGGCACGCTGGTCGAAGAATTGACTCGCGAAGTGCATTATTCGGCCAGTCCGCTCAACGCGGAATTGCTCAAAGACAAATCTGTTTTGATCGCAGACGGTGTAACCCGGCCCATTTTGGCCGTGCGCCTGACGGATCGTGACGGCCGCCCTGCCCATCATGGCGCAACCGGCGACTTCAGCGTCCCTGCCCCCTATGCTCCCGCCATCGAGGTGGATGCGCAACAGGCGAACCAGCTTTCCGGCCTCGAACGCGGTGCCCCGGTGTGGCGCGTCGAGGGCGATGAGGGCATTGCCTATATCGAACTCGCTCCGACAACCGCATCTGGCTCTGTCAGCGTCACCTTCCCGTTCCGCGACGGCGAAGTAACGCGTGAGCAGCGTATCGAAACCTGGCTTGATCCCGGCGATCGCCCATGGACTGTGGTCGGTTTTGCAGCAGGTACCGTCGGCTTCAACACCCTTGACGAGCGCCTGGAAGACCTCACGGAGGATGATGACAATATCAATCTCGATGGCCGCGTCGCCCTTTACGCCAAAGGCCGTGTCACCGGCAAATGGCTGATGACACTCGCCTATGACACGGACAAGGAAGAAGATGAAACCCGCTTTGCCGGGGTGATTGACCCGCGCCGCTATTACACGGTTTATGCCGACCGTTCCGAGCAACGCTACGATGCCGCATCGGTTCGCCGCCTGTATCTCAAGCTCGAACGTCCGCAATTTTATGCGCTGTTCGGTGACTATGAAACCGGCATCAACGAACCGGAACTGGCTCGCTACCAGCGTGCCTTTAACGGCGTGAAAGCCGAATATCGCAGCGAACAGGTCAGTGCGCTAGCCTTTGGCGCGGATGCCGCCAATCGTTTCCGTCGTGAGGAAATTCAGGGCAATGGCCTGTCCGGTCCCTACGCTCTCTCCACACGTGACATAATCGCGAATAGCGAACGAATTACGCTGGAAACCCGCGACCGTCTGCGTTCTGACCGGATTGTTGAGCGCAAAGAACTAACCCGTCATATCGATTATGATATCGACTATCTCGCTGGCACCTTGCGTTTCCGTGAACCGATTTTGAGCCGCAGCAGCGGTCTGGATCCACAATTCATCATCGCCGAATATGAAGTGTTGGGCGTGGGTGGACGTGATCTCAATGCCGGCGGCCGGCTGACTTACGAGTCCAAGGACAAGAAGTTCAAAATCGGCGCGACGGCAATCCACGATGAGAATGAAAGCGTCAAAAGCGATCTTCTAGGAGTGGATGTTCGCTATCGTCCTAATCTGAAAACCGAATTCCGTGCAGAAGTGGCGTCCAGCGACAGCGAAGACAAAACCGCCGATGTGCTAAATGGTGAGCAGCGCGGAGCAGATAGCGCTGTGGCCTGGCTCGTCGAGGCTGAGCATCATGGTTCGAATTTCGATGTGCTTGCCTATGTACGTCAGCAATCCGCTGGCTTTGGCCTGGGACAGCTCAACGCGGCAGAAAGCGGCACACGCAAATTCGGCATCGATACGCGGGTACGCTTGAGCGACAAACTTTCGCTATCCGCCAGCGGCTATCAAGAGAATTTCCTGACCACCGATGCGCGCCGGCGTTCGGGAACAGCAGAGATTGAATATCGCAGCGATGATACGGCCTTGCGCGCCGGTGTCGTCCATGCGGAAGACAGATTGTCTGACGGCAGCGTCAATCGCTCTACACTCGCCCGCCTTGGCGCAACACAAAAACTATTCGACGGAAAGTTGGAACTGGACGCACAAACCGAGTTCGCATTGGGCGGTCAGGATGAAAGCATCGACTTCCCGGCCCGTCACAGCGTGACCGCTCGCTATGCGATCACCAACGATATCAAATTGGTCGGTACCTATGAGATTGCTGACGGTGAAAATATCGATGCACGCACCGCGCGTATCGGTGTCGATGTCGCGCCGTGGGATGGGGCCCGCGCCGTGGTCAGCGCCAATCAACAGGAAATTACCGAATTTGGCCCGCGCACTTTTGCGGCTTACGGTCTAACCCAGTCGATACCGCTGGATGACAAGTGGACGATCGATTTCTCACTCGATGGCAACGAAACCTTGGGGGGTTTTGACCGCAGCGATGTGATTAACGACGAACAGCCTGTTGCTTCCGGCGGTTTTCTCGGCAATGATGGTAGTTTGACGGAAGATTTCGTCGCCGTCACCGCTGGTGCGACCTTCCGCACCGATGATTGGAGCTGGGTATCGCGGGCAGAATATCGCGATGGCGATATTTCGGAACGCTATGGTTTCACCTCGGCCGTTTTGAAACAGATCGGTGAAGGCAGTGCTTTGGGAGCATTGGGCAGCATCTTTGTTGCCGAAGACGAAACCGGCACCAGCACGAGGGTGATCGAAGCGGAAGCCAGCTGGGCCCATCGTCCAGCCGACAGCCGTTGGTCGTGGCTTGAAAAACTCGAGTTCCGCGAGGACCGGGTGCGCAATGCGACCGCGGGCACGTCCGGACCGATTGGCGGCGCACCGCTTCTCGTCAACGGTGACGTTACTTCTCGTAGAATTATCAATAGTTTAAGCGTCAATTATACGCCGATTGACGCGGATGACGGAATTTTCACTGAATCCGGAGAATATAGCTTCTTTTGGGGAAGCCGCTATGTTTTCGATAAATTTGGTGAAGATGATGTCAAAGGCTGGAGCAATGTGGTCGGTGCGGACGTCAAGTTCGACCTATCCGACACCATTGATATCGGCGGCCAGGCGACTGCGCGGATAGGCACGGATTTCGAGTCCGTTGCCTATAGCGGGGGACCGAGCATCGGGATCACGCCGTTTAAAAACGGTTATATCTCGCTCGGCTATAATGTGGTGGGTTTTGAAGACCGCGACTTTGAAGAAAGCCGCTATACCAGAGATGGACCCTTCATCACCTTCCGCCTGAAATTTGACCAGCAAACCTTAGGAAGTTTGGGGCTTTAAGGGGTTAGTTGCGTCTAATATTCACTGCCTTTCAGTCAGCGAATAATAAAACAGGTGTCTCGAGCAAATGCTTGAGCGCTTGCACATAGCTGGCGGCATCATAGCCGTCCACGACCCTGTGATCACACGAGATCGACAGATTCATAAGCTTGCGCGCTTGAATCTCGCCGTCAATGATCATGGGGCGCTCGACGATCTTGTTAGGGCCGATAATGGCGACCTGCGGACGTTGAATCACGGGTGTGGTCGCAATGCCACCCAAAGGCCCCAGAGACGTCAATGTCAGCGTCGATCCCGACAATTCATCTGCTTTTGCACTACCATCGCGCGCAGCAGCCGATAAACGGCCGATATCTGCCGCCAATTGCCATATATTCTTGTCCTGTGCATCCCGTATAACAGGCACCATGAGGCCCTGTTCCGTCTGGGTGGCCATGCCCAGGTGCACAGCGCCATGACGCGTCACAAGGCCAGCCTCGTCGTCATAGGTCGCGTTGAGCATCGGGAACTGCGGCAAGGATTTGCAAATCGCAACGATCATCAGAGGCAACATAGTCAGCTTTGGCCGGTCACCACGATTGGCATTAAGGTCCGCGCGCATGTCCTCCAGCGCTGTCATATCAATCTCATCGACATAAGAAAAATGCGGAATATGGCGCTTCGATTCCGCCATGTTCTGAGCGATCTTGCGGCGCATGCCGATGACCTTGATTGTCTCGTCATCACGCTTCTGAGAGGCGCCAGCGGGACGATAGCCCTGCCCGCTGCCATAGCTCAGATAAGCGTCCAGATCACTATGCCGGATATGCTCACCCTGAGCCTTTACCAGGCTCAGATCGACGCCCAGATCCGCAGCGCGTTTGCGCACAGCGGGGGTCGCGAGAACCTTTGCCGATGGTGCGTTATCTGCTGCCATGACGTCACTTTGTGGTGGTTCCACCGCGTCTTTGGCAACTTCGGGCGCCGGCGTTGGAGCTTCGGCCTTTGGCGTACTTTCGTCTTTTATTTCAGTAACTTGTGGTGGCGTCATAGCGTCACTCTCGGCCGTCGCGCGACTTTGCGCCATGTCCTCTTCCGCGGCCCCTTCGTCAACTTCAGACTCTATCTGAACCAACATCGAACCAATCGCAATAATGTCGCCCTCTTCCCCAGCAACAGCAACAACCGTTCCTGATACCGGCGCCTCCATTTCAACCGTCGCCTTGTCGGTCATCATGTCGGCAATCTGGTCATCTTCCTCAACCCGGTCACCAACCTTCACATGCCAAGCAACGATCTCCGCCTCAGCAATGCCTTCGCCGATATCCGGCAGGTTAAAAGTGTATATGCTCATGATGTCAGCTCCCCGACTATCTTATCCAAAGCCTCGCCAATCCGAACCGGTCCCGGGAAGTAAGCCCATTCCAGCGAATGGGGGTAAGGCGTGTCAAATCCGGTAACCCGCTCAATGGGTGCTTCCAGATGATAGAAGCACCGCTCCTGCACCAATGCCGAAAGTTCTGCACCAAAACCGCTGGTTCGCGTTGCCTCATGAATGATCAGGCAGCGCCCGGTTTTCTTGACCGATGCTTCAATCGTCTCGATATCCAGCGGGACCAGTGTGCGCAAATCAATGACTTCTGCATCGATACCATGTTCTTCCACCACTGCGTTAGCAACATGCACCATCGTGCCGTAAGCCAGAACCGTCACCGCTTCGCCCTCCCGCACAATGTTCGCCTTGCCGAGCGGTATCTTGTAATAGTCCTCCGGGACCTCTGAAGCCTCAAATTTCGACCATGGTTCCACTGGCTTGTCATAATAGCCAGTAAACGGACCATTATAGATCCGCTTAGGTTCAAAGAACATTACAGGGTCATTGTCTTCAATCGCCGAAATCAGCAATCCCTTGGCATCATAAGGCGTCGAAGGAATAACCGTCTTTAACCCACAGACATGGGTAAACATACTCTCCGGCGACTGACTATGCGTCTGACCACCAAATATGCCCCCACCAAAAGGAGAGCGCACCGTGATAGCACTGGTGAATTCAGCCGCCGATCGATAGCGTAGACGCGCGGCTTCTGACACAAGCTGATCGAGCCCAGGGTAGATATAATCGGCAAATTGGATTTCCGGAACAGGCCGCATCCCATAAGCCGCCATGCCGACGGCCACACCAATAATCCCGCATTCGCTAATTGGTGTATCGAAACAGCGCGTCTTACCGTGCTTTTCTTGCAAACCAGCAGTCGCGCGGAAAACGCCGCCAAAATAGCCGACATCTTCACCCATGATGACGACATCATCATCGCGCGCCATCATATTGTCTAGGCCACTATTAATGGCTTCTATCATGTTCATGGTTGCCATTATTTGGATGCCTCCGCATCTGGCCATTTGATTTCTCGTTCCTTGTTCGCTTGCTCGCTCTGCTCTTTCAGATGCCAAGGCATTTCTTCAAAGACATCCTGGAACATCGTCTCAAATGGCTGGTGAAGCCCGTGACCCAATATGCCATTTTTCTCGGCTTCCTTGGTCGCCACTTTCACAGCCTCGATACATTCTTTGTCGAGTGCTTCATGCTGTTCCTTGCTCCATACACCGCGATGGATCAGATGCCGCTTCAGCCGGGTTATCGGATCACCCAAGGGCCATTCTTCGCGCTCTTGCGCACTCCGATAGGCGCTCGGATCATCGGAGGTACTATGTGCCTCCGCGCGATACGTGAAATGTTCAATCAAGGTCGGACCATTATTGGTGCGCGCACGTTCGGCTGCCCATTGGGTCGCGGCATAAACCGCCAGCGGATCATTGCCGTCCACCCGCAAACCGGCAATGCCGTAGCCTGCCGCCCGTGCCGCAAAAGTTGTCCGCTCTCCGCCGGCAAAACCGGAAAAAGAAGATATCGCCCACTGGTTGTTCACCACATTCATGATAATCGGTGCATTATATACCGTCGCAAAGGTCATCGCACTGTGGAAGTCGCCTTCAGCTGTAGAACCTTCACCGCACCACGTTGCTGCGATACGCGTATCGCCTTTGGCAGCGCTAGCCATCGCCCATCCAACAGCTTGCGGATATTGTGTCGCGAGATTGCCGGAAATGGAAAAAAATCCCAGTCGCCGCGAACAATACATGATGGGAAGCTGGCGGCCTTTTAACTTGTCTTCCCGATTGGAGAAAATCTGGTTGATCATATCGACCATTGGATAGCCCCGGACAAAAAGTATGCCCTGCTGCCGATAGCTCGGAAAACACATATCATCGCTATGCAGGGCCATGGCTGCCGCAACTGACGTCGCTTCTTCACCCGTCGATTTCATGTAAAAACTGGTTTTGCCCTGGCGCTGCATTCGGTGCAATCGGTCGTCAAAGGCACGCACCTGCGCCATGGTTTTGAGCATTTTGAGAAGCGTGTCGTCAGAAAGCTTCGGATTCCATGGACCAACCGCTTTATAGTCATCATCCAACACACGCACCATGTCGTACACCATATCGCGCATGCTCGCCGGGTCACTGCTCTCATCAGGCCGCGGTTGGTCGCCGGCCTTAGGAATTTCGACATCGCTATAGTCAACCGCGTCGCCTGGACGATATTTGGGTTCGGGAACATGCAAGGACAGTGGCGGCAAATTGGCTTTGCTATTTTCGTCAGCCATCCAAAATCTCCTGTTTAGCCAATTGCTGCGGTGCAACAATTGTTTCAATCGGTTGTTATATTATTTCAAATCATCAAAAAGGTCAATGTCGCTGTCCTATGCGCCTTCAATAAAAAAGGGGAGCAGATATCTGCTCCCCTTTTCCACTTTATCTTGGGAGATGTCTATATTCAGAAGCGTATAGCCATATTCACGACTGCACGATCATCTCTATAGATCTGCTGACCCAGCCTAGTTTCTATGGCAGCACCGAAACTCAATGGGCCGTTGGTCAGATTAAATCCTCCCTTCATCTCACCATAAGACGCATCCTGCAATCCTATGGGTAATGCGAACGGCAAGTTTTCGGCATCCAGGAATCTCACATTAAAGTCTGTATCATTCCCTGAAATCCGGTTCACATAGTCAAGTTTCATTTCAGGCTGGAATGACCATCCCGACGCAAAACCCATTTTTGTGTTACCGGAAATCTTAAGCCCAACTTTGGCCTCCAGACCAGACCGGCTGATTTCATCCACAGCCATTGCAAGACTCCCGGCGTTATCGCGGAAGCCATCAACACTATAGGACGAATAACCGATACTGGCGCGCGGCGTGAGCAGCAAACCATCAACATCGATATTATAGCCAGCCTCGATCTCGCTCGCAAAAGCCAAGGAACTCGTATCCAGATTATTCAGAGCAGTTCCACTGCTAACCCTGCTGTCGGAACCGATCCGGGAATGAGACATGGATGCTTGACCGCCGATATAGAAGTTACCACCGAGACGATAGTTGCCATAGACTGATGCTTGATTGGTCTCAACATTCGCCAGACTACCGCTCACTTGCTGGGCACCATCAGCGTAGCCAAAGGCCGTCCCGAAAGTTGTGCGGTCATCCAGACCGAATTCTAGCCCCATCGCGATATGCCAGCTTCCCTGTCTGTCCTCCGCACCATTGCCACCATAGGCCAATGTAGACTGGTTATATCCAGCCGACATAAAGCCGCTCATATTCTCTGGCAATTGGACTGCATTCCAGTTTGAAGACTGGTAGTTTCCGGCAAAGCTAAGTTGTGAGGCCGAACTATTGGTAATCTGTCGGTTATTCAAAACCCCTGGAGCACCAATAATCTTGATCCTGCCTTTCACACCGTCTTTGGCACCCAACAGCGACAGCCGATCAGACACAAGACTGCGCATAGCAGAACTTTGTTGTTGATCGAGCGTCGTTGTACGGCCCGCCTGGGTCGCCGATAGACTTTGGAAGGTAGCGTTCAACTGACCTGCCTCCATGACATCAATCAACCCAAACACATCACTCAAGTCAGAGTAGGAACTGCCGCGAGCTCCATCAAGCGCTCGGCCAAACGCCAATGAAAATGGATTGGTGACACCGTTACTGTTGAAGAAATCCGAGAAACGGAGAGCCCGCATTCTGGCGGTAACGTTGTTCGAACCGTAAATCAGCTCCGGATAAAGAACACCAATCCGGCCCACAACATCATCAAAGGTGTTTTCAACACCACCTTCGGCCGTAATAATCTCAAACGTCTGACCAAAGCGAGCACTACGGCGCCCAAAGGCATTCACCACAGCTGCGGTACCGCCTAGCGAAATGATGCCGGAGTTATCCGCGTCGCCGATCACTGCCAGCTTGTCATTACCGCGCCGGCTGACATCAAAAATTGCCAATGTTCCGGAAGCAAATATGACATCGCCTGCAATCGTCAGAGTTCCCCTGTCTCCAAAGTTGCGACCAGGCGCTATCGAACCATTGACAGACGTCAGGAATGTCGGATCGAACAACCCATTACCGGTTATTAGTCCTACACCGAGGAAGGCTTCACCGGTTGTCAGGGTGCCCCGAAGATCGAGCCAGCCACCGGTCTGTGTATAATCACCCCAGACTTTGAGGTTCCCACGCCTACGAATGTCGAGCCGAGCAGCGCCTTCGATATTTAGCCGGTCGATCGTCACATCGTCGCGAAGCCTTGTCGCTCCGTTTGCCGCTAATGTAACTTCAAAATAGCGTGCGCGAACGCCAGCTGATGGATCAGCGACCACATTATTCGGCACAAAATTGCGGCTACCCGGACCACCTTCTATGAAGACACTATTTGGTGTTCCTTCATCAAATTCTACGCTGAGTGTTGAGAGATCCAGACAGTCGTCCAGAAAACACACATTCCCGAATTTGGGTGTGTCACCCGTGACGCCTGGTGCCTCAAATCCAGGCAAGGCGTTGACGAGTTCACCATCAACACTAATGCCATAGTTCGGATCCATATCCTGCACCCAATGACGAGGGTTCATCCAATTGCGCGTTCCGGCGCGGCTGGAAGCATAGACATAGCTGTTATTTGCAACAATCTGATCCCAGAACAGATAAAGCGGCTGATAGAAGCTCTGTGTCCCGTAAGACGAAAAGGGTTGAAATGTCAGTGGATCCTCGGGATCACTTCCGAAAAATCTGGAACCACCGGACAATACCGACGTGATCACAGGCGTATCGAAAAGTTCGTCCGCGACCAATGCACTGCCGGAATCACCGCCAGCAGTAGTTCCTTCACGTGGCAGTGCAGCCCCATCGTAAAGATCGAAATCAAATCGACCATCTGTTGAGTCAAATACTGCTTCGCCGTCCGGGCTGTCAAAATCCGTGTTGTAAAGGGTTTGCGGTAATGCTGGATCACCGGGGCCGAAGAGAAAATTGTTCCTGTCATCTAGCGAGCTAGCGGACGAAATCATATTCTCTGCAATACGGCGACGGAAATCAATTCCAAGATTGGAACCGTCAGGCCCTAATCCTCGCGCGCCATACCCATTGATAACACCGTGTGTTTCTTCTCTCAAAGGAGAGAATAGGAGCGTCCAGGTCGGAACCCCATCAGCGTGTGTATCGAGCGTCGCAAGAGCAACATCTGCCTCGAGGAATCCGGTTGGAATTGAACGTTCATCATACCAGACTTGCTCCACATTATAGATATTGAAATCGACGTCAGTCTGATTTGCGGCGCCACCATCAAGTCCGACCCACCGTCTAACAGCAGGAAGATTATCAGCGCTAAAACCGAACGCAATCGCTGTACCACCCGTTGCAAATCCATAGCTTTCGGCCGCTTGGCTATTCACACAATGGGCTGCAAATATAACCGTCCGAGGATTGATCAATGTGCCAGTGCATAGGCCAAGCCCAAAAGTATTCTGGTCAGGTCGCGTGGTCATTTGTCCGACGCCTGTAACATCTACAATATTGTCAAAGACACCGACCGGGGGCGGGTCATCTAAAGTAAGATCGTCCCGAATTACAATACTGGGAGCATTTTCAACCATTACGGGACGAGATTGTGCAGTATTGTCTGCTACGTTCAGTTCTGTTTGAGCTTGTGCAGTTGCCGCCAATCCGGCGACACAAGCTGTTGCAGATACAGTTACGAATAAGGCACGACTAATGGTTTGAAGTGGCATTTCAGCTCTCCCTAAAGTTGGATGAACTACTCCGCACTACTATTTATTGAGAATCCCCTACGACTCGTCAATTCGATATTAATATCATACTTTATTGTAAACTTACATTCCCAGCTCGCAATAAAGTTGCTCAACCTTGTCCGGCAGTAACTGGTTGGCGCAATATTTTGACTTTTCCAGAACTTGTCTTTCAGACAGCTACAGGCGCAGAAATATGGGCCTGTGGAGCATAATCCTCAACTTTAAAATCGGCAATTTGATAGTGAAAAATGGATTCAGGTTTGCGTAGTATTTTGAACTTGGGCTGTCCTGATGGCTGACGTGATAATTGCTCCTCAACAAGCTCCGCGTGATTCAGATAGAGATGGACATCTCCGCCATTCCAAACTAGTTCACCAGGCTCAAGTTCGCATTGTTGTGCAATCATGCGAACGAGCAAGGCGGCTGAATATACATTAAATGCAAAACCCAACCCGAGGTCACAACTGCGCTGATAAAGCACTGCAGACAATTTTCCGCCAGCTACATAGAACTGATATGTTTTATGACAGGGCGGCAGTGCCATCTGATCAAGCTCAGCAACATTCCAACCCGTAAAGATATGCCGCCGCGAACCCGGATTATGCTTCAATCCATCAATCAACAGCTTGATTTGATTGATCCCTTTCTCTTCGCGGCGGTAAAGCCCCTCGCCTGCCGGCGTATAGCGAGGCCAGTTAACCCATTGCGTTCCGTAAACCGGCCCTAAATCACCCCATTGTTTTGCAAATTGATCGTCTTCAACTATCCGCTGCTCAAAAGCATCGCGATCAATATCTTCGCCGGTTTCTTTCCGATATTTATCCAACGGCCAGTCGGTCCAAATATGGACTTTCTGCTCTACCAGTGATCGGATATTGGTGTCTCCAGTCAGAAACCAAAGCATCTCCCGAGTGGCTGTCTTCCAGAAGACCCGTTTGGTTGTAAGGAGCGGAATCGAGTCATTTGCCAGATCGAAGCGCATTGTCGCTCCAAAAATTGATCTCGTTCCAACGCCCGTACGATCCGTCCGCTCATCACCATGAGTCCAAATGTGACGCATTAGATCGAGATATTGCTGCTCATAATGCTCGCCAGGAATCACAACTCTTACTCCAAATAGGTTTCGTACGACGCTATACCGCTCAACCGATATCCTCAACCTCACAATTGGATTGGATCAACCGGTTTCCAAGCTGAAGGCCTGAATAGGTGATCAGAACGCCCTAAAGCCGCAAGAGATTATTCCGCTTGGCCGATCGCCCAAGCCTTAAGATCATTCAAAATCCTTTTCTTCGACCGGTCGGCACAGCCAAAAACACCATTCAGTATTGCCGCCAGAAACTGACGCAGATCTATCAGTGCATAGGGTGAGCGGAACGCGTCCAACCCCTCGGGGGAGAGAATTTCCATCATATTTTTATGAGAGAGCAGCTTGACGGTCTGGCTCCAATCTTTTTCCTCTTTTAAGGACATCAGGTTGGATAATTCCACAATCAGGAAGCATCGAAAATCTTCATTCGCTTCATCTGAATTGCCAATAGCAACGCTTGCTACCGCCGACAAAAAAACATCCTCAAATTTTATGATTTCATTTACGCTCCGGTCTGGGGTGGAACCAATTTCCAAGCAGTCCAAGGCCAGACCAATCAGAAACAGCTCAGGCCACGAGTAGGAAGCCACCCTTCCCTTTCCTGTGTTGGCACCGGCGGGAAAACCAAGGCGCTGAAAATGCTGCAACCTTCCCCGAAAAGCGACTTGTTTGGCTTCTATCACCTTATGTTTGGTGGATAATATGTCCAGTATCTCGGCATGTGTGAATTCCATAGCCAGCCCCCTCGGCAACAAATGTCGACAAGAAACTGATGAACATCATTGTTCTTGTCTTAAACCCGTTCACCGACTGCTCAATTCCACCTGTTTTAACAAGGAACATTGAAACCAAATTGGACTAATCTCGACGCGGAGGCTCTGGAGATGGGACAATCATCCTCATAAACACCTATATTTGTCCACTAAGATCAACACCCAGGGTCCGCTTCACCTCTTCCATAACCGGAAAGGTAGTTGTTTGGTACACGCCAGGAAGACTGTTGATATCGTCGGTGAGGATGATGCGATACTCCTCCATGTTGCGGCAGCGGACCTTCAACAAATAATCGAAACCGCCAGCCATCATGTAGCAGGATTGAATCGCATCCATCTTGCTAACTGCAACATTAAACTGTTCTAAATGGCGGCGGCTGGTTGCTTCCAGCTTTACCTGAATGAATACAACATAATTTCTCCGAATTTTGCGCATGTTAAGACGCCCATGATAGCCCGTTATATACCCCTCTTCCTCCAGACGCTTGAGGCGGACCTGGCACGGCGTCTTGGATAAACCTACATGTGCCGATAGCGCCGAAAGAGAAAGCCGTCCGTCATTCTGAACGGCCTCCAATATACGCCAATCAAATTTATCGAGGCCCCTCACATCATTCATTTTATGGTCCATTTGGTCTATTTTATGCATGCTATTTAGTATATTGTTCTACAATAGCTCAAATATCAACCTCTGAATTCCTGCGGCTGAATGATAAATTCACCCAATGAATCAACATCTCGCTATCACCAAGGTCGATAATAACCTCCGAACAAAAATGGCCTCCGCTACGTGGCGGAGCGAGCGCGATTTGCATGAGCAGATGCAAAGAGAGCTTAATCTCGATCGCGCTGCGTGGAACCGGATATCAGAGGCTAGCACCTTGCTGGTTGAACAGCTCCGTCATTCTCAAAATCGGCCTTTGATCGATCAGTTTTTGACAGAATATGGTTTGTCGAGTGACGAAGGGGTGCAGCTGATGCGATTGGCCGAAGCACTATCGCGGACCACGAATGCAACTACCGCTGACGAACTTATCCAAGACAAGCTAATCGGCCGCGACTGGCTGTCTCATAGCGGCGTCGGACATACGCTAGCGATGAGCCTGTCAGGGCGACTACTCCATCTGACTGATCGCTGGCTACACTGGAACAAAAGCGCCAGTAACCCGCTCACAAAAGTCATTGCAAAAATAGGCAATGCCAAATTGCGCTTCGCGATCCGCACCGCAATCAAAGCGCTTTCTTCCCAGTTTGTGTTCGCAGAAACACTGGATAGCGCAATCAGGCGAGGCGAGAAATATAGTCGCCAAGGCTATGTTTTTTCCTTTGATATGCTGGGCGAAGCCGCACGCACGGCAACCGATGCGCAAAAATATTATAAGTCATATGCCGATGCATTGGATCGGGTTGCTGCCCACGCAGACTCCGATGACCCAAGCAGAAATCATAGCATCTCCATCAAACTATCTGCGCTTCACCCGCGTTATGAATTTGCACAGGCAGAGCATGCTGTTCCGGAAATAGCGGCAATGCTGCTTCCGTTGGCGATTAAAGCACGAGCGGCCAACATCCAGATCACGATTGATGCCGAAGAGACAGAACGGCTCGACATATCGATGGATGTTCTTGCCATGCTTGTCGCCACGCCCGAGCTGAAAGGCTGGAAAGGTTTGGGGTTCGTAGTTCAGGCTTATCAAAGGCGCGCCCTGCCCTTGATCGATTGGTTGGCCAAGCAAGCCGCTCAATTGCAGGCACCGCTTTTCATTCGTCTGGTCAAAGGTGCTTATTGGGATAGTGAGATAAAGCGCGCGCAGGAAATGGGACTCGAAACCTACCCGGTTTTTACCCGTAAGGAGATGACCGATCTCAGCTATCTCACCTGCGCACAAAAATTGTTAGCCAGCCCTGATCACTTTGTGGCTCAGTTCGCCACACATAATGCCGATAGCATTGCTGCTGTGAAGGAACTCGCAGGTCCCGAGCGCCCGATCGAAGTCCAACGGCTGTTTGGCATGGGACAAGAACTGCATGATGGACTTCTCGACCAACCCCAAATCTACAGTCGAATATATGCGCCGGTTGGCACCCAGAAAGACTTACTCTCTTATCTTATTCGGCGATTGTTGGAGAACGGAGCCAACAGTTCGTTTGTGCACAAGCTGGCCGATCCAAATATTGAATTATCGACATTGATTCGTGATCCGATTGCAGCATTGGCGCAACATCCGACCATCGCAAACCAAAAAATCCCGCCGCCGAAACAGTATCTGAGTAGTGAACGAAAAACCGCAAAAGGTTGGGATTTAGCGAACTCGATGCATCGCTTGAGATTTCAAGAAGAACTCAATACCGCGGCGAAACAAACACATATCTCCGCCCCGATCATCGCAGGTGCGGAAATTCAAGGCGATGAAGCACCTGTATTTAATCCAGCGATAACCTCAGAACAAATTGGCTCTGTTGTTATCGCGGACGAGAATGCGGCTAATATTGCGATGGTTACGGCTCAGGAAGCATTTAAAAGCTGGTCCCGTCGCTCCGCGGCAGAACGCGCCGGCTTACTTGAAGATGCGGCCGATCTTTTGGAAAAACGATCCGGTCTTTTTCATTATCTTGCGATCAAGGAAGCAGGAAAAACATGGGGTGACGCAATTGACGAGGTCCGCGAGGCCGTGGATTTTTGTCGATACTATGCTGAGCAGGCAAGAGCACCGTCTTTCAGCAAGCGCCAACCTCTGGGCGTGACCATATGTATTTCGCCCTGGAACTTCCCACTTGCGATTTTTCTAGGCCAGATCACCGCAGCACTTGCCGCAGGTAACACGGTGGTCGCCAAACCTGCCGAACAGACGCCGCTTATTGCTGCGGAAGCCATACGCTTATTGCATGATGTCGGAATTGATGGTGCAGCGGTTAACTTGCTTCCGGGTTCTGGCGCGCTAATAGGCGAGGCATTGATCTCCCATTCGCTGGCAGCAGCCGTCTGCTTTACCGGATCCACGACCACAGCCAAACGCATTACGCGAAGATTGGCTCAGGTCGGTCGACCGCTGACTCCGTTAATTGCTGAAACCGGTGGTATCAATGCCATGATTGTCGATTCATCGGCACTCCCAGAGCAGACTGTAGACGCTGTCATTTCATCTGCTTTTCAAAGCGCCGGACAGCGTTGCTCAGCCCTGCGAATATTGTGCGTACAGGACGACATCGCCGACCAGTTTATCGACTTGCTTCGCGGAGCAATGCAGGCCCTTAAAGTTGGCGATCCTTGGCATATATCCAATGATGTTGGTCCGGTTATTGATGCAGCAGCCAAACAGAACATCACCAGTCATTTGGACCGCTTGGACGAGATAGGACGAAAAATCGGCGTCTCATCAGAACTCATTATGGAAGATGGTCAATCAAACAAAGGACACTTTGTTAATCCGGTCGCATATGAGCTCAATGACATTTCCGATCTCGATCGCGAGATTTTTGGTCCCGTACTGCATGTTGTCCGCTTTAAGGCAGATGAGAAAATGGCTGTGATTGATAAAATCAACAATAGTGGATTTGGGCTGACTCTGGGAATTCACAGTCGCATTGACGGATTATCCGAAGACATGGCTGAACGCGCTCAAGTGGGCAACATTTACATCAACCGCAATCAGATTGGCGCCGTCGTAGGCGTTCAACCATTCGGTGGCCAAGGGCTGTCAGGAACAGGTCCAAAAGCTGGAGGACCGCTATATTTGCTGAGGCTTTCCAAAGGTGAAAAGTCTGACGAAAATATGATGGTGGAAAAGCCCATCAAAGAACCAATGGAGCATCAACGCGTTCCCTCTGTCAATTTTGCGAACTCGATCGCAGCTGGGATCAAGTCTCACGATCAATGGAGTGCTATTTCGTCTGACGACAATGGCCTGACTCTTTTGACGGAAGCTGCTCCAGATAAATTCGGACAAATCCTAAGTCGCGAACGCTCACTTCGAAATGAGATCCTAACCACAAATATCTCCCTCGCGTCTCCCGCAGGAGAAACGAATATATATAGTATCAAAGGGCGCGGCCTTGTTGTTTCCTTGCTTCAAGATCAAACGGCTGTCTTAACTGCCTGCGCTCGTGCCTTGGTCACCGGAAACAGTTTCCTGCAGATTGATCGGCAACAATCCGATGGGAATGTTGAACAGCTGAGCAACGCGATCAATGAAATAACCGGCATTGATAATTTGGTACAACAATCTGCGATCTCAGAACCGGAAGATATTTTCCGTCAGCTACAGGCCGGATTAATCGGCGGAATCATCGTCGACCCGATCGATCCAGCTATGATTGCCTTAGGAGCAGCAATTGCCGAAAGAAATGGAGCAATATTGCCAATTCTCACACTGCAGGACTCACATGATCGTTTCGTCCACGAAAAGACTGTGACATGTAATACGGCCGCCGCTGGCGGGGATGTTTTTCTGCTCAACGCTTGAGCGCTGTTTTTCCACATCTGGGTGCATAGAATTCAGAGCTTTACACAACCAATTATGTGTTAACCTTATTTTGATTATCGCAGCCTATTGCATCCCTATGACCACGCGTGTTCTTATCGTTGATGACCGGCCTACAAATCTCAGGATTTATGCCCAGTTCGTGACAATCATGGGGGAGAAATACTCTTCCGTGACATTTGCTGATCCTGTCGAAGCGCTAGACTGGCTACACAAAAATACGGCTGAGTTGCTGGTTGTGGACTATCGCATGCCCAAGATGAATGGTGCAGAATTCATCAAAAAAGTCCGCAAAATGTCGAGTTGCAGTGATGTACCGGCGATTGTCATTACGGCGCATCAGGACCGTGAATGTCGGCTGTCCGCACTCGATGCTGGAGCCACTGACTTTCTTCAAAGCCCGGTTTCGCATGTAGAATTTTGCAAAAGAGCGATGTCATTGCTCACCAAAAGTGAGAAAAGTGTCAATCTGCGCAAGCGCGCTTCCGAGATTGAGCGCAAACACGCGTCGGTTACTGACAATACCGAACATAGCGCTCCAACAAACAAGAGCATGTTGGAACAGATCATCGATACGATACCGATCATGATCAATGCTACAGATCGTTCGGGACGATGCCTGTTCACCAACGCTTATCAATCGGCACTGTTTGATAAAACGCCAGATGAAATGGTCGGAAGAGACTTTGGCGATTTGCTGGGCCCAGAATTAGCGCGAAATTCTGACCGTCGAAATAAGGTCGTTCTGAGATCTGAACAGCCCATTCCTCATTATGAAGAGAAGTTCACCAGTGACGGTGTGGAGCTTATTTTCCATTGCAACAAATCTCCGCTGCTCAATCACAAGGGCGAAACCATTGGCGTATTGACAACAGCGGTTGACATTACCGCCCGTAAATTTGCTGAAGAGCATCGCACCCATCTGGCCTTGCATGACATGCTAACCGGGCTTCCCAATCGCGCCTTGCTTGCAGAAAAGGTTCGCAAGGCAATCGACACCTGCCAGAAATCGGGAAAAGAGGCCGCGCTTCTTTTGCTTGATCTCGACCGGTTCAAGGTGATTAACGATACAAGAGGCCATCATAGCGGCGACACCCTTTTGCGGGAAGTTGCAGAAAGATTGTTGGATATTATCGGTCCCGATGATTTTGCAGCACGGATTGGCGGGGACGAATTTGCGATTATTCTCGGCGAGGTTGATGGTGCTGATACGATCAATTCTCGTTGCACCAAAATCCTGAAAGCGATCAACGAGCCCTATTCAATCAGCGGCATTGAACAGGTAATCGGCGCCAGCATCGGTGTCAGCTTAATCCCTTCAGACGGCAATGAATATGAAGAACTGCTAAGGCTCGCCGATCTGGCCATGTATGACGCAAAAGCCAATGGCCGCAATTGCCATCGCTTCTTCTCTGAGGGAATGAACCAGATCGCACAGGCTGACGCTGCGCTAGAGATTGAACTGCGGGATGCGTTGAGTCAAAATCAGTTCGTCCTTGAATATCAGCCGATAGTGGATGCAAAAACACTAAACTATGTCGGGTTGGAAGCCTTGATCCGCTGGGATCATCCGACCCGCGGACGTCTGCTGCCGGTTCAGTTCATCCGTGTAGCCGATGACACCGGGATTATGGACACTCTGGGCAAATGGGTTATCGCAGAGGTTTGCAGCCAGATTCGGCAATCAGCGGATGAGGGCGTCGAGCTTCCCCGCGTTGCCATAAACGTGTCTCCAAGACAGTTTCAGAACCAGAATGTCTGTGAAGACATACTCAAGAATATCGAACTGAATGATATTGATCCGTCGAAAATCGTGGTGGAGATTACCGAAGAACTCTTGCTCCATAACAATGATCACGTGAGCCAGACATTACATCGATTGCGCAAGGCCGGTGTCGGCATTTCTATTGATGATTTCGGAACCGGCTATTCCTCGCTGCAATATCTGCGTGATCTTCCGGCAAACTGCCTCAAGATTGACCGCACTTTTATATCGCGGATTGAACATTCTGCTGCTGATCGGGCCATTATTGGTACGATCTCGCATCTTGCCCACGCGTTAGATATGCGGGTGATAGCCGAGGGTGTCGAGAATGATGCTCAACTTGAGCTACTGCAGGTATCAGGATGTGACGAAATCCAGGGTTTTAAGATTGCCCGGCCACAACGTGCGGAAGACTTGCCTAAGCTGTTTCAAGCACAGCGCAAACATGTTTCTAGCTCGGCCGAAGGATAGTTTCCATGCTGTCCTTCACGTCAAGCACGCGTAAAAATAGTCACAAAAACAGTCATAAACACAAACGGTCCGGGCACCATCATAACCGGCACCATAATGATGTAATTACGCGCGGTCGGGACCGTGAGCGGGAAATGATTATCAATCGCCTCGTGCTGATTATCATCGCCCTCACCATCACGTTCTTTCTTGATGCGGCACCCCATCTTGTGTTTGGTTTCCAATTGCACCTTATGGGTAGTTTAGCGATCATGATCGCTTATCGGTTCAACCCCCAACCAAGCAATCCCAGGCGGCTCGCAGGACTTATCGTAGATTTTGGTGTTGCAACTTATTTGTTCGACATTGGCGGCGGCGCGGTAGCTGCGCTCTATCCCTTATATCTGTGGGTTATACTAGGTTACGGTTTTCGTTTTGGCGTCAAATGGCTTGGCATCGCGGCCACTCTAGGGACAATCTCCTTTGGCTGGACCGTTTACAATGATCCCTATTGGCATCAGAATATGTCGCTATCTTCAGGGCTTCTAATCGGATTAATTGTCGTGCCAGCTTATTGCTCGACGCTAATCATCAAGATTTCAAAAGCGACGAAAGAAGCTGAGGAAGCCAATAAAGCAAAGAGTCTTTTCCTCGCCAGCATTAGCCACGAACTGCGGACCCCCCTCAATGCCATCATCGGCTACGGTACGCATCTCCTTGATATGAAGTTGCCCGAGGCACAGCAGCAGATGGTGGGTACGAGCGTTTCTGCCGGTCAGCATCTGCTTCATTTGATCAACCAGCTTTTGAGTTTTGCCCAATCGGATACGCAGGAAGAGCTGCCTGAACCCAAGGAATTTAGTGTCGTGGATGTCTTGACTGACGTCAGAGACATCATGCAACTGGCCGCAACAGAGAAAGGCTTGCAAATCCACCTGCAAGCCGAAGCCATGAGCGATCAGTTGATCGCGGGTCAGTTGGACTATATTCGGAACATCCTGATCAATCTTACCAGCAATGCCGTGAAGTTCACAGAAACCGGGGCGATTGTTCTGAAATGCGGCATAGATGAGAATGAAGAAGTGCCACAATTGTGGTGTTCCGTAACCGACACGGGCCCTGGAATCGCGGCCGAAGCTCATGAAAAAATCTTTGGCGTTTTTCAACAGGCGGACGACAGTATCCTTGATACGTTCGGCGGCACCGGATTGGGACTTGCGATCTGCCAGCAGTTGGCGAGGCAGATGGGAGGCGACATTGACCTGGAAAGTGCGATTGGAGAAGGCAGTACCTTCACCTTAAACTGTCCTATTGACCTTGTTGCCAGCGTAGAAGAAGCACCTGGCGAAGATAGTTTCAAGATACTGTCATTGGGCTTTGGATTGAACGGTCCAGATATCTCCAAAAAAGAAAGCAACAATGCTCGGGTCAACCATATTCAATGTGCTAAAGATGACCGGTTGGAAACGATCCTTAAGAACCATCCCCTCTCCTCCTATGATTTGGCTCTACTTGATGAAGAAATAGCTGAACAGCATAAGGACGATGAGATATTCTGGAATCACTTCCGTGAGGCCAATCTTCCACCAGTTCTTCTGTCCAGAAATAGCAGCAAAAGTCTGGATGAAATCAAACTGCGTGCTGCCTTTGCTTCAGTCTTACCAGCGTCACCCGATTTCGACACGGTGCGCAGCGTCATTCAAATTGGTTGTTCTTTCAACCGCGTCGGTAAGAAAACTGATGTTGATCCCGACCAGATAATTCGGACATCGGTGAGCTTGAACGTCCTGGTTGCCGACGATAACCGCACTAATCAGATGGTATTGCAAACGATATTGGTCAATGCAGGTCACCAGGTGGTCGTGGTCTCCGATGGCGAACAAGCATTGGATGAGCTTGAGAAACAAGCATTTGATATCGTATTCCTCGACGTGAACATGCCCAACATGGGAGGCGTAGAGTGCTGTAAGCTATGGCGACAGATTGAAGGCCCCCGAAATCATGTTCCGGTCATTGGCTTGACGGCAGATTCGACGATTGAAACTGAGAAGAGATGTCTCGACGCCGGGATGGATCTTCGATTGACCAAACCTATTGAAGCAGGCCTTCTGTTGGACACAGTGGCTGAACAAACAGGCAATTTTTTGACTGCAGACGAAGCCCAAATCAATGGTGATGCAGATCCGTTTAACGTTGTTCGCTCGATAAACGCGAAATCTGCGGATGAGCTGGAACCACCGATTGACAACGAACAGATGGACTATCTCAGATCAATAGGCGACGAAACCTTCGTGCAGTCTATCATAGATGCCTATCTCGATGACACGTTAGAAGTGATGGCTGCATTTGAAGATTCGATAAAAAACCGTGATGTTGCTGACTTCCGCTTTCAGGCGCATGCCTTCAAGAGCGGTGCCAATAATGTCGGCGCCTGCAGACTCGCACAAATGTGCGGTAAGCTCGAAGTTGTGACGGAAGCCGATTTCAATGAGAACCGTTTGGAATATCTTGCTCAAATTGAAAAAGAATTGTCACGAATTACCGCATTTCTGAACGGTCAGAAAGAGCACACAGATAGTGAATCCAGCGAAGACGTCAGTGCAGCAGGATAACCTATATCTAAACGGTGCGAAGCGAGCGTTCTATTCTGCGTTCCTGCGCCATGGCTAGACGCTCCATTTTGCGGACGTCGGCCTCTTCCAGATGCAACGCCGTTTCTGCCCACATATCAGTAATCTCGAGCAACTCATCAATAGTCACCGGATTAGCAAGGCGCCGCGCCTTGTAGACTGCACGTTCGGCATGAAAGCGTTTACGATTCTGTTTGGTATATTCAACAATCGCGGCCTCACCCTGGCCATCTTCAGCGAGTATATCGACAACGCCCATGTCATAGAGTTCTTCAGCCGAGAACAACTTTCCTTCGAGAATAAACTGCTCTGTATCACGCCGGCTCAATCGTTGCCGGAGATAGCTATAGGCACCCATTCCCGGGAAAAGATTGAACAAAATTTCCGGCAAACCCAATCGCGCACTTTTTTCGGCAACCAAAATGTCAAAGGCCAAGGCATGCTCAAATCCGCCACCTAAAGCATCGCCCTGCACCAACGCCATAGTGATGATAGGAGCTCCAAAGCCAGTGCTATTGGCAAATTGCATGTGAACACATGTGCGTGCGTATTTTTTTAAAGCGCCTAGATCACGGCGTCTTATGCAATCCGCAAAATGCTTTAGATCACCACCCAGATTATATATTCCTGGCGTATGTGAACCGCATACAAAATATCTTAGGGGATCGACCGCGTGACTTGCGTCCATGGCGTAATTCGTGTGCACCCAATCCTGCACCAACTGGATCTCATCACCCAATTCATAAGTGTAACTAGGTCGGGATTTCTGGTTCATATAGCACCAGAAGATTTCGTCGGATTTATCGAACCGCAGGTCTATTTCGTTGAATTTTTGTGTGAGTATATCCTGACCAAAACCATGCTCCGATGTGATCAATGCATCGGTCCCATCAATGACCAGATCGGCATCAATATCATTCACGGCTTGGCTTCTTAAATCCATATATACTCTCCACATAATCGGGGTTACGTCGAAACTCTGGCGTAACAATTTCCGAAGTGCTTGGGACATATTTTTATGGCACGCCCCAAAAAGAAGCAAGTAAAAGTCAAAAAGTTAACTATTGACCTTAATCACCCTTTCAGATTCCCAATCTTTTGCGGCACTTAATGGTAAATAAGCGATTGTAAAATCTGGTAAAACTGAAAATAAATCGAACAAATAGTGCCTCTTATTTAATCCCTTTCAAATCAGGTTCTGTAGTTAGAAAAATAATTCTTATGGCTATTGGTTACCCTGCTTCTGCTTCGGATCCGGCAGATGCGCTGATCAGGCCGCGATAGGCGCGTATAGCCGTCCTGGTGCCTTTGGTTACCTCGAAAACATCCTCGGCTATGGGCATAGCGACATTGTATTTTTTAGCTAAGGCCATCACCGTTGGCGCACTCTTCACACCCTCAGCCACCATGAGCATTTCTTCTATGATTTCATCAATATTACGCCCTTTGCCCAGCTCCACACCGACATGACGGTTTCGACTTAGCGGGCTTGTGCATGTCGCAATCATGTCACCCATTCCGGTTAGGCCCGCAAAAGTTTCAGGTCGCCCACCCATTGCGACACCAAGCCGCGTGATCTCTGCAAGCCCACGCGTGATTAGAGCAGAACGGGTATTGTCTCCTGCCCCCAATCCATCGCCCATTCCAACAGCGATCGCGATAATATTTTTGAGTACTCCGCCCAGCTCACAACCCAGCAGGTCAGTATTGGTATACACGCGGAAGAGTCCCGAATGGAACAGCTGCTGAAGCTGTTTGACAATGATTTCATCTTCCATTGAAATCACACTCGCCGCCGCCTGGCCGGCCATGATTTCTCGCGCTAGATTGGGACCAGTTAGAACGCCCACCGGATGACCTGGCAGAACGTCTTCGATAACCTCGGTCATGCGCTTTCCAGTGGATAACTCAAGGCCTTTGGTGAGACTTATCACCGGTACCCAAGGCCGCAAAAATGGCTTGGCTTCCTCAAGAACCTTTCGAAAATTATTTGATGGAATGCCCATGACCAGGACATCTGCATCTGCGACCGCGTCACCAATGGCATCTGTCGCCTTTAATGCTGCTGGCAATTCTGCGTCGGGAAGATATTTGCTGTTGCGATGGTTTTGGTTGATATCCTGAACAGTTTCGGTGTCTCGAGCCCATATCTTGATGGGAGCATTGCGTGATACCAGTGAAGCCACTGTTGTCCCCCACGAACCGCCACCCAGTAGCCCAACTCGCAATTTCACAGCCTCGTCCCCCATTTTTTCTCGCGACTCCCCTGCTTGGGGAGTTCTATCTGACTAAACTGGCGGGAAAATTAGTGTTTGGCAAGAAATGCAATATGTCGAGCAGCCGTTTCTTTGGGCTTCTCGATCATAGGAACATGCCCTGTTTCTTCCAGAATGAAAGATTCACTATTCCTGATCCCTGTCTCCAGGACCGAAACACAGCTAACGTCAATCAGACGGTCATGACGTCCCCAGATGATGAGCGTTGGCGCCGCAATTTCTCCAAGACGGTCATTAAGCGGGTTATTTATGCCAGCACCGGCGATCTGCCAAAAGATCTTATCAAGCAATTCTCTATGTGCTTCTGCTTCCGCAAAGAAAATTTTCTTGAAGTTTTTGGGCATAGGCACCGGTTTGTACGATATAAATGCCATAAGCCGATCAACATCGGCTAGGTCGGTCAAGGCCAACGAATTTTCACCTTTTTCAGCTGCAATTGCCAATTCACTTTTGTCGACTCCCACCACGCCGGCATTGTTGAATAGGGTTAAGGATGAAACCTTATCCGGATATTCCATCGCAAATTGCAGCGCTATAAATCCGCCCATGCTGTTACCGCCAATATGGCATTGCGGGATATTCATGGCGTCGAGAAAAGCGCTCAATCGATGGACTTGCGACGCGATATCGTAATCACGATCAAGAGATCTGTCATTTTCACCAAAGCCAGGCAAATCCGGTGCGATTAGTCGGAGATGTTTGGTAATATGCGGTGCATAGATCGACCAGTTGTCTTTGTCGCCGCCGAAACCATGCAGCAAGACCATTGGTACGCCATCGCGGCGGCCTCCTTCCAGATAAGGCCAGACATTATCTCCAACTTTGACCGACTTTTGCCGCATCCCCCCACGAAAACGGAGCAGTGCGGTCATTAGGTCATAAAGAGCTTTCGGCAGAATGAAATATCCGGCGAGAAGCGCCAGAATAAAGGCTCCGAGAATATATAATATGATCATCATTGCGAATTTCCCCCGTTCGCAGTTTTCTGAGTTAACCCGCCAATATGGAGTCGATCCAGTTCGTCATGTCAGAAAGCACCGCATCTTTCTCAGGTTCGTTAAAAATCTCATGAAATAACTCAGGATAGATTTTCAGCATTTTTGTTTCGGAGGCGATATTCTCATGTAGGAACACCGAACCTTCCGGAGCGGTCAATCTGTCTTTTTCTCCATGTAGCAGGAGCATGGGCAATGTGATTTTCGTTGCCTGACCTTGAACTGTTTCCATATTTGCCATCATTTCAGCGGCCAACCGCGCACTGATCTTCGTGCCAGAAACCAATGGGTCGGCAAGATAGTCTGCAACAACCGCTGGATCACGGCTCACACCATTCGCATCAAGCCCCAATACTCCCATTTTCGGAGCAATACTGGACAGGAGCTTACTCAATCCCTTCATGAATGATGATGGTTCTTCGGTTGCCTTTATCGCTGGTCCAGACAAGACCGCTGCGACAAAGCGGGTCTGGTCTTTCAGTAAATATGTGGCGCTGATCAGTCCGCCCAAACTATGGCCGACCAGAACTATTGGTAGCCCCTTTTGTTCAGCTGGTAGTTCCTCAATCAGCGCATCTAAACCGTCATGATAGACCGAAAAATTGGGAACAAAGCCATTAACTCCATCCGATCTTCCGTGTCCCCAATGATCAAGGCTGTGCACCGCAAAGCCTTTCTTGGTGCAATGTTCGGCGAAATAAGCGTAGCGCCCGCTATGTTCATCATAACCGTGGACAAGGACAATAACTGCCTTCGGGGTCTGTTCGGGAGTCCAGCTTTGACAATAGAGCTTTGCCCCTGCCGCTTCAGACGGTGCGGGTAATGTTAGTGCGCCTTCCTGGTGCTTCAAGCGATTTTCCTTTTCATCGCAATCATATGATCATGCGCCAATTCGGTTTCATACTCGAACAATATGCGGTCCAGTGTTTGACTAATTTTGGTTTGCGTACGGACCATTTCAATCTTCGGCCACGTCGTGCGCTCTCCCAACTGAATGAGCTCGCCAATCTCCTCTACCGACAAATCACTGAGAATTTTCGCAGGGCTCCAGAACATGGTCGGCCTAATGATGTTAATATCACCGGTATAGTCCTGGTTGATTACTGAAAGTGTCATATTGGCCATGCTGTTCAGCCGCGGGAAATAGGACAATGGTTTCTGCATGATCTCAACATTGGCATTGAGCCAAGCCTTCATTGTTGAGGTCGTCGCATTTCTAATCGCAGAAATCGGTGTTCTTTGCTGTTTAACGTCCGTTGCAAAGGGCGTGATCAGCGGATTTGCCTGACTGACGATGTGATGATTGACCCCATATAGCCGGCCAAGTCGTTTGGCTGGCAGGTCATGGGTGACCGAACCATCCACCCATTTCCTATTGGGCAGATAAGGTTTGCGTTCACCGGTATGATCTTTGGCTGCCAGTGTTACAGGCGGATATACGCCCGGCACGGCACAGGATGCCATCACTGCTTCGCGAATATAGACATTGGGTGATGCAATCGCGTTCAAAAGACGCGATGTCTGATGCTTTTCCGCCGGTGCGATTGAAACATTAAGATGCCTGCCAGTAAGCTCATACGCCTCCTGGAAAGTCAGATCCGGAATCATTGTAGAAATCCGCTCGCGAATTTCGTCAACCTTAAGACGCCTTGTGGTTCCGAAGAGACCGATACCATTCTGCCCGGTTTCATCACTCCGGCCATCCGTGACGAGATTTTCTGGATCAAAAAAGGGAGGGATTTCATCATCCATGTGGGTACTGATCAGCGCACCAACCACGGATCCGCCACTCGACCCAGACATGATATGCGGCAACAGCCCTTCTGACCATAAGGCCTTGACCACGCCCATATGAAAATAGAGGAAGGCACCGGAGCCGCTCATTAGGAAAGCCGAACGACCATAACAATGTTGCGCCCGGCGAAAGAAATCTAGCTTCTCTTCAAAAGGAATGTCATCAACCTTATCGCTGGCCAGATATTCCAGCGAGTTAACGATGGCGTCGACATAATCCTGAATGAGCTGCTTGGTACCAAATCTTGCCTTCTGGTGCAGGCG
This sequence comes from Sphingorhabdus sp. Alg231-15, assembly GCF_900149705.1. NCBI lineage: Bacteria > Pseudomonadati > Pseudomonadota > Alphaproteobacteria > Sphingomonadales > Sphingorhabdaceae > Sphingorhabdus > Sphingorhabdus sp. Alg231-15. Next base: position 277,899 of record NZ_LT703001.1, on the reverse strand, counting down.
ATCATTACCCATACCATCCATGTTACCATGAATGCCCTCATTCAGTGCGTAGAGTAGACCCGCATTATCCTGGGCCTTCCAGAGCTTTGACAGGCGTTTCAGCCGTCGCCGTATGGAAACATTGTCGAAATGCTTGCTTTCGTCAGATGCCTTCCATTTATCGACACCCGTGGAACGATCATGTGCGGCAGCCGCATCAGACCAGTCGGAATAGTTTTCCGCCTGGCTCATCGCCTTTTCCATCTTCAAAGTGGTATTCAAAATCATATTTTACTCGCTTACTGTAAGACGGAATACACGCATCTTTGTAGAAAGACACCCGTTAACGGCAATATATCGGTAGTTATCCACTGCTTATTTTGCTTTGTCCGGCTGTGCCCTTCTTGGCGTCTTGGACACCCGTCGGTACATCACCGAAGCATCTTTAGGTTCTGTTGCCTTTTTGACCGATGGTGCTTTGGCCTTGGCTTTGCGTCTGCCCGTTAAGGGTTTTGCACCCTTCAATTGATCAAAAGCCGATTGAATGCATTCGCGGAAAAATTCGATATCCGGCATGATTCGCCTGTCAGTGGTAATTGCAAAGGACATGGTGCCATTATAGCTAGGCGTTGCAATAAACAGCCCCATTCCATTGCCCAGCGGCGCCATTCCATATTGGTGCGTAAGTTCTGCACCATTCATATACATGGGCATTTGCGGCCCCGGCACGTTGGAAATGAAGACATTACTCATCTTCGGTGCAAAACGCTCGCTGGTTAGGATTTTAGCCACCCCGGCCATCGTTGCACCGGGAATATGCTGGGTAAGGTCCGTCATAATCCGGGCACTAAGGCCTGACTTAGCCGCCTTTGTCTCCCGCGTCGTATTGCGAACTGCTTCCAACCGTTCCAAAGGATTGGCAATATTGGTCCAGAGCTTGACCGTCATCGCCGTAATCTTGTTACCTGGTGTATTTTCCTGACCCGTACGTTTCCGGGCATTGACAGGTGCCACAGCAACCAGTGTCTCTTTTGGTAATTCCTTGTGCTTCATAAGATATTTGCGCAACGCGCCGCTACAAATGGTCAACACCACGTCATTGATCGTCGCGCCTTCCACTTTCGTTCTCATGGTTTTCAGGTCGTTGAGGTCAAAACTAACGGCCTCAAACATTTTATGCGGCGAAACGGCGCCATTAAACCGGGTTTCCGGAACCGTGAGACTGCCGCCCTCGCCTTCTCCAGCAATATTCTTCTGAGTTGCATCCCAAAGCGTCGGTGTCAGCTTTATCATCGCATTGGCCAGCTTAACGGGAGAGGACAGATTACTCGAAATAGCCCTATTCATGACGTCCGACGATGACGGTACGTCGCCATAGTCCCAATCCGACGTTGGCACCTCTATCGCAGGCGTGCCCTTGTTATCCATGTCACTGAGCGCTGTAAAAAAATAGGCAGCAGATGCGCCGTCTATCGCAGAATGATGAACTCGCGTCAAAATAGCGTAACTGCCCTTTCCATAGCCTTCAACCCGGTCCAGCCCCTCAACCACATACATATCCCAAAGTGGTCGGTTCATATCCATTGGCTTGCTGAAATGACGAGCGACATGGATACAAAATTGACGCCAATCACCAGGTTCCGGTAATCTACCATGAGAGATATGGGCTTCGATATCAAAATGCTGATCCTCCACCCAATAAGGATGATCAATATCAAACGGCAGGCGATATAGCTTGCGCTTGAAAACCGGAGAAATGTGCAGCCGGCTCCGGACATGCTCGATAATATCCTTGAAGCGGACCTTCTTGCCAGGTGCCGTGGAGGGGTCGTAGACATATACCGCCATGACGTGAGTCAGGTTTTCTGCAGTCTGAATATAAAGGAACTGGGCGTCTTGGGCACTGAGTTGATGCAACATATGCGGTTCCTTTAAATCAGATTATCTAGTCGAATATCTTGTCAGCGAGGCTCAAAACCTCAAGGCGGGATTTTTCCATCCGCCTTGACAAGGCTCGAAATTTGCGAAGCAAAGCCTTGCGTTTGGCAGTAGTTTCTTCGGTCGTTTCGCCAGTCAAATCCTGGCTCGCCGCCATCTTAAAGCCATTTTCAAACAGAATTTTTCCGATTGAAGCCTCACTGGTAATCCGCCGCAATAAATAGGCTTGGCGCCCCTCTTTCAATGCTTCTTCGACGCATTGCTTCTTGTCGATCACCTGACCAGGCTCCAAGCGAGACAATATATCTAGCACCACCGTGTAGGATTCAACGAATGGTAGAAAAACCGCATGACCTATAAGAGGTTGGAACCGATTGGTTAGACTCTTTAGCAAGACACCACCCTGATCCAGTTTCATCTCCCAGTCAGGGCAAGCACGCGTCAATTCAGCTTTTAGGTTTTCCCGATATTCTTCTTTGGGAGGATAGAAAAATTCAAACTTGAACAAATCACGCAGTCTATCCGTTTCCGCCCAGAACACATCAGCAGCAACTTTGTCCTTATCTTCGCGGGCTTTGAGCAGTGAAAGCTCGATAATCGCCTTATCGAGAAAATGATGAATGATTGAATTACGATAGTAGCTGGCCAGCGGATGCTTCTCTGGTTGGATCGTATAAACAGTGCTCGATCCCTGATCATAGCGCACAAACAATCCACTATTGACCAGCGTATCAACAACCTTTTGGATGCCTTCCAGATTTTGTCTGGTCAAATCATCGCTAAACCTGATGTTGCGCTCTTCTGCCCATTTGACGAAAAAATTGATCACTGCGCGCAATTCTTCCGCGGTCATCGCACGCGGCGCCGTACCAAGCAAACTGAGGCACATTAGAGATGTCAGCGTTAACGGCGTCGCTCTGTTGGCTTCAACCGCGACTTCGAAGGCAATCTTCGATAGTCCTATGCGATCATCAGGTTCAGGCGCTTTTTTAACAACCACCGGTTTGCCAAAATCCACATAGACTTTGCCCATGGGCTCTCGCAGACTTCGCAAATAGCCGACAAACCAGCTCAATGACTCTGCCTTTTTGACGCGCCCAGTTTGTTCGGTCGCATATTCCTCGACATCGCGGATCAGATCGAAGCTGGTCACAACAGGAATGATATGGACATTTTCTATGTCATTCAGATTGGCACTATCCATAACATATTTCAGCAAGCCATAACGCGGCGGCATGAGTTTACCGAGCCGAGAGCGCGTGCCTTCAAAGGCCCATGTCATCGGAAAGCGCTTTTCCAACAAATAGCTGACATAATGGCGCAGCACGAGCTTGTAGACCGGATTATTTTCGAAGCTGCGGCGAATAAATATTGTCCCTGCACGGCGCAAGACAAAGCCCAAACCAAAGAAATCCAGATTAATCCCGCCGAAAACGTGCACCATAGGCAAGTCATTTTGATAGGCGAGATCAGTTGGTGTTACCCCGTCGATATAGGTCTTATGCGTAAAAAGAAGTAGAGTTGGGTGGTCGCGCATCGTCTTACGCAGCCGTGCCAGTTCATTTTTGTCGAACACCACCTCATCTTCATAACCCTGCGACAGCATGAAGCGATCCAGTCGTGCCTTCATGTCAATGAAGAAAGCGCTCGGCCTGGCAATCAGCTCTTTCATATATTTGCCAGCTTCTTCGTAAAGCGCAGCTTCTGATTTATTCAGATCGGTCGACAATTCGGTCATTGCAGTGCGGAACTTCGGGCTGGTACGCAATCCATCTGCAACAAAGCGAGGCACTTTATAGCGACGCCCACGAAGACCACGTTCTTCAATATCGAGAACAAGACTTGCTTGGCGAACCACAAATCCCGCGAATTCTTGTTTGTCATCGCCGTGCATCTCGAGAGTGTTTTGCTGCTCAAAACGCTGTTTCAGATCACCAATTGTGGCAGGCTTCCCGGTCAAGCAATGTGCCCGGCGCTTGTTGCGGAGCAAAATCATGCGCGCTCGAAAACTACCGGGTGTTCGAGGATCACCGAAAAGGGCGTGCCGCTTCTTCAGGGCCCTGCTCTTTTCAAAATTGGGGATCCGCCAAGCTATGCGCACTGGTATTACCAGCGTGTCGGGCTCAGCATCCAGTTTGCGGCTCAACTCTTTCAACCGCAAACGCGCGCGTTCATCAGATATTGGTAGACTGATCCAGTTGATTTCCCTCCCGGGACCGCCCTCAGCAAGTGAAGTGTGCAGCCAATCTAGCAGATAGCGACGTTCGACGCGGTTACGCGCATCGATGACAAATAGTTTTGGCCCCTGCGATAGCAGAGGCATCGTTTTCGCTATTGCCGTTGATTCATCCATTCTGCTTCACTATTTTTTTGACACCGCTGTTTTCTTGGACGTCGTCTTACGGACAACGGGTTTCTTTACCGGAGTTTTCTTTGCCGCCACTTTCCTCACCGCCGGGGATTTGCTCGCGGGCTTCTTGATGGCAGCCTTGGGCGACGCCGGTTTGCGGGCTGTCCTTTTTTTGGTCGGGGCTGAGCGGTTTGTCTTTGGTGCCGTTGTCGCTTTACTAGCGGAAGCTTTTTTCCGCTGCGCCGGTTTTCGGGCAGTCGCGCTGACTTTTTGGGGGCGATTCTTTGCCGCCACCCTTTTGGTTTTGGATTTGGCAGGCATCGTCTTTTTCGCTGGCGTTTGTCTAGATGGAGATGACTGCCCTTTGGCCACTTCGGCGATCTCGATCTCCTCGTCTGATTGCCCCAATGCATCCAGAAACATGTTGCGGACCTCGGCAACATGCTCATCTAAAGTTGCTCTCTTCCATTTGCTGGTATCGACCGGTGGCAGGATATCGACCTTTACGGTGGCAGACCGCATCACAAATTCATTTTTCGGAGCTACATCACCGGCATTATGGATCACAATTGGAACCATTGGCACACCGGCTTGCATAGCAAGGTGAAATGCGCCTTTCTTAAACGGCCCAATTTTCGGCGATAGAGTCCGTGTTCCTTCGGGCGCAATGCAGATTGATTTTCCATCAATCTTGATCGCATCTATAAGTGGCTCCATTGCCTTAATAGCATTTTTGCCATCAGCACGATCGACAAACACAGTTCCGGCCATCTCCATCACTTTGCCGATTATCGGGGTATCCTTCACTTCCTTCTTGGCAATTCCCCCGACATCTTTTCGCACCAGCTTAGCCATGATCATGACATCAGCTTTACTTTGATGGTTGAAAACAAAGATACAGGGCCGGTTCACCCAAAGATTCTCTTCTCCATGCACGTCCAGCTCGACGCCCGTCAGAGCGGTCGCAACATCACCGAACAGGCCGGTTGAGAAATTTGTCGCCTCACGCTGTGATCCGGTCAGCGCCCAGATAGGTAGTCCTGCGACAAATGACGTAACCAGGGAACCTGTTGCATATATAGTTCTGAGATATTCAACTGGCTTGCCCTGCCCTCGACTGTCGAACTTTTGCAACGGCCAACCGCGCTCCATGGCAACTTCCCTGAGCTTGCCATTGGGGTTCAATGGCCGAGGCTTACCAACCCGTTCAAGCAGTTCAATATCGTCATAACTGTCTGAGTAAAAGTAGCTCTTTTTAAGATCGAGCTCATATTCCTCTGCCAGTTTTTCGGCGGCTATAACCTTCCCCTCGCCAAAGCACAGCGGACGGATAATATTTCCCGTAAACTCGCCATTTTCGACTTCATATTGAGAACATAGGACATGCTCGATATTCAGGTCACGGGCTGTCGGCTCTATCTGATAGATGGTCGCGGATGACACAATCGCTACCGTGTGACCCTTTGCCATATGGGCTTCGATTAACGCCCGTGATTCCGGGTAGACCTTGCGGGCAATATGTTTTTGGTAGAGCTCTTCACCAAACTCGAAATAGCTGTCTTCAGTTACGCCTTTCATGAATTTCGAAGCCGCCATCATAAGGCCCGAAAACCCCATGCTTCCCATGCTATATTGCGCCATGACATTGGCGGTTTCGACAAGTTCCTCAGCCGTCATTTCCCGGCGTTTGATTTTTTCCCACAACATGGCCGTCGCGGAATATCCCGAAATGATTGTGCCATCGAAATCAAAAAGTGCCGCAATATGTGGCCCATTGGGTGCCTTGAGTACGTCCTGCAGATGAGAATCCTGGTCAGCCATATCGTCCCTCAAAATCATTCTGGCCCCATCGGCCGGAAGCCATCCTGCCAAAAAAATGCCGGTCTTTACAGCCTTTATTGGCATCGAGTCATATTAAGCTACTAACAAATACCACATGTCCAGCTTTGAGGCGGCCATAGCCTTTAACAAACTGTGCCCGAATCCCGGAAAATATATACAAAACTGTGCAATTTCTGGCCGTTAGACAGACAAAAATGACATCTTTATTTTTTAGACTGGTTGGAAATCTGCGACGCGCTTTGGTTACAATGTTGTTAATCCATCTTTTTTCGCGCTGGTTAACAAACGACCCCTATTTCGTTCATTATAAGTTCGTGGGTGAACGGGGACAAAATGAAACGACCATCTAATATTCGCTCTAGCAAATTGGCTATAGCAACAATCATATTCGGTACAGCAGTGCCGGCGCTTGCACAAACGACGGATTCTGTCGCCGACAGCGTCGTGGCCGATACAAACGGTGCGCAAGAGTCTGTACAGGCAAGTAAAGATGTACGCCCAATTGTCCCCATGGGTGGTAGCATTGATCCGTTCTCAGGCAGCATCGATCCGTTTTCCGGTTCGCTTGATCCGTTCAGCGGTTCGATCGATCCTTTCGCAGGCAATATCAATCCGTTTGAAGGCAATATTGATCCGTTTGCCGGCAACCTGAACCCGTTCCATGGTGAAATCCGGGCGCTTTGGGGTGCTATCGATCCCTTTGGCGGCAATCTGGATCCGTTCGCGGGTAATGTTGATCCCTTTGCCGGAAACGTAGATCCTTTCCGTGGAAATCTCGATCCATTTGCTGGCCAAACCGATCCGCTTTCAGGCGCTACATTGCCAAGTTACATGGAAATGAATGGTTTTTGGCATAGTTTCGGTGCGACCTGGAGAGAAACCAATCTGCAGCTCAATGACATTGCTGAAAATGGTAATACCGGAGTAAAAAGAGATGTGCTTGAAGCGCAGATCAACAGCCTGATCAGCCAGTCACAAAACGTTTGGGGTAACGCCATCCAAGCGCGCACAGGACAGTCTTTCGAAGCGAGTTTCCTCGATCCGCTGTTCGCAAAATTTGGCATAAGCGATAATCGGGTATGGGGCTTCCGCTCTCTCAGTCAGGCGCAGCGCGCACAACTGGTCACCGAATGGTTTGATGGCCTGATGCAATATAGCGGCAATGATCGTGTCGATCACTGGATGAGAACCATCAACTGGACGCCAGAACTGACAAAAATTCAAGGCAGCGGCGCCGATAGTGTTATCGGTATATTGGATTCATCCATCGTCAATGACCCGGATCTCGAAGGCAACGTCTTCCATTCCGGTGGCTATCAAGCGCATGTCGGCGGCCATGGTACTGGTGTCGCCAGCTTGTTAATTGCTGATCATGATGGCTTTGGCGTCATGGGCATTGCTCCCAACGCATCGGTTGCAACCTATAACCCATTTGATGATACAGGAAGCGCTTCTTGGGCCGACATCCGTGCTGGCATAGTCTCGTTGAAGAGCGCCAATGCCAGCGTCATCAACATGTCGCTTGGCGTTTCCGGTTGGACACTGCATCCTGAGTGGAATAATGTTTTCAATGATTCAAACGTCAAGTTGGTCGCGAAAGATACTGTATTCGTTATCGCAGCCGGAAACGACGGCATGACACAGACACAAAATGTTGAATTTAAACGTAATTCTGACATTGGTTTGATCGTTGTAGGTGCCGTTGATCCTTTGGGTAATATTTCAAGTTTGTCCAACAAACCTGGTTCCGTCTGTCTGACCGATCAGGGCAATTGCGTTAGTGATTATCATCTCAGAGATATCTTCATTGTTGCACCGGGCGAACTCATTCTGATGTCTGATGGCAATGGCGGTGTCACCCGTCGTTCAGGTACGTCTTTTGCCGCACCGCTGGTATCGGGTGCCATTACCCTATTGCATGATCGCTGGCCTTGGCTTGCCGAGCATCCTGAGGAAACTGTGCGCATCATTCTCGATTCCGCACAGGATTTGGGCGCACCTGGTGTTGATGATGTCTATGGAGCAGGATTGCTGGATGTTGAGGCATCCCAGTCGCCGCTCAGCTTTGATAGTCTCAGCTTTTATGAACATCGTGGGGGCAAAAAAGTTCAACGTAGGGCAGCTGATTTACAACAAACCGGCGTAGGCGCCACCTGGAACGCCGAAGGTGTTTTCCTGACAATGTTCGAGAATATTGGTAAAACTCACCGTGATTTTGTCGTTCCGTTTTCCAGCCAGCTAATTGGCCAGAAATCAAACGTCACAGGCTCAAACGAGTATTTTCAGTCGTACATCACCCAGCGTTTCGTTGATTGGAGTACCGGTTTTTCTGGTCTCAACGCAAGCGGCGGGTTTACAGATATCGCAAGCTATTCAAGCCCGAAGCGCGAAGGTTGGAACTTTGCAGTTTCGGCAGCTAATCCGACTGCTTATCTGCGCAATGGCCGTCAGGGTGAAATCCCACACAGCGCCGTAAAATTCGGTGATGCCGCTGGTAAATTCTCTTTCAATGCAGGCTATGGCCAAGGCGCGATTGCCTTGCTTGGTCAGAATTCTTTCGGGCTTACGTCCGATTATGATACGGACACTGGTGGCTTGAACCCCGTATTGGGTCTTGCCTCAGGTGGCGGCTTTGTCGACGCTGAATTTGCAGTTTCCAAGAACACCAAAATCGCATTTGGTATGACCAGCCGTCGGCTTGATCATTCTGAGAACATGGCGCTGACTGAGGCAGAACGCGGCCAATTGCGTGGTGCAAAAGACTATCAGGCCAGCGCATTCAACCTGCGTATGACCCATAAGCCGCTAAAAGCCGCGACTGTCAGTGTAAGTTTTGCGACGCTGAATGAAAAAGACGGCCTGCTAGGCGTACAATCTGCGTTGGATAACGATCTTCGTCACGGTTCGACGAGTAGAACCATGACTGTCGGTGCGAGTTTTGATTTGCCACACGGTATCAATATCGCAGCTTCGGCAACCGCCGCGCTTACCAAGTCAAATGGTGGCACCGATCAAAACCTGCGGACCAGTGGGAATGTGAGAAGCTCTGCTTATGCCTTCTCGATCGGCAAACAGGGATTGATGCGCAAAGATGACCGTTTACGCCTATCTTTCACGCAGCCTCTGCATGTCGAAAACGGTACCTTGGAATATAGTGCGGTTGAGGTAATCGATCGGTCGACCGGCGAAATCGGGAATGTGACACGTGATTTCCGTATCACCGACCAAAGCCGCCGATTCACTGGCGAATTTCTCTACGCCACTCCGATAAAAGGTGGCGGTGAACTGTCCTTCTTTGGACGTGCTCAATATGATGCAAATTCCGGGGCTGGTGTTAACCAAATAATAGCAGGTGGGCTGCTAAGTGTGCCATTCTAAAGACTTATTTGGGGGTTAAATCTGTAACCATATCTACCCCCAATAGTGTGTTTGAGTAATCGGGGTGGAACATATGCTGGGACGAAAAATAGCTGCCGCGCTTTTGTTAAGCGCCGCCTGGCATATTCCTTCAGCCAATGCCCAAGCCGAACCAGCGTCTTCCGCCTTTGAGGCGCAGATTGCTGATACAAAATCGTCTATGATGTCGGACCCGAGCCAGGCTTTGAAATCGGCTCGCAAGGCCGCACTGATCGCCGACACGATGTCTAAACCAGACACCGCGCTTGCCATCGCAACCAGCCAATGGCTGGAGGGCGAAGCGCTAACTCGTCTGAACAAGCCCAAACAGGCTAAACCGGTGATTGCGCGCGCGCTTAAAACTGTGAAGCAGGTGGCTCCAAACACCAAATTGCATGCCGATCTTCTAAAATCCAGCGCAGCTATCGCTATTCAGACTGGTGGAGTCGAGCAGGCCCTGTCGACGCTCTATTCGGCCTATCGCATATATGAAAAACTGGATCAGAAGCGCAGCCAGGCCATCATCTTGCACAATATTGGCTCAATCTACTATGAAGCCCGCGATTATCCGCGTGTTCTGGACTATTATGATCAGGCCAAGTCAGTCTATGCAGATGATCCTGCACTGAATCTTTCATCCCATAATAACCGCGGCAATGCGCTACGTGATATGGGCAAGTTTTCTGAAGCCGAGCAAGAATATGCGCAGGCGCTAACCGTTGCAAAAGAGATGGATAGCCCGCTTCTACAGACTCGAGTTTTGACCAACCTAGCCTTTGCTCAATATGCGCAAGGAGACCTAGACAAAGCCGAGAAAACTGCGGTTTCAGGCTTGCGCATCTCCCAAGCTGGGGCAACAGACTGGGAACCGTTTCTATGGGGTACCAGAGCACAAATCGCCTTGACTGAGAACAGACTACAGCAAGCTGAAAATTTCGTTCGCAAGGCATTTAAAGGTGTCGACCCGGAAAGCTCGACCATGGCCTATCGCGATTACCATGAAACTGCATATATGGTTTTCAACGCAATTGGCCGGCATAAAGAAGCGCTGCAGCACCTAGGTGCCTTTAAACGTCTGGACGATAACGGGCGCGAACTGGCGGCATCGACCAATTCTGCTTTGCTTGCGGCGCAGTTTGATGATGCCAATCGGGAACTGCAAATATCCAAACTGGAGGCGAAACAGGCACAGCGTGATCTGATGTTGGCCAAGTCACAAACCATTTTGCGCTATACCAGCTTACTGCTCGTCGTTGCCTTTGCGGTTATTGGCGCGCTCTTTTTTGCGGTCGTCTCGGTCCGGCGTAGGCGAAAAGCCGTCAGCGCTGCCAACGCGCAGCTTTCCCACGCCGCCAAGCATGATCTTTTGACCGGCCTCGCCAATCGTGGATATTTCAGAACTCTTCTGGCTGATGCATTGGTGGAAAATCAGGCTAACGGTACGCGCAGTGCAGTGATGCTAATCGATCTGGATCGCTTCAAGGCTGTAAACGATACACTCGGCCACAATATCGGTGATCAATTGCTTTGTCATGTGGCCACCCATTTAGAGGAAGCTGCAGGCAACAAAGCCAGTGCTGTCCGCTTGGGTGGTGACGAATTTGCCTTGGTTATACCAGACATTGAGAGTGATATAGAGCTCGAGAAACTTGGCGAAGAAGTGATCGGAAGACTGAGTGGGGTCCACTCGATTAACGGAACTTCCGTAAATATCGGTGCGACGATCGGCATAGCGGTTGGGCCCAGTGACAGTAACAATGTTCAGACATTGACACGCTGCGCTGATTTAGCCCTCTATCACGGCAAAGAATCAGGTCGCGGTCAGTGCGTTCGTTACAAACAGTTCATGCAAATCGAAGCGGACGAACGGCACATTCTAGAAAATGATTTGCGTGATGCACTGGAACAAGGTGACTTATCGATTGCCTATCAGTCGATTGTGGACGCAAGTAGCGAAGAAATTATTGGATATGAATCTCTGCTGCGGTGGGATCATCCAACGCGTGGACAGATATCTCCAGCCATTTTCATACCAATTGCTGAAGAAGCCCGTCTAATTGGTACTATTGGTTCATGGGTGTTACGCACCGCATGCGCACAAGCGAAGAAATGGCCGGAACACGTACGTTTATCAGTCAATGTATCGGCGTTGCAGGTCGAAGGTGGCGGTTTGGCAAATAATATTGTCGGTGCCCTTGCGGCCAGCGGCCTTAGCCCGGAAAGGCTCGAGCTGGAAGTCACAGAGAGTGTTTTCCTCGATAATCACGAGAAAACTGATGCCACGCTAGAGAGCTTGCGTTCGCTTGGAATAAATCTTGTTCTGGACGATTTTGGCACCGGGTATTCTTCACTCGGCTATCTTCGCCGCGCTAGCTTCTCGACGATCAAGATTGATCGCAGCTTTGTAAAATCCGCAACACGCGGTTCGAGCGAAAGCATGGCAATTATTCGTGCGATTGTATCCATGGCTGAAGAACTGGGCATGCAAACAACGGCAGAAGGCATTGAAACCGAAAAAGAAATGGCAGTCATGCGCGACCTTGGTTGCACGCAGTTGCAAGGCTATCTGTTTTCCAGACCGACCAAATCAATCTTGGAAAAACCTGAAACCGACACGCAAAAGCCTCAAATAGTCGAGATTTCTCCAACCGAGTTACAGCGCAAAGTAGGCTGAATTTTGCGGTAGCATGCGGTTTTGGCGGAGAGACAGGGATTCGAACCCTGGGTACGATCGCTCGCACAACGGTTTTCGAGACCGCCCCATTCGACCACTCTGGCACCTCTCCGCACATCGGCAAATTGCCTGGGAAACCATGGTCAACAGACCATAAGCGTCAAACGTGCGGCGCGCTTAGACCATGATTGTTAGTTTGCCAAGCGGGAAACAACTCTAAACCGGGTTAAACAGCGCGCGCTTGCATCTTCCGGTCAACTAACTAGATTATAGCCATGGCACAAAACAAACATCTTGCTTCTACCAACCCCCTTCCTAAGGGCACACCACCCGTCCTGAATGCCAACTTCACAATCGGTGATGTGGTGAAGCACAGGTTATTCGATTTTCGCGGGGTCATTTATGATATTGATCCGGTTTTTGCGAATAGCGAGGAATGGTACGATGCAATCCCAAAGGATCTGCAGCCGGCCAAAGACCAACCTTTCTATCATCTCCTCGCTGAAAATGCCGATAGCAGTTATGTTGCCTATGTCAGCCAGCAGAACTTGCTCGAGGATGACAGTGGTGAGCCCGTTATGCACCCGGAAGTGGGCCGGATGTTCAAGACCGTTGATGGCGGTAAGTACAAATTACACCGCATCCACCGGCACTAGACCGGTTCATCAGATTAGGACTTAACCTTCCAGCCTTTTTTGAGCAAAATATAGCAAATTGCGGTCAACGCTACATTGATACACAGTAGAATGATTGAACCCAATAAAACCGGCGAATCGGACTCTCCGAGAAATCCGTACCGAAATCCGGAAATCGCATAGAAAAACGGATTGAAATGGCTCACGGCCTGGAATGTTGGCGCCAGTCGATCGATCGAATAGAAAGTTCCTGACAATAAGGCTGCGGGCGCGACAACGAAATTCGTAACCGCTGCTGCGTGATCAAATTTCTCTGCCCAGATTGAGGTCATGACACCCAGAAGCGCCAACATCGCGGACCCCATGAACCCAAACCAGAGAACGGCCCACCAGTGCTCCACGCTCACGCTTACCCCGGGCCATAAGGCCATCGCGAGCCAGACCGCAAAACCGACCAGTGCGGCACGGGTTATCGCTGCTCCAACCAAACCGGCCAGCAACTCACCAACAGACAATGGTGGCATGAGATAATCCACGATTGTTCCCTGAATCTTACCAACCAAAAGCGAGAAACTGCTATTTGCAAACGCATTCTGGATCATACCCATGCAAATTAGCCCCGGAGCGATGAAATCAGCAAAAGGTACACCTAAAACAGTGCGGTCCCCCCTGCCCAATGCGACAGTGAAAATGATTAGGAATAACAAAGTGGTAATCGAAGGTGCCCAGACCGTTTGAAGTTGGACTTTGAAAAACCGGCGTACTTCTTTCCAATAGAGCGCCAGAAAGCCGCCCCAATTCACACCGCGGATAACCGCTACTCCTGGCTCCGCGTAGGTCTGTGCGATAAATTCAGATTGATCAGATTCGTTATTTTTGGGCTGGTCTAACATAGGCTTTTCGCCTATCGGCTCCAGACAGCAATCACAACCCCATATTATTTCGGCCTTCATTCCGTATGATTGAAAATACGGCCACACGGCTTATATTGATATGGAATTGAGAATGAACAGGATTTTGCATGGCTTGGACCGACGAACGTATCGATCATCTGAAACAGATGTGGGAAAAAGGCTTAACGGCTAGTCAAATCGCAGAAGAACTCGGCGGCGTTAGCCGAAATGCGGTTATCGGCAAGGCACATCGTCTTGGTCTAAAATCGCGTCCATCACCAGTTAAGGCAAAAGCGAAGACTGCGAAGGGCGATAAACCGGCAGCCAAGCCCAAAAAGGCAGCAGCCAAAGCCACGAAGAAGCCGAAGCAAAAGGAAGAACATGTGGCGCGCCGCGCGATGCCGCCACCAACACCAGCTGCGCGCACCCATGCTGCGCAGCAGTCAAAAATGCCCAAACCCGATGGTCCGAAAATTGTTTCCGTCGGACCAGGCGGCTTTTTGCGTCAGGGTCCCGGTGATCAACAAGCTCCAATTCCACCGGCACCGCCACGGCGGTTGGTACCTGCCAAACCCAGCGAAGAGATGGCAGACAAGACCAGCCTACTGGATTTGAACGACAAGATTTGCCGCTGGCCCATGAACCATCCCGGCGAACCCGACTTTCATTTCTGCGGCGAAGAGGTAAACCCGGGCTTTCCATACTGCGTAGAACATTGCGGCCGGGCATTTCAGGCACAATTACCGCGCGGCGCGCGGCGTGCGCCACCACCCCTGCCCTTTGGCGGCCCGAGAGTTCGCTAAATCAGGCTATAAAACATTATTTTACAGACCATTTGGCAGGAGGCCCAATAAGCCTCTTGCCAGTCAGACTTTGACGCTCTTATAGGATCATTATGTCCGATGATCTTTTTGGCGCTGAACCGCCAACCGCTTCCAAGTCTGGTGAATATGATGCCTCTGCCATTGAAGTGCTGGAGGGCCTAGAACCAGTTCGCAAACGTCCCGGCATGTATATTGGCGGCATCGATGAACGCGCGCTCCATCATCTGGCCGCAGAGGTTATCGATAACAGCATGGACGAAGCTGTTGCCGGGCATGCAAGTCGTATCGAGATCACGCTCGATAGCCAAAACCGTTTGACCGTTACCGATAACGGGCGTGGTATTCCGGTCGATCCCCATCCCAAATTCCCGGACAAATCAGCGCTCGAAGTCATTATGACCACGCTACACTCTGGCGGAAAATTTTCTGACAAAGCCTATGCAACATCAGGCGGTCTGCATGGTGTTGGTGTCTCTGTTGTCAACGCTCTTTCTTCTGACACGATCGTCGAAGTGGCGCGCAATAAAACCATATATCGACAATCCTTCTCGCAAGGTAACGCTGTTTCAAAACTGGAAGAAGTCGGCAGCACACCCAATCGGCGCGGCACCAGTATTTCCTTTATTCCGGACACCGAAATTTTTGGAGAAGGCAATAAATTCAAACCGTCGCGCTTGTTCAAAATGGCGCGATCCAAAGCCTATCTCTATGCGGGTGTCGAAATCCGCTGGAAATGCGATCCGGAACAAGCCAGCGAGGAAATTCCGGCTGAAGCGGTATTTCAATTCCCCGGTGGGCTTTCCGACCATCTACGCGAGCAGTTAAGTGGCCGGGAATGTGTCACAACAGATTTTTTTGCTGGCAATCAAGAGTTTCCAGAAAGCGCTGGCCGTGTTGAATGGGCGATCACATGGCCGATTTGGACCGACGGAAGCTATAGCTGGTATTGCAATACCATCCCGACCCCCAATGGTGGAACCCACGAAACCGGGCTGCGTAATGCATTGGTCAAAGGCATGCGTGCCTTTGGTGAACTGGTACAGATGAAGAAAGCAGCGCAGCTCACGGCTGATGATATTATCTCCGGCGGCGAGATGATGCTGTCCGTATTCATCCGTGAACCGCAATTTCAGAGTCAGACCAAAGATCGACTAACCTCGCCCGAAGCCGCGAAATATGTTGAAAATGCCGTTCGCGACCATTTCGATCATTTCCTGACGGACAATATGGATCGCGGCAAGGCCCTGCTCGGTTTCGTCATGGAGCGTATGGACGAGCGGCTGAAGCGCAAAGCCGAGCGGGAAGTGAAACGCAAGACCGCCACCAGCGGACGGAAAGTCCGTCTACCAGGCAAGCTTACAGATTGCTCCGGCAATGACCCCGCGGGCACAGAATTGTTCATTGTAGAAGGCGACAGTGCTGGAGGCTCCGCTAAGCAGGCCCGCAATCGGAAAACACAAGCCATTCTTCCGATACGCGGAAAAATACTCAATGTCGCCTCGGCCAACAGCGCCAAGATTTTTGCCAATTCGGAAATTGCTGACCTGACATTGGCCCTGGGCTGCGGCACTCGCAAAGACTGCGATCCTGACAATTTACGATATGAGCGCGTAATCATCATGACAGATGCTGATGTCGATGGCGCGCATATCGCGACACTGCTTATGACCTATTTCTTTCAGGAAATGCCTGAACTGGTCCGGCAAGGCCATCTCTTCCTTGCCCGTCCGCCGCTGTACCGGCTGACCGCTGGAGGTAAGAGCCTTTATGCACAAGATGATGGAGCGCGTGCAGAAATCGAGAACGGGCCATTCAAAGGCAAGAAAGTTGAAGTCAGCCGGTTCAAGGGTCTTGGCGAGATGAATCCGGGACAACTCAAAGAGACCACCATGGATCCCGACACCCGTTCTCTATTCCGGGTAACCTTGCCGCAAGAATATGAGAACAGGGCGGTAGTGAAGGACCTTGTTGACCGATTGATGGGGAAAAACCCGGAACACCGCTTTAACTTCATTCAACAAAATGCCGCCAGCCTTGATGAGGAAGCCATTGATGCCTGACCGGCCAGTCCGGTCATGGCTTTTCGCAGCGTTAATCGCTATGTTCGCTCTAGGGGTTCCCTCTCTGGCAAGGGCGGAACAAATGACGACTATTTCCTCTGAATATCAGGTTCGTGCGTCCGAGCTTCTCGACATTCTCAAAGGATCGCAGCAAGAGGAAAGCTTCTTCGCAAGCTCCTTTCTTGATGCAGTACCGCTGCCACAGGTCCGCGCTTTGGTCGCACAGCTTCAGACTCAATATGGCGAACCTCTCACGATCACACGCATCATCCCGGCCAGTGCAAAGGACGGCACTGTTGAAATTGCCTATGCCAAAGCCACACTGGCAATGCGCATGGTGCTGGACAATTCTGCCCCTTATCCGGTGATCGGGCTACAAGTCACCGGAGCCAATATGACCGATGACAGTATCGACAAGGTCAAACAGGAATTTGAAACGTTACCTGGTGCCGCTGGCTTCGAAATTGCCGAAATAGGAGTAGATCAAACAAGCATCATCACATCGTTGAACGCTGATCAGCAATTTGCCATCGGTTCTACATTCAAACTCTACATTCTGGCAGCGCTTTCATCCAAGATAGCCAATAGCGATCGTGATTGGGACGATGTGGTCCCTATCTATAGAAAGTCCTTGCCGTCGGGAATTTTACAGGACTGGCCAATTGGAACCCCAATGACGCTACAAGCCCTGGCTACGCTTATGGTTTCGGTGAGCGATAACACGGCGACCGATATATTAATGACCGAACTCGGAAGTAATATCCTTGACGAGATGGTCTATAAAAGCGGCCATAGCGCCCCCGACAAGATGCTTCCAATGTTAAGCACCATCGAGTTTTTTGACCTGAAGATGCCCAAAAACGCTGATGTTCGCGCGCTCTACATTGAAGCAAGTGACGATGTACAAAGGGATTTGCTGAGCAGATATAATATCGGGCTCGACGCCAAATCGATCGATATCAGTAATCTTGCCAATAAACCGCAGCATATCGAGACGGTTGAATGGTTTGCGGCACCTTCCGATCTCACCGGTCTGCTTCAGATCATTAACAATATCGAGGATCCGGTGGTAAAGAATATCCTCAAGATCAATCCTCTGATCCCGCCAGGAGATGCACTGCGCTGGAACTATATTGGTGGAAAAGGCGGATCCGAACCGGGCGTGATATCCTTTGCCTTTTTGACCAAGTCAAAATCGGGAAAGACCTATGCGGTTTCAGGAAGCTGGAACAACAGCGTAGCGCCCGTCGACAATGACAAATTCACTCTGATGATGAACCGATTGTTGAATCTGATCGCGGCTAGATAGATTGAAGACTGACGTTTTGCCAGTCATCTCGCAACAAGCCGAAAATCAAACTGTCTCGAATGCCGATATGCGTCTCCCATTCCTGTCGCAAATGCGCCTCCTGTTGAAAGCCCAGACGTTTTAACAACTTGATCGAAGCCAGATTGTCTGGATCAACATCCGCGCAGATGCGGCGGAGACCAAGTTCTTCGAAGCCATATTGGATCACCCGGATCACAGCCTCTCGCGCTATTCCCTTTCCCCAAGCCGCTCGGTTGAGGATATAACCAATCTCTCTAATATTCGGCCGGTCCTCTTCACGTATAAGGACAACCCAACCGAGAGCTGCGTCCTCACGAACTGTCGTTATAGCCCAAGTTTGCCAGCGCGTGCCTTCACAGTTTTGCGCAACGTAGTCCCGCGTTTCTGCGATAGTTTCATGCGGTCCACTAGACCACCAGCGCAACAGCTCTGCATCTGCAAAAGTGGGGTGAAGAGCATCAGCATCATCGGCTCGGAGCGGGCGCAATCGCAGCCGTTCTGTCGACAATATGGGGAAGGTCATGCTGTTAGTGCGGCGACCAGCGCCTTGACCTTTTTTTGGCGCCACTGGGGCAGCGGCGCAACCAGCCAGTAACCGCGGGAGGATTTGCTATCCTCGCCGATCACTTCAACCCGACCCGCTGCAAGATCCTGCTGAACCAACATTTTCGGTACCCAGGCATGACCAAATCCATTGGCAGCAGCTTCAATCGCCAAGCCGCCATCAGCAACCCGCATGAGCGTCTCTTCACCTTCTGATATGGGGCAGCCCGGCCAGTCAATTTTTTGACCAGCCTGTCCGCCGGGTGCCGCGACTTTGACAAACAATGTGTCGCCAATGATCAAGCCTTCATTCTCACCCGGGCCATCCGTCAGGCCAATAGCTACATCGAGATTCGCTTCAGTAAAATCCGCTCCGCCTTCCGACGCTACCAGTGCAAAACTGACATCTGGATTGTCCTGTGAAAATTTCGCCAATTGTTCGTTTAGCCATTTGGCAGTCAAATCCCGCGGCGCTGCAATCGTCAATTTATGAGATGACTGGCCGGCCTGCATGGCGCGCACCGAATCTTCAAATTCCAGAAATCCGGAGCGCAATGCATCGAGGCCAGCAGCGGCTTCATCTGTCAATTCCAACCCTTTTGGCGTGCGCCGAAACATCACCACGCCCAACATGTCTTCCAATGCCCTGATCTGTTGTCCTACCGCCGCTGGTGTCACGGCCAGTTCATCGGCTGCTCGTGTAAAGCTGAGGTGCCGTGCAGCGGCATCGAGCACACGAAGCCCGTTAAGCGGCAAATGGGTACGCTTCATTGCTCTACAGTTGGTGCAGTAAGAGGAAAATGAGGAATGCGGACTTCAAAAGCGTTCGGTTCTTCACCGACGAACATGAAATGTCCCGCCATAGCCCCGCTCGGCGTATTCAGAGGGCAGCCTGAGACATAGTCATGCGCCTTGCCCGGTTGAATGATCGGTTGCTCACCGATAACCCCGTCTCCGTCCACCTTATGTAGCCCACCACGAGCATCCGAAATCCGCCAATGTCGGGTTAGAAGTTGGACCGCACTGTCGCGTTCATTCTCAATGCGAATGTGATAAGCCCAAAACCAGCGCAAACCATCGATGTCCGATTGTTCCGGGAGAAATGTGACCGACACCCGAACGGTTACACCCTCGGTAGTTTCTGAAAATGGAAAGAACGCCTGCATCATCATATTACAATAGCGTCAAAGACCAACGGACGAAAGGGCTTGATCTAAATCTTCCATCAGATCCATTGGATCTTCCAGTCCAACATTAATCCGGAGCATGTCTTCGCTTATCCCGATTTCCAATCGTGCGTCCTCGCCCAAGCCGTGATGGGTCGTCGATGCCGGGTGACACATTAAGGAACGGCTGTCTCCGATATTGTTCGAAATATCGATTAAATTCAACGCGTTAAGAATGTTATGGGCCTGCTTGCGACCGCCCCCTACATAGAGCGAGAAAATCGGCCCGGTCGCTTCCATCTGGCTCATCGCCAGATTATGCTGCGGATGGCTTGGCAGACCGGGATGCAATATTTTCTCTACTCGCTGCTCTAAAAACTTGCCCACCTCGATGGCATTATTGCTCTGTTTGCGAATCCGCAAATCGAGCGTCTCGAGTCCTTTCAGCACAACCCAGGCATTAAAAGCACTGAGAGTGGGGCCTGTATTGCGCGTAAAGGCAAGCAAGGTTTCCTCGATAAACTCTTCGCTACCGCAGACTGCACCGGCTAACACGCGCCCCTGCCCGTCCATCATCTTGGTCGCGCTATAGGCGACAACGTCCGCACCAAATTCCATCGGCCGTTGCAACACATTGGTGGCGAAAGCATTGTCGACCACGCTGGTAATGCCTTTTGCACGCGCCAGATCACAGACTCCCCGCAGATCAATAACATCCATTGTCGGATTGGCCGGTGTCTCAAAGAAAAATACCTTAGTCTTCGATGTGATCGCCTTCTCCCAATTATCAATATCACGACCATCAATGACGGTGGTCTCGATACCAAATTTTGGCAGAAGCGTATCTGTTAACCAGCGGCAGGAACCAAAAAGCGCACGGCTGGCAACGACATGATCGCCAGCCTCTAACTGACATAGCAAAGCGGCCGTCATTGCTGCCATCCCGGAAGCAGTTGCCCGGCAGGCATCCGCACCTTCCATCAATGCAATCCGTTCTTCCAACATCTGCACCGTCGGGTTTTGCAGACGGCTATAGGTCATGCCCGATTGTTCCCCATTGAAACGCGCGGCGGCATCTTCGGCACAATCATAGGTATAACCAGAGGTGAGGAACATCGCCTCCGACGTCTCGCCAAATTCACTGCGCATGGTGCCGCTGCGGATCGCCTTTGTGGCAGGGCGCCAATTTTTCGTAATCTCTCGATTTTGGCCGGTATCTCTTTTCATATATGTTTTCCTAAGCCAAACGGCGCTTAACTGGCAAGCTGCGCAACAACCGCATCGCCAATTTCTCGTGTTGAGGCACTACCACCGAGATCGTGCCCTAAGGTGCCTTGCTGCAATACATCGGCGACGGCCTGCTCAATCCGCGCAGCTTCTTCCTCCATCGCAAAACTGTGGCGCAACATCATCGCAGCGGACAATATCATCGCAGAAGGATTGGCAATGCCCTGCCCTGCAATATCGGGGGCACTGCCGTGGATTGGTTCAAACAAGCCCTTTTTTCCGCTACCCAAGGAGGCTGACGCCAGCAAGCCGATCGAGCCCACACACATACTTGCTTGATCGGACAAGATATCACCAAATATATTGCCGGTAAGCATGACATCAAACTGGCCTGGATTGCGTACGAGCTGCATTGCTGCATTATCCACATACATATGACTAAGTTCGACATCTGGATAATCGGCGCTGACTTCGTTGACGACTTCGCGCCAGAGCACTGATGTTTGCAGAACGTTGGCTTTGTCTACAGAACATAGTTTTTTACGCCGCCCCTGAGCCGCCTTGAAAGCGACATGCGCGATACGACTGACTTCTTCCTCGTCATAGGCCATGATATCATAGCCCTCCCGCAAGCCGGTATCCGTCGTTCGCTGCCCCTTTTCACCGAAATAGATATCGCCGGTCAGTTCCCGCAGGATCAGAAGATCGATCGCACCAGCAATATCCGGTTTCAAGGCCGACAGGTTTTCAAGACCAGTAAAGGCTTTGGCTGGGCGCAGGTTTGCAAATGTTTGCATTTCCTTGCGCAATCCAAGTACGGCCTGTTCAGGGCGCAAGTGACGGTTCAGATCATCGCAATCGGGATCACCAACCGCCCCGAACAAGACAGCATCAGAAGCCATCACCAATTCGAGCGTCGCAGGCGGCAGCGGATGACCGTGGTTTTTATAGGCCACTCCGCCCACATCAGCTTGATCGAGCTTCAAATCAGGCAATCCCAGCGCTTCCAGGACGCGCAAGGCTTCTACCATGATTTCCTGACCTATGCCGTCGCCAGCGAGAACCGCAATATGCATGTTTTTTCCTCAACTCTTTGCGCGCATCCCTGCCGCGCTCGAGGAGATTAGGCAACCACCCTTTTTAGACGATCTACCAAAACCGTGCGAGACGCCATGACGTCATTGCGACGATCCTCGAAGAAATGACGCTTGAGGAAAAACCCGGTCACCTTCAAACCGTCAAAAATATCATCCCAATCGGGAATATCAGATTCCTTCAAAAAGGGCGGAAATGGTAAGAGCTTGTCCTTGTAAATCTGCCCTGCCCCCAAACTTACCGCAGTCGCGCTCTTGGGGCTGATAAACACTAGGTCATCTGCATCACCAGTCACAGCACATTTGTCGAGCGACAGCCCAAAGCCCAATTCCGACAAGAGGAGTAGTTCATAACGTACGAGCGCCACGGTCCAGCCCTTGGCAGACGGTGCTCCACATATCGCCTCAAGCAATGCGGATAGCGCACTGTGTAGTTGTGGATAGCTATGTTCTTCGGGCAGAATGGCAGCTGTTAGCGCAGTAACCCATTCGAGCGCAGCACTAGCGAGCGGTTCGCCAAGATACGGGCCACGGCTTTGTTGCAGCTCGGCAGTCATCGACGCCAATTGATCTTCGGTCCGCGCACGATAATCCGCCTGAACGATGTTGGACGGAATCAATACAGGCCGCATGGTTCGCGACCGTGCACCCCTAACATACCCGGCAATCAAGCCATTTTCTGGCGTCAAGGACCGCACGACCGCGCCATGCTCTCCGTGCTGCCGAACAGAGCAAATAATGGCCGAGGTTCGCAGGTTAGCCATGAAAATAATCATATACTTTTTGCGCTACAGTCGCGGAAACACCCGGTGCACCTTGAAGGTCTTCCAATGATGCGTTTTTGACTGCTCGAGCCGTTCCGAAATGTAGCAGCATCGCCCGCTTTCGCGCAGGTCCAATGCCAGGGACGTCATCCAGAGAACTATGACCAATAGACTTTGCGCGCTTCTGACGATGCGCCCCAATCGCATAGCGATGAGCCTCATCTCGCAAGCGCTGCAAATAGAATAATACCGGGCTGTTAATCGGCAGATTCAGCTCACGTCCATCCATGAAGTGAAACGTCTCACGCCCCGCGTTCCGATCCGGTCCCTTGGACACGCCGATCATGTTGACGTCTTCTACTCCGATTTCCGCCAGTGCGTCCTTGGCGGCGCTCATCTGCCCTTTACCTCCGTCAATCAGTACGAGATCGGGCCATTCACCCTTCTCACGATCGGGGTCTTCCTTTTGCGCGCGGGCGAAACGGCGTTCCAGCACCTCGCGCATCATCGCAAAATCGTCACCCGGTTTGGTATCAGGATTTTTGATGTTAAACTTGCGATAGGCGCTCTTCCGAAAGCCTTCCGGCCCGGCGACCACCATTCCGCCAACCATATTCGTCCCCTGTATATGGCTGTTATCGTATATTTCGATGCGATCCGGCACCGTATCAAGCTCCAACAGATCGACCATCTCGCGCATGATTTTTGCCTGAGTAGAGGATTCTGCAAGCCGCCTGTCGAGCGCCTCCTCCGCATTGCGGCTGGCCTGTTTCAGCAACTTCAGACGATCACCACGCTGAGGGCGGGATACGCTGACTTTATAATCTGCTCGCGTACCCAATGCTTCGGATAACAATTGCTCATCCGGCAG
This sequence comes from Sphingorhabdus sp. Alg231-15, assembly GCF_900149705.1. Lineage (NCBI taxonomy): Bacteria > Pseudomonadati > Pseudomonadota > Alphaproteobacteria > Sphingomonadales > Sphingorhabdaceae > Sphingorhabdus > Sphingorhabdus sp. Alg231-15. Next base: position 254,313 of record NZ_LT703001.1, on the reverse strand, counting down.
TTCACGGTCTAGCAGCACCAGTTTTGGCGGCGGCATCCGATCGTAAAATTGCATCAGGAAACTGGACAGAACCTCCTCGATCTCAACATTACTCGTATGGGCGGGGAAAAAGCTGCGATGTCCCCAGTTCTGGCCGCCTCGAATGAAAAAAGCCTGTATGCAAACAGTCGAACCTTTAGCCGCCAACGCGAATATATCGGCGTCAGGTAAGCCAGCTGCATTAACCGCCTGATTGCCTTGGATGAAAGTCAATGCTTTCAGTCTGTCCCGGTACAAAGCCGCCATTTCAAAATCGAGCGCTTCGGAGGCTTTTTCCATCTGCGCACCCAGCTTCTGTTGCACTTCGGTCGATTTGCCGGAGAGGAAGTTCCGCGAATCCTCAACAAGCTCCGCATAGTCTTCCTTGGTAATCCGATCCACACAAGGGGCAGAACAGCGTTTGATTTGATAGAGTAAGCAGGGCCGCGAGCGGTTGCTGAAAAAGCTGTCTGTACAGGATCGAAGCAGGAAAAGCTTTTGCAAGGCGTTAAGCGTTTGGTTTACCGATCCAGCGCTAGCGAAAGGACCAAAATATTTGCCTATCGTTTTTTGCGCGCCGCGATGTTTTTGAATGCGCGGAAAGTCATGATCTTCGCGCAGCAGGATGAACGGAAAGCTCTTATCGTCGCGGAGCAGTACATTATAAGCCGGACGGAACTTCTTGATCAGCTGTGCTTCCAGCAGCAACGCCTCGGCTTCACTGCCTGTCGTCACGATTGTCATGGACCGGGTTTGCGCGACCATCCGCAGCAATCGATGGGGTAGCCGGTTCATCTGAACATAGGAACCAACACGATTTTTGAGCGACCGCGCCTTGCCCACATAGAGCACATCACCGCGACTATCCTGCATCCGATAGACGCCAGGCCGCGTTGGCAGGGTTTTTAACGTTTCACGGATCGCTGCCATGCCGGTTTCGAGGTCCGGCGTCTCGTTACCGCGCACCGAATAGGTGGCTTTTTCTTCGTTAAATCGGTCGGGTGATTGCGGGCCGGACATAGAATATATCTAGGCGCAGGCGCTGATGATTACCAGCACCCAGTCGAAACCAAATTTGTCTTATATTAGTTGAGCTTCGTACCGAGATCGCTGATCGTTTTATCGATCACTGCTTTGTCAGCGGCTGCGTCATGATTGGCGGCAATCAGGTTCTGCGCGGCAATTGTTGCAGCGCCTGCAGCCTTGGCACGAACATCAGCAATAGCGGAACGTTCTGCGGCGGCAATCTTGTCTTCCGCCATCTTCTTGCGACGCGCAATCAGATCGGTGGTCGCTTTTTTCGCATCAGCAACAACCAGCTCTGCTTCTTTTTCAGCCTGTGCCAAAATTTCAGCGGCTTCGTCATCTGCAGCCCGCAGACGAGATTCATATTTTGCGCGTAACTCTTCTGATTCTTCACGCAGCTTTTTGGCTTCGTCCAATTGCTCGCGAATATCTGCAATTTTCTTGTCGAGCGACGCTCCGATGGCGGCTGGAACTTTCTTCCAGATAACCAAGCCCACAACGACCAGCATCGACAGCGAAACAAAAACTGTCGCATTGAAGATACCGAATACCGACGGCGTCACATGCTCTTCGCCAGCACCAGATGCCAGCATGGCGATGTCAGTCGCGGCGGTAGCGAGAATAGTGAAATCAACCATGTTTCAAAGCTGCCTTTGTTTCCTTGAGAGCTGCCGCTTTGGTCACTTTCGCGCCAGAGATCTTGGCAACCATATCTTGTGCGACTTCTGCGGAAACGCCTTCAATCTCTTTCAGAGCTTCAGCGGATCGTGCTTTAATATCCGCCTCCGCAGCTGCGAGTTTTGTGGCAATATCGGTACTGGCCTTAGTCTTTCGCTTCTCAGCAGCCTCGCTGGCTTTGGCCTTGCTGGCTTCAACCACAGCCTGAGCCTCACCTCGGTCTTTTTCCATTTTGACGCGATAGCTCTCTTCTAGCTCATCCGCTTTGGTATTAGCCGACCGAGCCGCCTCTAGATCGTCCGCAATCCGCTTATCCCGCGCATCAACCGTTCCCTGGATTTTCGGAAACATGCCCAAACCAATGACAATGAATGTGAACCCGAAAGTCAACAAAAGCCAGAAAATCTGGGATCCATAAGTTAGGGCAATTTGATCAATTTGTGGCATCGAACCAGAGGCTCCAATAGTTTGAAACTGCGGAGTAGCGCTAGGGCTACCCCGCCAGTTTCATATCATATATTAGGCAACGAAAATCAGGATCATTGCGACAACAAATGCCAGCAGACCCAAAAGCTCGGCAGCAGCAAAGCCGATGAACAAACGGCCCTGTTGGCCGTCAGCGGCGGATGGATTGCGCAGAGCGCTTTCCAGGAAGCTTCCGAATACGTTACCCACACCTACGGCGGCTACACCGGCACCAATTGCTGCCAGACCTGCGCCCAATAATTTTGCTGCTTCTGCGTCCATGATAATAACTCCTGTTCAAAAATATCGTTTGGAAAAATAGTCTTGTTTCAAATCAATGCAGGTTTTCTGCATCGTTTATGTAAAGCGATGTCAGCAATGCAAAGACATAGGCTTGCACCACCGCCACCAGCAATTCGAGAGCGCTGATACCAATCATCAACGCAAAACTTGGAATACCAACCAGCACGCCGTAACCGGCACCAGCGTTGGTGCTGTTGATCACGAAACCGGCCAGAACTTTCAGCAAAATATGACCAGCGGTCATCGCGACAAAAAGCCGAAGCGCCAGGCTGAAAGGACGTACCAGAAAGGACAACAACTCAACAATGAAGATGAAGGGAACCATTGGAAGCGGCGTTCCGTCCGGAATGAACAGCGAGAAGAAATGAAGCTTATGCTTCGCGAAGCCCACGATCAACACAATCGAGAAACTCATAATCGCCAATACGCCGGTAACAGTTAGATGGCTCGTTACCGTAAAAGGATGCAATCCCAAGACGCCAACTGGTAGCAAGCCGAAAACGTTCGAGAAGAGGATGAACATGAACAAAGAGAAGACGTAGGGCGCATATTTGCGGCCAGCCGGGCCGATATTGGCCTCCATCATGTTGTCGATAAAGCCGGTAAAGCCCTCAACCATCATCTGCCAGCGACCGGGAACCAGTTCGCGCTTCATGCCGCCAAGCATAAACACCCACAGTCCGGCCACTGCAACCAGCATCCAGACCGCGCTATTGGTGAACGCAATCTGCTGTCCGCCTAGTGAAAAGCCTTCCAAAATCGTCTGTACCTCAAACTGGTACATTGGATCGATTTTACCTTCTTCAGTCGCCACGCAAGGGACCCCTGTTTTCTGAACGGTGCGCAAAAATCATTTGTGTTTTTCTGCGCTCTCGTTCGAGAGTTTAATAATATTTCTGAATGCCACGATGATCCCCAGAAACAGGAAAACCAAAAGAAGCCAAGGCGAAGTCCCGATAAAATGATCAAGCACCCAGCCGACCAAAGCACCACCACCAATGCCTGCAATCAAATCCGCCAAAACCCGATTTCCGAGCCGATAATTATCATCGACCCCTTTTTGGGTTTTGCCTGATCTGACCGCCTCTTCTGATGTTGCCTGATCGATCCGCTTTTTCAGCGCCTCTATCTTCGCATCATCGTCCATCAGATTTACCAGGTCCATTCTCTGCCGTGATTCTTTGCAAAACTATTGAAAATCAGCGGAAAAGCCGATTAATCTGGTTCTACTCACGACAGCGAGCAGCCCCGCTAACCGCGCCCGTTTAGAAAAGCGGGTGCGCCAAGTCAACAGCGATGCTGCACTGCAGAAAATTCGACAAAAAATCAGTGATTTGAAACGAAAAAGGGCGCGCCGATTTTGGCGGCGCGCCCAATGTCATAATAATATCCTCAATCCACCTTATGGGCAGCGCGAGTCACGCGTTGGCGCGGCTGACGTTCTGGTCTGCCAGCTGCCATCAGGAGCCTGATATTTCTCGCCCGACACCGTGCGCATGATTAGGTTGCAGCCCGACGTAAAAGCGAACTGCTCCACAGTCGAGTTTGTTTCCTGCGCCTTGCGGGTATAGGCCGCTTTACGCTTGATATTCAAATCTTCCACCATGGCTTTCACAGATGCCGATGGCGATGTGGCATAACCAAGATAACCGTCGGGCTTTTCACCAATCGCACCAGAAGCTCGTGCCGCAGCATAAGCAGGGTCACGTTGCGCCATGACCGGGGTTGCTACAATTGCGGTCAAAGCCAAGCCGCCAACTACGGCAGCCGCCTTATTTTTCCGTATAAACTCAAACATCAGAAAATCTCCGCTTCACTGTTAATCAAATCCTTCGCATCGCCATCCAGACGATACACGACCTCCTGCTTGATATTGATATTCAAGTTGATCACGATGGGTTTATCCGGCGCAGAAACCTGCACACATCCTGCCAGAACGGCACTCAGCCCCAAGGCGACACCCGATATCAGGCCGGTTGTCTTCCTACTCTTCATAATTGATCGAATCGCATTTCCAGACCGATCCGTCAATTGGCATATCTTATGGCTCATTATCGCTTTCCCGTGGCTGAACAGTTGATTCAGGATTGTCTTCTAGTGCTTTTGCGGCCTCTGAAGCCCGCTCTTCCTGGGCTCTTAACAGGGCCGGTAAATTCTGGCCGACCAATATTTCCGGCTCGTAAAAGGCTTTCGCACTACTCATAAGCTGCATGAACGGTGCCTGGATGCGAACGTTGAATTCGAGCGGAACCTTGGCGATCTGCTTTGTGATGAAATTTTTGCTCGCACTATCACCTTGTTGCAACCCTGCAAATTTCACTTCGGTGATGATTTCGCCGTCAATGGCACCATCCATACCTATAGTAAGCTGTTCATATTTTAGTGATTTCAGCGCATTAAAGGCGAAATTGGCGAAGGTTCCCATATCTTCATAGGTCAATTCGCCAATGTAAGAGAGCGAGCCACCACCTTTGCGTGCCGTCAGATAACCGCCAGCAATACGTCCACCATCCTGATCAAAGACCATTGGCAATCTGCCGTCAAAAACGCCGGAAGCCGTTATATTCTCAAAATCAAACTGCGTCAGAAACTGAGCAGCATCGACGCCGACCACAGTAAACTCCAGCCGCCGCTCCGCTTCCTCACCCAGATCGAATGTGGTTGGCTCCAGATAGAGCATTCCTCCTGCGAAAGGCCACTGGCCTCCCTCAATCTGCATTTTATAGTCGGGCAACAAGCGATAGAAAAGCTGTCCGTTAAACGCAGCCACACCCGGATTAACCTCCGCCATGCGAAGCAATTGCCCTTCTTCGGTTTCAAGCCCCAACAAATCCGAGAAACTGATTTCGCCTGAAAGCCCTGTCACAGGGCCAAAAGCTGCAGCCAGATTGACGGAATCAGTCCGGAACGATCCAGTACTGCGAATACCGTCGCTCTTATTGTCCCAATTGATCTGGCCAGAGCCAGTAATCGTGCCCGCGACATTGGCGATAATGCCAAGTGTCAGCGGAGTCAGTAATTCTGGCTGTAATGTGTCATCAAATGTCAGTGATTCAATATTCAAAAGCGCGTGACCGGTGCTATTGTTGAGCGTGTGCAGCAGGTTCACCATCGCGACCTGCCGCTGCGTTTTGGGCTCGCGCAGCATACCATCCGCGACAATTTTGCCCTCCACGAATTTCAGTTTGACGTCATCGCTGATCAGAGGGCGGAACCGCTCGACTTGCTGTTCGTCCCGGACACTCAGCTTGGCATCGGCCAACAATTCACCGTCAGCAAAGCTCCAGTCGCCTTCAATATTCTCTAGTAACAGAGGGACGCTTGCAATCTGTCCGTTAGCGCCCGAAACCTTGCCCGTTATGTCACGACCAAAGGCGGCACTCAGCAATGCCATATCAAATCTGGTCATGCTGTCCGCAGTCCCCATGCGAAACGAAATATCTTCTGCCGTCATGCCTTTCGCCAACGACAAACCAACTACTCCGCTGGTCAGCGACAAAGGTGTTCCGTCAACCGTTCCTGTTAAATTGAATGACGGTGCTTGAGCTGCAATGTTCAAGCCGCGACCACTGTTCGATACAATTCCACCACGTGTAACAGGACATATTCGTGTCTGCGTCGGACCAGCGATAAAGGAGGCCATCCGGAGGCTCGCAAACTGCAGATCCACACATTTGCGAAACAAGGTGAGGCTGCCAGCGGAGTTAAAGCTTCCGTCAATAGGCACTTGCAGCCCCGTGACCTGCCCATCGGGCAACGGCCCGGATAATATCAAGCGTCCGTCGATACTGGTACCACCTCCGGAAGAAGGTGAGAAATTCAGCTTGGGAATATTGAGCTTCGAAGTTCCTGCCTGATAAGCAGCCATCTCAACACTACCAGAAAAACCGCGTGCGAGACTGCCATCATTCAAATCAATTCTTAGGTTCGGAAAATCGCCGCCGTTCAACAGAAGATCACCTTCTGCAAGCATTTTCACATCGTCACCTGCGAATGTCAGCAAGATGGGGGCATCCAGAGCCATCCCTCCTCCGGACTGGGATCGGGCACTGAAGTCATTAACCGTCAACTTGGTCCCAGATGCTCCCATATCGAAGCGGATGTCACTTAACAGATTAAGGGCGCCGCCCGCCTTGCGAACGGCTGCAGCAAACTTGTCGGCTATCGGCCCGACCGGGGTTCCATCGGTTGAGTCCGCCAACGAAACGACTGGACTCAATGCCACCTTTGAAATTTGCACAGACCGGATCTCCGGCTGGCCTTCAAATCGCGCGGTGATCGGATCATCTCCATATCCAAACTGAAACGGTCCGCTAATCCGCCCGGATTTGGCATTGCCATAGGGAGACAGTAGACCACTGGAGGTAAGATCAATGTTACCGCTGCTGCGTTTCAGGTCACCATTAAAGGCGATGGTAGACTTGACCTCCTCCGCGCCATAGCTCGCATATCGGAGCGGTCCACCACTTATTCCGGCGTCGCCGGACCAGCTATTAAAGTGCTGCCCCAGCTCGGTTGAAAGCTGCACTCCAATATCCTGAAAAGACATGGCAAGATCTGGGCATTTCACCATTGGCAAACGCAGCGGTCCATTCAAGCGGGTTTTGCGATCACTAATAGCAATCTCACCGAAATAACTGGGATCGGAAATCAAACAGCCTCCCAGATCCAGATTTCTGCTCAAAGCCGCAAGTTCGCCTTGAAAGCCGTTATGCAGATTGCCCGCCCCGTTTAACGCCAATCCAATGGCGCCAAAGTCGCTATCGATCCGTAATTGTGCCTTTTCTACGGTTAGCGCAATATCGGGCAACGCTAAGGGGCTGTCATCTTCTGGATCCGAAAACTTGTCGAGTGCGCCGAAAGAAAGCTTGCCGCCATTCAAACGACCAAAGGCCTTAACGCCCGTTGCTCTGACCCAATTTATCCCGGCACCGCCCGTACCGAGACTATTTCCAATTTCCACCAGATCAGCTGTCAGGTCCGGTTTCCTAGGATCACCGATCACGAGATTGCGAATAATCTGCTTTCGCAAACCTATATCTTCAATCTCGTAGCTGGCCTCTATTCCCAAGGCATCGAGCTGCGAGCGCACAAAATTATCGGCAATGGAGATTCGGCTGAACCACAGCACGATAAAACCAATCAACAACAGGAAGAGGATCAGATAGACAAATAGTCGTCGCCCAAATCGGCGTCCTATTGGGCCTTGGTCTAGTTCTTCCTCCATGGTCGTTGAGATGCAGAAGTCTAGCTTAAGTTGCAATGTACAAGTGCACGGGGCGAATAGTTTTTACGCCATTTCATTCGAATTGGACACATTCGGCCAATTCTTTGTGTTTACCCGCTTTCCCATCCCATTCCAAAGCAAAGGGACTATGGTTCAATCATGCCGGCTCGGAACAATGCGAAAAAATACAAACATCAGACGAAGGACCAGGATGAACGAGGCCACACTGCAAGGCTACGAGACCGCCTGCTAAACAGTGGCAGCGACACCCTCTTGGATCATGAGCTTGTCGAGTATCTACTTGCTCTCACCATCCGCCGACGGGATACGAAACCGTTGGCAAAAGACCTTATCGAAACCTTTGGCAGCCTGTCGGCAGTACTGACAGCTGATGGGGAGTCGATCAATAAAGTACCAGGAACGGACGAGAACAGTGTCGCCGCTTTAAAGGTCGTCCAAGCGGCTGCGCTCCGCATGATCTCCCAGCCAATGCGCGAACAGCCAGTCTTGTCGAGTTGGCAAGCGCTTCTCGACTATCTCCGGGCGGATATGGCGCATCTTGTCCACGAAAGGGTTCGGATTTTGTATCTCAACAGCAAAAACCGACTAATTCGGGATGAACTGATGAGCGAAGGCACTGTTGATCAGGCGGCAATCTACACCCGTGAAGTAATCAAACGCGCTCTGGAGCTCGGATCAACAGCAATTATCCTGGTCCACAATCATGCTAGCGGGGATAGCACCCCCAGCCGTCAAGATATCACCACCACCAAGGATATCCGTGAAGCTGGTGAAAAGCTTGGCATTGCTGTGCACGACCATATCATCATCGGCAAAGACGGACACACGTCCTTCCGCTCGAAAGGACTGATCTAGATCATGACCTACGCACCACTATCCTTGCCGGTGATCAAACGGATACCCAATTGCAGCGTGAAATAGGACCATATCCAATTGACCAGCACCGCTATCCGGTTCCGCATGCCAGAGAGGAAGCCGACATGCACTGCCCCCCATAACCACCAGGCCAAAGCGCCGTGTAATTTCATAAAGCCGAAATCGGCGACTGCACTCTTCCGACCGATAGTGGCAAGGCTGCCTTGATGCTTATATTGGAAGGGCCCGATCTGTTTGTCGTCCAGAAGTTGTTGCTGGATATAGTTGGCGACATAGACACCGGCTTGCTTGGCAGCGGGAGCCAGTCCGGGAACCGGATTACCGTCCCAAGCATTGCTGCCTGCGGTATCGCCAATGGCAAAGACATTCTCATGACCCGTGACCCTTAGATGGTCATCGACAGCAACCCGTCCGGCCCGATCGGTATCGGCATCCAGCCATTTACCGGCGGGAGACGCAATAACTCCGGCGGCCCAAAGCACCGTCTCGGTAGCGATTTCCATATCGTCGCCAATTTTCACGCGCTCGGCCGCAATATCAGTAACACGCGACTTGAGCCTGATATCCACACCTAGATTCTTGAGCGAGGCCGCCGCATGTACAGACAGGTCTTCGGGAAAAGCGGGCAATATTCGTTCCCCGGATTGCACCAGAATGATTTGTGCCTGTGTGGGATCAATCCGACTGAACTCATCCTTCAACCCCTGGTGCGCTAACTCGGCAATCGCACCCGCCAGTTCAACACCGGTTGGCCCTGCCCCGACAATAACAAATGTCAGAAGTCGTTTCACACGCTCTGGATCATTAGAAGATTCTGCTCGTTCGAAAGCGCGCAGCACATGTGCACGAACCGACACACCATCCTCGATGGTCTTCAGACCAGGCGCAAAAGGTGCCCATTCATCCTTGCCGAAATAGCTATGCGAGGCGCCCGTTGCGAGGACCAGATGGTCATAGTCCAGACTGTTTTGTCCGTAGGTCAATGACTTTGCTTTGCTATCGACGCTACTGACCTCACCCAGAAGTACGCGCACGTTGCCATCATTCCGGAACAATCCCCGGATCGGTGTCGCCACATCAGCTGGTGACAGCGCCGCCGTTGCGATTTGATAGAGCAACGGCTGGAACAGATGATAATTATGTCGATCAATAAGCGTGATGCGGACTGGCAGGTTCTTCAATTTGGCCACGCAAGCCAATCCGCCGAATCCAGCCCCCACGACAACAATGTGAGGCCAATGTTCTGGAACATCCTCATATTTGCGATCGAACAAGATATTATATTCCAGCCAGTTGGAGATCATCCGGTCGACAGAAAGATAACCGGCACCAAAAATGATCATCAATCCAAAGAGCAGCATAGGATAAAGTGTCAAATCAGGATGCAGTCCCATAACCGCCAATGTACTGAGGACGACAATCAGCGCCAGGCCGGTTATCGGAACAACCATGCCGAAGACCAGCAAAACTGCCAAACCAATGGCTATTATCGGATCAACACCGGCGAAACTTTTCACAGGCAGGAGTAGCTCTGCATCCACCACGTTTGTCATGCCAGCCACTACGACTAAGGTCACCGCCAGCCAAAGGCGAATGATTAAAAGCCAGACCAGTGCGGCTTTATCGGTCAAATATTCGAAAAAGCGCATGATAGGGTCAGCAAATGGCAGAGCGCTGCCGCTCAAGCCACCGGCCACAGCCCTATCGAAAGAAAAACCTTTAGCCCCGCGCAGAACAAACCAGCCCAATATTGCGATCAACCAGAGATTGAGGTCGGTTGGAATATATTCAACTTGGCTCACCACCAGCAGCATCAATATTGCCAGGGCTGCCTCTCGGGTTAACAGCCCCACCAGCAGCAATATCGGCGCGACAATTTCTATTGTCACACCAACTACAGCAGCAGTTTCGGGCGCCATCCAGGAAACCGGATATTCAAACCGCGCGAGGCTAAGGGCAGTATCCCAATCAGAAAGCTTTACAATGCCCGAACGAAATATCGCCTGCGCGACGAACAGCCGGACTAGCAGATCAAAAACCGGGCTGACCAAGCCGATGATGGAGCGATACGTCTTCACCCATATTCTGAGCGTAACCCGCAAAAAAGGCGACAGGCGTTCTTCTTGCAACACGGCTTGATCGATGGTCATTTCTTGATCCCCTCATCACCCTATTCGCCGAAACCGCTCATTAGTTACAGCCATCCTAACATACTCAAATTTCGGCTCAATATAGAAACATCGGCATGCCTTCTATTTGCACCAGATTAGCTCGATATTCGCGTGCGTCGTACAAACCGGATACGTTAACACCCTTGGTTCCACCGAGCAGTGTTCCGATGGGCACAACACCGTAGTTGCCATCTGTCAGACAAACCATGTTCGACGTGCGGCCTTCCTCGATCAGTTGCACAGCCAGTGCGCCAAAAGCGAAACCCACCATCCGATCCATAGCATCCGGTTCACCCGCGCGCATCAGATAGGCGAGTTCCTGCACAATGGTGCGCTCCGGAGATCGCGTTTCGATTTCTCTCGCCAGTTGCGTGCCAATATTGACGCCAACGCGATTTGTGTTGGACTTGCTCATCTCGCCATCATCCGTATCGCTACCAGCCAGTTTGGCACCTTCCGACACCAGGCAGATGGCGTAACTTTCAGGATTGCTGGCTTTGTCTTTCAACAATAGCGGCAACAGCACATCAATATCCGCCGGCACTTCGGCAATCACCGTCCGATCGGCTTGGGATAAAAAACCAGATAGCAAGGCGGTTTCACCGGAGCGACGCCCGAAAAGCTCAATAACAGCGATACGTTCGTGACTCGCAACTGTTGTCCTGAGCGCGTTTATCGCAGCCACTGACCGGGTAACGGCGGTTGAAAAGCCAATACAATAGTCGGTGCCGAATACGTCGTTATCCATTGTCTTGGGTATAGAAATAACATTGCGGCCAAGACTCGCGAGATGAGCTGAAAAACGCAAAGTGCCGTCGCCCCCCATCGTAATCAGAGCGTCGACCTTCAGCGCATCCAATATATCTAGGACCTTTTGGGTTTGGTCGCCTTCGCTCGTGGTTCGGGGGTCACAGCGAGAGCTGTGCAATATCGTTCCACCCTGCCGGTCAATGCCGCGGACCGCGTCTTTATCCAGCACCATTGCAGAATTTTCCAGCGACCAGGGATCGGTCGGATCGGTTTCGAGCACTCCTTCCCAACCGCGGCGCAGTCCAATGACATCCCAACCGCGCTGCCAGGCGGCCATCGCAATCGAACGGATACATGGGTTAAGGCCAGGAACATCGCCGCCGCCGGTTAATACTGCCAGACGCATATTATTCTCTCCAATGATCCACGTTGCCGACTCAGAATGTAGCTGCTAGCGGGTCGGCAAATCTCTGATCATGCTATGACCGGATTAAACCAGCTTTTTCAGTTTCAAGGAAAGAAAAAATGATCCCGCGCTATTCCCGCCCCGAAATGGTTGCCATTTGGGAACCCGAATCCAAGTTCCAGATCTGGTTCGAAATAGAGGCGCATGCGACCGATGCGCTTGCTGAACTTGGCGTTGTGCCCAAGGATGCCGCCGAAGCCATTTGGGCAAAAGGTAAATTTGACGTCGCACGGATTGATGAAATTGAGCGAGAAGTAAAACATGATGTCATCGCCTTTCTGACAAATGTTGCGGAAAATGTTGGTGAAGAAGCACGCTTCATGCATCAGGGCATGACGTCCAGCGATGTGCTTGATACCTGTGTTGCGGTTCAGTTGACCCGGGCAACCGACATATTGCTCGACGACATGGACAAGCTGCTCGCAGCGATCAAGTCACGCGCTTACGAACATAAACTGACTCCCACTATTGGCCGTAGTCACGGCATTCATGGTGAACCGGTTACCTTCGGGATGAAATTGGCGCAGGCCTATGCCGAGTTTGAACGCAATCGCGAGCGGTTGGTTCTGGCCCGTAAAGAAATCGCGACCTGCGCGATATCCGGGGCTGTCGGTACTTTCGCTAATATCGACCCGAAAGTCGAAGCACATGTTGCCGAAAAAATGGGACTCGAGATCGAACCGGTTTCGACGCAGGTCATTCCGCGTGATCGTCATGCCCAATATTTTGCGACATTGGCGGTCATCGCGTCGTCGGTGGAGCGGCTGGCGGTTGAAATTCGCCATTTGCAGCGTACCGAAGTGCTTGAGGCCGAAGAGTATTTTTCTCCCGGCCAAAAAGGTTCAAGTGCAATGCCGCACAAACGCAATCCGATCCTGACCGAAAACCTGACGGGCCTTGCTCGTATGGTCCGTAGCTATGCCTTGCCCGCGATGGAGAATGTCGCTTTATGGCACGAGCGCGATATCTCGCACAGTTCAGTGGAACGGATGATTGGTCCGGACGCCACGATCACTCTCGATTTTGCCTTGGCTCGACTGACCGGCGTAGTTGAAAAGCTTCTGATTTATCCGGAACGCATGCAAAAAAATCTCGACCGCATGGGAGGTCTGGTCCACTCGCAACGGGTTCTGCTCGCGCTAACGCAATCTGGTATCAGCAGAGAGGACAGCTACCGCATCGTCCAGCGCAATGCGATGAAGGTTTGGGAATCCGATGGTGAAATCGCATTGCTCGACCTGCTCAAGGCCGACTCTGATGTTACCGCAAAGCTGTCACATGAGGAGTTAGAAGAGAGTTTTAACCTCGACTATCATTTCAAGCATATCGACACGATTTTTACCCGCGTATTCGGCGAATAATCTTCTGGCCTAGCTCTAAATAGCAAGAGCTCTGGTCACTGGTCGCATTTACGCGTAATATGGAAAAAAATCACAAATAAGGGAATTGCATGCAGTTCATAAAAACGCTTTTCTGGGTGATATTGGCGGTCATATTGGTGGTTTTTGCCGTTAATAACTGGTCTCCTACGTCTGTACTGATCTGGGAAGATATCAGGATCGACACGAAGTTACCGGTTCTGGTGATCGGTGCATTTCTGTTGGGCTTCGTTCCTCTATGGTTGATTCACCGCGCATCCAGATGGCGTCTCAACCGTCGGATCAAGACGCTGGAGGCGGCTGCTCGCCCAGCACCGGCACCAACGGCGACGGTGACGACAAGCACTGCTCCCAAACCCTCATCGGCTCCAACACCGCAGACGAAACCAGCCGCGGCACCGTTGGACTTGGGCAAGGAGCAAATCTCCGAGCCTGCACCTGCAGTTTCACCGATCACCGGCGATGACAAGGCTGCGAGCACATGAGCAATCCCATATTTGTTGCACTGGACACACCGATATTGGACAATGCGGTTGCGCTTGCGAAATCGATCAACGGCCATGTCGGCGGATTGAAACTCGGCCTCGAATTTTTCTGCGCCAATGGCCATCACGGAGTTCACGAAATACAGAAAATCGGCCTGCCCATTTTCCTCGACTTAAAGCTCCATGATATCCCGAACACGGTCGCAAAAGCGATGCAGGCGATCAATGTCCTCGAGCCGGCGATAGTTACGGTTCACGCGTCGGGCGGGAGAGCCATGATGGAAGATGCCAAAGCAGCGGCGGGCATCAATACCAAGGTTGTCGGCGTGACGTTGCTAACCTCTCTGGATCAGAACGACATGGGGAAAATTGGCTATAGCGGCAGTCCTCATGATCAGGTCGAGCGCTTGGCAGATCTCTCCGCCGAAGCTGGTCTTGATGGTATTGTCTGTTCCGGCAATGAAGTGGGCGCGGCCCATAAAATCTGGAAAGAGGGCTATTTCGTTGTCCCTGGCCTGCGTCCCGCCAATGGCAAAGCCGGCGATCAGAAACGCACAGTAACGCCGCGCGCCGCTCGCGATAATGGTGCTAGCGTTCTGGTTATTGGACGCCCGATAACGGCTGCGGAAAACCCCAATGCAGCTGCGCGGTCGATAGAAGCGACACTTTAAACCGTCCGATGAAAACCCAAATCAAAATATGCGGCTTGTCCGATATCGCGACTATCAACGCCGCCGCGGATGCTGGTGCCGATTATTTCGGCCTTGTGCATTTCGAAAAAAGCCCGCGACATGTTTCGCTTGAACGCGCAGCAGAGCTTCGCAAAGCCGCTCCAGATTCACTGAAAACAGTATTGTTGCTGGTCAACGCGGATCCCAAACTGACGGGTCATGCAATCAATATGATCCGCCCCGACGTGATTCAGTTCCATGGCAGTGAAACCGCAGAATGGATCAAGTTGGTGGGTGATCAGAGCAATGTCGAGGTCTGGAAAGCATTGGGCCTGCGCGACAAGGCAACCTTAGCCAAAAGCGCCCGGTTCGAAGACGCCGCTGATCGGCTGTTATTTGATGCCCCGGCCAAAGCCCTGCCCGGCGGGACGGGGACGAGTTTTGATTGGTCTGTCCTGAAGGGCCATGATCATAAGGTTCCTTGGGGTCTCGCCGGCGGTTTGGATCCAGAAAATGTCGTTCGCGCGATGGAGGCCACTAACCCGCCGCTCGTTGATGTTTCCTCGGGTGTAGAATCCGCACTAGGCGTCAAAGATGTGGACAGAATCGCTGCCTTTTGCCAAGCGGTTCGCACATATGACGAAACACGATAAACTCTCGAACAGCTTCCGCAATCAACCCGATGAACGGGGCCATTTTGGCCAGTTTGGCGGGCGTTATGTAGCCGAAACTTTGATGCCACTGATCCTCGATCTGGAGAAGCATTATCGCGCGGCGCAAGCCGACCCGGCATTTGCCGAAGAATTTGATGATCTTTTGGAACATTATGTCGGCCGTCCCAGCCCGCTCTATTTTGCGGAACGCCTGACTGATCACATCCGAAAAGAAGCTCCAGAAGGGAAAGGCGCGCAAATTTGGTTCAAGCGCGACGAACTCAATCATACCGGCGCGCACAAGATCAACAATTGCATCGGCCAGATCCTGCTCGCCAAGCGGATGGGTAAGACCCGAATTATTGCTGAAACCGGTGCAGGCCAACATGGCGTGGCAACCGCAACCGTATGCGCTCGCTTTGGCCTGCCCTGTGTAATCTACATGGGCGCGACCGATGTCGAGCGGCAGAAACCAAACCTGTTCCGGATGAAATTGCTCGGCGCGGAAGTTGTGCCAGTGGAAAGCGGTTCTGCGACACTGAAAGACGCAATGAACGACGCGCTGCGGGACTGGGTCGCAAATGTTGAAGACACATTCTACATCATCGGAACGGCCGCTGGTCCCCATCCCTATCCGGAGCTAGTCCGCGATTTTCAAAGCGTAATCGGCCGCGAAGCACGCGAACAGCTGCTCGAGCGCACCGGTCGCCTGCCCGATCTTTTGGTGGCAGCTATTGGTGGCGGTTCCAACGCCATTGGTCTGTTTCACCCGTTTCTCGATGATCCCGACGTCGCCATGCTTGGCATTGAAGCGGCTGGCCATGGACTGGAAAAAGAACATGCCGCATCGCTCGCCGGCGGCAAGCCGGGTATATTGCATGGCAATAAAACCTACTTGTTGCAGGACGAAGATGGCCAGATTGATGAAGCTCATTCGATCAGCGCTGGTCTCGACTATCCCGGCATTGGACCGGAGCATAGCTGGCTAAAAGAATCAGGCCGCGTGCGCTATGACAGCGTAACCGACAAAGAAGCGCTGGAGGCGTTCCAACTGCTGTGCGGCACCGAAGGGATTATCCCGGCGCTGGAGCCGAGCCATGCGATTGCGGCCGTGGCGCGTGAAGCGGTGAAGATGGACAAGGACCAAATCATTCTCGCCAACCTGTGCGGTCGTGGCGACAAGGATATTTTCACCGTGGCCGAGGCGTTGGGTACTGAGATATGAAAATAGATTGGCGGGCGCTGCTCGCAATGCCTCTGTTGATCGCGGGAATCATAGCTCGGGAAATGTACCACAACAGTTTGAATTGGTGGAAAGCAACTGAGGAATTGGCAAGCGCGACAGAAAAACCTGGAGCACCAATTTATTGTTTTGGCGATTGTGGACCGATACCACAGGAAATAACAATTTGGGGACATGCAAGCATCGTGCTTTTCATCCTCGGCTTTTCGTTACTTGTGTGGATAACCTTGAAAGTTGTTAGATGACCCGCCTTTCCTCATCCTTCCCCAACGACCGAGCAGCCCTAGTCACCTTCGTTACCGGTGGCGACCCAAGCGCTGCCGACACCGGCGCGATACTCGATGCCCTCGTTGAAGGCGGCGCAGATATCATCGAACTCGGCATGCCGTTCACCGATCCGATGGCCGACGGGCCTGCCATTCAAGCCGCGAACATCCGAAGCCTCAGCGCGGGTACAAAGACAGCAGATATATTGAACATCGCGACAGCCTTTCGTGAACGCCATCCATCTGTGCCGCTCGTCCTTATGGGCTATGCCAATCCGATGACCATTCGCGGCGCTGAATGGTTTGCTGATGCTTGCGTGCAAGCCGGTGTCGATGGTGTGATCTGTGTCGATATTCCAGTGGAGGAAGATGATAGCTTGGGCGATGCCTTGCGCTCCAAAGATGTCGCCGTTATCCGACTTGCCACACCAACGACCGATGCCGAACGTTTGCCAGAGATTTTGAACAATGCTTCTGGTTTCCTCTATTATGTCTCCGTCGCAGGTATCACAGGCCTGCAACAGGCGGCACAAGCCAGCATCGAAGAAGCGGTGTCGCGCCTGAAGGCCGGAACCGACCTTCCTGTCGCCGTCGGCTTCGGTGTTCGCACACCGGTACAGGCCGCGGATATTGCCCGCGTCGCTGATGGCGTTGTCGTCGGCTCGGCAATTGTCGAGATTATCGCCGAACATGGTTCCAGCGCTGCGCCGCATGTCAAAGACTATGTAAAATCACTTTCTGATGCTATCAGAAGCGCACGCTAAAAAATCTGGGGAATTGACGCATGTCTTGGCTTAGCAATGTCCGTAACAAGATCGCCTCGATCACCAAAAAGGAAACGCCGGATAACCTTTGGCACAAATGCAAGAAATGCGAAGCGATGGTGTTCCTCAAGGAATATGAGGATAACATGCATATCTGTCCGAAATGCGATCACCATGGCCGGATCGGCCCGGTCACTCGCTTTACTCAGATCATGGACGAGAATAGCTGGAAAATTATCCCGTTTACGGCCGTCCCGGAAGATCCGCTGAAATTTAAGGATCAAAAGAAATATACCGACCGGCTGAAGGCCGCACGAACCAAGACTGAAGAACAGGATGCCTTGATCACGGTCACTGGAACCATCGAAAATGTTCCCTGCGTGGTCGGTGTTCAGGATTTTGCCTTCATGGGCGGCTCCATGGGTCTGGCAGTGGGGCAAGCCTTTGTTGATGGCGCCAACCGGGCCCTCGAAGATCAATGTCCCTATATCATCTTTACTGCCGCTGGCGGTGCACGGATGCAAGAAGGCATTTTGTCCTTGATGCAAATGCCCAAAACCACCGTAGCCATATCTATGCTCCGGGAGGCGGGGCTCCCTTTCATCGTCGTGCTGACCGATCCGACAACCGGCGGTGTAACTGCCAGCTATGCCATGCTGGGCGATGTCCAGATATCAGAACCTGGTGCGTTGATTGGTTTTGCCGGACAGCGGGTGATTGAGAACACCATCCGCGAAAAACTGCCTGAAGGTTTTCAGACTGCAGAATATTTGCTGGAGCATGGCATGGTCGACATGGTTGTGCACCGCAAGGAACTGCGCAGCCAGCTGGCCCAGATCATGGGTTATCTCATGGCCTGGAAAACAGCGGCTTAACTCAGCCGCATCGTTCATGGCAGACGGCGCACGATCCGACCATCCGGCGGTTCAGAAACAACTCGACCGGCTCTCGCTGCTTTCTCCCGGACGCGATGTCCTGGGGCTGGAGCGGATCAGCGCCGTCATGGAGCGGATTGGCAATCCGCATCTCAAACTGCCGCCCGTTTTTCATGTCGCCGGGACGAATGGCAAAGGCTCGACCTGCGCCTTTTTGCGAGCGGCGATAGAGGCCGAAGGCCTGAAAGCACATGTCTATTCCAGTCCCCATCTGGTGCGGTTCAATGAACGGATCAGGCTAGCGGGAACACTGATTGAAGATGGCTATCTCGCAGCATTGCTGGCACGCGTCCTCGACGCCAGCGAAGACATTAATCCAAGCTTTTTTGAAGCGACCACCGCAGCGGCGTTGCTCGCTTTTGCCGAAACGCCAGCCGATGCATGCATATTGGAAGTTGGTTTAGGCGGCAGGCTAGACGCGACAAATATCGTGCCCAAGCCAGCCGCAACCGGCATGGCTGCTCTCGGCATAGACCATGAAGCATTTTTACTGTCGCCAGAAGACGGTGCACCAAAGGATCCAATGGTGCGCATTGCCTGGGAGAAAGCGGGCATCGCCAAAACCGGTGTGCCTCTGATTACCCAGCAATATGATCAAGCGATTATGGATGTCATAAATGAACATGCACGGGCTCAAGGCGCACAATGGATCGCGCGCGGCGATACCTGGAATTCCGCCGTCTACAAGAAACAGCTCCACTACCGTGATGAAACGGGCCAGCTGAGCTTTCCCCTGCCTGCCCTGCGCGGAGGTTTTCAAGCCGACAATGCAGCACTGGCCATTGCAATGCTGCGTCATCAAAATGCCATTTCAGTTTCGGAAGAGGCCTTGAAAGCAGCCATGAGGTGGGCCCAATGGCCCGCACGTCTTCAAAAGTTGGATCCCGGTCCACTGACACAGCTTTTGCCCAATGCAGAAATCTGGCTTGACGGTGGCCACAATTCCAATGCTGGCGAGGCGCTTGCGGACTATTTCCAAAGCTCAGGGCGCGGTGAAATTCATCTGGTCATCGGTATGCTCGCTAACAAAGATCCTGAATCGCTGCTCCACTGGCTGGATGGCGATCTTGCCAGCATAACAGTCGTTCCAGTGGAAGGACATGAGCATCATGATGTTGATGCTTTTGCGCGGCCCGGATTGGACGTTCGAAAAGCGAATAATGTTGAGGCAGCGCTTCGACAGATCGATCCGGATCAACCGGAAACCGTATTAATCGCCGGATCGCTCTATCTTGCGGGAGACGTGTTGCACGTTAATCGGCAGCTGCCCGACTAGGTCACGCTCTTTGCATCATCATCAACCGCATGTTCGGTGCCCGCAGTGCCCAAGGACCGGTCTACCAATCCCGATCTGATCATCAGCCAGAACATGATAACCCCGGGGAACGCGGCTATTGTGGTCAACAGATAGAAATTCACGTAGCCCATCCATTCAATCAGTGACCCTGCTGTCGTTCCCGTGAGGAAACGTCCCAAGATACTGGCAGCGGCCGAAAGCAAGGCGAATTGGGTAGCTGTGAAGCTCAGATTGCAAAGTGCGGACAGATAAGCGACGACGGCGACACCGCCGATGCCGCTGGCGAAATTCTCAAAACCAATGGCTGCGGCCATGGCCCAATTATTATGCCCGCTCGCCGCCAGCCCTGCGAAAGAGAGATTGCTGACCGCCATGAGCACAAGGCTAAGCATAACAGCTTTCTTCATACCCAATCGGGAATAGACGATACCGCCTACAAATATTCCGATCAAAAAGGCAATAAAGCCAAGACTGACATCATAAAAAGCGATTTCGTCATTGGAGAAACCGAGGTCTTCGAACAACAGGCGGAATGTCAAATTGGCCAGCGTATCGCCAATTTTGTGGACCAATACGAACAACAAAACCACTGGCGCACCAGAGCGTTTGAAAAACTCAACCAGTGGACTGACATAAGCAATCGCGGCCTGGATCGGTCCTTTGAGTGGCTGTGGTTCTTGGCGCCGAGCTGGCTCACGCATGATCAGCCCGACAAATACGGCGAACAGCGCGAACAGCGAACAGACATAATAAGCGATCGACCAATTGCTGCGCGCCGCAATCACCAGTGCTACGGCGCCCGCTGAAGCCGCGCCAATGCGCCAACCATATTGAGACATGCCAGACCCGACGCCCAATTGTTCGGGCTCGAGCAATTCGATGCGATAAGCGTCGATCACAACGTCAAAGGTTGCCCCCGCAACACCCACCATGGTCGCGGCCACTGCGACCGCGATGATATCTGCCGTGGGATCCAGAGATCCCAGATAGATAATCGCTGCCATTGCCATAGCTGCTGTAACGATAAGCCAAGATAGACGCTGCCCCATTCGCCCGATAATCGGAAGTTTCACAACGTCGATAATCGGAGCCCAGAGCCATTTGAAATTATAGGCAAGAAACGTAAGCGCAAAGGCCGTCACCGTGGATTTCTCGATCCCTGCCTGAGCCAATCGCGTTGTCAGGGTTGCGGCGATCATTGTCAGAGGTAGCGCTGACGAAATGCCCAAAAAGAAAGCCGATAAAGGCGCTGCTTCACTATAGGGCCGGACGCCGTCAGGTAAAACCTTGCGCCATCCGATGTCTGCTAACTGTTCACTCACGCCATACTCTCCCTCGAACTGAGGGAAACACTAACGGCAAATGTTTCGAATACCAGTCAGATTTTTGCAGATAGCCTAAATATCGAGCAGCTTGGCGCCAACTATTGTACCTGCGCCGGGACGTTGGACGATTATCGCATATTTATCGGCACCAGGGACATCCAGGTCCTCATCCGAAAGTTTGACGCGCATCGAGCTACCGTCCCAGCTGCCGAGATTGCGTTCGTTTTTCACGACATTGGTGTAATGCAGCTTCCGTCCGCCATTTTCGCCGCGACCGATCTGCACGGTTTCCGATGAACTCAAGGCCAATAGCGAAACACCTGCCATATAGCGTGACTGACCCTTGATCGTCACTGTCACGTCACCGCTTTCATCGCGATTGGCTTCAATGATAGGGCCGGCATCGTTTTTGGCCAACCGGACCAGAGATCGGATATCACCCTCGCGCGAGCCCACTGCTCCTCCGCCACCATTGATGATAACCTGCGGTGTATACACACCCGATCCGGTCTTGCCGTTGCTCGCATAAGAGCGTTGCAGTCGGGTATTGCCTTCCCGCGCCAGCGTATCTTTCCAACCGAGGCGGTCCCAATAGGTAACAGGCCGCGAAATCACCAGCAGGGAGTCATCTTTCGCTAGTCGGGAAGCTAGCATATCTGCAGGAGGGCAGGATGAACATCCCTGGCTGGTGAACAATTCAACGACGACCGGATTGGGGGAAACCGTCTCGTCGCCAAAGGCTTTCGCGCCATCAGGCGTTGCGGGTGTCGTTGCTTGTGCGGAGGCCTCACTCGATGACTGGGCGATTTGGGCACCCATAAAGCCTGCAAATGCAGTAGCTGCGATCATTGCCGGCAATATTAATTTACGCATCGAAAAACCTTCCTAACAAGTAACTATTCTGTCATTCGCTGGTACCACACCGCAGGTTACAGATTGCGACAAAGTTTTTTTTCCGCCATGCGCAAAATCATGACCGATAAAGAATCAGGCAAAATTTATAAGGCCAAACCAACGCGCGGTGCAAAGCAGCAACCGGCCAAGGCCAAGCCGCCCGAAGCACAAGTGCGCGAAGGACAGCGCATCGCCAAATTGCTGGCTCGCGCCGGCGTCGCGTCTCGCCGTGAAATCGAACGCATGATTGGCGAGGAACGGATCGCCCTTAACGGCGTGACCGTCGAACACCCTTCCTTACTGCTCAAGAACCTCACCGGAATCACCGTCGACGGCAAACCAGTTGCTGAACCCGCGCCCGCCAAGCTGT
This sequence comes from Sphingorhabdus sp. Alg231-15, assembly GCF_900149705.1. NCBI lineage: Bacteria > Pseudomonadati > Pseudomonadota > Alphaproteobacteria > Sphingomonadales > Sphingorhabdaceae > Sphingorhabdus > Sphingorhabdus sp. Alg231-15. The sequence goes on along the minus strand of NZ_LT703001.1, from coordinate 232,030 downwards.
TTCGTTTTCACAAGCCCAATGGATATATCACCGCCGAACGTGATGCTTCGGGCAAGAAAACCATCTATGATGTTCTGCCTCAGGATATGGAACGGATCATGCCAATCGGTCGGCTCGATCTCAACACTGAAGGCTTGCTGTTGATGACTACGGATGGCGAGTTTAAGCGCGAGATGGAACTGCCCAAAACCGGGGTTGAGCGTACCTATCGCGCACGAACTTTTGGGGACATCACGCAAAACCAGCTCGAAGATCTGTATCGCGGCATTACAATCGAGGGCATGCGCTATGGTCCGATTGAAGCCAATCTGGAGCGCCGCACCGGGCGCAACCAATGGATTGAAATGACCCTTACCGAAGGCAAAAATCGTGAAGTTCGCCGTGTTCTCGAACATCTCGGCCTCAAAGTGTCACGTCTCATCCGTACCCGTTATGGCCCATTTGTGCTGGGCGATCTGGCCAAGGGCGAAATTGAAGCGGTGCGTCGCCATGATCTGGTTATATTTCGGAAGACTTTGAAATGAGGCTTGGGAAATGAGGTTTGGGAAATAATGCGGATAATCGCAGGCGAATGGCGTGGACGAAAATTGGTTGCCCCCAAGGGTGAAACTACCCGCCCCACCGCCGACCGCACACGGGAACGGTTATTTTCCATGCTCACAAGCCGGTTGGGCGATTTTGCCGATTTGCAGGTGCTGGATCTGTTCTCCGGTTCCGGTGCGTTAGGATTGGAAGCGTTATCGCGCGGCGCTGCGCATTGTACTTTTGTTGAGCAAGACCGTGAAGCGCTTAAGGCTTTAGAAAAAAATATTGATACGCTCGGTGCAAAGGCGGATGTTCGGATCGGTTCGGTCCTGGCACTCGGGCCAGCGCGCAAATCCTATGACCTGATCCTGATGGATCCGCCTTATGATACCGGTGCAGGAGCGGTCGCCCTGGATAAGCTTGGTCGCCAAAGCTGGTTCGCGCCATCAAGCTGGATTGCGATAGAAACCTCTCGCAAGGAAGAGATTAGTGTAAAAGGCTTTACGTTGGAAAGCCAACGCGAAAGCGGTAAGGCAAGGCTCCATATTATGCGACCCGCCTGATTGCCCTACCACTTCCTAACTTCAGCTAAAGGCCGCCTCATAGGCGGATGCTGTTTCATTCTGTTCATTTTGCGTCTGCGCATAAAAAGTCGTGGTCGCCATCAAGGCTGTTGCAACTATTGCGCTAAACATCAGTCTTTTACTCATTTCGGTTCCATTCCGGGGAGGATTATCAATATGTTCGGTATATGCTGCGACGCAGCACGATAAACAACCTGACCTTTGGGTCATGTCTAAAGTGATATTGGCCTTGCCGCCGCCAACGATGTTCCCTAACTGTTCACCTGTGACCAATGCTGTAAACATGCCCGCCGAAAGCGATCCACCCTATGTGCGGGGATTAAATGCACCGCAGCGTGACGCTGTGCTGACTACTGAGGGACCTGTGCTGGTGCTGGCCGGTGCTGGTACCGGCAAAACCGCTGCTCTAACCCGGCGATTGGCGCATCTGGTCTATTCGCGCAAGGCTTGGCCGTCCGAGATTCTGGCGGTGACCTTCACCAACAAGGCAGCGCGGGAGATGAAAGAGCGGATTGGCACGATTGTGGGTGATGCCGTCGAAGGCATGCCATGGCTCGGAACGTTCCACAGCATTGGTGCGAAAATGCTGCGCCGCCATGCTGAACTGGTCGGCTTGCAAAGCAATTTCACGATTTTGGACACAGATGACCAATTGCGGCTGCTGAAGCAGTTGATACAGGCCGAGGAACTCGACGAAAAACGCTGGCCCGCTCGCTCTCTTGCTGGTTTGATCGATCAATGGAAGAATCGCGGACTGAATCCCACTGATCTCGATGCCAATGAAAACGAGCGCTATGCCAATGGCCGCGGTCAGGAGTTTTATGCGGCCTATCAGGCGCGGCTAAAGACACTAAATGCCTGCGATTTCGGTGATCTGCTGCTTCATATCCTGAACCTGCTCAAAACCGATCGCGAGATTTTGAAGCTCTACCAGGAACGTTTCAAATATATACTTGTCGACGAATATCAGGACACGAATAGCAGCCAGTATCTCTGGCTTAGGTTGCTGGCGCAGGAGCGCAAGAATATCTGCTGTGTCGGCGATGATGACCAGTCCATTTATAGCTGGCGCGGCGCCGAGGTCGCCAATATCCTGCGCTTTGAAAAGGATTTTCCTGATGCCAAAGTTGTCAAGCTGGAGCAGAATTATCGCTCCACGCCGCATATTCTTGCCGCTGCATCTGCCTTAATTGCGAATAATAGCGGACGCCTTGGAAAAACACTCTGGACCGAGGAAGAAGACGGCGAAAAGGTGCAGGTCACCGGTGTCTGGGATGGTCCGGAAGAAGCAAGACGTACCGGCGAGGAAATGGAAAGCCTGCAGCATAAGGATGTTTCGCTGAACGACATGGCGATTCTCGTCCGCGCACAATTCCAAACACGCGAGTTTGAGGACCGATTTATCTCCATCGGCATGCCCTACAAGATTATCGGCGGCTTTCGCTTCTATGAGCGTGCGGAGATTCGGGACGCCCTCGCCTATCTGCGGGTCATAGCGCAACCCGCAGACGATCTCGCCTTTGAACGTATCGTCAATGTACCCAAACGCGGGCTTGGTGATAAAACTGTGGAAAAAATCCACCGGCTCGCGCGGGCGCAAGCTATTCCGCTGGCCGCCGCCGCTTTGAGCATCTGTGATACCGACGAGTTGCCAGCACGGGCCAGAACCACTCTTCAGGAGCTAATGCGCAGTTTTGCAAGGTGGCGCTCCAATGCGGATGAAGTACCCCATGCGGAGCTAGCACAGATTGTCCTTGATGAATGCGGCTATACTACGATGTTGCAAGCAGACCGAACGCCAGAAGCTGCCGGCCGGCTGGAAAACCTCACCGAGCTGACTCGGGCAATGGAAGAATATGAAACGCTTGGCGACTTCCTCGAACATGTCAGCCTCGTCATGGACAATGACGCATCCGATGATGAGGCCAAGGTCACGATCATGACCATGCATGGTGCCAAGGGCCTGGAATATGATTATGTCTTCTGTGCCGGATGGGAGGAAGGTGTGTTCCCCTCCCAGCGCAGTCTTGATGAAGGCGGAATAGCCAGTCTCGAGGAAGAACGTCGCCTCGCTTATGTTGCGATCACGCGGGCCAGAAAGAAATGCACCATATTCCATGCCGCCAATCGTCGGATTTACGGACAATGGACCAGTTCCATTCCTTCCCGTTTCATCGGTGAACTGCCGCCGGAACATATTGAAGAGGAAACCAGCATGATGGGCGGCGAAAGCCTGTGGCGCGCCAACTGGTCGGAGCGCGCAGATCCCTTTGCCGATTCCGCACGCGGATCCACACGAGGACCTGGGTGGAAACGAGCGCGCAATACCGGCAGTTTCGATAGCACGCCCAAAAACATCAAAGAAGCGCGGCGCAGCGCAGTCTCATTGGGCAATAAAGGACGTGATGATATCACCGTCGGCATGCGTGTTTTTCATACCAAGTTCGGCTATGGCGAAGTGATGGAAAAAGAAGGCAATAAGCTTGAAATCCAATTTGAAAAAAGCGGGCAGAAACGCGTGCTTGATAGTTTTGTGGAAGTGACCTGAAACGCACCAAGTTGCGCACCTACAGGTCGATTTTGCGCCATTCACCGGGCTGCAGCTCGTCCAGCGACCAGTCACCAATACGCCACCGCACCAGCCTCAGCGTCGGATGACCGACGGCCGCCGTCATCCTGCGGACTTGCCGGTTACGCCCTTCCCTGATCGTCAGTTTCAACCAGCAATCAGGCACCGTCTTGCGAAACCGTACTGGTGGATCACGTGGCCATAGCGACGGTGCAGGGATCTGTTCGACATCAGCGGGCCGGGTCAAACCGTCCTTCAATCGAACACCTTGGCGCAATTGGCCGAGGCTTGCATCACTCACTTCACCTTCAATCTGAACCAGATAGGTTTTCGGCATCTTGAACTTGGGATCGGAAATCCGCGCCTGCAATTTGCCATCATCGGTCAAAAGCATCAGCCCTTCGCTATCCCGGTCTAGTCGGCCTGCGGGGTAGACCCCCGGCATATCGATGTAGTCCGACAACGTCTCGCGCGTTGTCTCGGTTCCGCGGTCCGTGAATTGTGACAACACATTATGGGGTTTGTTGAACAATATCAGTTGCGCCATGGCACATCTTTGGCATTGATCACCATGAGCGGCAACGTCCTTCAACAAAGAATGAGCATTTGTCGCTACACATCATGCAATCATGTCAAGTGGGTCGTAAGTCCCTCTATGGAAGCGACACTTTGACATCCGGCTTTTATTATCTGTGACTGAACCACCAAATTTCGTACAGAGCCTCAATGAACCTAACGAATTTTGATATCGACACTTTCCTTCGGGACTATTGGCAGCAGAAACCTCTGTTGATCAAAAACTCTTGGGACGGCTGGAGCGATCCGCTTGAACCGGATGATCTGGCCGGCCTTGCGTGCGAACAGGGCGTGGAGTCACGGCTGATAACCCAAACCGGGGATAATCCCGATCTGCCTTGGGTACTGGAGCACGGACCCTTTGCTGAATCGCGATTCAGCAAGCTTGATCACAAGCGCTGGACGCTGCTGGTGCAGGCCGTTGATCATTATGTACCGGAAATTGCCGCACTGATCGAACCGTTTCGTTTTATACCAAACTGGCGTATCGATGACGTGATGGTAAGTTACGCTGCCGATGGCGGCGGTGTCGGGCCGCATTTCGATCAATATGACGTATTTCTGATCCAGGGATCGGGACGCCGGCGATGGCAAGTCGGCGGCCACTGTGATGAAAATTCAGAATTGCTATTCCATAATGATTTGCGGCTGCTGGCCGATTTTGATGCCACCGCCGAATGGATATGCGAACCCGGTGATATTCTTTATGTACCGCCCGGTATTGCTCATAACGGGGTTGCTGTAGGGGATGATTGCATGACCTATTCCATCGGTTTTCGGGCGCCGGCACGTAGCGAGCTAATCGGATATTGGGCCGATGATCTGCTCGCGGATATGCAGGATGATGATCGCTATTGTGATCCGAAACTGAAGGTCCTGAACAATCCGGGCGAGATTCCGGCGGACGCTCTGGACCAGCTACACGCGATGATCACAGAGAAGTTGAACGATCGGGATGCGTTTGCGATGTGGTTCGGACAGTATAGCAGCACGCCGAAATATCCCGACGTCGACTGGCAACCCGATGAACCCCTTCAGATGCTTCAATTGCAGAAATATTTGGCGCGCGGGCTTCAGCTTTATCGCAATCCGGCCAGCCGTTTTTCTTTCATACGGGAGCCTTCGCAAATCCATCTATTTGTCGATGGAAAGCAATTTAATTGCACCGGGGAAAGCGCGATATTTGCTGAAACTTTGTGCGCGCAAAGCGCGATGCACATGGAACAGAAATGGGCACGGTCTGACAAGGTTCAGACGCTGATTTCGGAGCTCTACGGTCTCGGAAGTATTTCATTCGCTCCGCTGGATCAGGACTAGCAACAACAACGCCCGGCTATAGGCCTGTAGACATTGCATAATCATCGCATTTAACAAATTCGGCCAACACACCTATCGCTTTGCCTAACCTATGGGAAAATGATATAATTCAGTTGGTAGGGTCGCTTCTCATGTCGGGGCACATGGGTCCTGGTTGTGTGAGGCAAGCTGGTGATAGTTGACCTGAGGGCGTCCGACCCCTCGACGCGTTTCGAAGCGGACATTTGTATCGTTGGATCAGGTGCTGCCGGCATTACGCTGGCGCGTCGTCTGGATGCGGCGGGTCTGCGGGTCTTGCTACTGGAAAGCGGCGGGATCGACTTTGAGCCTGATATTCAGGCGCTGGCGGATGGACCGTCAACCGGCCATGACTATTATCCGTTAGCGGATTCGCGGTTACGCTTTTTTGGTGGAACGACCGCCATCTGGGGTGGCCGCTGTGCTGAGCTCAACCCGTCGGACCTGGAACGCCGCGACTGGGTGCCGCATAGTGGCTGGCCGATCTCTTTCGAAGAACTGCGGCCTTACTATGACAGTGCCCGGTGGCTGCTCGGATTGCCTGCCCGCCAATCTTCGGACGATCTATGGCCGCAACTCGGCCGTCAACCACCCGCATTTGCACAAGAAGGCCTGACCACCGATTTCTGGCAATTCACGCCGCAGACCGAGCGTTTTACCCTGCGGAAATGCCATGATCTAGTGAAAAGTGATACCGTCCGTATATTGCTGCACGCTACGGTGACCGCTATCAGCACCAACGATGGCGACGGTCAGGTCAATGGGCTGACTGTTAGCGATATTTCTGGCCGGACAGCGTATATCACCGCGAAGCAATATGTACTGGCGGCCGGCGGAATTGACAATGCCCGGCTGCTCCTCGCATCCGGCATTGGCAATAGTCATGATCAGGTCGGCCGCTATTTCATGGAACATCCTCATGCCCGCGGTGGACGGATGGTACAGGGCAGATTTACAGAGTTGCTCAAAAGCCTTCATGGTCGCATGCGAGACCGCAATGGCTATCTTCATGCAGCCTTGATCAGGCCATCATTGGCCATGCAGAAACGGAAAGCTATTTTGAACAGCGGCTTCACCCTTGCCGTCCGTCAGCATGCAGACGCAAATATGGTCGCACCAGTAAAAGCATATAATGGCTTTAAACATGCGCTCTCGCCGACCAAAGCCAATCGATCGCTTTGGCTCAATGTCAAAAAGGCCTCGACCCGGATCAATGAATGGGCTGGATCGCTGCGACCGCGGGCACTCATGGCGATGGGCTGGGAACTCAGCGCGATCATCCGGGCCGAGCAGGCACCCAATCCACAAAGTCGGGTCATATTGGCAAAGGAAACTGATGCGCTTGGCATGCCTTTGGCTGAGTTGGACTGGCGTTTCAGTGCGCTCGACAAACGAAGTGTAAAGATCATGATGCAGTCCTTTGCGGAGGAGCTCGAACGTCTGAAGATCGGCCGGTTTGATCCCGCTCCCTGGCTGGATGATGCAGCGACGCTATGGACAACCGATCCGCTAATATCCGCCCATGCCAAGGGTGGTTATCATCATATGGGTACCACCCGCATGTCCGCATCACCCCGGGATGGTGTTGTCGATGCGACCTGCCGGGTACATGGTCTCGGCAACCTCTACGTTGCAGGCAGTTCGGTTTTCGTCACGTCGGGATGGGCCAATCCAACTCTCGGAATTATGGCACTTAGCTTGCGTCTCGCCGACCATCTGGCGGAACAGGCTGCGCGAATGACCAAAAGCGTTTCAATGGCAAAGGCCTGATTGCGGTCAGCCCGCCACAATCGGTTCACCAAGTCCCAGCCTTTTGCCATTGGTTACGATCACCCGGTCGCCAAGTTCGACTTGCTCGAACAATAGACGCGCAAATTCTTCCGGCACGCCGATACAACCACGCGTGCCATAGCCCCATTTCACCTCTGCGGCATGAATCGCGATCCCGTCATTGGTCAGCCGCAACATATAGGGCATCGGCACATGATAGATGTTGGAGATATGATCCTTGCTCTTTTGGGTAATCGGGAAAACACCGGTCGGTGTTGGTTTCAATGCATCGCCAAATTTGATCACTGCCGCCCCGATTTCATAGCCATCACGGAAGACTGATATCGATTCCGCTTTCAGATCGACAGTGATAACGATCTCACCATCCGGCACCCCTTCATCATCCCACTTGTAATAACCATGCACGAACGGCTCGTCGATCTGCAGGATACGTTTGACGACAAAAGGAGAATTCGAAACAGTCTCGGGGAGCATTGCTGCCTCCTCCTGCTCGGCATCCATCGCCACAGCCTCGACGGCCACTTTCTCTTCCAATACCGTAACCGCCGGCAGAGGCTCCGCGGCTATCGGTTTTGCAGCAAAGGCACGAACAAGACCAAGAGCGATCAGGCCCAGAACAGAAAAGCCGACCACTATCAATATCGCCGCGCTGATCCGCATCGCTATCTGCTTTGTCATGTTCCAAACCTCCTGTTCGATTAAGAGGCTGGTTACCAAAAACGACAGGGAGCAACCATCGACCATTTCAGCCTGTACCGCTTGGAGACGCAGACGAACCAAATATTAAAAAATACCGTTAAACTGCCCGAGGAGAGCAATATTTGGTGCTTGCCTCAGAAAAGTTCACATTTTGTTCTTTCCTACAATTATGGGTCTGTGACATATTGTTTTCATGACTGATATTTCTCCTGCGCGCACCGCGCCTATCGCCGGTGAGGACGATCTGCTTGTCTTCACTCCTGTTCCCTTTGCCGTGAAGCGCTTCGGTGGCTGGACACCTAATCGCCAGCGCAAGTTTATCTATCACCTGTCTCGTATCGGTGTTGTCTCCGCCGCGGCCAGAGCCGTTGGAATGACCCGCGATTCCGCCTATAAGCTGCGTAGCCGCGCAGGTGCAGGAAGCTTTGCCGCCGCCTGGGATCTGGCTCAGGAAATGGGTCATGGTAATGCCGATGACCACGCCATTACAAGAGCCATTGAAGGTTATACCGTGCCCTATTTTTGTCGTGGTCTGAAGCGCGGCGAAATCCGGCGCTATGACAACCGGTTGTTGCTCGCGTCACTGGCTTCGCGCAGCAGATAGAATTCGATTCAACGTCGACAAAAAACGGTTCGACAGAATTTCGCCTCCGTTTTGCGTATCATTTGTATAATTTCTCGGCGCGTACAACGGGCTTCAGCGGCCTGCTTGATGACCGTTAATCGACATAACCATCATCACAATATCCTTCGGTGGATAAACAAATTTTTGCTGTCCAGCGAAGAGAGACTTGCCTAGAACCAGATATAATCATTGATCGCCACAGAAAATATAAATCATCGAACAGCGCGCACCTCATCCCTTTAGCATAGCCAATTACCGCTACCTCTGGTTCTCGCGGTTGTCGTCGATGTTCGCGCTCTACGCGATGATGCTGATCCTCGGCTGGCAGGCTTATAATCTTGCGCGCGAAGACATGGGTGTCGGTGCGTCGGCCGGCATATTGGGATTACTCGGGCTTTTGCAGTTCGTACCTTTGTTTATCCTGACTCCGCTTGTCGGTTGGGTGGCGGATCATCTGGATCGCCGTTGGATTGCGCGGATAGTTCTTGGCGTACAGGCAGCTATTGCGCTGGTCCTCGGTTTGCTCACCGTCAGCGGTGAAATCACCTTATGGGCCATTTACATCATTTCCGTCCTGCTAGGCATTTGCCGCGCATTTCTCGGGCCGGCAGTCACTTCCCTGGCCCCCAATTTGGTACCAAAAGAGTCGCTACCGCGTGCGATTGCACTGTCTACCATAGCCTGGCAAGTCGGCGTCATTGCCGGCCCTGGCATGGCCGGACCGCTTTACAAGATCGCGCCATCCCTGCCCTATTTCGTCTGCGCAGCGCTTTATGCGCTGGCCATGCTTTCGATATTCATGATCGGACCAGTCACACGCAGCGCGATTGATCGGACCAAGGGACCATTGCGTCAGGTGATGGATGGCATGTCCTACGTCTGGACCAACAAGCTGGTACTCGGTGCTATCACGCTCGATCTACTTGTCATGTTCCTCGCAGGGGCAACTGCGATGATTCCGGTATTTGCGAAAGATATTTTGGGCGCCGGCGAGATCGGTCTGTCATTGCTGGCAGCTTCACCAGCGGTCGGCGCGGTCATTGTCGCCGGGATATTCTCCTTTGCACCACTGTCCCGCAATGTCGGCAATATGATGCTCATCGCGATGGCGGTTTTCGGCTTGGGGACGATTGGATTTGGGTTGAGTACATCCTTACCCCTGTCAATGGCCTGCCTCGCATTGTGCGGTGCCGCTGACATGTTCGGAGTCTATGTGCGCAGTTCGCTAATCCAGCTCCACACGCCTGATGACCGACGCGGGCGCGTGAACGCCGTCAGCCAGATGACGATCAGTGCATCCAATGAGCTGGGTGATGCCCTGTCAGGCGGATTGGCCGTGCTATTTGGCCCTATTGCAGCCATTGTCGCGGGCGGTGCCGGTGCTATAGTGGTTACTGGAATTTGGTCACGGCTATTTCCCCAACTGGGTGCGGCCAAGACGTTTGATCCGCCCCCGGACTTGGAAGCAGACATAAAAAAAGAAGACAAATCAGTCACTAGTGCTACATAATGAATCAGGAGACAGAGCAATGATCGCAAACACCATTCTCGATACAATCGGCAATACGCCCCATATCAAAATGCAACGCCTGTTTGGTGATGCGAATGTCTGGATCAAATCCGAACGCTCCAATCCGGGTGGGTCGATTAAGGACCGGATCGCACTCGCAATGATCGAAGATGCTGAACAATCCGGGGCACTCAAACCTGGCGGCACAATCATTGAACCGACATCGGGTAATACTGGTGTTGGCCTTGCCATGGTAGCAGCGGTCAAAGGCTATAAGCTGATACTAGTCATGCCTGAATCCATGTCATTGGAACGCCGCCGGCTAATGCTCGCTTATGGCGCAAGCTTTGATCTCAGCCCGAAAGAAAAGGGCATGAAAGGCGCGATCGAACGAGCGCAGGAACTGATTGACTCCACCCCTGGTGCATGGATGCCGCAACAATTTGAAAATCCGGCCAATTTTGAAGTGCACAAAAGGACAACAGCACAAGAAATACTGGCAGACTTCAAAGATAATCCGCTTGATGCAATCATCACCGGTGTCGGTACTGGCGGCCATATAACGGGCGTTGCGGAAGTGCTGAAGGAGGAATGGAGCAATCTGAAGGTCTACGCGGTTGAACCTGTCGGTTCCCCTGTCATCAGCGGCGGCCAGCCCGGTCCGCATCCAATTCAGGGCATTGGTGCCGGTTTCATTCCCGGCAATCTACATACCCAAAGCATTGACGGCGCGATTCAGGTTGAGCCAGCCGATGCCAAGGCGATGGCGCTTCGCGCTGCCAAAGAGGAAGGAATGCTCATCGGGATCAGTTCGGGCGCGACCATGTCCGCCATTGCGCAAAAGCTTTCAGAGCTAGGCGACGGAGCCAACATACTCGGCTTTAACTATGATACGGGTGAGCGCTATCTTTCCGTGCCGGAATTTTTGCCCGAAGAATGAGCTCAATTGAAGTCAACACCTTCACCTACAATCACGGTGAACTCGAGCTGGCGGGCTATATGGCCCAGCCAAGCCGTTATCCGCGCGCCGCGATATTGATTGTCCCGACCATTGCAGGTCCGAACAAGATCATGTTTGATCGCGCGCGGTGGCTGGCGTCTATCGGCTATTCGGCGATGGTCTGTGATATTTATGGCCAAGGTGAAGTAACCGATAATCGCATCGCGCAAAGCATGGCGAACAGCTTGCGGGCCGATCCAGAAAATTATCGGGCACGGTTTCGCTGCGCTCTTGATGAACTGCGCAAACGCTCAAAGCTGGCGAACCAACGGATCGCTGCGATCGGTTACTGTATGGGTGGAGAAATCGTGCTGGAAATGGCGCGTGGCGGCGAAGATATTGCTCTCGTCGTCAGCTTTCATGGACTTTTGGCAACTCCCCTGCCCGCCAAGAGGGGCGCGATCAAGGCTCGTATGCTCGTCTGTCACGGCCGTGCTGATCCTCTGGTTCCGCCGAAGCAGGTGCGCGCCTTTATGGAGGAAATGGACTTTGCGGGAGCCGATTGTCACATGCACACTTATACCGGCGTGGTGCATGGTTTTACGGATCCGGCCAGCGATGGAAAGCCACTCGATGCAGTAGCTTATAACAAATCGGCAGATCTGCAGAGTAAAGCCGCAATGCTGAGTATGTTCGAAGAACTTTTCTAAAAAAAGCGCCGGGCAAGTGCGACCCGACCCGGCGCTTTAAGACAAAATGGCGTTAATCGGGTTTACCGTCGCCATCATCGTCAAGAAGGTCGGGTTTGCCGTCGCCGTCAGTATCCCAGGCATCGGGCTGGCCATCACCGCTGCGGTCCCAAGCATCCATGGTGCCGTCACCATCGGTATCAATGGTCGGGGCCGGAATTTCCGATTCCATCGGTTCTTCCTGGGTATCCTGAGCAGCAACTGCACCGGTTGCCATGGAGACGCCAACACCGACGGTCACGAGATAGGGTGTCAGCCTCCGCTTCGGCTTTAAAGTTGTTTTGGAATGCATTGCATCTACTCCTAATGCGGATCATTCCCCTGTCATTTACAGCAATGTGCTACCGCTGCCCTCTCTTCAAGAAGGCAGCGGTTAAGCGAGATAAAAATCAGACTTTTCGGCCGGCTTTTGTCGCCTATCGCGCCAGAGCCACAATCTGCCGCAACCGGTCCAATGAGTTAAGCGACGGCGAACATCTTGGGATCGAGCGCCATGATAGCTTCACTGCCGCCTTCAATCTTGCGCCGCAGCGAGCCCGCATCCGGAAAGAACCGCTCCGAGAAATATTGTGCGGTAACCAGCTTGGATTCGTAGAAATCAGGATTGTCATCGCCAGCTGCTAATGCCTCCGATGCAGCCTTCGCCATCCGGAGCCACATCAGGCCCAAAGCGACAATCCCCATGATATGCATGTAATGATGCGCGCCCGCTCCGGCATTGTTCGGATTTGCCATGGCGTTCTGCATGAACCACATGGTTGCTTTTTGCAGCTCGCCAGTGGCTTTTTCCAAGCCTTCGGCAAAACTCTTCAGCTTGTCATCGCCTTTGGCCTCTTCGACTTCTTTGGTTATCACGGCGAATAGAGCCTGCACTCCGCGGCCACCATTTTGAGCCAGCTTGCGGCCCACTAGATCCATGGCCTGAATACCGTTTGTGCCTTCGTAAATCATGGCGATGCGCGCATCGCGGACATATTGTTCCATGCCCCACTCGCCGATATAACCATGACCTCCGTAAACCTGCTGAGCATTTGTTGCAATCTCATAGCCCTTGTCGGTACCATATCCCTTGATAACAGGCGTCAGCAGTGACAGCAGATCATCTGCCATCTGGCGATCTTCTTCCGATTGCGCCTTGTGAATTAGGTCCGCTTGCAGAGCACCCCAAAGACACAATGCACGCATTCCTTCGGTAAATGCCTTTGCATCCAGCAACATCCGGCGAACATCAGGATGAACGAACAACGTATCGGCTTTTTCTTCTAGGTCTTCCGGACCAGTCAACGCCCTACCCTGACGACGATCATTGGCATAGTGTACGGCATTTTGATAAGCGACTTCAGCAACACCAAGGCCTTGTTGGCCCACGCCCAGTCGCGCAACATTCATCATGATGAACATCGCCGCTAGGCCTTTATTCTCTTCGCCAACCAGATAACCGGTCGCGCCATCATAGTTCATGACGCACGTGGAATTTCCGTGGATGCCCATTTTATGTTCGATAGAACCACAAGACACATCATTCTTATCTCCGAGACTTCCGTCCTCATTGACAATGAATTTTGGAACGATGAACAAGGAAATTCCCTTTACGCTCTCTGGTGCATCCGGTGTCTTCGCCAGCACCAGATGAATGATATTCTCGGACATGTCGTGTTCACCGGAAGAGATGAAAATCTTAGTGCCGGTAATCGCATGGGACCCGTCAGCATTAGGCACAGCCTTTGTCCTGATAAGCCCCAGATCCGTGCCGCAATGCGGTTCGGTTAGGTTCATCGTACCCGTCCATTCGCCGGAAAGCATTTTGGGAACAAACTTGGCTTTCTGCTCGTCGCTGCCTTTTGCGAGGATCGATGATATTGCGCCGTGAGTTAGGCCCGGATACATGGCGAAGGCCATATTGCCACTCGCCATATATTCTTCAAATGCCATCGAGACGATATGCGGCAGCCCCTGGCCGCCAAATTCCTCTGGTCCGGACAAAGTGCCCCAGCCTGCTTCGCAATATTGTTTGTAAGCATCCTTGAAGCCTGTCGGTGTTGTCACGCTGCCATCTTCATGGCGCGTACACCCCTCCAGATCTCCTACTTGATTAAGCGGAAACAGCACGTTTTCGATAAATTTGCTGCCCTCGGTTAAAATCGCATCGATCATTTCCGGCGTTGCGTTTTCAAACCCGGGAAGGTTCGAAAATCGTTCCACACCGAGCACATTGTTGATGACGAATTGCGTGTCGCGGACGGGTGCTTGATAACTTGGCATTATCTAAAACTTTCTCTTAAATTGATTTCAGCCAGAAAATACTGGCGAACTATCCTCTATTATTGCTGTGCTTTGGCGGCCGTCACGGCGTCCCGCACAATCTTGATAAATTCTGTTAGCTCCTTGATTGAGCTATCAATGTCATTTCTTTGCTTTTTCAGCAGATCGACCTTCTCTTGGCATTTGTCGAGTGTCACCTTCATCTGCGTGACACGTCCGTCGCCCAAATCATAGAGGTCGATCATCTCGCGAATCTCGGTCAGGCTGAAACCGACGTTCTTTGCTCGCATGATCCACGCAAGTCGTGCGCGATCCCTTTTGGTATAAATACGCGCCAGCCCCTTGCGATGAGGAGCAATCAGCCCCTCGTCCTCATAGAAACGAAGCGCGCGAGCGGTAACCCCAAATTCCTCCGACAAATCCGAAATCGTAAAGTTTTCGCGATTTTTAAGGTCAGGTGTATCAATCTCGGCATGACTGAGTGCTTTTGACATGACTATCTTATAGCTTACGCTAACGTAAACGTCAATATCAACCGCTAGGGCATAGGTTCTCGATTTCGCGACCCCGCGTCGAGCGCGCCACCGCATCGCCTTCACCAACCAGATAGAAGCTTACTCCGTTAAGTCCGGCGCGCGGAGTGCAATAGCTTTCGCAGGACTCGGGCAAGTCACCGGGCATTTGCAAAGCAACGCCGTCAAAACTTGCAGTAAAACTGCATCGCTGCTCGCTGTCTAATGTGATGGTAACTCGTTCGCCATTCCGTTCCGCTGATCCGAGCCCCTCGCATTTACTATCAGGGCCAAAAACCGCGAGGAGACCAACTTGATATCCTCGCTCATCATTGCCGACTGCGCAAAAACGATCTTCGCCGAGATCACTCTGTCTTTCGAAAGCACCTGACAAGCTGACATTGCGAACATCCGGGATAACTCCAGCGTCAATAGCGGCTTGTTCCAAGGAAGAAGGTTGTTCTTCCGGACCATCAGCTGCGTCGCCTCGCCCTGCCTCGATTTGGTCGCAGCTAGCGAGCAGGAAAGCGAACAACAGGACGCAAACCTGTTTCACTCAACATGCTCCAGCATGCCGTTCTCGATTTTGCGATAGAAACAACTTTTTGCTCCAGTGTGGCAGGTGGGACCAGCGGGTTTCGCTTTGACCCAGATCGCATCTTGATCGCAATCGATCCTTAGCTCGCTGACATTCAGTATATTTCCCGACGTTTCGCCTTTCTTCCAAAGCGACTGACGGCTCCTTGAATAAAAGTGCACGACACCCGTTTTTTGAGTTAGCTCGAGCGCATCAGCATTCATGAATGCGATCACCAGAACATCACCTGACGAATCGTCGGTGACCACTGCTGCGATCAAACCATTCGAATCATATTTTGGATTAAGCGTTGATCCGGTCTCCCGGTCATTGTTTTTATTCTCTGTCATTCCTTCGGATTAGGTCTCCAAATCGTTCAGTGCAACGCAAAACCGGTCTTTCTGCAATTGTGTCCGATGGCTCCCGATAAATATGATATTTTTATGACCAAGGGGGAAGACAAAGCAGGGAATCAAATCTATATCCCTGCCATCTCCCCACTGACGTTAACTAGGCGTCGATATTTTGGGCAGCAAACAAGGTGCGATATGCTTACAACCCACCCGTTTGAAGATGACAAGCTACGAGAGGAATGCGGCGTTTTTGGCGTCGCTGGAGTCGAAGACGCCGCAGCGATGGTCGCGCTGGGCCTTCACGCTTTACAGCATCGCGGACAGGAAGCGGCAGGAATCACCTGTCGCAATGGCAGGGAATTCTACAGTCATCGAGCCCTTGGCCCAGTGGCAGGGAATTTCGATAGCCAGGAAGTCATGGACAAGCTGCGCGGCGATTACGCATGTGGCCATGTCCGCTATTCAACGACCGGGGCTGGAACATTGCGTAACATTCAACCGCTGGAGGCAGACCTTGCATCCGGCGGTTTTGCTATTGCTCATAACGGGAATATATCCAATGCCCTAAAACTCCGCCATGAGCTGGTGCAGAATGGATCGATTTTCCAATCGACAAGCGATACCGAGGTGATCATCCATCTGCTGGCAACGTCAAAATACCGAACGTTGCTCGACAAGTTTATAGATGCCCTTCGGAAGGTTGAAGGCGCCTATTCACTCATTTGCATGACACCCGACGGAATGATCGCATGCCGAGATCCACTGGGTATCAGACCCTTGGTTATTGGCAAAATTGGCGATGCCTATGTCTTCGCGTCAGAGACTGTTGCGCTGGATCTCGTGGGTGCGGAATATGTCAGAAGCGTTGATGCCGGGGAATTGATTGTGGTTTCCAATGGAGAAATGCGATCTCACAGGCCATTTGGATCAACCAATGCTCGTCCCTGCATCTTCGAACATGTCTATTTCTCGCGGCCCGACTCCATTGTGGACGGCTCATCAGTTTATAGCGTGCGCAAAGAAATCGGTGCACAGCTTGCCATCGAAAATCCAGTTGATGCCGACTATGTCATACCAGTTCCGGATAGCGGAACACCGGCAGCCATCGGATATGCAGAACAATCAGGCATCCCTTTTGAATTAGGGATTATTCGCTCCCATTATGTTGGTCGCACTTTCATTCAACCTGGTGACGGAGTCCGTCATCTTGGCGTAAAGCTCAAACATAATGCAAACAGACCGCTGGTGAACGGCAAGAAGATTGTCTTGATTGACGACAGCATTGTGCGCGGAACAACCAGCCTGAAAATTGTTCAAATGATGCGCGAAGCTGGGGCAGCAGAAGTGCATATGCGGATCGCCAGCCCACCGACAATGCATAGCTGCTTTTACGGCGTTAACACGCCAACGCGCGAAAAGTTGCTAGCTGCGATGAAATCCGTCGAACAGATGTGTGAATATATTCAAGCTGATAGCCTCTCCTTCATTTCCATTGATGGCCTCTACAAAGCCGTTGGTGAAGAAGCACGCCAGGAGGCAGAGCCACAATATTGTGATGCTTGCTTCACCGGTGCTTATCCGACGCCGCTTACAGATCAGGAGGGTGGACAACAGCCTGATCAACTCACTCTGTTAAATGAGAAAGTGGCCGCAAAAGAAACACCGATATTGGTCGAGCAAGTTGGATAGGTTTGAATTTGCCAATGAGTTTTGAAAATCAACTGGCGCTGGTTACCGGCGCAAGCCGTGGTATTGGGGCTGCGACTGCAATTGCATTGGCCGCAAAGGGCGCTCATGTCATATTGACAGCGCGCACGGCGAAAGAACTCGAAGAGGTCGAGGAGAAAATTCATCAAGCAGGAGGTCACGCCACGATAGCACCGCTTGATTTGACGGACGGTGATAGCATTGGCAGGCTTGCTCAAGCAATTTCGGAGCGCTGGGAGGCGCTTGATATTTTGGTACTCAATGCAGCTATGCTAGGGACATTGACGCCGGTTCCGGCAATTGATGGCAAAGAGTTTAACAGCATTTTGACCCTCAACCTGATCGCGCAACAAGCTCTTATCGCTGCATTTGATCCGATGATGCGCAAAAGCGAAGATGCACGCTTGCTCGCCATTACCAGCAGTGTCGGCCGATCTCCCCGCGCGTTTTGGGGTGCCTATGGGGCTTCCAAAGCCGCGCTGGAAACGCTGGTGATCAGCTATGGTGAGGAGATGCGCAATCTGGGCAAGTTACGGACCGCGATTATCAATCCTGGCCGCACTCGTACCAACATGAGGGCAAGCGCATATCCCGGTGAAGACCCGCAATCCGTAAAACCGCCCGAGGTTGTTGCTGATCGTATGGTTGAAATTCTCACCAGTAGTTTTGAGACTGGCGAGAGCTTCGATATCAGTTAACCGCAGCCGTTTCGGTAGCCTCGCCATCCTCTGAATCCAAATAGGTTTTCACCGCATTGAAAAAGGCGATGCGCTGGTCCTTCTGCGCATCAGGAGTCGCGCTGGGCCAATTGCCATTACTGGCGATCACCAGTTTCCGAGATGGATCAATAAATATCCCCTGTCCGAAGATGCCTTGGCCGGCAAAGCTGCCATCATCAAAGGTCCACCATTGATAACCATAGCCGCGCCCGGGATCCCCTATATCCGCTTGTTTCGTTCCGGCTTTTGCAAACCAACCATCAGGCACGATCGATTCGTCACCGATCATGCCACCATTCATCGCCAACTGACCAAAGAGTGCATAGTCCCTGACAGTGGCAGAGATGCAGCAACCACCAATTTCCTTGCCGCCCTCATTGAGCAGCCATTCCCCGTCCTGCGCCATCCCATATGGTGACCAGACTTTTTCAGAAAGATATTCGGATATCGTTTTGCCCGTGGCCTTTGCCACCAACACACCAATGAGATTGGTTTCACCAGTATTATATTGCCAGCGCGTGCCAGGCTCTGCTTCGCTTTTCAGCGTCTTCATGTACACGATAATCGGATCAACACCGTCAACCGGCTTGGTATTGTTAAACAATGCCACATCGGATTTTGGATCAGCATAGTCCTCATTCCATTGCACACCGGATGTCATGGTCAACAGCTGCTCGACCGTCACGCCGTCATAACCACTGCCTTGCAGCTCGGGGATATAATCCGTCAGCGGATCATTGATGGATTTGATGAAACCGTCTTTGATGGCCGCGCCGACCATTGTCGACACCAAGGATTTCGCGACCGAGAAAGACGTCCAGCGATCATCTTTGCCGAATTCCATACGATATTCTTCCAGTCGGATTTTTCCGTCCTGCAATATCACAATACCGGCAGTACGCTGGTCAGTCATATATTGGTCGACCGACAGCATCTGGCCATCGATCTGAAATTCTTTGGGAAGCGATTCGCCTTTTTCCCAGACCTTAGGATTTGAGCCGGCCTCAATCGTGTTGGATGGCACAAGCACATCCATCATCCGGAAGGCTTTGTTGCGCTGATCATCGGTCCAAAACAGGATATTCTTGTCAGTCGGTAGTCCAGCAGCATCAGCCGCGACTTCCTTGACCTTCTGGCAACCAGGCAGTGCCAGACACAGTCCAACGCCGGTCATCGCTAGCATCAGCTTTTTTCCTAAACCCATGATCCACTCCTGCTTTCTATTATTCTTTTATCAAAGTCACTTGCGAGACATTAATGCCGCCACCACTGAAACCGCCTTCGCAATAGGTCAGGTAGTAGCGCCACAGCCGAACAAAATGTTCATCAAATCCCGATGGCAATTCGCCTTGCTCAACAATCGCTTCGAACCGTTCTCGCCAGAGGCGAAGTGTATGGGCATAGTCTGGGCCAAAATTGTGTTGATCCGACCAAGATAATCCGCGTTCTTCGGCAAGGGCACGGAACCGGCTTTCCGACAACAACATACCACCGGGAAAAATATAGGTCTGGATGAAGTCAGCGCTGGCGGCATATTGGTCAAAAATATCATCAGCAATACTGATATATTGAATGGCAGCACGTCCGCCTGTATTAAGATTGCGTGCGACGCAATCCAGAAAATCCGGCCAATATTTCTGCCCGACCGCTTCGACCATTTCGACACTGGCGATGGCGTCATATTGACCGACAACATCGCGATAGTCCTGAATGAGGAAATTGGCCTCAGGGTGATGCTCCCTGGCCCATTCAGTCTGCTCATTTGACAAGGATATGCCGGTCACATCCAATCCATGTTCTCGCGCCAATGTGCCGGACAAATATCCCCAACCGCATCCGATCTCCAAGACTTTCTGGCCGGGTGTTATGCCCAATCGGCCGGCTATCGCTGCAACTTTTTTCGCCTGCGCTTCTTCTAAAGTTACTGCTTTTCCGGCGTTATCTTCGAATAGTGCGCTGGAGTAGCTCATGCTTTCGTCTAGCCACAGCCGATAAAAATCATTGCCCAGATCATAATGATATTGGATATTCTGCCTTGCTCGGGCCTTGTCGTTGCGACGACGCGAATGACGCATCTTGGCAATGAACCTGAAAATGCCGGCGGCGCGCCCAGTGTCTTTCAACCCGGCGCGGTTGCGAGTAAACAGATCGAACACCGGCACCAGATCCGGGCTTTCCCACTCGCCCAGTTCCCAAGCACGATACCATCCCACAGAACCGCTATTCACCAGACGCAGCAAAGCGTTCCAGCTATGGATTGTAATCTCCGCCATCGGCCCTTCGCCGCGGCCACCGACAATACGGGTGGTGCCGTCCGGTAATTTGCCTTCAAACGTGCCATGATTCAGGCCTGCATCAATCCGGTCCAATATCCGATGGAATCCGGGTGCGATCAAACGTGCGAGCAAGCCACCACCTGTGCCGAAGCGCTTGCGCGCATCGAGCAGATGTTTTCCACGTTTTGGCGCCTCTGCATTCATGAGCCAAATATGGACCAGTGGTAACTGCTTGGCAATGCGGAACTATCCCTATCAGTGGTGGTCATATCAAGAACCCGGAGCCGCAGCAGAACCGGCTAATATACCGCCATCAATGGTCATTTCGGTTCCCGTGATATAGCTAGCCTCATCCGAAGCCAGCAGCACAGCAACCGCTGCTACTTCTTCAACCTCACCGAACCGTCGCATCGGTGTGTCTTTCACCAACGCATCAATGGCGGCCGCGCGTTCAGCACCTTCGCCCAACATCGGTTCCCACATCGGCGTCATTATTGCCGCTGGATGGATGGAGTTGCACCGGATATTCAAACCCAATTGGGCGCAATAGAGTGCCACCGACTTGCTGTGGTTTCGGATCGCTGACTTGGAAGATGCATAAGCTGCAGCTCCAGGAACACCGACCATACCGGAGCGGGACGAGATGTTGATGATGGAACCAGTCCCTTTGTCCTTCATCGCGCGGATCGCATAACGGCATCCCATGAACGTGCCATCGAGATTGACCCTGTGCACCGCGCGCCAGTCTTCCAACGATGCATTTTCCGGGTCATGGGGCGCGACGCCTGCTTCAAACCCGGTAATGCCGGCATTATTAACCACGACATCGGCCGCGGGATGCAGGTCGGCCAAACGATCCCAATCGGCCTCTTTTTCGACATCAAGGACAAGGGTTGAACTTTGCAGCTCCTGCCCCGCCTCCGCCAGTGTTTCGGTATCCTTGTCGGTCAATAGGACCGTGGCGCCCTCGTCAATGAAAGCCTTGGCAATAGCTTTACCAATACCGCGAGCCGCACCGGTGATAACGCAAAATTTTCCTGATAATCTGTGCATAAAAGATCCTGAATAATAGGTGTCAAAATCCTCAGTCCAACGGACTGATGGGGTTCATTTTGATGTGCCCTAAGGCGACCTACTTATTCATCGACCTGATATCCTCTTTTCGAATGTCCGGATCAATAAGCAGATATTTCAGTCATTTCAATCCCTTCCGTCATTTCACTTGTGCATAAGCGTCTAACGCCCGTGCCCGTGCCTCCTTGTGAGCGATGATCTTCGAGCGATAACGAGCCGGTTTCGCGCCACTTTCTTCGGGATCGTGGACATAGGGGTCACTGACATCTGCCAGCTCTGGCACCCATTTGCGGATATAGTCGCCAGCGTTGAATTTCTCTGATTGGGTCAGTGGCGCCATGATACGGACGAACATATTACTATCGACTCCGGTGCCTGAAACCCACTGCCAATTGACACTGTTAGACGCAAAGTCCGCGTCAACGAGCGTGTCCCAGAACCATCTCTCGCCTTCGCGCCAGTCGATCAGCAGATGCTTGATCAGGAAACTCGCCGCAATCATCCGGACGCGGTTATGCATCCATCCTGTCGCCCAAAGCTCCCGCATACCAGCATCAACGATCGGATAGCCCGTCTGGCCATGGCACCAGGCATCATATTCTTTCCGCACTGCGGGATCAGTCATGTCACGCCAAGGGAAAGCACGGAATTTCTCGCGATAGCTTTCTCCGCCATATTGCGGGAATTGCTGAATCACATTTTGGGCATAGTCCCGCCAGACAATCTCTTTGAGATAGGTTTCAACTTTGGCACCCTGCCCGGCCAACCGGTTCCAGATTGCGGCCGGGCTGATTTCCCCGAAATGCAGATGCGGTGAGAGCCGCGATACCAATTGCTCTGATGGCAGGTTGCGGCCTTCATCATATTGCGCTGCTTTATCGACGAAGATCTCTATAGCTTCATTGGCACCGGCTTCCCCAGGATTCCATTCATCCACAAAGCCAGTGGCCCAATCAGGCTTGCTCGGTAGCAGATGCCAGTCGTCCAGATCATCGCTGACCGGCCAAGCATGGGGGGCGGCGATATGTTCTGGCGCATCCGACGTTTGCGTCGGCGGCATGCGTTCGCGCAGGGATTTCCAGAACGGTGTATAGATTTTATAGGGGCCGCCGCTGCCGGTTTTCAATATTCCGGGCGGGAGCAGATAATTTCCGTGATGCAGAACAACTTCGGCATTGTCACTCAACTTGATCCGCAAGTCCTTTTGCGCATTAAGCCACCAAGGCTCATAATGATGCAGCGCATGGATTTCTTGCGCGCCGCTCTCCTGCGAGAGTTCAGCCAGTATGTCGGCCGCTTTGCCGCGCCGCAAGATCAGCCGCGATCCCTTGGTGCGCAAATCGGTGTCCAATGACTTCAGGCTATGATGCAACCACCAGCGCGATGCGCCACCCATTTTACGGTGCTTGGGTGTTTCATCATCGAGGATATAGACCGGGATGACCGGACCGTTAGCAGCGGCTGCAGCAACGGCGGCTTGATCGGAGAGGCGCAAATCGCGCCGGAACCAGAGAATCGTTGGCGATGTCATTGACCACCTATGGCAGTTTCTCCAGATCTCGGATTTTCATCATTCGGAATCACAGTGCTAACCGCAAAACGATCCTGAACCAGAAGGCTACGAAACCGCATGTCGGAAATATTCAGCGTCACACCTTCTTCTGATGCGGCACTCTTGTCCTGTTGCAAAACCGGCATTCTCGACCAAAACAGATATGCGTTTGCATTCGGGTCTGAACTTTTGACTTTCTCAACCATGGCTTGGGTTGCATCATTCTTAATCCATTCGCCTTTCCAGTAAAAGGGTTCCGGATCGATGAGATCAAATATCGTTTCGCCATATCTGGCATCGACACCTGTGCCCATTTGCCAAAGCATTTCCCGCCGCCAAAAAGTGACCGGTACGGGATTCGCTACCACCTGATCCGGTTTTTGTCCTGTATGCTGGGTAACCGCAAGTTCGGTGTCTGCTTCCGCCTTACCGGTAATCAAACCATTGGCAAAAATATAGGCACAGATGGCAGCAAAGCTTATCCAAGCCGGTCGCTGCCAGTCGTCCCTGCCCTTTTTCTCTCGCCGCCGCGATATCCAGACGCCGGCTATCAACGCAGCCCAAATCCAGATGTCGATGATGAAGATGCTGTCGCCATAATACCATTGCGAGGAAAATGGCTCGAGCAAACGAACCCCATAGCTGTTGAGCCAATCCAGCGCTGGGTGGCTGAGACAGCCGATATAAGCCAAGGCCAAGAGCCAGCCTCTGTGGATCGGCAAGCGATCCGCTGGACGCTTGCCCCGCCCGGTCTGCCAGCGGTCGAACCACAGCATGATTCCGGTCAACAATAACGGCAATATGACCATCGCTATCGGGCCGTGCGTTATACCCCGACGAATGGCGAGATGCTGATGTCCACCAAGTAGCGTCGCAAACGCATCAATATCGGGAATGTTAGCAGCGATGATCAAGGTCGCCATGCCTAAACCGGTTTTCTTTTTCAGGCCGAGCTGACCCAGAACAGCTCCGGCAAGGCTATGAGTAAGATTATCCATATGGTCGACCGCCGTCTAAACCGGACCAAGAAATTATACACTTTACACGCAAAACGGGGGTCATCTTCGGGTGAACTGTTTCATATGAGCGACGAAATTTCCGTTCAGAATCGCCCCACCCCATAGCGTGACGAAAAGGACCGCAGCCCTGCCAACATGCTGGCAAAGCAAATCCTACATTGCAAGCAACAAGTGTCGCAAATGGCTGCTAAAGTTCCGGGCCGTCCTCGGTCACAGTCCAGGTCTGCCCTTTGTTAAGCAATGCCTGAAGGTCCGGTTTCTTGCCTTCAGCCGCTTGTTCATTCTGCTCAACCACCGCCGCTTCAAAAGTCGGACGCGGATCGTCATAGAGTACGCCAATGGCCATCGGAAATTCTCCAAATGGCATTTCAATCAGCATATGGGCCACCGAGCGATTGGTCACGTCATGGACGATCACATTGGCTGCTTGCCAGTCGCCATCGACAACATCGACCACTTTCAGCGACAAGGTTTCACGATCCAATGTGATTCCCTTTTCGCCTTTTTCAAACAGCATCGGTTCACCATCGGCGAGAAGGAGCTGAGTCGACGCGGCGGTTTTCTTGGCCGCAAATTCCTCGAACACGTCTTTATTATAGACGATACAGTTCTGAAAAATCTCGATAAAGGCAGCGCCCTTGTGTGCATGTGCGGCTTTCAAGACATTGGTCAGGTCCTTGTGCACGTCAATACCGCGCGCAATGAACCGTGCACCGGAACCCAGCGCAAAGGCACAGGGGCTGGCGGGCCGATCAACCGAACCATAAGGCGTCGAAGGGGTGTTCGTTCCCACCCGAGATGTCGGTGAATATTGCCCTTTGGTCAGTCCGTAAATCTCATTGTTGAACAGCATGATCTGGCAATCGAGGTTGCGCCGCAACAGGTGCATTGTGTGGTTGCCGCCGATGGATAGCGCGTCGCCATCACCGGTTATAATCCAGACATCGAGATCAGGATTGGCCAGCTTCGCGCCTGTCGCCACCGCAGGAGCACGGCCGTGGATAGTGTGAAAACCGTAAGTTTCCATATAATAAGGAAAGCGAGAAGAACAGCCGATCCCGCTGATAAACAACGTATCTTCGGGACGGACGCCTAGATCCGGCATCGTCCGTTGAACCGCTTTCAGGATCGCATAGTCACCGCACCCCGGGCACCAGCGTACTTCCTGATCGGTTTCCCAGTCTTTCAGCGTCGTGATTTTCGTCATCTCGTTCATGACAGATTCTCCTCAATCGCCGCATCAATTTCGGCAATGGTAAAGGGCTGGCCTGATACTTTGTTTACGGGCTTCGCATCGACCAGATATTGATCGCGCAATACGGTTTTCAGCTGACCTGTGTTCATTTCCGGCACGATGACACGGTCATAGCTTTTCAGCAACTCGCCCATATTTTTAGGCATCGGCCAGACGTTTCGAACATGGATATGACTGACATCTTTGCTAGCCTCAATCGCACGGCGCACTGCCTGGTGGATCGGTCCGAAGGTTGAGCCCCAACCAACAACCGCCAGCTTGCCGCCCGATTTACCCATCGCAACATCCTGATCGGGAATGCTGTCGGCAACGCCCAGCACCTTATCGCGGCGAATTTCCGTCATCTGTTGGTGATTGGCCGCGCCATAATCGATATGGCCGGTATCAATGCCTTTTTCGATGCCGCCGATCCGATGCATCAATTCCGGCGTGCCCGGTTTGATCCAGGGCCGCGCCAGCTTCTCGTCACGCGCATAGGGCTTCAAGCCGCCTTCCGGCATTTTGTCCATGAAGCTGGTTGGAAACGGCTCCAGACTTTCAACGTCTGGGATTTTCCATGGCTCAGCCGCATTGGCGATATAGCCGTCGGTAAGCAGCATGACTGGTGTCATATATTGCACCGCAATCCGCACCGCCTCAATCGCACATTCAAAAGCATCGCCGGGCGAACGCGCGGCAATGACCGGCATGGGCGCATCACCATTGCGGCCATAAATGGCTTGATACAAATCCGATTGCTCGGTCTTTGTGGGCAATCCTGTTGAGGGTCCGCCGCGCTGCGAATTTACAATTACCAAGGGTAGCTCGGTCATGATCGCGAGCCCCATAGCTTCGCCCTTCAGCGCGATGCCCGGGCCAGATGAAGAGGTAATACCCAATTTGCCAGCATAGCTTGCACCGATGGCAGCCGCGATCGCAGCAATCTCATCCTCGGCTTGAAAGGTTGTTACGCCAAATTCCTTGAGCCGCGACAAATGGTGTAGGATTGCGGAAGCCGGGGTAATTGGATAGCCGCCAAAGAACATCGGCAAGTCCGCCAGCTGTGCACCCGCCACCAGACCAAGTGACAGCGCTTCTGCGCCGGTCACCGTGCGATACTCGCCAGGCGCGGACGGCGCTGCGCCCACCTTGCGGGTCGTCAAATGACCGCTACCAAGGCCATCGCCAGATAATTCGGCGGTTTCGCCATAGGCATGGCCGGCATTTAGTGCTGCGATATTTGCATCCGCCACATCAGGCAGTTTCGCAAACTTGGCCTTAAGCCAATCGATAATCGGTTGGCGTTCCCGCTCAAACATCCAAAGCGCCAGACCGAGCGTCCACATATTCTTACAGCGCAGAGCTTCTTTGTTACCAAGCCCGAAAGGCTTTACCGCTTCCAGCGTCAGCGCGGAAATGTCGAGCTTAAGCAATTGCCACTTGGCCAAAGAGCCATCTTCCAGCGGATTATTTTCATATTTCGCTTTGTCGAGGTTCCGTTTTCCAAACTCGCCTTCATCGGCAATGATCAAACCGCCATCGCGCAAGGCATCAACATTGGTCTTCAATGCAGCGGGGTTCATCGCAATCAGGACGTCAGGTTGGTCACCTGCGGTTTCAATGGCGCGGCTACCAAAATTAATCTGGAAAGCCGAAACACCGAATAAAGTTCCTTGCGGAGCGCGGATTTCAGCTGGAAAATCAGGAAAAGTCGCGAGGTCGCTGCCCGCCAGGGCGGTAGATAAGGTGAATTGCCCGCCGGTAAGCTGCATACCATCGCCGCTATCACCAGCAAAGCGAACGACGACATTCTCCGCACCTTCTGGTTGGTTATTGTCTGAATCGTCCTGTTTAAGCGCCGTAGCCATAAATAATTTCCGTACCCATCACTCTATAGAAGATGCGGTAAAGCACTTCTCCCCTCTGCTTCAAACCATAAAAACTACTAGGGATAAAGTTTTTGTTTGAAAGTACAGATTCAGAATACAACTTGCCTAGTGAACCCGAGCTGATCTAGTCGCCTCTGGAAGAGTAGCAAATCAATACGCAACGATACGGAGACTAGAGGATGACAACGGCTTTTGTACGACCCGATGCCCAGGCAATGCTGGCCATGTTGGAAACAGCAATGGAGGTTCCTATGGATCAAATGGAACCAGCAGCGGCGCGCGAAGTTTATGTTGGCATGCGCTTTCTGGTCGACGCTGAGCCCACGGAGCTGGCAGTTGTCAAAGACCTGACCTGCCCCGGACCTGCTGGCGATATAAAGCTGCGTTACTATGACAAGCGAGAGAACCGCGAAAAAGGTCCCGCGATCATTTTTTATCATGGCGGCGGCTTTGTCATCGGCGATCTCGAAAGCCATCATCCTTATTGTACGGAAATGGCAGCGCAGATGGATTTGCCACTGATCGCAGTCGATTATCGCCTCGCCCCCGAAGCGCCCTTCCCTGCCGCACCGGATGACTGTGAGGCCGCGACCCGCTGGATCGTTGAAAATGCAGCCAGTGCATTGGGAATCGAAATTGATGGCCTGATACCTTGCGGCGATAGCGCCGGCGGCAATCTGGCGATTGTGGTGGCACAGGACCTGGCCAAAAACCCTGCATCTGTGCCGGTAATTGCGCAGGTTCCGATCTATCCTGTTGTTGACAGCACGGCCTCGGAAGGGTCGATGCAGGAATTTAGCGAAGGCTTTTTGCTGACCAAAGACTCGATGGATTATTTCCAGGGCCATTATGCCAGCCCTGCCGGCGATGAACGCGGTGATCCGATTCACGGCGATCTGGCAAGCAGCCCGCCAACGGTCTTGATTACCGCAGGTCTCGACCCGCTCAGGGACCAGGGCCGGGCTTATGGGGCAAAGCTTATCGAAGCAGGCGTACCGGTGACCTTTATGGAGGCCAAGGGCAATATCCATGGTCTTATCTGTCTGCGTAAGGGGATTCCGTCGTCACAGCAGGATGTAGACGGTATTTGCAATGCGCTGAAAGCTACCTTGGCCGCTCTATGAAGGATTTTAGCAATCTTCCTTACCGCCCCTGTGCCGGCATCATGCTTGCCGATACTCTTGGGCGTGTTTTCGTCGGACAACGGCTGGATGCCAAGGCCAGTGCCTATCCAGACGCCTGGCAAATGCCGCAGGGCGGCATTGACAAGGGGGAAGATGGTGAGGCAGCGGCAATCCGGGAACTGGAAGAAGAAACTGGAATAACCGCCAATCATGTGCAGATAATTGCGCGCAGTGCCAATGAGCATCTATATGATCTGCCCGATGAATTACTGGGTAAAATCTGGAAGGGAAAATATCGGGGCCAGCGCCAATTCTGGTTTCTGATGCGGTTTACAGGCGAGGACCGGCATGTCAATATTGCCACCGACCATGCAGAATTTTCGGATTGGAAATGGGCCGACCCCAAAGAATTGCCGGATATGATCGTACCGTTCAAAAGAGATTTATACCGCGCAATTTTGAAGGAATTTGAACCCCTGATCTGACTGCGAAACAGAATAGATACGGATTTGTAATATGTTGCGTACAATAGTTTGGTCATTTCCTCTGGTGACTATCGGATTTGCATCGCCATCACTTGCGGCACTTCCAGAACCGGTAAAAGCGATGATCGAAGCGGCCATCGAATCCGGTAAGGACGCGGAAGTCAAATCGGTTCTCAAGTTTGCAAAAGTCACAAATCCGGACGATGCCGCAGAAATCGATGCGATGCTGGCCGCATATAACGTAAAGCAGACACAACTCGCAGCAGCCCAAAAACAGGCCAAAATGGAAGCGCCTTTTTTCCAGAATTGGACAGGAGAAGGCGAGCTTGGTGGCTTTCGCAATACCGGCAACTCTAACAATGTTGGCTTAAGCGGTGGTATCAAGCTGGCAAAAGACGCGGTCAAATGGCGCCTGAAATTCCGCGCCCGCGCTGATTTTCAACGCAGCAATGGCGTGACCAGTCGGGAACAATATGCTGCTGCCCTGGAACCCGAATATAAAATCAATGACCGGCTGTTCATCTACGGACTGGCGCAATATGACCGAGATCAGTTTCAAGGCTTTTCATCCCGGTACACCGTTTCCGGTGGTATTGGCTACGCAGTGATCAAGGAAAAAGACATTTTTCTGAACGTGAAAGCCGGCCCCGCCTGGCGGCTTACGGAATTTTCTGAGGGCGGGTCCGACAGCAGTCTTGCAGGCCTGATCGGTCTTGATCTGGGCTGGCAAATCGCGAAAAATCTAAAACTGACTCAGGGAGCCGGAGCAACACTAGCTTCTGATGCGCAAAGCCTGACCAGTGCTAATGTTATATTCTCTTCCGGTACAAATACGCTCACCGCAACAACCGGACTAGATGCGAAGATAAACGGCAAGCTAACCGCCCGCTTCTCTTATGCTGTTGAACATGAAACCAATCCGCCTGATGGCAGCGAAAAAACTGATACGCTCAGCCGCGCAACCCTGGTCTATGACTTTTAGAGGCCTGGAGTTTGCTGCTTAATTGGGCGCTACTTCTTTGGCCTTTTCATCGCTCACTTTTGGTTTTGGCGTAACGGCCTGCGCTGACATGACCGGTATTTTTTGAGAGGCAGTGATCGCCGATGCCAGCTGGGTTGTTTGCGAACACCTAGTCCGGCAGAGCGTTTCAATCCGTGAAAGGTTGATTTTTGCCTTTTCGACGGCACCGCGTTGAACCAGCGCTTCACCCTGCCCAGCCAGTGCATCAAGATTATTCGGATCAAGGATCAACGCCTCGCGATAAAAGCGAATGGCTTTGCCCGGTAATTTTTGAGCGCGTGCAATCTGGGCAAGCGCGATAAAAGCCGATCCGTTACGTGGATCAACCGCCAGAGCCGTCTCGTACAGGTCCGTTGCCAGTTCAAGATCACCTTGCTTCTGTGCCGCTTCCCCTCGCTCCATATAGGCAACCGAACGGGCCTTGATTTCCACGTCAGCCGACTGGCCAAAACCAGCACTGGAAACAGTGGCCAAAACCAGGGACATCGCAAGGGCAGCGGGTGAAAAACGCATAATCAGCTCCAATAAAGACTCAGGCTTTCTAGCAGGGTCACCTGCACGTTCGGTGAACATGCCGGATCCTGTCATCGTCTGCTATCACATTTTTTCAAGGCAGGTAAAATAAAAGCCATCCGTTCCGTCTTGATACGGGGTGAGAAGAATTCCTTTACGATATGGCCGTCCAATCGGCAAATCAACCTCTATATCCCGCCAATTCGGGTGGTTTTTAAGGAAAAGCTCCGGTTGATCCCCGCCTTCGGCATCCAAAAGAGAACAGACCGCATAGACCAGCCGCCCTCCCGGGGCGACCATTGAGCTCGCCAGTTCCAGTAATCGCGCTTGTAATTTTGCCGTTTGATCCAGCCTTTTCGGCGTCATTCGCCAGCGCAGTTCAGGGTTGCGCCGCCAAGTCCCCGTACCGGTGCACGGCGCATCAACCAGAACGAGATCGCATTGGCCCTTAAAGGGAGAGAGCGCCTCTTCTTCTTTATTAGGTGACAACAGCAACGTATCGATATTCCGAGCGCTGGATCTGCGGAGCCGCGGTTCAATACGGCTTAAACGCCCACGGTCCGTATCAGCAGCGATAATGCGTGTCTCATCTGGCAATTGCGCGGAAAGGCCCAGTGTTTTCCCCCCTGCTCCGGCGCACATATCCAAAACCAAATTCGGTTCATTGGGTAAACAAGCGGCTATTATGGCCTGACTGCCCAGATCCTGAATTTCGATCTGACCGTCATTATAGGCCGCATTGTTCTCGACATTTGTCCCGGTCGGCAGACGGTAGGCATAGGATAAAGGCAGCGCTTCTATTTCCGGCCATTGAGTCTTGATCGTCTCAGCGTTACCTTTTTTCGGATTGAGACGGATATCCAATGGCGCACGATCAAATAGGGACGCCTGTTCGTTGCCATCAATCGGCGCCGCAAATCGGCTCAAAAGCCAGTCCGCAATAATTCCTCCGCTGGCCCGGAGCTCTTTGTCCCCGAGCGCAGCAGGGCCGTAAGCAGAACCGTCGAACAATTCCCGCAATTCCGGCTGTTCCTCGGTCAATCCGGCCATTGCAGCGCGTCCGCTTTCTGGCCGATCACCAAATCGCCGGATGGCGGCGTAGGCAAGTTCCCGCACGGTCCGGCGGTCTTTTGATCCAGCATAGCGGCGGGCTTTAAAGAATTTCTTGGCGATATTATCAGCTGAAGCGCCGTTGTCCCGTGCCGCTACGATTATTTCGTCCAACAGTTCAATCGCTGCTTGCAGGCGCGCTGAGGGCGTCATTCGATGATGCGGCTGTCTTTGTTCAAACAGTGAGACTGCGTTTGAATGTCTGCGCCGTGCTTCTTCATCGCGTCCTCAATGGCTATGACAGCATAGTCTTGACACTCGGCCACAGTCTGGAAGGGTTCAATCGTCCACAATGGGTCGCCTTGATCGTGCCCTTCTGGCCAAACCAACAACAGCAAAAATATTTTCAACTCGACCATCGACCAATCTCTTTAGCGGGTGGGATAGTTTGGCGCTTCCCGCGTAATGGAAACATCATGCACATGGCTTTCCTGCAGGCCCGCATTGGTAATGCGGACAAATTCGGCATTTTCTCGCAAATGCTGTAACGTTTCGGAGCCAGTATAACCCATGGCCGCCTTAACGCCGCCCACCAATTGATGTACGACGTCACCCGCTGGACCTTTAAAGGGCACCTGACCCTCAATACCTTCCGGCACCAGCTTCATTTGATCCTTGATATCCTGTTGAAAATAGCGATCGGCGGATCCGCGTGCCATGGCCCCGACAGATCCCATTCCGCGGTAGCTTTTATAGGCGCGCCCCTGATAGAGGAACGTCTCACCCGGCGCTTCTTCGGTGCCGGCCAGCAACGAACCGACCATGACCGATGATGCACCAGCAGCCAAGGCCTTGGCGACATCGCCTGATGTTCTGAGGCCGCCATCCGCGACAATGGGTATACCGGATTTGGCTGCTTCCTCAGCGCAATCCATGATTGCGGTCAATTGCGGCACACCGACACCAGCAACCACGCGGGTTGTACATATGGAGCCTGGACCAATGCCGACCTTTATACCATCCGCACCCGCATCAATCAGCGCGCGCGTTGCAGCAGCCGTGGCAACATTTCCGGCGATAATCTGTGTCTGGTTAGAACGTTTCTTGACCTCTTCCACAGCCTTGGAAACCATTTTGCTATGACCGTGGGCAGTATCAATGACCACCAAATCACACTCAGCATCGATTAAAGCCTCGGTTCGCTCCAGGCCTGCATCTCCAACAGTTGATGCTGCGGCCACTCGCAGGCGCCCCGTGCTATCTTTGGTAGCATCTGGATAGGTCACCGCTTTTTCGATGTCCTTGACGGTGATGAGGCCGACACAATGATAGCTGTCATCAACCACCAACAGCTTTTCGATACGCCTGTGATGAAGCATCCTGCGTGCTTCTTCCTGACTGACACCCACCGGGACCGTAACTAGATCGTCCTTGGTCATCAGTTCAGAAACAGGTTGCCGAGGATTTTCCGCGAACCGGACATCGCGGTTGGTCAATATGCCGACCAGCTTGCCACTGTCCTCGACCACAGGAATGCCGGAAATCTTGTTTTGCGACATGGTCGTTTCAGCATCAGCCAAGGTCGCGTCCGGCGCAATCGTGATCGGATTGACAACCATACCGGATTCAAACCGCTTCACTTGCCGTACAGCGGCGATTTGTTGCTCCAACGTCAGATTGCGGTGAAGCACACCAATGCCGCCCATTTGCGCCATCACAATCGCCATATCGGCCTCGGTTACGGTATCCATTGCAGACGATAAAACCGGGATATTAAGTGCGATCTCTTTGCTCAGCCATGTCTGGGTATTGGCCTGACTGGGCACGATATCCGACGCGCCGGGCTGCAGCAGAACATCATCAAATGTTAGTCCGGTTCGGATTTCTCTGCTGCTCATGGAATGCCACTTTCTGGTCTGCTGAATTTGATTCTGTGGCGGCCCATGTAATCAGTTCTGTCGCCATCCGCCAGCACTATTCGCTGTACTATTCGCCGGCACTGTCCATATGCCCTTTTTGGTGGGCTTTCGTCGGATAGGTTTCAAGGTTGCCGAAATATCGACCAAGCGCGACGTGAAAATTGGCATCGTCGACTGCGCCGCCAAGCAACAGTTCGTCATCCAGTTCATCGCTTGCGTCATGATAGCGCCCGTTCAGATAGTTATTGAGGCGTTCCTGATCCGAAAAGGCGCTGGTGACCATGAAAGCCGGAATATTTTTCTCCAGGAATACATACCCATCCTGGCGCTTTAGAAAGGCATTGGCTTTGTCCGTTTTGTCTATTTCCCGATCTTCTGCGATAGCGACCTTTTCAAGGTCATCATCCAAATCTGTCTCACCGCGTCCGACAATCGCCAGCAACTTGCCATTGGGTGCTAAAGCTACCGTATCAGCGTTAAACACGGCGACCAGTTTTTCCAGTGGGAAGCTTGGATTAGCTGCAAAAGCCCTTGCGCCCAGCAATCCGCTTTCTTCCGCTGTGGTGGCCAGAAAATAGATGTCGCGGTCCGGTCGCACTTTCGTCAACCGCTTGGCGGTCTCGATCAACAGCGAAATACCGCTCGCATTGTCTACCGCCCCATTGCAGATACGGTCTACAGCAGGCGCTTGACGACATTCGCCAAGATGGTCCCAATGCCCCAGAAAAAGCACCGCACCGCTGCCCGGCTTACGCCCGACTATTTTGCCAACAACATTGTGGGATTGATAGGACCGAACGCGCGTATCGGCTGACAAATCTGCATAGATACCGGTTTGCAGGGGACGGAAATCGCCTGACGCTGCGTCCTCAGCCAATTGATTATAATCAATTCCGGTTTTCCGCAGTAACTTTTCAGCCGCCGCTTTGCTGATAATTCCCTCCAGGCCAGCATGTTGTCCATCAACATCCAGGCTTGTACTGGAACTGCGAAAACGTCTGGCCAACCGGTTAAATCTGGTTTCGCTGCTCGCTATGGAAATTACACCCCATGCACCGGCGGCAAGAATCTTGGCTTTACGATCACGATAGCTTGGAAATTCTTTGGCTCCTGGTGGCGATCGCAAGAACATGAAAACCAATTTGGTTGAGACGGCTTCAGCCAACTGATCCTCGCTCTGGTTTCCGTAACCGACATGCACAATGGGAACATTGGTCGACCGGCCTGATTGCATGGAAGAGCGCAGGATGATCTGATTCTCATCAATCCGAATGGTCTTTTCACGCTTACCATTAAAACGCGTGAAGCTTACAGTTTGCTTCAAGGGTGTCCGATCAACCAGCGCCACTGGCGCATACCAGGATGCTAATCCTGTCGCTGGCACCAATCCAGCTTTTTGCCACTCTGTTGCGATATATTTAAGGGTTTTGTTCTCCCCCAGGGTGCCTGGCTTCCGGCCACCGAAATCATCGCTCGCCAATATTTCGATATGCGTACGCAAATCCGATTCCGAGATATCCTCTGCTTGGACGCTGTAAGAAGACGCAAATGCCAACATGGCGACGCACATGATAAAACGCATAGAATCTGGTAACCTTGTTTCAGAGCGGAAAATTTGCTTTTTCCTTGGCATTTTGACGAGAATAATCAATGATGTTCTAAATATTCTGGAGGCTGGCAAAACATGGAATTTCTTTTATTGCTCGTTCTGATCGTGGTGATCGTTTATCTTTTTGCAAGTATAAAAATCGTTCGACAGGGCTATGAGTATACCATCGAGTATTTTGGCCGCTTCACGACTATCGCCAAGCCAGGTTTTAACTTCTTCCCCGCGTTTCTTTATCGCGTTGGCCGCAAAGTCAACATGATGGAACAAGTTCTGGATATTCCAGGACAGGAAATCATCACCAAGGACAATGCGATGATCTCCACCGACGGTGTCGTGTTTTTTCAAGTCCTGGATGCCGCGAAAGCCGCTTATGAGGTCAACGATCTCTACAACGCTATTTTGAACCTTGTGACCACCAATTTACGGACCGTCATGGGTTCAATGGACCTCGATGAAACTCTGTCGAAACGCGACGAGATCAACGCGCGCCTGCTTACGGTAATTGATGATGCCACTACACCTTGGGGCATTAAAATTACCCGTGTCGAAATCAAAGATATTCGGCCACCACAAGATATTGTCAACGCAATGGCGACGCAAATGAAAGCCGAACGCGAGAAACGCGCGAATATTCTCGATGCTGAAGGTGCCCGCGCATCTGAAATTCTACGCTCCGAAGGCGAAAAGCAGGCCCAAATCCTGCAAGCGGAAGGCCGCCGTGAATCTGCTTTTCGGGATGCCGAGGCCCGTGAACGCGAAGCAGAAGCCGAAGCCAAAGCAACCCAGATGGTTTCCGAGGCCATTGCCTCCGGAAACGCCCAGGCGATCAATTATTTTGTGGCACAAGACTATGTCAAAGCAGTCGAGAAATTTGCGGTCTCGCCCAATGCCAAAACCATCCTGTTCCCGGTGGAGGCCACACAGCTAATCGGTACATTGGGTGGTATTGGCGAGCTCGCCAAGGAAGCATTAGGCGATAACGCGCCATCAACACCGCCGACCAAGACCAGACGCAAGGGCCCGTTTGAGCAGTAATCGCACCACAGACATGATATGACAGATTTGATAACCACCAATCCCGCTTATGTCTGGCTAACCTTGGCAGCCTTGCTAGCCCTGGCAGAGATATTTGTGCCTGGCGTTTTCCTGATCTGGGTTGCTGCGGCGGCGGCGGTTACCGGTATTGCCAGTACATTTATTGAACTGACTCTGGCTGGTCAGCTGACGTTATTCGGTCTTTCTACCATTGCAAGCGTGTTACTGGGTCGTCGTTGGTATTTGACCAATGTTGTAAAAAGTGAAGACCCACTACTCAACGACCGGGCAGCGCGCATGATCGGAACGACCGTCACCGTCGTCAAACCGGTCAACGCGACATCTGGTCGTGTCAAAGTGGCCGATGGAATTTGGTCTGCACGCGGTCCTGACCTGAAAAAGGGTGAGACCGCGCGCATTGTTGATGTCGCCGATGGCGTATTGATTTTGGAAGAAATGCCCGAACAAATCACCTGATTGTCGGACATCCCGGTCCGGACTTATTTCTTAAAGAAGCCCTTGGCCATGTCCGTAATGTCATTCAGCGGATTGCCATCACCGTCACGGTCCAGAAAACCACTGACTTTGCCAAGGATACCGTCCTCACCGCCGAGCTTGTCCATCAGACCGCCTTCGCCGTCTAACCCAGCCTTTTCTGCCATCGCGGGCATAAGGCCTTTAAGTTTCTCCGCATCGACGCCGGCTTCGGCCGCAGCTTCCTTGATTGCGGTTGCTTTATCAACGCTGCCATCCTGCAATTTCGTGAAGAGCGCTTCCCCACCAGATTTCAGTTCGTCAGCTGACATGCCGACTTTTTCAGCCAAGCTGTCCAGATTTACATTGTCAGGCAACATGCCCAGTGCATTGTCCAAAAGTCCCATTTCTTCTCTCCTTTGGTTGTTCTTCTAACGTGCCAGCTTGCCCGCCATGCCGATGATATCATCGAGCGGATTGCCGTCGCCATCAAGGTCAAGCAGCGACCCTAATCCGCCTAGACCACCCGACGATGATGCGGACGAACCGCCACCGAGCAGACCGCCAATCAGACCGCCGAGGCCGCCTCCGCCATTGCCGCTATCATCACCGCCCTGCTTTGCCATATAGCCAGCAACCATCATCGCAACGACGGGAAGCATTTTTTTCAGCAAATCGCTGCTTATACCCGTTTGTTGCTCGGCACCGGCTGCAACCGTACGGCTGACCTCCTTAGATCCGAAAATCTGGCCGAGCACTTCATTGCCCTGATTTACCGGGGTAGGCTCGGTTCCTAACACATTGTCCAACAACCCGCCACCACCGAGCTGCCCCAAGAGACCGCCCAGGCCATCCAGACCACTGGGATGCGCCTGCGTGGTTTTCTTAAAACCGCCGAGAACGGCCGGGAGCAGAGCAGCTGCACCCGCTTGAGCTACGCTTTCATTTACACCCAGTTCACGTGCCATGGTTTCGATGCCACCTGACTGTTGTAATATTTCCAAAATGCTCATTTCCGGTCTCCTTAAGCCCCGCAGGGGTCATTATTGATTCTGTCGATTTAAACCCCTCATTAGCATGTTTTCTTACCCAAAACGCATGAGTTGCAAAGGTTTACGAGTATTTACACTCTAGTACACCATTGATCGGCAAAAAAACACCATGCGGCATTTGACTCTACGCAATGGAACTCCGAAGAACGGTCTCAAGGGCAAACAAAAATATCCCTGAGGAATCAAAGAGGAGCATAATCATGAGCATATTTGGAAAAATCAAAAGCGCCATTTTCGGCGGCGAAGCAAAAGCCGCTGAACCGGAAGCAGCAGCTCCGGCAGCCGAAGCAGCACCAGCGGCACGCGCAGCCATTACCGAGGTCGATGTCACCGCAAGGCTCGACAATATCCCCGGATCAGACAAGCTAAACTGGCGCACGTCGATAGTGGATCTAATGAAACTGGTCCAAATTGATGCGAGCTATGAAAACCGGAAGGCCCTGGCGCAGGAATTAGGCAACGCCAGCTATAGCGGATCGGCCGAAGATAATATCGCTCTGCACAAGCGCGTTATGTCGGAAATTGCGGCCAATGGCGGCATTGTACCGGCTGAGTTGAAAGACTGATTTTTCAGTCCTTTACTGGACGCGATGTCCAAATAATCTTAGGCGGGGGTTATGAGCGATCATAGCCCCCTTCCTTTTGCCGAAGCACCGAAAGACTGTCGCCGCTGTCCGCGCTTAGTCGGTTTGCGCAAGTCACTCCGCAAAGAACATGGCGATTGGTGGAACGCCCCGGTTCCTGCCTTCGGTGATCCCAATGCATGGCTCGCGATTGTCGGACTTGCACCCGGCAAGGAAGGTGCAAACCGGACCGGCAGACCATTTACCGGCGACGCATCCGGCGACCTGCTTTTCGCAACGTTGGACAATGTTGGTCTCTCCAACGGCAAGTTTCAATCTCGCGCGGATGATGGTGTGACCCTGAATGGTGCGATGATCCTCAATGCAGTCAAATGCCTGCCGCCAGAGAACAAACCCAATGGTGTGGAGATTAACAATTGCCGCCCCTATCTCATCAAGGCTCTTGATGGCTTGCCCAACTTGAAAGTTATCCTGGCCCTAGGGAAAATTGCACATGACAGCGTAGTCAGAATGACCGGCGGCAGGTTGGCAGACCATAAGTTCGCGCATGGCGCGGAGCATCGATTACCCGATGGCCGGATCTTGATCGATAGCTATCATTGCAGCCGGTATAATGTGAACACGAAGCGACTGACGGCCGCGATGTTTGAAGAGGTATTTCGGACAACCTTGGCGCGTCGTTAACAATCCTCAACCAAGCGCCCGTATAGCTCTGGTCGCCGATCCCTGAAAAAACCCATACCTGCCCGGTGCTTGCGCGCCTGTTCCAGATTAAAGGTCGCGACAAGGACTCCGCTATCTTCAGCACCATATTCCAGCACCAGATCACCCCATTCATTGGCGATGAAGCTATGACCATAGAAGCTCTGCCCA
This sequence comes from Sphingorhabdus sp. Alg231-15, assembly GCF_900149705.1. Classification (NCBI taxonomy): domain Bacteria; kingdom Pseudomonadati; phylum Pseudomonadota; class Alphaproteobacteria; order Sphingomonadales; family Sphingorhabdaceae; genus Sphingorhabdus; species Sphingorhabdus sp. Alg231-15. The sequence continues at coordinate 193,214 of NZ_LT703001.1, read as the reverse complement.
TCTTCCTCCCCAATGCGATTGCTCGCAACCACTGGCATGCAATTGCTAACGGCGTGTCCCTGCATCGCGCGCCGCCACATCCGGCTGGTGTCAAGGCCGGCGTCATAAGGTTCTGAACCAATCGCGGTTGGGTAAAACAGGACTTCTGCTCCCAACAATGCCATTGCCCGTGCTGTTTCAGGATACCATTGGTCCCAGCATATACCGACACCGATGGTGGTTCCAAAGACATCCCAGGTCTTGAAACCGCTATTGCCGGGGCGGAAATAGAATTTTTCCTCATAGCCCGGCCCGTCGGGAATATGGCTCTTGCGATATACACCCATGATCTCCCCGTTCGGATCGATCATCGCGACGCTGTTATAATGATGTGGTCCTTCGCGCTCAAAGAAGCTTGCGGGGATCGCTACTCCCAATTGCTTTGCAAGCTTTTGCATGGCTTTAACGGGCGCGCTGTCTTGTGTTGGTTTTGCCAGCGCAAATAATGCTTCATCTTCGGTCTTGCAAAAATACGGACCGGCAAACAGTTCCGGTGGCAATATAATCTGTGCGCCCTGCTCTGCCGCTTCGGCCACATGCGCGCTCACCGCCTCGATATTTTCTACTTCGTTGCCGTTTAGGGCCAATTGCAAAGCGGCAACCGTGATATTCTGTGTCATGACGCGCTCATAGCTTGATGCCGAAACGGGCTGCAATCGGAATTGTCGCTAAATAGAGGATAATCGTGACCAAAATACCCGCTGACAGCGACGCCCAGAAGTTGATCCCCTGTCGCAACATGACCGGGATGATGAGAAACATCGGCAGACTAGGAATAACGTAGAAGAACGTTGCCTGCACATGTCCGGCTAGCAATTCCGTATCGCCGGTATCGCGCCACAACCAGATCATCGCCAAGATGGAGATTAGTGGCAGTGACGCGATTAGCGCACCCATGGCCGGATAGCGGCGGGCGATGATTGCAACAATGGCAACAATCACCCCCGAAACTATCGCCCGGACCGCAAACTCACCCATATATCAACATGACGTCATGGCAGCTTTTTGAACAACAATGTCATGCGGTCCGATTCACCGATCTCAGTAAATCTGGCTTTGTCCGTATCGCCCTCGGCATAGCGTGGCGGCAGGGTCCAGACACCTTTAGGATAGTCCGCAGTGTCTTTTGGATTGGCGTTGATTTCCGATTGTTTGACCAATTCAAAGCCATGCGCTTCCATAAACTTCACCACCGTATCCGTACGCAAATAGCCTTTGTTGCCATCGGCATAGCTAAACGGCGTGCTGTCCTTCGCGCGATGCTGAATGATACCAACCATGCCGCCATCTTTCAGCATATTGCGCATCACCTTGATCTCGCTATCTGCCAGATTCCAGCGCATCAAATTGTGCATCATCCGCGGAATTATTACAAAATCCGCAGTACCATTGGCTTCTTCCGGCACTTTGTCCGTTGTATAGGCGGAAAATTTCGCAGCTGGCATGCCCGTCCAATCGGCCACATCATTAGGAAACTTGGCAGGGAAGCCGCGAATACGTTCCTTGGCTTCATCGCCGAAAGGCAAAGGGTCGGGCGCGAATGTCAGGCCGATAAACTTGCCTTTTTCAGCAACATAAGGCGCCAATACCCGGGAGTACCAACCGCCGCCAGGAACATATTCAACAACCGTGTGACTGGGCTGGATACCAAAGAAACTGACGGTCTCAGCCGGATGCCGATATTTATCACGTGCCTTGTCCTCTGCGCGCCGCTCATGGGCGATGACAGCACCCAGGTTGGTTTCGTGCGACACACCTTCTTTGGCGTGATGATTTGCGGAAGCGGGCATAAGTGCAAGCGATCCCAAAGCCGTCATAGTGCCTATCATGATCAATTTCTTTTTCATCATTTTTCCTCTCGTTCGGAAGTCGGTTGATAGCCGGAGCGACTGTTTCAGTCGTCTCCCTGCAAAAATTAAGGCCGTTTCTTGAATAACAAGGTCATACGGTCAGACTCACCAATGGCCTGATATTTGGCTCTGTCTTGATCCTTATTGGTCAGAACAGGTGGCAGGGTCCAGACGCCTTTTTCGTAATCTTTGGTGTCTTTTGGATTGGCGTTGATTTCGGACGAATCTACCAGTTCAAAACCGTTAAGCTCAAACAGGGCGATGATCGAACTCTGCTTCAAATAGCCTTTTGTGCCCTTCGACGTCGCATAGGTAGCGTCTTCATTGGCGCGGTGCTGGACGATACCGATCATGCCATCATCCGCCAATATTGATCGTAGCGCCTGTAATTCGGAATCGGAACGAGCGCCATTGAGCATACCATGCATAGAACGGAATATCAGAATACGATCAATTTTGCCCTTCATCTCTTCGGGTACTTCATCGCTTTCATATGCGGCAATCTGGTCAGCTGGCACACCCGTCCATCCTGATGCCGCATCCGGAAAGCGCTCGGGCCAGCTTTTGGAGCGCCCTTCCCGGGCCCGGCTGGTAAAGTTGATGCTGTCACTGTTTCCGTTGACAGCGACATATTTTCCACTGCCGCTCAGATAGGGCAGCAATATCCGCGTATACCATCCTCCGCCTGGGCCATATTCCGCTACTATATGTGTCGGTTTAACCTGGAAAAATGCCAGAGTTTCAGAAGGGTTGCGATAAACATCACGGGCCTTGTCATCCTTGCGCCGATCATGGTTGATCACGGCTGCCAGATTGGCGTCACTATGCATCGCGCCGTCTTTTGCTTGATCTTTTGCCAGCGCAGGAACGCCTGCGGTTGCCAACAATGCTGTCGCGACGCTGGCGAATAGGAACTTCTTAGTCATTCATTCAGACCTTTCAGTTGGGGAATATCTCTCTGATATCGAACATAAATCAGCTGCACGGTGATGCAAAGCAGTTTATCCAGAGACATCTTCTATCATCTTGAATTCCGTCGCAACTTCTGGCCGGGGATAAAGTTCATTCAGAGGAATGGATTTGCCAGTATCTTGGACGATGCGAACATGTTTGCGGCTTAGTTGTCGGGGCTCATCAACGCCGCAGCTATGGGCCAGCACTTCAACCTCATGGACAACGCTTTTACAATAGTTCGCCACCTTGACCTTCTTATCCGTTGGGTCAAGCCCGCGTTGCAGGCGAGGATCATGAGTGGTGATACCAGTGGGGCAAGTATTTTTGTTGCACTTCATCGCTTGAATACAGCCCAGAGAGAACATGAAACCGCGCGCGCTATTGACAAAATCTGCACCGGCACAAAGCGCCCAAGCGACTTCGCTTGGCGTAATCCGCTTGCCTGAAGCAATAATGCGCACGCGCTCTCTCAATCCATATTTGTGCAAAATGTCCGACAGCATCGGCAAGCTTTCATCAAGCTGCAGGCCAACATTATCCATCAGCGGCATGGGTGCGGCACCGGTCCCGCCATCACCGCCATCAAGAGTGAAGAAATCCGGTGCGCTTTCTATGCCGCGACGATGGATCTCCTGGCAAAGGACTTCCAGCCAGCCATAAGCACCGACCACGGCTTTGATACCAGTCGGCTTGCCGGTAACTTTGCGAACATTATCGATAAAATCGAGCATATCGTGGACATTGTTGATTTCAGGATGCCGATTGGGGGAAATCGAGGCTTGGCCTTCGGGAATACCGCGTACCTTGGCGATAACATCGGTAACCTTCTCGCCCGGCAGTATACCACCCTTGCCCGGCTTTGCGCCCTGAGACATTTTTATTTCAAACATCCGCACTTGCTCATGATCCGCCACAGCGCGCAGTTTGTCATCATTCAGGCTGCCATCGTCATTCCGGATCCCATATTTGGCCGTACCAATTTGGAAGACAATGTCGCAGCCCCCTTCCAGATGATAGGGAGACAGTCCACCTTCGCCAGTATTCATCCAGCATCCCGCCATTTTCGCACCATGCGACAATGCCCGAACGGCGGGAACCGACAAGGCTCCAAAGCTCATTGCCGAAATGTTGAATAGCGACTTGGCTTCAAAGGGCTTTTCACAAAAAGGGCCCAATGTGCATGTCGCGGTTTCAGCGGCATCTTTTTCCAGCGTCGGAAACGGGCAGTTAACGAAAATCGGTGTTCCGGCTGGATCAAGATTCTTGGTCGATCCAAAGGCGATGGTATTGCCTTTCCCCTTCGCCGCGCGTCCGACCCATTCCCGTTCTGCCCGGTTAAAAGGCATTTCCTCGCGATCCATTGCGAAAAAATATTGTCTGAAAAATTCACCCAAGCTGCTGAACAAATGGCGGAAGCGACCGATGACCGGGTAGTTGCGGCGTACAGCATCTTGCTTCTGCGTAATATCAACGAAGAATAGCACAATCACGCTAGCCAACCCAAGACCTAGCAAGAAAACCAATATATAGGTGAGCGTGCTCAAAACACTCAAAATTCCGTCAGCCATTACTATCCCCTAAACAATTTAATCAGGATAGCATTTTGCTCCCCTCAAGCATAGTTCGACCGATCACGGCAGAAGTTACAAAATCTGGGCTACTGGGATTTGCTGGGAGATGCAGTGAAAGCTTCCACCACCATTCAGCAATGCGGTACTGGAGAGGCCCACAACCTTGTGTTCCGGAAACAGGGCTGCGATCGCCTCTACTGCTCGATCATCATTAACAGCGTCATATTGGGGAACTGCAACAACCGTGTTGCCGATATAGAAATTCATATAGCTTGCCGGTGCAACAGCGTCATCAATTTCATATTTCCCGACTGAGGGCAATCGGACGACCTCCAGGCCAGTTGCAACTGCCCGTAGCACCGCATCTTCGAAAATCCCTCCATTGGGATCATTGCCATCACTGGCCTTGGGAATCGCTACCGTGCCAGTAGCAACAAAGCGGGCCAAATTATCGACATGACCATCGGTATGGTCCGCCATCAAACCCTTGCCGAGCCAACATATTTTTTTGGTATTCAGAGCCTCACGCAAGCTTGATTCAAGCTGCTGCTGGTTCATCTGTTTGTTGCGATTATTATTGAGAACGCATTGCTCGGTCGTGACCAAAGCGCCTTGACCATCACCATCTATCGCACCGCCCTCCAAGATCCAATCATGGTCTCGGATATACAGGCCCCGTGATTGGGCCAGACGCGCACCGATGTCCTGATCGCCGGCCATCTCAAACTTTCGACCCCAGCCGTTAAAGCCAAAATTATGCGCTTCGCGGCCATTGCTGCCAACGGTGATAATCGGTCCCGTGTCGCGCAACCAGATGTCACCAAATGCCTCATTGATGATGTGAACTGGGTCATCAACCATTGCTGTAGCTGTATCAACATCCTGTTTATCACGACACACAAGTACAACTTGCTCGCCATCACCATTGTCGCAAATGGCATTGGCGAAGGCGGCAACTTCGCGCTGCGCCTCCTCCAATTGCTCGGGCCATTCTATGGGATTGCCGGGAAAGCCAATCCAGACTGCTTCATGCGGCTCCCATTCGGCTGGCCATCTCATGGTCTATCCAAAAGGTTAGCGACTAGGCCCCGGCGCGGCTCTTGTCACGAATATCCCGGAATTCGTCACCGTCATTCCAGTTCGGCCAATCCTCCGTCATCGCCAGCATCCGTGCAACCGTATAATAGACTTTCAGGTCGCCCATAACACCGTCCCAGTTCCAATCCGGATTAAACTCATCCTTTGGTCCGTGGTAACGGTTCTCGGTATAGTCCTTGCTCACCGCTTCTCCTGCTTCACGACCACCTTCAACAAGGTCTTCGCCACCTTCGAAATAGATCATCGGAACACCCAGCTTAGCGAAGCTGAAATGGTCGGAGCGATAGTAAAAGCCCTTTTCAGGTGTCGGCTCTGCTTCGGCAGTTCGCCCGTCAACAGTCAGCGCGCCTTCAAGATAACGATCAAGCTGTGATTTACCCTTACCAACCACCACTATATTTTTCGCAGGACCAGCCATGCCAAAGGCATCCATGTTCACACCGCCAACCGTCTTGTTGAGCGGATAGATTGGATTTTCGGCATAATATTTCGAGCCTAACAGACCGGATTCTTCCGCCGTTACCGCCAGAAAAACAATACTGCGATCCGGTGCGCCTGCTTTGACATGTGCTTCAGCCAGAGCGACCAATGCTGCGGTTCCGGTCGCATTGTCGACAGCGCCGTTACAAATATCATCACCGTCTGGTGCCGGCTTGCAGCGCCCCAGATGATCCCAATGCGCAGTGTAGAGCACATATTCATCGGGCCGGGTCTTACCCTTGATCAAGCCGATGACGTTTTTGCTGTCCATCTTGCTAATATCATTTTCAAAGGACATCGAAGCAGTCAGGCCAAGCGGCACGGCTTTGAAATCTTTGGTTTTCGCGGCGGTCATCATCGCTTCCAGATCTTGACCGGCACTCGCAAAAACCTTCGAAGCGACCTCTTTTTGAACCCAGCCATTCGCCTTCGTCTGATCGGCACCGCCATTGGCTGACTGCGCATAGAATTGCGGACCACTCCAACTCGATTCCACCACATTCCAGCCATAAGCCGCCGGTGCAGTATCATGAATGATCAAGGCCGCCGCCGCGCCCTGACGCGCTGCTTCCTCATATTTATAGGTCCAGCGGCCATAATAGGTCATCGCCCGCCCGCCAAATTCTCCTTCCAGGCTTTCGGTACCGAAATCAGGATCGTTGACCAGGATGACAACGGTTTTGCCTTTGACGTCTACACCCTCGTAGTCATTCCACTCGCGCTCAGGCGCATTAATGCCGTAGCCGACAAAAACCAACTCGCTATCGACAACTTCAATTTTTGGCTGCTCTTGATAGGATGTGATAACCATCTCAGGACCATATTTAAAGTTCATGTCTCCAGTGCCACCCTTGATGGTCAGATCGGACACGTTTTTGGCCTCAATCTCGACCAATGGGACATCCTGAAACCAGCTATCACCATTGCCTGGTTCGATGCCGGCTTCGGCAAATTTCTGGGTCAGCAAAGCAAGGGTTTTTTCTTCCCCTATTGTGCCCGGAGCACGGCCTTCAAAAGCATCAGATGAAAGTTCCTGTGTAATATCGCGCATCGTATCAAGCGACAATTCCGGCGCAGCAACTTCTGGCAACGGTGCGCCGTTTTCTGGGCTCTCCACTTTCTTACATGCTGTCAAAGCCAGCGCCGGTATCAGCGCAAGGGCAAACCATTTCTTTTGCATTTCAAATCCTCATATCAAACTTTGCCTCACGGCTATGCCGAGATTAGTGGCAGAGACCGATAGCAAGCGCAAGCTGTGCGCAAGTCCAAAATATTCTGAAATACAGATTTGCGCTTGCGTTCTTAATTGCTCATGCTGATAGTGGTCGGATTACAAAGTTTACAGTATTGTATAATTAGGGGGCATCATTGTTAAACATCACTAAGCCGTTAGTCGCGGTTTCTATTCTCGCGAGTTCTGTTGCGACACCAGTATTGGCCAACGATCAGGCCACAATTTTCGGCTCAATGCCGGCTATTCAAGACATTAGCCTTTCTCCTGATGGTACTAGAATTGCATTTATTTCTCCGGGCCCCGGATTGCAAACTGACCTCTATTCCATTGATCTGACGAAAGGGAATGAGCCGGTTCGGGTAACGACATCATCTGGCGATCCTGAAAGCTTATTTTGGTGTGGGTGGGTTTCGAACGAACGCTTAGCCTGTAAAATTGGAGGCCTAGAAGAATATGCCGGCGATATTTATGGTTTTTCGAGCGTGTTCGCGGTTAACGCCGACGGCAGCAATCCCAAGCTGCTGAGCAAGAAACAAGCAAGGAATGCAATCGGTTATAGCTTAGGTGGAGGCAGTATTGTCGACTGGCTGCCACAGGAAGACAATGCGGTGCTAATGACCCGCTATCATCTGGAAGAGGCTAATGCCCGCACAAGAATTGCAAAACTCGGTCGGGGACTGGCTGTTGAGAAGATCGACACGCTGACCGGAAAAGCAAAAATGGTCGAACGACCCAAACAGGAAGCCGTTGAATATATCACCGATGGTCTCGGCAATGTCCGTATAAAAGGAAGCAGGATCAAGAAAGGCAGCACGGAACTCGATAGCGGTCAAATCAAATATTTTTACCAATCTGACAATGATTGGCGATCTCTCGGAAAGCTTGATTATGCAAATCGCACCGGATTTAATCCCTATGCGGTCGATCCCAAAACTAATCGTGTATACGGATTTGCACCGCATAAGGGCCGCAGGGCGTTATTATCAATTTCTTTAGATGGAAGCGGCGAACGAAAGGTCGTGTTCGCGCATGATGAAGTTGATGTGGATGGATTGATCAGAATAGGTCGAAACCAAAGGGTTGTCGGTGTAAGCTATGCGACTGAAAAGCGGCAAGGAGTCTATTTTGATCCGGCCTTGGAAAGACTCGCCTCTGCTTTGGGTAAGGCGCTTGGAAAAGACTATTCCATCCAATTTGCAGACGCGAGCCTGGATGAAAACAAGCTATTGATCTGGGCTGGTTCCGATATTGATCCGGGACAATATTTTCTGTTCGACAAGACCACAAAGCAATTGCGGCCTCTCTTGGGTGTGCGCCCTGCCGTCGAGAACAATAAGCTCGCTCAAGTCAAACCGGTATCCTATCCCGCCGCTGACGGCACAATGATACCTGGCTATTTGACGTTACCCGTTGGTGTATCCCCAAAAAATATACCAGCAATCGTGATGCCCCATGGTGGACCAGAAGCCCGTGATGAATGGGGGTTTGATTGGTTGGCACAGTTTTACGTCAGCCAGGGCTTTGCGGTTTTACAGCCCAATTTTCGCGGATCGACCGGATATGGTGAGCAATGGTTCTTGAATAACGGTTATAAGTCCTGGCGTACTGCGATCGGCGATATCTCCGCGGGCGGCCAGTGGTTGATTGATCAAGGAATTGCAAAACCAGAAGCGCTATCGATCGTCGGATGGTCCTATGGTGGATATGCCGCGTTGCAATCGGCGGCGACCTATCCTGATTTGTTCAAGGCAGTTGTCGCAATCGCGCCAGTTACCGATCTGTCTTTGAAAAAACGGAACAATAACAACTATTATAACAGTGCGGTCGCCGACGATCGGATAGGTAACGGTCCACATATCAAAGAGGGATCACCAGCACAGAATGTCGCCAAAATGAAGGCACCAGTGATGCTGTTTCATGGCGACTATGACCGAAATGTCAGAATCAACCATTCCAAACTCATGGAAAACAAACTTCGTGGTGCTGGAAAAACTGTTACTTTCGTTGAATATAAAGGGCTAGCCCATAGCCTGCGGCGCTCTGACGTCAGAATAGACATGCTGGAAAAATCTTCTAGTTTCCTGCCAAAATAGCGCAGTACAATGATACAAAAAAGGGCGGCTCCAACGGGCCGCCCTTTTTTTTGAATATCACAATGCCAATTAGCGCGAATAGAATTCGACCACCAGATTGGGTTCCATCGTCACCGGATAAGGCACTTCGTCCAAAGTAGGAACGCGGACATAGGTAACCTTGTCGGTTCCGTCTGGCGTGACATATTCCGGAATTTCACGCTCTGGCAGGCTCTGAGCCTCAATAACCAGCAGCATCTCTTTGGCTTTGTCGCTCAAGGAAACAACGTCACCGGGCTGCACTTTGCGCGAAGCAACGTTACATTTTACGCCGTTCACACGAATGTGGCCGTGGCTGACGAGTTGACGAGCAGCAAAAATTGTTGGTGTGAACTTGGCGCGGTAAACAACCATGTCCAAACGCTGCTCCAGCAGACCGATTAGGTTCTGGCTGGTATCGCCTTTCATGCTTGATGCTTCTTTGTAAGCGCGCTTGAATTGTTTCTCCGTCACGTCGCCATAATAGCCTTTCAGCTTCTGCTTGGCGCGCAGCTGAATACCGTAGTCAGACAGTTTGCCTTTGCGGCGCTGACCGTGCTGGCCCGGACCATAGTCGCGGCGATTGACAGGTGATTTTGGGCGACCCCAAATATTTTCGCCCATGCGGCGGTCAAGTTTATATTTCGAGCTGGTACGCTTTGTCATTTCAATGACTCCTAATTTGCTATGTCTATTCGTCCCGGAATGCACCGAAAACCCTACTGGATTAACGCGGCTACCGCTTCACCGGGGTGCGGAGCCAATTGCAAGACGCGGCCTATGACGATCTAATAAGCGATTGTCAAGCATCTGCAGGTCCAAAAATCGCACTAAAATCCCCATCATTGCTCGACTTGAGCAGTCGCAGTGACTAAAGGCGCTGACATGACAAAAACGACCCCGCTTCCACCTATGGAAACCATGACAGATGTCCGCGAACAAGTGGACCGTATTGATGGCGAACTTATCGCCCTGATGACCCAGCGCTTTGCCTGTATGGACGCTGCTGCGCGGATCAAAGTGGATCGCACCACCGTTCGTGACGAAGGGCGAAAGGCAAAGGTACTCGATAACGTGAAACAGCTTGCCAGTACCGCTGGTATTCCGGTTCCTACCATGGCCGCGATCTGGGAAATGTTGATCGAAACATCGATCAGCTATGAACTCGAAAAATGGGATCAGATGAGAGACAGCTGACCGGTTAAAAGTTCATTTTTTAACAAATGGCTTTTCGAGAGAGCTGAGCACACCGCGCCATGTCTGGACCTCTTCATTGGTCCACGCCGGTTTGGTGACCATATTGCGCAATGTCACCTTGGTCGCTGGCGCACGATCCGGCGGATAAAAATAGCCAGCACCATCCAACGCTCGCTCCAGATGCTCGTAAAAGCGGTCCAGCTCGATTTGAGGTGCCGGTTCTCGTTTTTTTGTCTCGACTGTAGGCTGCACCGTTCCGGCATTGTCCAACTTGGAAAGCTCGTAAGCCACCAATATGACGGCTTGCGCAAGATTGAGGGAACCAAAATCCGGATTGATTGGTACAGTAATGATCTTGCGAGACAGTTCCACATCAACCACTTCGAGGCCTGACCGTTCTGGGCCGAACAATATAGCGCATTTTCCGCTGGCCGAAGCCATCTCTGCTGCGGCTTCTGCGGGTGTCAAAATTTCTTTGGTCATACCGCGCTTCCGCACCGTGGTCGCATAGACATGCGAACAGTCCGCAACGGCCTCTGCAGTCGTGGCAAAAACCTGCGCATCTTCCAAAACACTATCCGCACCCGCCGCTGTCGGACCAGCGGACGGATTGGGCCAACCATCACGCGGATCGACAATTCGCATATCAGTCAGGCCAAAATTGAGCATCGCACGAGCCGCCTTGCCGATATTCTCGCCCAGCTGCGGCTTCACCAAAATTATAACAGGTTTGCGGCTGCTCATTTGCCTCCGGTGTCAGCAATGCCAACATCCTTCACACTGCCGGCAAACTCTTCAAAATCCTTCGCCTCGGTAAAATCCTTATACACCGAAGCGAAGCGGATATAGGCAACGCTATCGAGACCTTTCAGGCCTTCCATTACCATCTCGCCGATGCGTTTGGACGGGATTTCGGTTTCACCGCTTGTTTCCAACTGCCGCTGAATGCCGGACACCAGCTGGTCCATCTGCTCTTGGGCAATACCGCGTTTGCGGCAGGCCAGGGACACAGACAAATCGATCTTGGACCGGTCGAACGTCTCGCGCCGATCCTCGCTCTTTACTACCGTGATTTCGCGAAGCTGGATTCGTTCAAAGGTCGTGAAGCGAGCGCCGCAGCCTTCGCACTGCCGACGACGCCGGATGGTCGTACCATCTTCGGTCGGCCGGCTATCTTTTACCTGACTGTCATCATGGGCACAAAAGGGACAACGCATAAAAGTCTGTTTCGCTTATTCTGGGTAAATCGGGAAACGGTTGCAAAGTACTTGAACGCGTTCACGGACATCCGCTTCTACAGCCGGGTCACCGTTCTCACCTTTCTCACGCAAGCCGTCGAGAACATCGGCAACCATATCGCCAATCATCTGGAACTCCGCAGGACCAAAGCCGCGCGTAGTGCCTGCTGGCGACCCTACACGGATACCGCTGGTTTTCATGGGTGGCTGAGGGTCATTGGGAATGCTGTTCTTGTTGCACGTAATACCCGCGCGTTCGAGCGCTTCATCGGCATCACGCCCGGTGATACCAAGTGGCGACAGATCAATAAGCGCGAGGTGCGTATCAGTCCCGCCAGCAACCACATTTGCGCCGCGCTCTTTCAGGCGCGCGGCCAAAACTTTCGCATTCTCGATCACTGCCGAAGAATAGCTGGCAAATTCGGGCCGCAGCGCTTCGCCAAAAGCGACCGCTTTAGCTGCGATGACATGCATTAATGGCCCACCTTGGAGGCCAGGGAAAACCGCAGAATTGATCTTCTTTGCAATAGCTTCATCATTAGTCAGCACCAAACCACCGCGCGGCCCACGCAATGTTTTGTGGGTCGTGGTTGTGACCACATCTGCAAAGTCCAGAGGGCTTGGATGATAGCCAGCCGCCACCAGTCCGGCGAAATGTGCCATATCTACCATGAAGATCGCTCCAACCGCATCTGCGATTGCACGGAATTTGGCAAAATCAATCTGGCGCGGATAGGCAGAACCACCAGCGATGATCAGCTTTGGTTGATGCTCCTTGGCAAGAGCCTCAACTTCTTCATAATTGATCAGGTGATCATCTTCGTTGACGCCATATTGGACAGCGTTGAACCATTTGCCGGATTGCGCGGGTTTTGCGCCGTGAGTCAAATGCCCGCCTGCATCCAGAGACATGCCGAGAATAGTATCACCCGGCTTGGTCAGCGCCAGCATCACGGCACCGTTGGCCTGCGCACCCGAATGCGGCTGCACATTGGCGAAACCGCAATTGAATAGCTGCTTGGCACGATCAATTGCCAATGTTTCGACATCATCGGAAGGCGCGCAGCCCTGATAATAGCGACGGCCAGGATAGCCTTCTGCATATTTGTTGGTGAACACAGAGCCTTGCGCCTGTAATACCGCCTTGGACACGATATTTTCAGAAGCGATCAGTTCTATCTGATTTTGCTGGCGAGACATCTCTGCATTGATCGCACCGGCAACCGCCGGGTCACTCTCATCAACCGAGAAATCGAAAAACCCGGTTGGCCGGATATCCTGTATATCTGCGACATTACTCATCACGCTGCTCCTTCGGTCGTTGGTGCGGACAGTTTATCAACGCGGCGCTGATGCCGGTCTCCACCAAATTCTGTGTTCAAGAAATTATTCAGGCAGTCTTTTGCGATTTCGATTCCGACCAGACGCGCGCCCATGGCAATAACATTCGCGTCATTATGCTCGCGAGACAGCTTGGCCGAAAGGCCTTCTGAAACCAAAGCGCAGCGACAAGCCGGATTGCGATTGACTGCCATTGATATGCCAATGCCGGAACCGCACAGGGCAACTCCGCGTTCTGCGCTTCCCGATGCAACCGCTTCTGCCAGCTTATAGCCAAAATCTGGATAGTCGACGCTGTCCGTGGTCATCGGCCCCAAATCAGCCACCTCATGCCCGGCCTCAGTCAGCCATTCAACCAAAGCGGCCTTCATGTCGATGGCGGCATGGTCAGATGCAATGGCAATACGCATAAGCTTTGTCCTCAATATCCAGACAAGAATCGAATGCCCGCTATCTAGTAGACGATCCCTTTATGCGCCACCAAATATTGCCCCCTACTGACGATAAATTTACAATGGACAAGGGCAACAGTTCGCAAGAGACTGTCATATATGAAAAACACCATTGTTAGCGGCACTGAAGGCTATGCCAAACAGGCTCCTGTTCTCTTGAAGCAATATGAAAGCCTTTCGTTTGAAGAGAGCTATGCCGCAGCAATCGATCACTTCCCTCAAATGCCTAGTAAAATTCTAGATATTGGCTCGGGTACCGGACGAGATGCAGCATGGTTCGATGAAAGAGGGCATGATGTCGTCGCAGCCGAACCAACCAAAGAAATGCGAGAAGGAGCAATGAGATTGCACTCCTCACCAACGATTAGATGGCTGGACGATAGCTTGCCTGATCTGGTGAAAATCAGGAAATTGAATGAAACGTTCGATTTCATAATGATCAATGCCGTGTGGATGCATCTGGACGAAGATCAGAGGAAAACAGCAATAGACGCAGTGGCCCGTCTGCTTGGTCAAAATGCCAAACTCTTTGTGTCGCTAAGACACGGCCCTGTCCCCAAGAGCAGAAGAATGTTTGCGGTTTCCGCCGAGGAGACAATTAAGTTGGCGGCGCGCCATCAGCTTGTTCCGCTTTACAACAAAGAAGCTGAATCCATTCAACCGGCCAACAAGTCAGCGGGTGTCTGGTGGACAAAACTGATATTTGAAAACCAAACTTAGTGTCAGATTTCCATCTGACTGCCAAGCTCGACAACCCGGTTACTGGGAAGCTTGAAAAACTCCATAGCGGTAGCAGCATTGCGCAACATCCATGCGAAAATTTTCTCTCGCCAAATCATCATTTTCGGTTTTTCAGACGGCAACAACGTCTGTCGTGACAAGAAGAAGCTGGTCGTCATCATGTCAAAATCCATACCGCATTGCTTGACCTTCTTCAAAGCCGCAGGGACATCAGTTTCTTGCATGAAACCATAGTTCAGAATCAGGCGATAGAATCCATCCCCGAGATCTCTGACCTCAATCCGGTGCTCAAATTCCACATAGGGAACATCTTTGATGTTGACGGTCAGCACCACGACACGTTCGTGGATAACCTTGTTATGCTTGATATTGTGCAGCAAAGCGGATGGTACGCCGACAGAGTTAGACGCCATGAAAATCGCTGTTCCGGGAACCCGGGCAGCACTATTTTTGGCGGACTTGGTGAAAATCTCGATCGGCATGGCGGCTTCTGCCATGTTTTCGCGCATAATTTTGCGCCCCTTGGCCCAGGTCGTGAGCAACAGAAATGCAATGCCGCCAACCATTAGTGGGAACCAGCCACCTTGTGGGACCTTGGTCAGGTTCGCTGCAAAGTAAGCACCGTCGACCACGAAGAACAGGGCGATGAGTGGAACGGCATACCACCATTTCCACTTCCACAACGTAAAGACCAGTACAGCCAGCAAGCATGTATCGATTAGCATCGCACCGGTCACGGCAATACCATAAGCCGACGCCAGACTGCTTGAGCTCTGGAAAGTCAGAACAAGGATAAGAACGGCGATCATGATCGTCCAGTTGATCACCGGAATATAAATCTGGCCAGCTTCTGACGCGCTGGTGTGCTTCACCGTAAGGCGCGGAATGAAACCCAGCTGGATCGCCTGATGGGTGACCGAGAAAGCACCCGAGATGACGGCCTGACTGGCAATGAAAGTCGCCATCGTTGCCAATATCACCAACGGCAAACGCAGCATTTCGGGGGCAAGCAGGAAGAACGGATTCTGGATTGCCGCAGCTGCACCAGCTTCGTCCATACCGATGATCATAGCCCCTTGGCCGAAATAGTTGCACAGCAAGGCTGGCATCACGAAGCCGAACCACGCAATTCGCATCGGCTTACGCCCGAAATGCCCCATATCGGCGAATAGAGCCGCTGAGCCTGTTACGGCCAAAACGACTGAACCCAAGGCCAGAAAGGCCTTGAAACCATCGATCAGGAAAAACTGGAGAGCATACCAGGGGTTCAGCGCCAGCAATATTTCCGGAGTCTGGAATATCTGTGTGAGTCCTAAAATCGCGATGACGGTGAAATAGACGAACATAACCGGTGCGAATAAAGCCCCGATTTTTGCGGTTCCTCGTGATTGGATTACGAAGAGAAAGACAAGTAAGCCCACGGCAATCGGGATAACCATGGGCTGCAATCCGCTATTCACAACGGTCAAACCTTCGACAGCGGACAAGACCGAGATTGCAGGCGTAATCATGCTGTCGCCATAGAATAACGAGGTCGCGAATACGCCCAGCAATATCGCGACCCAGCCGAATTTTGATCGTCGCAAGGCCCCGGACAACAAGGCCACCACTGCGAGACTGCCGCCCTGCCCTTTATTGTCCGCGCGCATCAGGATGGTCACATATTGGATCGCCACGACCAGAGTCATCGACCAGAAAATCAGACTGACCACGCCAAGAACGTGCAACTTGTCCAATTCTAATGGGTGAGCGCCGACAAATGTCTCACGAAACGCGTAAAGCGGGCTCGTACCAATGTCGCCAAATACAATACCAATTGCACCAGCGGCCAGTTTTGCAACGGCGCTGCCCTCTTGGCGTGAACCATGAGGCTGGATGACGCGATTGCGTTTCCGTTTCGGTTGTGACGTCGATTCAGACATTGATTGCCGTTTTGGCGGTCCCCTGATTGGGTCGAAATGGTTGCGCTAGCCCCGCGCAGCCTTTTCGACAAGCGCGCGCGATTAGCATGGGCCTCTATAGCACGCAACTATAGCCGCAGATATGCCCATCAACCTCCTGATATAACTGTGTTTTAGTTACCAGCGGGGGCATTTTCGGGCATGGGCAGCGCAGGTTGCATTTTCTCCATAGCAGCCAAACGCGACTCGAGATCCTTGCGCCATGGTGCCTCTTCCGGGCTGCGTTCCAGCAATTCTGTCCAGATTGCGCGTGCCTGATCAATTTTCCCAGACTGGGCATAAGCCATGCCCAGAAAGAAGGGCGGGCCAGGATGTTCGGGTGAAATATCTGCCGCTTTCTGAAATGCAAATTGCGCGGCTGGCGTTATGATACCATCCGCATGAACAACCAAGGCATTGCCTAAGCCGACCCACAGATCCGGGTTGTTTGGATGCTCCTTCACACCATTACGCAAATAGTTAGCGGCAGCGCCATGTTTGCCGCTGCGATTCAGCGCATCAGAAAATATCAGCCATTCCTGCGCACTACCAAAACGCTCGCCCATTTCCTTGCGGGATTCAATGCTGCTATCGTCAAAACTATTGGGTTTTTCGGTTGGTTCTATCGACACGCCTGCCATGCCGGGATTACCCTGCCACGCGTACCCTGCCACACCAAGCAACAGTGCTGCTCCGGTCAATTCATAGGCCCCACGTGGCAACTTGCCGAGCCAGACAAGACTTCCAAAAAGCAGCAACAGGAAACTCAAAAGTATCAGCCAGCCCATTAGCTATCATCCTTTTTGCGGCGAAAGCGGCCGCGTGCCAACCACAAGGCCGCAATCAACAGAAAAATTGGAGCGATCCACAATGGCCATGTCATTGGCGTTACCGGTGGATCATAGGTCACCCAGCTGCCATAGCGCTCGACCAGCCAATTGCGTATCTGGTCAGGCGTTTCGCCTGCTGCAATCCGTTCGCGGACCTGGCTGCGCATGTCCCCTGCCATAGGGGCATTGCTGTCTGCGATGGACTGGCTCTGGCATTTCAGGCAGCGCAATTCTTCCATCAGATCACGCGCCGCAGCTTCCTTGGCAGGGTCAGCCAGTTGCTGATCCGCATAAGGTGCAGGCGGCAAGCCGGTTTGCGCTGCAACGGGCGATGCCAATATCGATGCGATAAAAACCAGAGTATATCTCATTGGGCCTCCCGCAAAATCTCAAGCAGCTCCGGAACATTTTCCTTGCGAATATCCCCGATATGCTGGTGAACAATAATACCTCTGCCATCAATCACGAAGGTTTCCGGAACGCCCGATGACCCCAGTTCCAACTGTACAGAGCTAGTCGTGTCAGAGCCGATCCGGCTATAGGGATTGCCCCAGCGATTAAGGAAGTTCGCAATATCTTCCGGCCTATCTCGGCTCGCAATAGCATGGATTTCCACACCCGCCTCTTGCAGCTCCAGCAGTTGCGGTGCTTCTGCAATACAAGGAAGACACCAGCTTGCGAAAATATTGAGCAGCTTGGGCTTGCCATCTACCAGATCGGTGCTGCTCAAGGCGGGTCTTTGTTCAATCGCAGCTGGTAGTGAGAAGGTCGGCATCGGTTTGCCGACCATTTTCGATTCAATGATATTGTCCTTTGGAATCATCAAGCCAGCCGCGACCGCAACAAAGAACAATCCGAACAGGCCTAAAGGCAACCAGAGCAACCAGCGGTTCAAAGCACCAGTTCCGCATATTCTTTTTGTTTACGCTGCAGATATTTGCGCCGCAGACGCCCGACAATCGCAAGCACGCCGCCCAAAGCAACCAATATCCCGCCATACCAGATCAGGGTGACAAAAGGCTTCCACCAGGCCCGGACCTGCCAGCGTCCTTCGGCATCACCTTCGCCCAGAACAACATATAATTGCCCGTTCCACCGCGTCAGCAAAGCCGCCTCGCTGGTCTGGGTTTGGGCGGATGCAAACATACGGTTTTGCGGCGTGACCTCGACGGTTTTTCCGCCATCATATTGTGCGGTAATACGTGATTCCAATGCGGTCCAGTTGGGCCCTGCCACTGGTTCAATCGCCTCGAATTTCATTTTCCACTTGTTGACCACAATCTCGTCACCGGGCTTGGCTGCAACCAGCTTTTCTTCGGTAAAACTACTTTCCGACGCCATACCGACCAGCGCCACGGCGATACCGAAATGCGCAATCACCATACCATAAGTGTGCATCGGCGTCCGACGTAAATTGCGCTTCCACAAGGGTACAAAGCTGGCGACAGCAATACCAGCAGCCAGAGCCATGCCCAGCAGTGACAAGACTGACATGCCTGTGGTGAGCAGAACCAACAGGAATAAAGCAGCGGCGGTGATGACAATCGGTATGGATATGCGGTTCAGCAAAGCCTTGGCGTTATCTTTCCGCCAGCGCAGCAAAGGCCCTGCGGCCATGATCGCAACCAGCAGCAGCGCAACCGGTCCGGTTGCAAGATTGAAATAAGGGGGTCCGACCGATAGCTTTTCGTCGGTCAGCGCCTCGACCACCAAGGGATATAGCGTGCCCACAAAGACGATCCCCAATATGGCCGATAGCAGCAGGTTATTGGCAACCAATGCGCCCTCTCGGCTCACAAATTCAAAACGCGCGCCTTCCTTGACGGTCCCGACCCTGAGCGCGAACAGGGCCATGGCGCCGCCGATATAGATGGCAAGCAGCGCAAGAATGAAGCTACCACGCTCTGGATCAACCGCAAATGCGTGGACGCTGGTCAGGATTCCCGAACGGACAAGAAACGTGCCGATCATCGACATGGAGAAAGCCACAACCGCCAGCATTACCGTCCAGGCGCGAAGCCCATCGCGCGTCGCCAATACTGTCACCGAATGCAACAGGGCTGTGGCGGCTATCCATGGCATCAAAGAGGCATTTTCGACCGGATCCCAGAACCACCAGCCACCCCAGCCGAGTTCGTAATAGGCCCAATAGCTGCCCGCCGTGATGCCCAGCGTCAGAAAAACCCAGGCGCCTAGCACCCATGGCCGCATTGCCCGTGCAAAGGCCGGACCGACATCACGGGTGATCATCGCGCCGACGGCGAAGGAGAAAGCCACCGAAAGGCCGACATAACCGAAATAAAGCGTTGGTGGATGGAAGGCCAGACCGGGGTCCTGCAACAACGGATTAAGCCCCTGTCCATCCTGCGGGACCGGAAACATCCGTTCGAATGGATTGGAAGAGATCAGCAGAAATGCATAAAATCCAAGGCTGATGAAAGCCTGCGCCGCCAATGTTGTGACCAGCGTTTTTGTTTTCAAACTGCGCTCAAAAAGGGCGATACAAGTGCCCGCCAGCCCCATCACCGTAACCCAAAGCAGCATGGACCCTTCGTGATTGCCCCAGGTTCCAGCAAATTTGTAAAGCAGCGGCTTTACCGACGCACTGTTTTTTACCACCAGCGACACAGACATGTCCGATCGTAGGAACAGCCAGATTAGAAGCAGGAAAGAAAGTGTAACCAGCACGCCTTGTGCCACCGCCACTGGCCGGATCGCGGCGTAAAATTCCTCACGCCCGGCGCGCACACCAATGGCGCCCAACGCAAATTGCAGCAACGCCAGTCCGGCGGCCAGCCACAGAGCAATCAAACCTGCTTCTGCAATCATTCGACCAGCGTATCCGTTTTGGTCATATTGCCAGTCATATCAATGCCTTCAAGCTCTCGTGGGATATAGTTTTCGTCATGTTTCGCGAGCAGGCTATCAGCCACAAACAGGCCATCGCTGGTTAACTTACCATCCGCGACAACACCGGACCCTTCGACAAACAGATCGGGTGTAATGCCGGTATAGCTAACGGCTTGCTGCGCGGTGCCATCTTGCACGATGAAGTTCACCGTAACGCCATCCGCATCATGTCGTATTGATCCCTCTTCGACCATGCCGCCCAGCCGAATAGCTTTTCCCGCAGCAGGCTTTTTAGCGACTATGTCTGATGGGGTATAAAAATAATTGGCTTGATCCTGCAACGCGAAAGCCGCCAGCAATCCTGCACCGAGCAGCGCGACCAGTGCCAGTACGGCCAATGTCAGTCTCTGATGTTTCGCCTTCACGCGTCAATCTCTCTTATCATCATGTTCATTTCCGGGGCCGCTTAAGCTTATCCGCCTTGGCCTCCGATTCAAGCATCGCAAAATAGCTTCCCGCAATAACCACAGCTGTGCCGACCAGCACAATCACATAAGATGCAATCACAAAGGGCCAATGGTTCATTCTGCTGCCATCCGCTTCAGTCTCGCTTCTACTTTGGTTTCTGCCAATATACCGCGCATACGCATAAGAACGATTGCGCCAAACACCAAGCTAAAGCCAATTACATTTATGGCGAGCGGCCATAGAAAAGCAGTATCAATAGATGATCCACTGACCGTGATACTGGCCTTTTGATGCAGACTGTTCCACCACACGACCGAGCGATTGATAATCGGAATATTGATGGCTCCGACAATTCCGAAAATCGCGGTAACGCGGGATACACCGCCTTTTTCTCCGCTCGCGTTAGCCAGCGCAATATAGGCAAGATAAAGGAAAAACAAAACCAGGACAGACGTCACGCGGCCATCCCAGACCCACCAGGTTCCCCAGGTAGGGCGGGCCCAGATCGATCCGGTAATCAAACCCAGTGCCGTGAACAGGGCGCCCGGCACAGCCACCGCACGAGCCGCGACTGCGGCCAACGGATGTCGCCACGCAATCTGCACGATGCTGGCAATCGCAATAGCTGTCCATCCGCCCATGGCGAGCCATACAGTCGGAACATGGATATAAAGAATCCGAACGCTGTCGCCCATGAGCCGGTCAGCTGGCGCATATAAAAGCCCGTAAATAGATCCGCAGCCGATCAGCAAAATACCAGCAACCAGCAACCATAGTGTCAATGGTCTGGCAAGCGACAGAAAACGGGTAGGGTTTGCATAAGCGTGCATTTAAAAAACGGTCATTGCCCTTGGCTACTGTGCGACCAGTAAATCTGATTTTTTGATGGCAGAACTGTCGCAAGCCGACAAGTGTTTTTCTGTGCGAGCGGACACTTGATAGCAATTATCCTGACCTGCGACTCCGCCTAAATTTTCGTAATGTTAGGCCGGAAACGGCTTACATGCATTCCGCTGGCGAACATATTCTGCCTTGCAGCTCCGGCTATCGCCCGATCAGCAGCCGTGCCATATTGTCGGCAACTTCAGCCGAAGGCAATTTTGTCGAAGCACTCTCTTCCCAGATTTCGGTAAGGCGCGCCGGAATTTTCCCGATCCTGCGATTGACTTCCTCGACATCGCTATCGCCGAGATATTCCAGGCCGACACTGATAATACCGCCCGAGTTGATCACATAGTCAGGTGCAAACAGAATGTTGCGGTCGAAAATCCGTTGTCCGTCTTCCGGCGTCGCGAGCTGGTTATTAGCGCCGCCGGCAACGATAGGGACGTTCAGATGAGCGATAGAAACCTTGTCCAGAATCGCACCCAATGCATTGGGACTAAACACATCTGCTTCAAGACGCATAACTTCATCCAGTCCAACAACCTGTGCGCCAAGCTCATCCGCCAAGCTGCTGACATGATCCTTGTGGATGTCCGCAAGGCTCAAGCGGGCTCCATCTTTCGCCAGCAAACGCGCCAATCCGCCGCCGACACTGCCAACGCCCTGAATCGCGACATGCACATCTTCCATGCTGTCGCGGCCCAACTTGTGCTTTACTGCAGCCTTGACCCCCAAATACACGCCCATGGCGGTAAATGGACCAGGATCGCCGCCAGCTTCTGACCGATCGCTGACCGGAAGGCCCGATACATATTGGGTTTCTTTTGATACCGCGACCATGTCAGCCGTGCTTATGCCGACATCCTCGGCCGTGACGTAACGCCCAGCCAGCGAATCGATCATCCTTCCAAACGCTGCCAGCATATCCGGCGATTTTTTTCGGTTACGGTCTGCAAGGATTACCGCCTTACCACCGCCCAGCGGAAGTCCGGCCATCGCGTTCTTGAAACTCATTCCCCGTGACAGCCGCAAGGCGTCGGTTATTGCAGTTTCCCGATTCTCATAGTGCCAGAATCGCGTGCCGCCAGCTCCCGGCCCCAAATGGGTCGAATGGAGCGCAATTATTGCGCTGAGTCCGGTTTCCACGTCGTGAAAAAAATGAACAGCCTCGTGACCATCAAAATCTGGCAGATCCCACATCACCGACATTTGGAAGAACCCCTTAGTTGCTGAGTAACATAATTTGTTTTTCGAGTAATAATATTACAAACCCTGTTTGTCACCCCAAGATGTACCGTTGGCCGTTAGCTGTTTGAATATACGGAAGATATGGTGTTAAAAATGGGGCGACCGAGGGGTCTCGAACCCCCGACCTCCGGTACCACAAACCGGCGCTCTAACCAACTGAGCTACGATCGCCACAATCGCTAGGCCAATATATTGCCTGCTGCGCCGCGCTGCATAGGGATGCATGGGGGCAGACGTCAAGTATTTAGCGCACGCTATATTGAGGATTCAACCATCACAACGTATCGCCGCGCTGACGGTGAACAAGCTGCGCGGGTTTTCGTGCCGCATCAACCAAAGCGCGCTCCTCAACCAGCGCACCTTGCATGCTCACTTCGATGTCCAGACGGAACCAGCGTGTTTTTAGCTTCACCTGGCTTTGCACTTGCGAAGGGGCTAGAAAACTAGCCGGAAAGGGCTCCGCCCAAAAATCATTAAGGCTGCCATAGCCGGTTTCCGTTCGCCGCCCCAAAAACTGGCGTGACCGCACGATATCGGGATTGTTTGACAGCATCGCGAGTAGCACTGCTTGTTCGGGACGAAGTGTATTCACATTGATTGGTGAAAGATCAGTTGTTGGCAGTGCGCAAAGCCAAGGCGCCAGACGCGCATAGATTTCGCTGGTTACGCCTTTGACCGTGCGCAATTCGCTAACGTCGATCATCAACGCATTGGCGGTGCGGTAGGGCTTTTCAAGCTGAACATAAAACTCGTCCTCGGCACCGCGGGGCGACAATACGGTATCACTATCGATCCAATCGGTCACCGATTCTGCAATGTCAACAGCCGTTCCCTGGGGTATTTCCAACAGTGTCATCAGCCGGACAAACTGACTTTGGCCATCTGGACGAGCAGCGAAGAGAGCGTTGTTCTGGCTCACAAGGCTGTTAACGTTAAAGCAGTTTCCACCGTCGGTTAGTGCCGCGGTGATCAAACCCCCGGCCACCGGGAAACGTCGTTTTTGGCCATTCCAGCCGCCGATGTTGGTGGTGCGCCCTGGCGATATACTGACGATCTGCTCCGCAGATTGCATTCCAATCGACTCTGCAGCGATGAGATAGGCCTTGGCCTGACTGAGTTGGTGGGAATTGGAAGCCAGTTTTGTAGCGCCCGCCAAACGGTCAATCCCGTGTGCGGCCAGCACTGCAATAACCGCAACCAGCAACAAGACGGTCAACAACGCCGCGCCGTGCTCTCCCTTTCCAACAGAATCAAGCGGCTTCATAGATAGCCCGTTCCAACAAGAAAGACGTGCCGGAAATTGCGGCCCTTCTGTTCAAAGCGGATTTCCACGGCACGCGGCAAATCGTTCAGTCGCTCGGTCTCCCAGTTTCCGCGCCACTGTCCCCTTTTGTCGCGAAAGCGAAGTTCCAGCCCGCTAATATCATCGAGCAGCGTCGCGGGCTCGCCAATCGCGCCGCCGTCCGTGGTTTCATATTGCAGTCGTTCCAGCTGCTCGTCATTCAGCTGATAGGATATTCGCTGCATATTGGATCGCGGCTTATTGTTGATATTGCTCTGACCACCCCGGGTGAAAGACAAAAAACCGCGGCCGTTATTGCCAGTCTCACTAGCAAATGCCGCCACGCGATCACCCAGCTCATTGCGATAAGGCCGCGGCAATGCTTGGCTGAGATCTGATTCCATCAGGGATACCAGACGCTGCATCTGAGCCATATCACCAAGCTTTGCATCGGTAACTTCATTGCTGTTCGCTGCACCGCGCAGCAAGACCACACCGGCAACCGATAGTAGCGAGAATATGAATAATGCCACCATCATCTCAACCAGCGTGAAACCGCTTGACCGGCTGATGCCTTTCAAAATGCTATCGCTTTTCTTAATATTGCCGGCGATCATGGTATTTTCTATATCCAACTTCTGCCCAACGGCAAAGAGCGGTTGCGAAGGTCGAATTTTCATTTAATCTGATGCCAGCCAATAGGAAGCTTTTTGGACCATTTAATGACAGACCAGAATACCACTACTGCCGATTATCTCGTCGCTCTCGGTCAGGTCCAACGCTATCCGAACAAAAGCATAGAATTATGCATGCTGAAAAACTTCCTCAAGGAAACGGAGTGCCAGCAGCTTATTCAGCGGATCGACGAAAGACGCAGGCCATCCACCATAGCGGACGCCAATGACGATGATTATTTTCGCACCAGCGAAACCTGTGATCTCGATCATGCCGATCCTTTTGTTGCGGAGATCGACGCAAAAATCTGCAACTTCGCAAATATCGACAAGGAATTCGGAGAACCGCTTCAAGGGCAACGCTATGCCGAAGGCCAGGAATTCAAAGCACACACCGACTATTTCGATCCCAATGGTCAGGATTTTGTGAAATTCTGTTCCGAATCGGGGCAGCGCACCTGGACATTCATGATCTATCTGAATGAGCCGGGCGCGGGTGGTGCGACACGCTTTGTGGAACTGAATAAGAAATTTGTTCCCAAGACCGGTAATCTGCTGTGCTGGAATAATATGCGCCTTGATCAAAGCCCCAATGATCTAACCCTCCATCATGGCATGAAGGTTCGCAAAGGAACCAAATATGTCATAACCAAATGGTTCCGTGAGCGCCCCTGGCCATGGTAAGGGATACTGACGTCATGACGACATTTATGCGATCTTTCCTATGAAGTTAACCCGCTATCGCCCCGGTCCGGGAATGATGGTATCGGCCGCCTTCATTGGCCCTGGCACTGTAACCGCATGCACATTAGCGGGCGCGAATTTTGGATTTGCACTGATATGGGCGTTGGTCTTTGCAACGATCACCACGATCATTTTGCAGTCTATAGCAGTACGGGTTGCCCTTGTGTCGCGTATGGGGCTCGCCGAAGCGATGATGCAGACCATAGCATCACCGCCGCTTCGATGGCTTGCAGCCCTGCTCCTTATTGCGGCACTGGCACTGGGTAACGCGGCCTATGAAGCCGGCAACATATCCGGCGCCCTGTTGGGTGTAGAAGCACTGGATAGCAATCTGTCAAACAACCGGCCCATTATCATCCTTGCGATTGCATTGTTGGCAGGTGGGTTGATATTATTTTCCAAACCACGCTGGGTCGAACGCATTCTCATCGCAATGGTATTGTTCATGTGCCTGTCATTCCTGCTGACCTTCCTGATCACAAGACCAGACCTCGCCGCGATTATGGGTGGTTTCATTCCCACCATTCCAGACGGCGGCCTGTTGACTGCTATCGCCCTTATTGGAACGACCATAGTGCCTTATAATCTGTTCCTTCATGCTGCGAGCGCGCGGGAACGCTGGACAACGTCTGACGGTTTAGCTGAGGCGCAAACCGATAGCGCTGTTTCCATCGGTATTGGCGGCTTGATTTCGATCACCATTTTAGCAACCGCTGCGGCCAGTCTGTTCGGCAGTAACAAGGAAATAACGAGCGCCGTCGATATGGCAGAACAGCTTAATCCCCTGTTCGGATCTTTTGCCAGTGCGACATTGGGCGCAGGCTTTTTTGCAGCTGGCCTGACATCTGCGATCACTGCACCACTGGCCACCGGCTACATCGTGCAGGAGATTTTTGCAAAAAGCGGAAGCGACAGATCGCGATTGCCGTTCAATATCGGTGCATTGGCTGTTATCCTTTCCGGTACATTGGGCGCTTTGCTCAACTACAAGCCGGTCGAGATAATTTTCGTTGCCCAGATTGCAAATGGCCTGCTGCTTCCAATCATCGCTTTTTTCCTGATCAGGCTGGCCAATGATAGCGCATTGCTTGGAAATCATGTGAACGGATGGAAAGGCAATATCGCCGGAGCGGCCATCCTGATTATCACTTCCATGTTGGGCATCCGGCTGATCGCACGGGCATTGGGATGGTGGCCATGAAAACCACCATTGATCTTAATGCCGATCTTGGTGAGGCAGAAACAACCGACGGTATGGCCCGCGATATAGCAATTATGGATATTGTTTCCAGCTGCAACATCGCCTGTGGCGGTCATGCCGGTTCCCCGAAAACAATGCGCGCCATGTTAACGGCCGCAAAGGAGAAAGCGGTCTCGGCTGGCGCCCATCCCTCCTACCCTGATCGCGAAAATTTCGGACGCGTCAGCATGATAATCGACCCCGAAGATCTGAAGGCCAGCATATGGGAACAGTTACGGCGGATCAAAAGTATTGCAGCCGAGATCGGTGTTTCTATCACCCATCTGAAACCGCATGGTGCGCTGTATAATGATGCACAGGACAGCGATAGTCTTGCTGAACTTCTAGTCGGCATCGCTCATGGTGCACAACTGCCGCTAGTCGGAATGGCTGACTCTGTCATCGAGGCGAAGGCAAAACAAAGTGGTGTTCACTTCATTGCCGAAGCATTTATTGATCGGCGCTATACAGAATATAGCCGTCTTGTACCGCGGACAGAGCAAAACGCAGTCATTGCAGATGATGCTGCGCGGATTGGACAGGGACTGGCGCTCGCACAAGCGCTCCCGATTGAGGTTTCCGGGGATCAGCCTCGAACAATCAAGACCGAGACCCTATGCCTCCATTCCGATAGCGAAGGGGCCTTGGCCACCGCAGCTGCGATGCGTCAGGCGCTCGAAAATGAAGGCTTTTCTATTGCAGCATCAACCGGATGACTATCGCCGAAATCCATGCATGCGATGACTGGCTTTCTTGCAAGCTGGATACGCTCGACAAGATCCATACCGCCACCGCCGACTTGCAAGCGCAAGATATGTGGCAAGAGGTGGTCGCCGGTCTGGACAGCGTCGCCGTGCAGTTTGATCCTGCACACATCATGCCTGATGAAGCGAAAAACCTGTTTCGGACGCAGTTGGATAGTCTTACCACGCACGCAATGACCGAAGCGGAAACCATCACCATTCCGCTATGCTATGATGAACAATTCGCCCCCGATATCAGCTGGGTGGCCGAGAAAATGGATCTGTCGGTTGAAGCATTGATTGCCTTGCACAGCTCCGCACAATTCACGGTCACGATGCTCGGATTCATGCCGGGCTTTGCCTATTTGCAATGCCATGAAAATATCCCGGCTATTGGCCGACTGCCAAAACCACGGCAGCGTGTGGCTGCTGGTTCCATTGGTTTGATCGGTGAGCAGAGCTGCATCTATTCTTTTGACAGCCCAGGCGGCTGGCCGATAATTGGTCGGACTCCGGTAAAGCTGTTTGATGCTGATCGACCACGCCCGGCCTTGCTCACCGGAAGCCAGCGGATTGCGTTTCAACCGATAAGCAGCGCCGAATTTAAAGCGCTCCGAGATGAGACTGTCCCATGACGCTCATGGTTGTCAAACCGGGATTGCAGACAACCCTTCAAGGATTTCCGTTCTCCGGTTCCCGCCATTTGGGCATGCCTGCCGCCGGAGCAGCTGACTGCTTGTCACTGGCGTTGGCCAACTGCCTGGTCGGCAATATTCCAGCGGCCATCGCATTGGAAATCACTCTGGATGATGCCAAATTCACAGTAGAACATTCTTGCACGATCGCCCTGACAGGCGCAGCTTCCTTTCTTCATCTGAACGGCGAAGAGAAATCACTGCATAGCTTGATACCGGTGAAAGCCGGTGATGAGATTCATGTTGGCGCAGCGCATCAGGGCTGCCGGTCATATCTCGCTTTGGCGGGAGATATAGATGCACAGTCGGTCTTGGATGGCCAGTCAACCTATCTCGGTGCCGCGCTTGGTGGATTTCGCGGACGGGCATTGAAAACCGGTGACGTTGTCAAACTGACCCCAACCGCGTCTACAAGCGAGACCTATCTGCAAACACCAGATAATCTAAGACCGGTTATCGCTGATCGCTATCTCATCAGGGTTACCGCCGGACCGGAATTTTCAGCGCTTTCAGCTGATCAGCAGCAACTTTTCTTTGAAGGAAAACATGAGGTTGGTCAAAGAAGTAACCGGATGGGTCTCAGCCTGTCCGGGATGAAATTGTCACCTCAAAACAGCACACAGATGCAAAGTGCACCGGTTTTCCCCGGCACGATCCAATGCCCTCCTGACGGTGAGTCGTTCCTGTTGGGGCCGGATGGGCAAACGACCGGAGGCTATCCGCGCATCGCGCAAGTCATTCGCGCTGATCGCCACCTGATTGGTCAGTTGCGCCCGCATGCGAAGATACAATTTGCCAAGGTCACAAACCATCAGGCGACAGAAATTTATCGTCAGAAGCTCTCGCTTCTCACGCCGTGGCTGGGCACTGTCAGCTTGTGGTAGGCAGAGGCGTTAAACCTCTGCAAACACAGCTTAGTTTTTCTTGAGTGAAAGACCGCCGAAACGCTTGTTAAAGCGTGCAACCTGGCCGCCAGCATCCATCAAGCGCTGATTGCCGCCAGTCCATGCCGGATGCGATGTCGGATCGATATCCAATTGCAGTGTCTCGCCCTCTTTACCCCAGGTGGAGCGGGTTTCGAACACAGTGCCATCGGTCATCTGGACCTTGATCATGTGATAGTCGGGATGCGTATCTTTTTTCATTTTCTGCTCCATAGCGGGCTGGTTTCCGACCAGAACCCTAAGCGAATAATATTATGAGAAGCGGCGCATTAACCGCCGCAACTCGAAAGCGCAAGATTCTTTTGCAATTTTTACGCGGCTGGTGGATCCGCAATCATTGCCGTAAAATTAGCCTCAGCAGCCAGTTTGTCACCGATCATTGCTTGTCCGGAAAATTTGCAAACCCGCGGACGCTTCTGCACAAATTCCACATTGAGTGACAGCAAACAGCCAGGCTCAACCGGATTACGGAATTTTGCGCCGTCAATGGCCATAAAATAGACAAGCTTGCCTGATCCAACCAGACCAAAGCTCTCCATTGCCAGCACACCCGCAGCTTGCGCCAATGCTTCAACAATCATGACGCCTGGCATGATGGGTCGGCCGGGGAAATGGCCCTGGAAAAATCCTTCGTTCATCGTCACGGCTTTCACCGCACGAATGGATTCATCCTTGACCAATTCTTCCACACGGTCGACCAGCAACATGGGATAGCGGTGCGGCAACACCGCCATCACCTTGGTGACATCATAGTCCAGTGGTTCAGTCATTTTGGCTGATTACCGGCCAGAAGGCTGTTGCGTTGCAGCCGGTTGCTGGGCCTGCTGTTGCGCCTGGCCTGGTTTCCAGCCAGCTGGCGGAGTAATCGAAGCGGAAGGCACCAGCTTGTTGAGTTCTGCCACAATCGACTCTGTCATGTCGACATAAGGCTCACGTGCAACCACGGCCTGTGGCTGCAGCACCAGATCGACATTTTTCGCTTTCATAGCCGCTTTGATCGCGTCGTTGAGTTTCAGACCAACCTGCTCTTCGACATAGGCTGTTGCCAATGTAACCCGCTGCTGGAGCCGGGCTAGTTCCTGCTGACCGGATTGACGTTTTGTTTGCAACGCTTGCGCCTGTGGCTGAACGGTTTGTGCCGTTGCGCCCGGTTGTTGAACTGCAGCATTATAAGCATCAACCAATGGCTTCAATTCCGTCTGCAGTGCTGTTGCACGAGCATTGGTTGCATCAATATCTGCCTTATAGGTCGTTTTCATCTGCTCTACAGCGGTACGGTATGCTTGCGAACGGACAACAGCTGCTTCATAATTGGCAACGGCGATAGAGGTTCTGGACTGGGCTGCTGCTGGTGATGCCACCATTGCCGGCACCGACAAGGTCGCGATGGCCAGAGCGGCCGATTTCAAAACGGTCTTGGTTGAAAATGTCATTAGAATTGTGTTCCTACATTGAAAGTGAATAGCTTGGTATCATCACCAGGCTCTTTTAACAGAGCGCGCGCTACATCGATCCTAAACGGACCGAATGGTGAGTTCCAGTTGACACCGATGCCAACGGAAAGACGAGGACTGGCGGTATCGCCAAAGAATCGTTCGGTGAAGCTTGTCGCCACCGTATTTGCGCTGCCATCTGCTGCAACAGCATCCACAACTTGAACAACGGCACCAGTATCAGACGTACTAAGAAAGAGAGGTCCGGTCGCTGTAACAGTGCTGACAACTCCAGTATCAGGATCCGTCGTTGTAACAACAGCACCGGTTGCATCTCTAACCGGCACGGTCCCGAAGGATTGCGGATTTTGCAAAATTGGAGTGGTGACTTTGAAGACTGCACCGGCGTCGACAAATATCGACGGCCTCAAACCCAGTTCGCGTGCGCCAGAACCGAGCGGAATTTCGAGCTCAGCGCGAGCGAGATAATAAGCGCGACCACCGATAGCGTCATCCGTCCGCTGTCCATTTTCGTTCTCTACAATCTGATTAAACGGAATGCCGTTTTCATCCAGTGCCGGTGTTGTGAAGTTACGGATAACACGGGGACCGACACCGCGGATGTCGAAGCCGCGAATTTGTGGTTCGCCGAGGAAGAAACGGTCCGTCAACCGAACATCATCGATTCCGTCAGCAGCGCTGCCACGATCTTCAAGCGGATGGATATAGCCCGCTTCACCGCTTATCGAGAAGATGAACTGCCCGAAGGGCCGCCAATATTTCGCAGCGTTAAACCGCCCTTTGAGATATTTGACGCTACCGCCGAGACCGGCAAAATCCAGGCTACCGACAATAGTCTGTCCGCGTGTCGGCCGAACCCGGCTGTCACGGTCATCATATATCAACGACGCACCGATTGATGATGTTGTCCGCTCGCCCAGAGCATCGCAAAGGAAACGACCGGCAACCAAAGGATCACATGTATCTTCGGGACTATTTCCGCGGATATTGTCGCTGTTAAAGTCCGTGAAGAACAAATCTCTGTCCAGCGTAACGTCGTCAAAGCTCAAGCCATAGCGTAGTGATGCGGACAAATATTCCGTGATAGGCACACCTGCACGAACCTGAAAACCTGTTGTAAGTTGCTCAAAAGTGGTCTCGCGGTCACTGCCAACAAAGTTAAAGCTGTTTAGGTCTCGGCGGAAAAGATCCACTCCGACGGCAACATTCCGGTCAAACAAATAGGGCTCTGTAAAACCAAGCTCAATCGACTGCGAAAAGCTGGAATAGCTGACGCTTGCACGAAGCTCTTGACCTTTACCGCGGAAGTTGCGCTGCCGGACAGACGCCTGCAGAATGAAATTCTCGACACTGGAGAAACCTGCCGAAAGTTGCAGTTCACCAGTCGCGCGTTCTTCGACATTGGCTTCCAGTATAATCCGATCGGGCGCGCTGCCTTGTTTTTGTTCAATCTCAAGCTCGTCCTGAAAAAAGCCAAGCGACTTGATTCGGTTGGCGGAGCGCTTGACCTGGAAACTGTTAAACGCATCGCCTTCGTTCAAGCGGAATTCACGGCGGACCACCTTGTCGACGGTCAGAGTATTGCCATTAATATCAATGCGCTCAACATAGACCCGATCACTTTCGGCCACCTTGAAGACAATACCCATGGTCAACGTTTCTTTGTCCCGATTAAATTCGGGACGGACATCCGCAAATGCGTATCCAAATAGGCCAGCTGTCTCAGACAGGCTCTCTACCGTGTCCTCGACTTGTTTGGCGTCATAAAAGTCGCCTTCTTTCATCGGCAAGAGCGGCGTCAATGTCGCGGGTGTGAAGTCACGAATTTCGCTTTCAACCGTCACATCGCCAAACTTATAACGATCGCCTTCTTCAACCACATAGGTGATGATGAAGTCCTTCTTGTCGGGCGTCAGCTCGGCTACGGCAGAAATCACACGAAAGTCGGCATAGCCTTCCGTCAGGTAGAATTGACGCAACTTCTGTTGGTCAAATGCAAGACGGTCTGGATCATAGGTATCGCTAGAGCTGAAGAAACGATAAAAACGTGCTTGCTTCGTTGCCATTTCCCCGCGCAGCTTGCCATCGGAGAAAACCTCGTTTCCAATAATATTGATCTGCTGAACCTTGGACTTCGGGCCCTCATTAATCTCGAAAACAATATCGACACGGTTCTGGTCAAGCTGAACCATTTTGGGTTCCACACTCGCTGCGAAGCGGCCTTTACGCTTATAAAGCTCGATAATGCGGGCCACGTCCGCCCGGACCTTAGAGCGGGTGAATATCTGCCGCGGGGCGAGCCGGATCTCGGGGCCGATCGCGTCATCCTTGATCCGTTTGTTGCCTTCTAGCAGAATCCGGTTGATCACTGGATTCTCGACCACGTCAATGACCACAGCGCCGGCATTGTTGCGGATGCTGACATCCTTGAACAATTCCGTCTCGAACAGGTCTTTGAGCGCCTGGTCAGCCGATTCCTGCGTATAGGTTTGGCCAACTCGCAATTTCATATAGGAGAGGACTGTACCGGACTCGAGGCGCTGTGAGCCATTCACAACAATAGATCTGATGGTGTTGTCGGTCGTCAGACCTGGCTGAACCGCGGGCACTTCCTGCGCGTGCACAGGCACCGCAATTCCTGCCAAAATAGTACCACTCAACAATATGGGCAGGAGCCGTTTTTTATGCTTCACAGACAAACTCGCTTTCACGCCTAAAACTCAAAAATACCAACCAGTGCAAAATATGCATCAGCATTTGCGAAACCCCCTGCCCCAACCAGAGCTATCAATCAATGGGCAATCCATGGGCGACTAGCCCGAGAATGCCCTGAATAGTCCAAATGAAGCCAAATCATTAAACGTCACCACCAACATGAACATCACAACAAGCGCGAAACCCGACCGAAATGCCCACTCCTGAACCATAGGATTAGCAGGCTTTCGCCGCACCGCCTCTATGGCATAGAACATTAAATGTCCCCCATCGAGCATGGGGATTGGCAGGAGGTTGATGAACCCTAAGTTAATTGAGATTAACGCTACAAAGAATATGAATTGGTTTAGCCCAGCAACGAATTGCTCGCCAGAAACCTGAGCGATTTTCAGCGGCCCGCCAAGCTCCGTTACAGACCGCCGACCGCTGATCACCTGACCGAGAGTTGTTACAATCAGGTCAACAATTTCGCCGGTCTGGCGTGTGGCCACAATGGGCGCTTCCCAGACAGAAACATCGCGGCGTTCAAGACTCCCTGGTGATATCCCCAGTAGACCAATGCGATACTCGTTGCCAAACCGGTCTTTTTCGATCCGAATACCGATTTTTGCCTCTTTGGAAATAACCGTTCCATCGCGTTCAAACTTGATCTCAACCTGTTCGTCAGGAATGATTGATATTTCTCGCGACAAATCGGAAAAATGGGTGATCTCGTCACCGTCAATTTCAATGATCTTGTC
This sequence comes from Sphingorhabdus sp. Alg231-15, assembly GCF_900149705.1. Lineage (NCBI taxonomy): Bacteria > Pseudomonadati > Pseudomonadota > Alphaproteobacteria > Sphingomonadales > Sphingorhabdaceae > Sphingorhabdus > Sphingorhabdus sp. Alg231-15. Next base: position 159,456 of record NZ_LT703001.1, on the reverse strand, counting down.
ACCATTTTTCAGGCCGATAGCCTCAGCTGTTGATTTTTCGGCGACCGTTCCGACAATCGGGGGCGTGACGCTCTCACCATATGCCAAAGCAAAACCGGCCAAGATCAGTATTGCGAAAAGAAAATTAATTGCAGGGCCAGCAAACACGATCGCCGCGCGCTGTAGCAGTGATTTGGATTGAAAAGTCTTATTGCGCTCTTCAGGCGGCAATTCCAGCCAATCATCGCCCGGCGTGCTGGCAGGATCCATGTCACCGGCAAACTGGACATAGCCGCCCAGCGGCAACGCACAGATTTTCCAGCGTGTTCCATGCTTGTCATTCCAGCCGACAAGTTCCTTGCCAAACCCGATAGCAAAAGTATTTGCTTTCACACCGCACCAGCGCCCGACCAGATAATGGCCCATTTCGTGAATAAAAACGAGCACACCAATGGTGATCAGAAAAGCGAATAATGTCAGCAATATGCCAGGATTTTCTGTCAAACCTTAATACCCTCAATCATAGCCGAGACCCGTTCTCGTGTTTTCGTATCAATCTCAAAAATATCCGCAAGATTGTCAGGATTGGGCGGGCTATAGCTGTCAATAATGTGCGATACAATATCCGTGATTTCCAGAAACTGAACATCACCATTCAGGAAGCCCGCGACCGCGACTTCATTAGCCGCGTTTAATATGGCCGGAACCGCGCCACCGGCTTCGATCGCATTGCGCGCCAGCTTTATTGCTGGAAAGCGATCATGATCTGGTGCTTCAAAATTCAGGGTCGCAATTTTCGTCAAATCCAAGGGCAAACAATCAGTCTTCATCCGCTCCGGCCAAGCGAGAGCGCTGGCGATCGGAATGCGCATATCCGGTGATCCCAATTGGGCCAATGTCGAGCAATCATGATATTCAACCATCGAATGGATGACCGATTGCGGGTGAACCAATATATCAATATTTTCCAGCCCCACCGGGAACAGATGATGCGCTTCGATCAGCTCCAGCCCCTTATTCATCATCGTCGCGCTATCGACGGATATCTTGGCCCCCATATCCCAGTTGGGATGCGCCACCGCCTGCGCTGGCGTTACCGATGTCATTTGTTCCCTGGACCATGTCCGGAAAGGACCACCGCTCGCGGTAAGTGTGATTTTCCGGACCTGATCGATCCGACCACCCTGAAGACACTGAAAAATAGCATTGTGCTCAGAATCGACTGGAAGCAAAATCGCTCCCGCCTGCTGCGCCTCTGCCATCATCAGGGCACCGGCTGAGACGAGTGCTTCTTTATTGGCTAGTGCTACCGTTTTTCCACATTGCAGAGCAGCCAATGTCGGCGGTAAACCGGCGCATCCGACAATAGCGGCCATCGTCCAGTCAGCCCCGAGGCTGGCAGCATCAACCAGCTTATCCGGTCCAGCGGCGACCTCGGTGCCAGTGCCGGCAAGCAGATCATTCAACACCTCATATCGACTGGCATCGGCAATGACAGCAACTTGCGCGTCAAACTCTTTGGCGAGCTTTGCAAGACCTTCCGCATCACTATTGGCAGTTAGCGCTACCACGCGATATTTGTCACGCTCCAGCCGGATCAAATCAAGCGTGGATGTCCCGACAGAGCCCGTAGCCCCAAAAATAGATATCGTTCTCGTCGCCGGGTCGGTCATTGGTTACCAAACAAAGTGATGACGGCCACAACCGGCGCTACAGGGATCAAACCGTCAAGACGGTCCATCACACCGCCATGACCAGGAAAGATCGTTCCGCTATCCTTGGCCCCTGCCTTGCGTTTCATCTGGCTTTCGAACAGATCACCCATCTGGGCCAACACAGCCAATGGGATACTCAACAACACCAACCGAAACGGCAATTGAAAATAGGCATGCAAGGCAAAGCTGAACAAGGCTGTGACGATCACGCCGCCGATCAAACCCGCCCACGTCTTGTTCGGGCTGTAGGTTGGCGCCAGTTTTGGACCGCCAATGGCACGACCGGAAAAATAAGCACCGATATCTGTTGCCCAAACGAGTGCAAGCGTCCAGAAAACGATCAGCAAGCCGTTATCAACGCCCCTCAGATAGAGAATGGAAAGGGCTGGTAACCCTGCATAAATAATGCCGATCGATAATTTTATCGATCGGTCGAATACTGCGATGAACATCGCGGCTCCGAGAATTAGTCCCAACGCGAGAAAGGACGGGCCTGCCGCCAGATAAGACATAATCGCAAGTGGAACCGACAAGGCATAGAGAGATAGTCGTTTGTTTTCCAACCGCCCGGTCAACTCAGCCCATTCAGACAAGATACCCAAGGACATGAGCACGATCAGCAACCAGAAAGCATGCCGACCAATCCAATGGTCACCCAATATGAGGGTCGTCATGGTCACTGCAACGAGTGCCACTCCAACAATGATCCGCGTCACAAGTTCATTGGGCGGTTTTTTGGCTGGGCTTACAGGATCGCTCATCGTCTACCGCCCGCCGAAACGACGATCCCGGTCGCCAAAGGATTTTAAAGCCCGCTGCAGCTCTCGCTTATCGAAATCAGGCCATAATGTATCAGTGAAATACAACTCGGAATAGGCCGCTTGCCAAAGCAAGAAATTGGATAGACGCAGTTCGCCAGAGGTACGGATCAAAAGGTCTAGCGGTGGTAGATCTGCGGTGTCGAGCGCACTCGACATATGGCTGATATTGATCTGGTCTGGCTCCAGCTCGCCCTGTTTGACCGCTGCTGCGATACCCTGAACGGCACGCAGCATTTCATCCTGTGCACCATAATTAAGCGCAATCGCCAAGGTCATACGGTCATTTTTGGCTGTCCGCTCAAGAGCATTGTCGATCAATGCGACTATATCGCTATCCAGAGCTTTGTAATTTCCGATAACCTTCAGACGGACACCGTTTTCGTCAAACTCGTCAATATCAGACTGAATATATTGGCGCAGCAATCCCATAAGATCGGAGACTTCATCGGCAGGCCTGCTCCAGTTTTCCGATGAAAAGGCATAGAGTGTCATCACTTCAATGCCCATTTCACCAGCAACCCGAACAATGTTGCGAACCGCCTCAACACCCTTTTTATGACCCAATGCTCTCGGCAGGTGCTTTTTCTTGGCCCAGCGGCCATTGCCATCCATGATGATCGCTATATGGCGCGCGCCATGGGCCGGGTCGGCTACCTGTGCAGCACCTTCATTCGGATCACTCGACCCCTTCTTGGAGGGCGCGAGCCTCACTGTGTGAGGATTTCCTGTTCCTTGGCGGATGACAGCTTGTCCGCCTCTTCGATCATCTGGTCGGTTAGCTTTTGAACCTCTGTTTCCAACCGCTTCTTGTCGTCCTCACCGATTTCTTTTTTGTTTTCATCGGCCTTGATGTCGTCCATCCCGTCACGGCGAACATTGCGGATCGCAATCCGAGCCTTTTCAGCAAACTGGCCGGTTAACTTGGCCAGCTCCTTGCGGCGTTCCTCGGTCAGATCAGGAATAGGCAGCCGGATATTGGCCCCATCAATCATCGGATTCAGGCCTAGTCCGGCAGAGCGCACGGCTTTTTCGACCGGTTGGATATTGCCTTTATCCCAGACCTGAATAGATAGCATCCGCGGCTCTGGAACAGACACCGTTGCGACTTGATTAAGCGGCATTTTTGCTCCGTAGACTTCCACCGTGATCGAATCCAGCAGCGCCGTATTCGCTCGTCCCGTACGTAGACCGCTCAAATCGTGCCTCAAAGCCTCAAGCGAGGCCTTCATCCGCTTTTCTAGGCCGCTTTTATCATATTGTGCCATCGCTTCACTCTCCTAATATCTATTCGGTTCCACCGACGATGGTCGCCGTACCGCCGCCGCCAAGGACAGTCGCCAGATTGCCTTGTTCCCGGATCGTGAAGACCACGATCGGGATGTTATTTTCCCGGCATAATGCAACCGCACTAGCATCCATCACTTTCAGGTTGTCCGTCAAAACCTGATCAAAACTCAGCGCCTCGTAACGCACCGCTTCGGGATTTGTTTTCGGGTCGGCGTCATAGACACCGTCCACACTGGTGCCTTTGAACAACGCCTCGCAACCCATTTCCGCAGCGCGCAAGGCCGCAGCGGTATCTGTGGTGAAATACGGATTGCCAGTACCAGCTGCAAATATAACAATCCGTCCTTTTTCAAGATGCCGGACAGCTTTGCGGCGAATATAGGGCTCACAAACGCTGGCCATCGGAATAGCCGACAAGACCCGCGTGTCACAGCCCATTTGCTCGAGCGCATTTTGCACCGCAAGCGCATTCATGACGGTTGCGAGCATGCCCATATAGTCAGCACTCGTCCGATCAAATCCTTTAGCCGCTGCAGCCAATCCGCGGAATATGTTACCGCCGCCAACGACCAGACACAGCTCATAACCGGCTTCTTTTGCTGACTTCACTTCGGCAGCGATCCGATTCACGGTTTCCGGGTCGATTCCGAACTCACCGGAACCCATCAAGGCTTCACCCGAAAGCTTCAGCAAAATGCGCTTAAACGCTGGTCTTTTCATGCAAAATCCATCCCACAAACTGTGACGCCTCGGCGTCTGCTCAGCCCCAAATATGACAATGGCGCAGACCATAGATAGTCCGCGCCATTGCGCCAAGTGTTAATGCGCCCAACTGATATTTGGTCGCAATTTTGGTTGTTTAGCTGCCGAGAGTTGCGGCGACTTCTGCGGCGAAGTCTTCCTCTTTCTTCTCGATGCCCTCGCCAAGCTGAAAGCGGACATATTCAGTCAGTTTGATCTCAGCGCCAGCATCCTTGCCTGCCTGCTCGACAACCTGAGCAATCGGCGTCTTGTTATCCATGACGAATATCTGGCTGAGCAATGCGTTTTCCTTGGCAAATTTTGCCATCGCACCGTCGACCATTTTCTCGACGATATTGGCTGGCTTACCGGATTCGGCAGCTTTTTCGGTTGCGATTGAACGTTCCCGCTCGAGCATGTCCTGATCCAGGCCATCAGCGTTCAGTGCCAACGGGAAAGCTGCAGCAATGTGCATCGCGATCTGCTTGCCCAATGGCTCGAGAACGTCAGCACCCGCGGTGCTTTCGAGAGCAACCAGCACACCGATTTTACCCATTGTTGGGGTCACGGCATTGTGGACATATGGAACAACGGTGCCGCTGCTTACTGCAACGGTTTTCATCCGGCGGATCGCCTGATTTTCACCGATGGTCGCAATATTGTTGGTCAGGGTTTCCTGAACCGTACCGCCAGCGGGATAGTCTGCCGCAGCCAAAGCTTCGACATCATCACTGCCCAGACCCAATGCAACTTCGGTCACGCCAGTTACAAAGCCCTGGAACTGATCGTTCTTGGCAACAAAGTCGGTTTCACTGTTCACTTCAACAGCCACGCCTTTGGTACCGGATACGGCCACGCCAACAAGGCCTTCAGCCGCCGTACGGCTTGATTTCTTCTGAGCGGCAGCGAGACCCTTGGTACGCAACAGGTCGACTGCTGCTTCCACGTCACCATTAGTTTCGTTCAATGCTTTTTTGCAATCCATCATGCCAGCGCCGGTGCGCTCACGCAGTTCTTTCACTGCTGCTGCGGTAATAGCCATGTTCTTAGTTCCTCAATTTCGTGTGTGAGAATGTAGTGCTTTTAATAAAATGAAGGGGCAGCACCGATGCCGCCCCGCCATTTTCCTATGCGGTCAATATATGACCGCACCAAGACGCTTCAAGTTTAGGCCTTTTCGTCGGCTTTCTTATCGTCGTCTTTTTTAGCAGCAGCTTTCTTGGCTGGTGCTTTTTTGGCAGGAGCCTTTTTAGCAGCAGCCTTCTTTGCCGGAGCTTTCTTGGCTGCTGGTTTTTTTGCAGGAGCTTTTGCTTCTTCTGCTGGTTTTTCTTCAGCAGGCTTTTCCTCGGCAGGTTTGGCTTCTTCAGCAGCAGGCGCTTCTTCCACTGGCGCCGCATCCATCTCTGCAACAGCAGCCGCTTCACCCGCAGCCATTGCACTTGCATTGGCTTCGCTTGATACGATCGCTTCTACCGGAGGCGCAATTTCCGCACCCAGATCTTTACCCGATGCAACAGCCGCTTCCTGACCGCCTTTGGTTGCAGCAGCAGCGACGGATTCGCAATAAAGGCGAATAGCGCGCGCCGCATCATCATTGCCGGGAACCGGGAATGCGATGTTGCTGGGGTCAACGTTGGAATCAAGGATTGCAACAACCGGAATACCCAGAACATTGGCTTCCTTAATTGCGAGCTCTTCCTTGTTGGCATCGATTACGAACATCACATCCGGAATGCCGCCCATGTCACGGATACCGCCCAAAGACAGTTCCAGCTTATCACGCTCACGCGTCATCTGGAGGGCTTCTTTCTTGGTGAAGCCAGCCATGTCACCGGAAAGCTGCTCTTCAAGCGTCTTCATCCGGCGGATCGAGTTGGAAATGGTTTTCCAGTTGGTCAGCATGCCACCGAGCCAGCGATGGTTGACGAAATGCTGTCCGCTCATCCGCGCCGCTTCTGCGATAGGCTCTTGCGCTTGACGCTTTGTGCCAACGAAAAGAACCTTGCCGCCAGACGACACCGCATTGGCAATGAAATCAAGCGCGCGAGCGAACAAAGGCACGCTCTGCGAAAGGTCAAGAATGTGGACACCGTTACGGGCACCAAAGATGTAAGGTTTCATCTTCGGGTTCCAGCGGTGGGTCTGGTGGCCGAAATGCGATCCGGCTTCAATCAATTGCTGTAGGGTGACGACAGGGGCCGCCATAATAGTTCTCCTTATCCGGTTATGCCTCTGGAAAGCTGAGAACCTCAAACGACCTGAAAGGCCGGTATCAGCACCGGTATGAGCGCTTTCCATGTGGAATGAGCGTGCCGTTAGAGTGATGCTGGGGGAAATGCAAGAGTAAAGTTGGAAGATCGGTCAGTATCTGTGCGGTAGCAAGCATCATATGAAGTTAATCGGGTGGTGTCGAGGTTGGTGGACGAGAGGATATTGGTGTCCGCTTTGGACGCAAGTCAGGCATTGGGACTATCTGTTATTGTCGCGAATGGAAGCTTTGAAAGCTCTGCTTGCTCAGAGCTGATCAAGGCGATATCGAGTCGAATGTTTGATTTAAATTTCAATGAGTCACTGCTCACTTTCATTGCGCAGTATCGTAGTGAGTATGCCACAAAAATAGTCCAAGCCATCACCTTCATGGGCGAGATTAATGGATATCTCATAGTTGTTGCCTTACTATACACAATGGTGGGCAAACGCTTGGCAGTGCAATCCTCCATTGTTGTTCTTGTTGCGATGATTGCCAACCATCTCCTCAAGACCTTGATCCAAAATCCACGACCTTTCGTGTCCGATGGAACCCATATGGAAAACTGGGCGGTCTCACCCAGTCGAGCAGCGGAACTCGCGGCGGAATTCTCGACACCATCGGGCCATGCCATGGCAGCTGCAGCCTTTTATCTATTCTTGGTCTTTCGGACAAAGAGCTGGATTGCGAGATATACCCTGATCCTGGCTGCAATCTTGATTGGATTGTCCAGACCGATATTGGGTGTGCATTATGCCGAAGACATTCTTATTGGTTGGTTGCTGGGTGGTGGCATTGCTGTTTTGGCTTCATCACATATAGACCGGCTCTGGAACCAATGGCGCCTGATACGAGCACCAATACAAATTGCGCTGACCGCGGCCGTCAGTATTAGTGTTTGGGTCATCACAATCGTCGCCACACAGCGCCCCGTGGCCGAGTTGCCAGTCGAGTTTATCAGTGTCTTGGGGTTTCTCACTGGAGTTTTGCTGGCTGCACCGATCGAAGCAAATCGCGTAGACTTTACCCCAAAAGGAGCATCCGTCGCTACCAAGGCGTTTAGATTTGTTTTGATGATGACAATCCTCGCCGGGGCGATTTTACTGCTTGATGCACTGACCACGGTCGTTGGAACCGGACATGGTGCATATGAAAGCGGACTCAGATACCTCAGATATATAGCGGTCGGTGCGATTGGTGTCTTGGCAGTACCTTGGACGTTTGTGCAGCTCAGAAATTGGAATGATAACCGCCGAAACTGACTTGGTAATCTATCTCAAAAGAAAGATGCCAGAATAAACCGGATTTCGAACCTAAATTGATGTCTCAATGAACTCATATTGATAACCCAGCATAACCTTCCAGGTAATTGATGGGCCGTTTTCGGGTCTCTAACCGCGGACTCCTGATATTATCGGAAAGGTTCATCATGACATTCGAGCTCGCTGTCGCCGGTTGGTTGACGATCATCTACATCACCCTTGTCATGATTCAGGGAGGCTTGGTTCCGGGTCGGCAGGGATTTGCTTGGCGGCTGGGTAGCCGTGATGAACCGCAGGAGAAGACACTCTTGCAGAGCCGCGCAGACCGAACGGTGAACAATCATGGTCAAGCGATGTTGATGTTCCTGCCGCTGATCTTCATCGCCACATTTATTGAACTGTCCAACGACATGACCCAGATTGCCGCTGGCCTTTTTTTGGTGGGACGTATCTTGTTTGCACCGCTCTACTTGATGGGAATTGCATATTGGCGTTCAGCAGCATTTGGTCTGACGCTGATTGCGTTGCTAATCTTCTTGTCACAGTTGATCGGGTATATTCTGTAATGAAAACAATTTGAGAGTCTTTAGCCAAAGGTTGAAATCAATATCAAACAACATAGAGGGACTTTGGAAAATCCTGTCCTTCAGTCTCGCAACTCTCAGCGAACCGGTGGTCACTTTATAACGTTCGCTTTCGGCATATCGCAGCCATGAAGTCTCATCCGTTATGGATGTAAAAGCCATCACAGCATAGCGCTAAGAAACATTTTTATGTTGAATAAGGCATGCGGGTTTGAGATGTTCCTGTTGAATAATCTCGGGGCATGAACATCATCAAACTACATGCATTATTTTATAGCTGGATTCGAAATCTGGTTCATTTTCTTACTCTGACATCCCTGATGGTCGGGCTCATGGCTACGCCTCAATCTGCTTTTGGCATGGACAATATGCCTCCGGATCCGATCCCAGTCCAAAGCTATTCTGCACTACCCTTCCTGCACTCTCCTTCCCTTTCTCCAAATGGAGAAAAAATTGCCGTTTTGGTAACAAAGGGAGATGAAAAACTTATCGGAATAATTGACTTAGCGGCTCCGGCTGACAGCAACCTCAAATATTATTCCATCGGCAAAAGCAAAATAAACTGGTTCCATTGGGCCGGTGACAAGCAATTGCTGATGAGTTTCGGCAGTGTGAGAAACCTCATCTTCCTGTTCTTCTCCACCAACTCTCTCAAGCGCCTCGATCTGGAAACATCCGAAGTGCTTGAGCTCAATAAGAAATCAGAACTGGAAAAAGACAAGATCATTTTTCAGGATCAATCTGGGCGTTACATCATTGCTTACCAGTATCGACGAGGAAAGCCGTATGCGGTGCGGATCAGCCTTGAAAACGCAAGCGAAGTGGTCATTGAAAAGCCTCGCCACCAAATAGATCAATGGCTCACTGATACCGCAGGGAATATTCGCGCGGGCATAAACTATAGCAAAAAAAGATGGCGACTATACTATCGTGAAGAGCCTGGCGCAAAGCTGGCTAAGATCGAAAATCGCCGCTATGATTCATTTGAAGACGGTGTTGTCGAAGATCTTCTTTTTGTGCCCGAAACCGGCCAAACCATCATATTGACCAATGGAAAAAATGGCCGGTTTGGCGCCTATAACTATAGTATCCGTGAAGATATTATCGGTGATGCCATATATGAACATCCAACCGCGGACGTCACGCGGCTCGTAGTAAACTCCAACAAAAAACTGCTCGGTGTGGAGTTTGATGCTGAAAAGCCAGGGCAAAAGTGGCTGGTACCAGAGCTCGAAGATTCATATCAGCGGATCAATCGAGTTTTCAAATCCAAGCAGAATAGGATATTGGGGACCAGCAATGATCGCCAGGTCGTATTGTTCTGGTCTGGATCAGGATCGGACCCGGGTTCCTATTATCTCTACTATCCCAAACTGAAAAAGATCGAACAGGTCTTGATCCCCTTCGACAAAATCAATCCCGAAGACATGGCACCGATGGAGCCTATAAAATATCAATCGCGGGATGGACACATGATACCAGCCTATCTGACGATGCCGAAGGGGCTGACGCACAAAAATCTGCCGACGGTTATCATGCCCCATGGCGGACCGTTTATGCGCACCAGTTGGGAGTTTGATCCCTGGGCACAGTTATTGGCAAATCGTGGATATGCTGTGCTGCAACCCAATTTCCGGGGATCCACAGGATATGGCCGTGACTATGTCGAAAAAGGCTATGACCAGTGGGGTACCGGCATGATCGATGACATTGATGACGGCGTAGATTGGATGATTGCCCAAGGTATCGCGGACGAGAACCGCATCTGTATCATGGGCGCCAGCTATGGAGGGTATGCCGCGTTGTGGAGCACGATCAGACAGCCCGAAAAGTATAAATGTGCAATCAGTTTAAATGGTGTGACCGATGTTCGGGCGATGTTGAAATATGATCGCAAGCAATTCGCTGCACGGCGTTACGCTCGAAAATGGGAAGAGAAAGTCGCGGGTGAGGAAAAGAAAGATCTCGAAGCCATTTCTCCTGTGCAGCAAGCGGCTCGCATGCGTGTTCCTGTGCTCATTGCTCAAGGTGAAAAGGACACTAATGTGCCCAGGAAGCATGCCGATGATTTCATTGAAGCGCTCAATGATGCCGGCTTCAACAAGTTCGAGGAGATATATTTCCCCAAATCAGGGCATGATTTCGCAAACACTGAAGAATCTACCAACTTCCTGAAAAAATCGCTGCAGTTTCTTGCCAAGCACAACCCTTCCTCAATCAATAGCGACCCCCAAGCCGAAGATCTCAAAATTGAAGTTAAAACCGAAACTAAAGATGATAAATCGCCTGAAAAAGAATCCTAAATTGTGCTTTGGGTCATCCACTCAATGAACTGAACCAGTGACCAGAATGGTCTGCTGAGCGGAGTATGCGTCACATTCGCATCATAATTCCGAGAACAAAGCCAGCGCACAGTTGCATCTTATGGCACGTAGCCTAGCGAGGAAATGTTGCTATCCCACGCCTGAGGTCGACCTCAAGTGTAACCTTTCTCTCTCTGGATACGTATTTCAGCCATGTTCCAAATAATATTTGACATGAGAACATTATTAGAACATTAAAGGTTCATAGAAAGAACATACGGGAATTTGACATGCTGACCATTGCTATTGCCACCTTTTTTGCCCTCGCCTTTGTTGGTTCGGTTTTGACCATCGCGATGATGTTTCATGCCTATCAGCATAAAATCAAGGCTGTCATTTTGGCTGATCTTGGTGAAGCAGGATCAGTGACACCGGCAGTGTCGCAACGCAGTTTCAGTTCAGTGAGCAAGACCTATCGGCCTAGCCCGCGGCGCCATTCTTTTCAGCCAGCTCCGTTGCGCGCTGCCGCTTAACCTTTGCATAGCTTCTGATGCTGAACGGGATTAGGACAATATAGCCGATACTAATCGCGCTCAGGGTGATCCACGGATTGTTGATCAGTGCGACACCAAGCAAGGCAAAACCTGCAAGCGCCTCGAGACGGATATTCTTGCGCAGGCGCAGCGAGGACCAGCTGAACGTTGCCGTGTTCGAGATCATCAAAAAGGCGATCAGTACGATCCACGGTCCAACAACGGTATAGTGCCGGAACAATTCCTGTTCAGTAATGACCCAGAGATAAAGTGGAAGCATAGCCAGTCCGGCAGCGACAGGTGCAGGGATGCCGGTCAAAAACCCCGCAGATTTATGAGGCTGATCTTCATCATCAATATGAGCGTTAAAGCGCGCGAGCCGCAATGCGCAGCCAACGGCCATGGTCAGTGAAATCACCCAGCCAAATTGCGGCATATGCTGCAGGGACCAGAAAAACATCACCAAAGCCGGTGTCACACCAAAGGCGATAACGTCGGAGAGTGAATCTAGCTCCGCACCAAATCGGCTTTGCGCATTAAGCAAGCGAGCGATCCGGCCATCAAGCCCGTCCAATATGCCCGCCAACACGACGGCGCCGGCGGCCAGCACCCAATTTTCCATGAAAGCGAAACGCACGCCGCTAAGGCCAATGCATAGAGCCAGCGCAGTAACGGCATTGGGTACAAACGCCCGCAGGGAAATGCCGCGTTCGGGTCGCTGGATACGGTTTTTATCTGCCATCAGCTGAAGATCATATCCTGGGTCACAGCGACAAAAGTCAAAACTCCGGACATCATTGGCCGATGCCTTCAATCTCTTTTACCTGACCGATTTCGGCAATAACAGTCTCACCTGCAATCGTCCGCTGCCCCAGGACGACATTCGGGGTCGTCCCCTTGGGCAGATATACATCCACCCGGCTGCCAAAGCGGATAAGCCCGATACGCTGTCCAACCGCAACAAAATCGCCCTCTTTCACAAAGGACATAATCCGCCGCGCGACTAGTCCTGCAATCTGTGTAAAGCCGACCTTCAGCCCGTCATTGCGTTCCACCATGAAATGTTGCCGTTCATTCTCGTCACTGGCTTTATCAAGATCAGCATTCAGGAACTTACCGGAAATATAGGCCTGCCGTCTTACCGTACCCTCAATCGGTGTGCGATTGATGTGCACATCAAAGACACTCATAAAAATGGAGACACGGATAAGCTCTTCATCGCCAAGACCGCCCTCGCCTTGCAACTCAACCGGCGGAACAACCGGCATGATCAAATTGACCAGTCCGTCCGCTGGCGCGACAATATATTTGTCATCCAATGGCGTCACCCGTTTCGGATCACGGAAAAAGGCCAGAACCCAAATGGTAACGCCGGCCATTGGCCAAGCGAGAGTCTCCCATGCAAGAAACGCAAATGCTGCAGTGATCGCCGCCGAGATAAGCGCAAATTTGCGTCCTTCAGGGTGGACCGGTGGAAAAGACCATTTGGCTTCGCCAAGGCCCTTATTTGAATATTTTTCTATCGCCATGAATGTTCTTTAGGAGCAGTGTCCTGCCCTGACAATACTCCTGCTTCAGTTTTGCAGGAACAATCGTGAGAGATTTGAACAGATGGTTGAACATATTGCGATCTTTGCTAAGAGATCGACATCTTAGATTCCTCCCACTGAGTGCTTCGATATATATTGTTTTGCAGGAAAGAAAAATTTCTATGTCTAAAATTAAGGTCAAAAACCCGGTCGTCGAACTAGATGGCGATGAAATGACGCGGATCATTTGGCAGTGGATTCGTGAAAAGCTCATCGAACCTTATTTGGATGTTGAGCTGCATTATTATGACCTTGCTATCGAAGTGCGCGACGATACGAATGACAAGATTACTGTTGATGCCGCTAATGCGATCAACAAACATGGTGTTGGCGTAAAATGCGCGACGATTACACCTGACGAAGCGCGGGTTGAAGAATTTGGCCTCAAGCGGATGTGGAAGTCACCCAATGGCACGATCCGTAACATTCTTGGTGGCGTTGTGTTCCGTGAACCTATCGTAATCGACAATGTTCCGCGTCTGGTTCCAGGCTGGACCGATCCCATTGTGGTTGGCCGCCATGCCTTTGGTGACCAATATCGCGCCACTGATTTCAAGGTCCCTGGCCCTGGTAAGCTGCGCCTGGTCTTTGACGGCGATGATGGTACGAAGATTGATGAGGAAGTTTTCCAATTCCCCTCTCCTGGCGTTGCCATGGCAATGTATAATCTAGACGATTCCATCCGCGATTTTGCCCGTGCCTCTATGAATTACGGCCTTAATCGCAACTGGCCCGTCTATCTCTCCACCAAGAACACGATCATGAAAGCTTATGACGGTCGCTTCAAGGACCTGTTCGAGGAAGTTTTCGAAACCGAATTTAAGGACAAGTTCGAAAAAGCAGACATTATTTACGAACATCGCCTTATCGACGACATGGTCGCTTCCGCGATGAAGTGGAGCGGCAAATTCGTCTGGGCCTGTAAAAACTATGATGGCGACGTTCAGTCAGATACTGTCGCACAGGGCTTTGGTTCGCTTGGCCTGATGACATCGGTTCTTATGACACCAACCGGTGACACGGTCGAAGCTGAAGCGGCACATGGGACGGTCACGCGCCATTATCGCCAGCATCAAGAAGGTAAAGCGACTTCAACCAACCCGATCGCTTCGATCTTCGCCTGGACTCGCGGCCTGATTTATCGCGGGAAATTTGATGACACACCGGAAGTAACACGCTTCGCTGAAACGCTTGAACAGGTCTGTATTAAAACAGTTGAGAATGGTGACATGACCAAGGATCTCGCGATTCTGATCGGTCCCGATCAAAGCTGGATGACGACCGAGCAGTTTTTTGAGGCGGTGCGTTCCAATCTTGAAACGGAAATGCAAAACTGGAAATAATTTCCAGCGCGTTTTGACTTGCTGACAAACGGAATGTTTCGCGTATAGGTGTCTCTTATGAGTACACCGCTCGACAATCCGGCATTTATTGACGCAATCGTTATTTTGGGAGCTGCAGGGATAATCATTCCTGCATTTGCCCGCTTTCGGATCACGCCGATCATTGGATTTATCTTGGTCGGCGTTTTACTTGGACCATCGGGTTTAGGCGCTCTATCGGGCCAATATGACTGGCTCAGATTTTTCACGATCAATGATCGAGAGGCCATAGAGCCCTTTGCCGAATTTGGCATAATCCTGCTGCTATTTTCCATTGGCCTGGAACTTTCGTTCAAACGGCTCTGGTCGATGCGCCAGCTGGTATTTGGCGTCGGTGCCGCAGAGCTGACCATTTCTGGTTTGATCATTGGTTTCGTACTCTATCTGATCGGTCAGAATCCAGCAGGCGCGCTTGGCCTCGGCCTTGCTCTGGCATTGTCATCCACCGCCCTCGTATTGCCAATGTCCGGAACAAAAAGTCCGGTAGGTCGGGCGGCGCTGGCCATGCTTCTCTTCGAAGATGTCGCCATCGTGCCGATTATTTTCTTACTGGGCGCCCTCGCTCCTTCCTACGCTAGCGGTTCCTCATGGGAAGAGCTTGTTCAAACACTGGTCGTTGGCGGGGCAGTTATTATCGGCATGCTGGTGCTTGGACGGCTGCTGCTGCCGCGCATCTTCGCGCAGGCAGCTCGAACCAAAAGCCCTGAACTCTTTCTCTCGGTCAGTCTGTTGGTGATCATCCTCGCCAGCCTCGCCACTGCGGCAACCGGCCTTTCACCGATAGTCGGCGCGTTGTTGGCCGGCCTGTTGATCGCGGAGACTGAATATCACGGTGAAGTGGAAGTGATCACCGCTCCTTTTAAAGGCCTCGCGCTCGGTGTATTTCTGATCACGGTTGGGATGCAGATCGACATTCGTGTCATTCTGGAAAACTGGGCCAGCCTGATCACTGCTGTCGTCGGTGTCGTTCTGGTCAAGGCCGTTGTAACCGGTGGCCTATTGCGTTTTGCGGGAGCGCGCCCAGGTACGGCAACAGAGGCTGGCGTATTGATGTCGAGCCCATCTGAAACCACTCTGATCGTTCTGGCGGCGGCCGCACAAGCACAGCTCATTCAAGCGCAAACAGCTGCTTTCTGGCAGATTGTTACCGCTATAGGCCTAACGATTACCCCCTTATTGGCAAGATTCGGTCATGATATGGCCCGGCGGATCGAATTGCGTGGTGAGAATATCGCGGCTACCGATGATCAGGTCATTGATGCAGAAAAAACGATAATCATCGGCTTTGGCCGCGTCGGTCGATTGGTTGCGGATATGATGAAGGCCCATAATCAGAATTATCTGGCGATAGAATCGAACATAGATGTCGTCGCTGACGCACGGCGTGACGGCTATCCTATCATCTTCGGAAATGTTGCACGTAACGAGATGTTGGATCGATTGAGACTTGGACATGCCAAGGCGCTGGTTCTTACGATGGACGAACCCGTCCTATCGGTCCAGGTTGTAAAGAAGGTGCGTGCGTGGGTGCCAGACTTGCCGATCATCGTGCGCGCACGTGATACTGAACATGCGGCAGAACTCTATCAAGCTGGTGCCACCAATGCTGTTCCTGAAGCGCTAGAAGGGTCTCTGCAGCTGTCCGAGGCCATATTGGTTGAAAACGGTGTGGCCATGGGACCGGTTATCGCGTCAATCCATGAGAAACGCGACCAGATCCGGCATCAAATTCAAAAAGACGGTGATCTGGAAATCGAGCCCAAGCTCAAGTCATCAGCGCTGGATACAAGCCCGGTAACACCGCCGAAACTTAATCCGCAAGAATAGACTTTATAGCAGCAATGGCTTCATCGGCTTTCGCCCCTTCAGGGCCGCCGCCTTGCGCCATATCGGGCCGCCCTCCGCCGCCCTTTCCACCAACTGCTGCCACCGCCGATTGAACCAAATCAACGGCATTATGCGCGTCTGTCAGATCAGCGGTCACACCGACCGCAACGGTTGCACGGCCATCATTGACTGCGATGAGCGCGCTTACACCGCTACCCATTTTCTTTTTGGCTTCATCAATCAAACCACGAAGTTCTTTGGGATTCAGTCCGTTAATCACCTGACCGCTAAAGGATATATCACCAATCGTCTCGACATCACTTGTCGCCGAGCCGCCGCCATCACCGGCCAAAGCCAGAGCCTTTTTCGCTTCGGTCAGTTCGCGGTCAAGTTTCTTGCGCTCATCAACCAATGCGGACACCCGTTCCGCTGCTTCATCGGGAGAAGCTTTCAAGGCTGCCGCTATCGACTTCAATTTGCTATCGCGGTCACCCAACCAGAGCCGGGCCGCTTCACCGGTCAACGCTTCGATGCGCCGGACGCCGCTGGATACTGCGGATTCGGAGATGATGACCATCAATCCGATATCGCCAAGCGCATTGACATGAGTGCCGCCACAAAGCTCAACCGAGTAATCGATGTCATCCTCAATGCCCATTGATAGCACGCGGACTTCATCGCCATATTTCTCGCCAAATAAGGCCAGCGCTCCGGCAGCTACTGCATCGTCTGGACTCATCAGGCGAGTCACGACCATGCTGTTGCCGCGCACCTGCGCATTCACATCCGCTTCGATAGCGTTGATCTCGGCATCGCTCAAAGCGGTGGGATGGGAGAAATCAAAACGCAGACGGTCCGGTGCCACCAGACTGCCCTTCTGGGTGACGTGATCACCCAGATGGTGGCGCAGCGCCTTATGGAGCAAATGGGTTGCACTGTGATTGGCACGCAACTGGGTGCGCCTCGTCGAATCTACGGTGAGATGAACGGTATCTCCAACGGAAACGGCTCCGCCATCAATTGTCATATGATGCGCATGCAGCCTCCCCAGCGGTTTGCTGGTATCTGCGACGTTAGCCGTGAAGCCGTCATTGCCGGTGACCAGACCGCTGTCGCCCATCTGGCCTCCGCTTTCGCCGTAAAAAGGAGTCTGATTGGTCAGCAATATTACTTCGTCACCAGCATTAGCGGACTGAATCTCCTCACCATCTTTGACAAGCGCAATGACCACACCGTCACCAGCTTCGGCACTATATCCGGTAAATTCGGTACCGCCTTCGCGTTCCGCGATGTCGAACCATACGGCTTCCGATGCTTGATCGCCAGATCCCTTCCAGGCAGCGCGAGCGGCGGCTTTTTGTTCGTCCATTGCCACATCAAATCCGTCCCGATCGACACCCAGCGATTTGGCGCGCAAGGCATCTTCGGTCAAATCATAGGGGAAGCCATAGGTATCATAGAGTTTGAAAGCCGTCGCACCGGGCAAAATATCACCATCCTGCATATCAGCAATCTCGGCATCGAGCAGCTTGAGCCCCTTGTCCAGGGTCCGACGGAAATTGGTTTCTTCCCGCAGCAAAGTTTCCTCGATGAGAGGTTTGGCACGGATCAATTCCGGAAATGCGTTACCCATCTCACCAGTCAATGCGCCGACCATACGGTGCATCAGTGGGTCTTGCGCTCCCAGCAGATGCGCATGGCGCATGGCACGACGCATGATCCGGCGGAGCACATAGCCGCGGCCTTCATTGGCTGGCAAAACGCCATCAGCCACCAGAAAGGAAGAGGCGCGCAAGTGATCTGCAATAACCCGGTGGCTCGCCTGATTATCGCCGGTTGTTTCAGTTCCGGTCAGCGTTCCCGACTGCGCAATCAATGCCTTGAAAAGATCGATCTCATAATTGTCATGGGTACCCTGCATGACAGCGGCCACCCGCTCGAGCCCCATACCGGTGTCTATGGATGGCTTTGGCAGATCGATCCGATCGCCACCGAGATGCTGCTCATATTGCATGAACACCAGATTCCAGATTTCGACAAAGCGGTCTCCATCTTCATCCGGGCTGCCGGGAGGGCCACCAAAAATATGATCACCATGGTCATAGAAGATTTCACTACACGGACCACAGGGGCCAGTGTCACCCATCGACCAGAAATTGTCATGGGTTGCGATACGGATGATCCGCTCTTCCGGCAGACCAGATATTTTTCGCCACAAATCAAAGGCTTCATCATCCGTGTGATAGACGGTTACCGTGAGACGATCGGCGGAAATTTCCCATGTTTTGGTGATCAGTTCCCAGGCATTGAGGATCGCCTGTTCCTTGAAATAATCGCCAAAGGAAAAATTGCCGAGCATCTCGAAAAATGTGTGATGTCGGGCAGTATAACCGACATTGTCGAGATCATTATGCTTGCCTCCCGCGCGAACACATTTCTGGCTGGATGTGGCGGTCGGGAATTTGCTCTTTTCAGCGCCCGTAAAGATATTTTTGAAGGGCACCATACCGGCGTTGATAAACATCAACGTCGGATCATTGTGCGGAATCAACGGAGACGAAGGAACGACTTCATGTCCTTGCGCCGCAAAAAATTCCAGAAAAGAGCGTCTTATATCATTGGTGGTAATCATGAAATCGACTTAGGCGAGGCCCATCCTGTTTACAATCCCGTCAATCAATCAATTGGCAATTTATGATAGTCGATCAAGCATAGGCATAGGGCCCACCTTTTTCGAGCGCGGTCTTATATTGTGACCGGTCATGAATGCGTTTGAGCCAGGCCTGCAAATTCGGGAATCGATCATCCAGCCCGGCCCGTGCCTGACTTGCCTCTAGTGGGAAGCTCATCATCACATCGGCAGCGCTGAGCTCGCTACCTGCAAAATAGGGCCGCGATGCAAGTTCGGTTTCAAGCCAAACCAGCAATTCTTCGACCATGCCCATGACCGGTTTCTTCGCTGGCAAGCCAAGAATGCCCAAGCGGTTGACAAGTAGCGTGCCGAACAGAGGTGGCATCATCGACCCCTCCGCAAAGTGCAGATACTGGGTGTAGAGCTGCGCCCCGGTCTTGTCTTCCGGCGCGCCCAATGTGCCGCCCGCCTTTCTGACGAGATATTCAACAATTGCCGCCGTCTCGATAATGACCTGACCATCATCTTCAATCATCGGTGATTTGCCCAGCGGATGCACGGCTTTCAAGCTATCCGGTGCACGTTGGGTCTTGGGATGCCGTTCATAGCGCTTGATTTCATAGGGCAGCGCCAACTCTTCCAGCAACCAGAGGATGCGCTGGGACCGACTATTTTCGAGATGATGGACGATGATGGTCATGAATTCCCCTTTTCCAATTGTCACAATGTTCCGGCCCGCTGTTTAACTGCGCTCAAAGTTCACACAGATCACACCGTTAAAACCGCCAAAAGTGCGAGACACCACAGCTTTCCGAAACTTGTGACAGGAAATTGCGGGATAGCAAATAAAAAGGGGCCGTCCTGACTATCGGGGGACAGAAGGACGGCCCGGATGCCGAGGTTCGTCTCGGGGGAAACGAACAGGCAAACTTGAAATTTTACGGTCAGGTGCGTGAAAAGCTCATGCTCTCCGCGCTCCTATCACTCTTTATCGTCAGCAATCTCGGTATCGCCATCAGCGCCAACCGGGCCAGTCATCATTTCTTCGGCAATTTCTTCTTCATTGCCGCGGATCTGGTTTTCCAGCTTAGCCATCATTTCAGGGTTTTCGAGCAGGAAGCGTTTTGAATTTTCGCGGCCCTGGCCAATACGCACCGAGTCATAGGAGAACCAGGCACCGGATTTTTCGACCACACCAGCCTTGACGCCAAGGTCGATAATCTCACCGACTTTGGAAATGCCCTGCCCGTACATGATGTCGAATTCGACTTGCTTGAAAGGAGGAGCCACCTTGTTCTTGACCACTTTGACACGAGTAGAGTTACCAACAATATCGTCCCGTTCCTTAATCTGGCCGGTGCGGCGAATGTCTAAACGAACCGATGCATAGAATTTCAGTGCATTACCACCCGATGTGGTTTCGGGATTGCCATACATCACGCCAATTTTCATCCGCACCTGGTTGATGAAGATTACCATACATTTGGAACGGCTGATCGAGCCGGTCAGCTTGCGC
Organism: Sphingorhabdus sp. Alg231-15; assembly: GCF_900149705.1. Classification (NCBI taxonomy): domain Bacteria; kingdom Pseudomonadati; phylum Pseudomonadota; class Alphaproteobacteria; order Sphingomonadales; family Sphingorhabdaceae; genus Sphingorhabdus; species Sphingorhabdus sp. Alg231-15. Next base: position 139,037 of record NZ_LT703001.1, on the reverse strand, counting down.
AGGGCCTGGCTCATCAATCGCGCCTGAAGACCAACATGGGTATCACCCATTTCACCTTCAATTTCAGCGCGCGGAACCAACGCAGCAACCGAATCGACCACCAGAACATCAATCGCATTGGAGCGCACCAATGTATCGGTGATTTCGAGTGCCTGCTCTCCCGTATCAGGTTGGGAGATGATCAATTCGTCAATATCCACACCAAGAGCATTGGCATAAACAGGATCCAAAGCATGTTCAGCATCAACAAAGGCTGCCGTGCCGCCTGCTTTTTGTGCCTCGGCGATGACATGCAATGCCAATGTGGTTTTACCCGAACTTTCAGGGCCATAAATTTCGATCACACGACCCTTTGGCAATCCCCCGATGCCAAGCGCGATATCCAGTCCCAAGGAACCGGTGGAGACCGATTCGACTTCCATCGCCTTACGAGAGCCCAACTTCATGGCTGAGCCTTTACCAAAAGCGCGATCAATCTGCGCCAATGCGGCGTCGAGCGCCTTTTGTCTGTCTGATGAGTTCAATTGATTATCCGATTCTACGACTTTTAAATTGCCGGCCATTTGCCTGTCCCCTTCGCTAAATGCTTGTACGTTATCAATCAATGATGGATATGATGTACCGCATTTGTTCTACTAGAACAAGAGTGGAACAGAATTTTTTTCAAAACTGAATTAATTGATATATTTCAGCAATATATGAGCCATTCCACAGGCTATTTGGCATGTTCGGCCAAAATTTCTCCAACCGCTTCTGCAATTTGCGCCACAGAAAATGGCTTAGGCAGGAACGCTACATTGTCGAGATCGATGGATTTGCGCAATTGCTCTTCAGCATAGCCGGACATGAACAGGATCGGCATATCAGGATGATGCTCCCTCACCTGCTTCGCCATGGCTGGCCCGTCCATATTCGGCATGACCACATCCGACACGATCATATCGAAAATTTCTTCACCTTCGGCGAGCGCCTCCAGTTGCTGTAATCCTTCTTCGCCGTCGCTCGCGGTGACCACCGTATAGCCTTGCCGCGTCAACGCCCGCTCCGCGACCGCACGAACCATATCCTCGTCCTCGACCAGCAGGATATGGCCGCTGCCCCATAGCTCTTTCTTGGCCACTGCCTTGAGCGGTTCAACGGACTGTGCCGTTTCCTGATCCGACATCGTATGAACGGGGAGGTAGATGGAGAAAGTCGCGCCCTCGCCTGGTTTGGAATCGGCAAAAATATAACCGCCCGACTGTTTGACAATCCCGTAAACCGTCGACAACCCAAGTCCGGTACCCTTTCCAACCTCCTTGGTCGTGAAGAAAGGCTCGAATATCTTGCCAATCAGTTCCGGGGCGATGCCTTTGCCGGTATCGGTTACAAACAGAGCGGTATAGTCGCCAACCGGCAGGATATCGCTTTTCAGCGCTCGAACATCTGAAGCCGCGACCGCCTGGGTGGTAATCGAAATCTTGCCGCCCTTGGCACCACTGGAACCAATGGCATCGCGCGCGTTCACACCCAGATTAATGATCACTTGTTCCAACTGCCCCGGATCAGCCCGCACCAGCCCCAAATTACGGCCATGCTTGACCTCGAGCTCGATACTGTCGTCGAGCAAACGCTTGAGCAAGTTAGAGACATCAGCAACAACGTCCGGCAGTTGCAAGATCTGAGGGCGCAATGTCTGTTGCCGAGAGAAAGCAAGCAATTGCCGCGTCAGACCTGCGGCTCGGTTGCTGTTATTCTTGACCTGCTGAATATCGTCATAGTCGCTATCGCCCGGTGCATGGCGCAACAGCATAAGATCGCAATGGCCAATAATAGCCGTCAGGATATTGTTGAAATCATGCGCAACACCGCCGGCAAGCTGACCCACAGCCTGCATCTTCGTCGCTTGTGCCACCTGACTCTTCAACTTCGTCTCTTCGCTATTGTCCTTGATCGATAGCAGAACCGCAGCGTCGCCCAGCCCGCGTATCCCGGCAATGCCCAAGGCCACGGGATCTTCGCCGCCAGAACGCAGGCGCACGGCAAGATCGCCCGACAAGGATGGCCCGCTCGCATAGCGCCGCACCGCATCGGCCACCGCCGATTTGTCATCACGAATCATGAGATCGCCAGGATAGAGGGGTTTCTCTTCCTCTCGTACGCCGGCAACCTTGGCAAAGGCATTGTTGAAAAACAGGAACCGGCCATCGCGGTCGGTCAGGGCGAGACCGAGAGGCAGTAGCGACAGCATTGACTCGACTTGCTCGAGCGCCTTGCCACGCTCAACCATACCGCCATCATCATCGATCAGCAAAATCAGGGCAGGCCCTTTTTCCTGACTGCGATCGAGCGGAATATGAAACAAACGAACAGGCGTGCCATGCCTGCCATCCCGTTCGAAAAAAATTGTGCCCTTATCATCTGAGCGTAGAAAGTTGATAAAGTTCCGGCCGCTTATATTGGCATCTTCCCGTCCCGTTGCCCGTAACGCGAACCCTTGGTTAGACGCCCTAATTCTTCCCTCACCGCCGATAACCGTCGCCAAAACACCCGCTTCGGACAGCGCCCGGCCGGTGGCACCGCCAACCATCCGGATTGTGTCATCCAGGACGTCATTGCGATGCTGTGGTTTGAACTGCCAGAGCAGATATTCATCGCCCTGCCCGGCCCGTATCACCTTGGCATTATATTCCGCGACCCCGCGTTTCAGCCCTTCGGCATAGCCACGACCGTCGCGCCAAGCGTCCCGGCCGGCGGTTGCAAGCAATTCATTACCGCCATCCTGCAGCGGCAATTGTGGTGGAATCGCTGGCCCATTAAACCATTTGATAAACAGCTCGTTGGCACAAACGAGCCGCCCGGCACGGTCGGTTATCGCCAGGCCAATCTCCGATTGATCCGCAACCAGGCGGGTGACCGCCCAATCGGCAACCAACGCTGATTCTTCATCAACAACACTGGCTTGCGGTCGCAGGAAATAGACCACGGCCGCCGTCGTCAGTGTCAGCGCCGCAAAGGCTATGAGCAAAGCCGTACTCTGGACCTGCCAATACAGCAGGCCAAGCGATGACAATATTCCAACAACCAGAATCAGGCCGCGCAAACGAACATCACTGGCCGTTTTTTGCGTGCTCTGGTTTAACAAACCAATATTGTCTCGTGCTTCACTTGCCATCAATATTTCTGTCTAGACCGAGTTTCTCAATCCGTTTTTTCCACTTGCGGGCCGTCCACCAGCGCCAGCCAAAAGTACTGATGACATAGCCGATGCCGCCAAATATAATCCCAAGTAACACAAAGCCAAAGAAAGTCACTCCGACTTCCCGAACAGCCCAAGTCACCCATTCTCCCAGTCCATTTAACTGTCCGTCACCAGTTGCACTGCTGGTTATACCATCCATGCGCAGAACAAAGCGGCCCAGCTGGTTCGCAATCGCCAGCCAGAACGGATAGGTGAAAGGGTTGGTAATGAAGGTTGTGACTGCCGCAATCGGAACATTCGCTCGGATTGGCAGGGCCAGAAACAGCGCCACAAATGTCTGACCACCAAGCGGGACTATGAAGCCGGTGATCAGGCCCAACGCAACCCCGCGGGGCACCGACCGCCGCGTGAACCGCCATAGGTCAGAGCGCAGAAAACGGTGCGCAATCGGCTTGAGATAGCGGTTATTGGCCATCCCTGCGCGAGTCGGCATTTTCTCTTCGAACCAGCGGTAAAACCGCATGATTGTCCGTGCCGCCCAGTCTTTATTTGGTGAGTTAGGATCAGCCATGTTCGCGCAACAACCGCCCTTGCTGACGCTTCCAGTCACGGTCCTTTTCGGTCGCGCGTTTATCCGGAGCCTTTTTACCTTTAGCCAGAGCCAGTTCGATCTTCGCGCGGCCCTTGCCGTTAAAATAGATGGACAGCGGAACAATAGTCATGCCCTTACGCATAACGGCTCCGTAAAACTTGTTAATCTGCCGTCGGTTCAGCAGTAATTTGCGCGGCCGCTTGGGTTCGTGATTGTGGCGGTTGCCATGACTCCATTCGGGGATATTGGCATTGATCAACCAAACCTCGTCATCCTTTACCTCGGCATAGCTTTCGGCAATCGTTCCTGAGCCGAAACGCAGCGATTTGACCTCTGTACCGGTCAGCATGATGCCTGCCTCAAACTTCTCATCAAGATGATAGTCATAGCGTGCGCGCCGGTTTTCGGCGACGACCTTTTGTTTGTCAAACTCAAGAGGACGGGGTTTCGCCATCAGATCAGCCCGGCTCCCTCCAGCGCTGTATCGACGGCTTTGCGAGCGGCATCCGAAGGCGGCGTCATCGGCAAGCGCAAATCCGTTGGGAAGCCCTCAACCACCCGCGACAGGGCGTATTTTACCGGACCTGGAGATGCATCAGAGAACATTGCCTTGTGCAACGGATAAAGTTTGTCATTCAGCTCCCGTGCTTTTTCATAGTCGCCCGCAGCACAAGCCGCCTGAAATTCGGCGCATAGCTTTGGTGCGACATTGGCCGTCACGGAAATGCATCCGGCGCCGCCAGATGCGTTAAAGGCGAGCGAAAGTTCATCCACACCGGACAACAGGCAGAAATCATCATCACAAGCAAGGCGGTGATCGGTGACCCGGTCAATTTCGCCGCTGGCATCCTTGATTGCGATTACGCTTGGCAATTTGGCCAGGGCTGCCACTGTTTCCGGCAATATATCGGTCACGGTCCGCGCTGGCACATTATAAAGCACTAGCGGCAAGTCATTTTTCGTCGTCAGCGTCTCAAAATGGGCATAAATGCCTTCCTGATTGGGGCGATTATAATAAGGCGCAACAACCAGTCCGGCCGCAGCACCGCATTTCTTGGAAAAATTCAAATGGAGCAATGCATTGGTGGTGTCGTTGGAGCCGCAACCCGCAATAACAGGCACGCGCCCTGCGGCCTGTTCGATACAAACTTCAATGACACGATGATGTTCAGCATTGGACAGAGTTGAAGATTCTCCGGTGGTTCCACATGGGACCAAACCGCTGCTGCCTTGTTCAATCTGCCAGTCTACCAGGGCCCGAAATTCACCTTCCGCGAACGATCCGTCGCGAAAGGGAGTCACCAGGGCCGGAATTGAGCCGGAAAACATGGAAATACTCCTTTAAATTTGGCTAAGAAATTGCCAAGGCTTACTCAAGCTTAACAATGATATAGTTCTTCGTTCAGCGCCTGATAAGGAGCCTACCCCCAAAATGTCCAGTATGGTATCAAGAATTATTCTCACAAGCCTGCTTTTAACGCCAGTAACATGCATGGCAGCAGAGCAGAGCGGCAGTGCAACTCTCTCCGATCCCACACGCGGAAATGCCGTTCTCGGCCTGCAACGCTGGCGTGTGCTGACCCAGTCCGACAACTATTCCTTTGAGGATTATGCCGGCTTTCTGGTCACTTATCCCGGCTGGCCCGAGGATACGCGCATGCGGCGTAACGCAGAGCAGGCCATCGACATCAACAATTTCTCTGCTGGCCGAGTGATTGCCTTTTTTGACCGCTTCACACCGCTGACCAATGCCGGTGCAGCAAAATATGCGGTGGCGCTGCAATCCAGAGGGGAAACGCTGAAAGCCAATGCGATGGCCAAACAGGCATGGCGTGGCGGTACATTAACTGAAGACGATGAAACGGCGTTGCTCAGCCGATTCAGTTCTGCGCTCACCGTTGACGACCATGATGCGCGGATGGACGCGTTGTTATGGGCACGGGCGACGCGCGCCGCTGCGCGCCAACTCGGTTATGCATCCTCAGGACGTCGCGCAGTTTTCGGAGCCCGGCTCGCGCAACTAACCGATGCACCCGACGCCAATGCGAAAGCCACTGCGGTGAACAGTCTCGCTCAATATGATGCTGGCTATATTGCAGACCGCGCGCGCTATTTGCGCAATAAGGGGCAGAGCTATAACGCCCGCCAACTCATGGCCAACCGCCCAACCTTGCGGATCAGACCGACCAGTTCATCGCAAATCGCAACCTGGTATGATGCCAATCTGATAAACGCCAAGGCAGCCTATTATGACCGGCAATGGACAACGGCCTTTAACATCGCATCAAAGGTCGACGATGCCTATGCCGCGCCGACGGACATTGCCGCACAGAGCAGCCGTATCCGCGATAAATATTCCGACCTGACCTGGCTGGCTGGCAATGCTGCCCTTTGGGGTCAGCGCAATCCGGCCAAGGCAGTTGCAATGTTTGACCGCTATGCGCGGTCCTATAACAGTCCTAATATCCGGTCAAAAGGCTATTACTGGGCCGGCCGTGCCGCCGCGGAAGCGGGGCAAACGGCTGAAGCAACCTCTTATTTTGAGAAAGCAGCAGCCTTCCCTGCCTATTTTTATGGCCAGCTGTCGCATGAACGTCTGGGCCGCTCGCTGCCAACATTCAATCGTAAACCAGCGGCCGAAATAACCGGTCAGGATCGTACCAATTTTGATCGCGAACCGACCGTCATTGCCGCAAAAGCGTCGGCACGAACCGGTCCTTGGCGGGAACAAATTCGTTTTTATCGCGCGCTTGCTTTCAATGCCAAAACCGAAAGAGACTATGCGTTGATTAGCGACCTTTCCGGGCGCATTGGGCAACGGGACCTTGGCGTTATTGCCGGTATCAGCGCACAGGGACAGAGGCTGAATGCCACCGACGCAACACTGTTCCCAACCTTGAAAGTGCCAAACGGATACGAACCTAACTGGACCAGCATCCATGCGATCACTCGGCAGGAAAGCCAGTTTGCCCAAGGTGCGATCAGCCATGCCGGTGCGCGCGGCCTGATGCAGCTGATGCCTGGAACCGCTCGCGAACAATCGGGCAAAGCAGGCCTGCGCTACAACCTGTCCTCGCTGACGAGCGACCCGCAATATAATATCCGCCTCGGCAGTGGTTATTTTGAACGTATGCTACGCTATTATGGCGGCAGCTTCCCGTTGGCCGCGGCGGCCTATAACGCGGGCCCGGGCAATGTGAACAAATGGCTGCGGCGCAATGGCGACCCACGTCAAGGCGGCATCGACTGGCTCAAATGGATCGAAGACATTCCGATTTCCGAAACCCGTAACTATGTCAAACGGGTGCTCGAAAACGCGGTCGTCTACGACACGATGAATCCACGCGGGCCGAAAATCAAAAGCGCCACACCGCTCACCCGTTATATCGGCAAAAATTACAAAGGGTGAGTTTGAGGCAGCGGTTGGAGTGAAATATCTACTTCCGCTTGCCTGAAGCGAGCAGGACCGAGCGCCCCAAGCAATTCTGGTCTTCTGCCACATAGCTGATGGTCTCAAAACCACCTTGGCTGAGCAGCTCTTTATATTCATCGGGAGCGAGGCTGGCGTGGTAGACGGTTTCGCCGCCAACGGTTCCGGTCACTTCCCCTTCGCCGGTACCAACGGTCAACATGATCGCTCCTTGCGCTTTGACGAGGTTGGACAATTCGGGAAGGACATCCCTTTGCTGATCGATCGACAAATGGAAAAAGCCGTCCCAGCTATAGATGCCGTCAAATTGTCCGGTCAGCGAGAGTTGCGTGATATCCTGAACCTTCCACTCGACATCCGGCCAATCAGCATCCGGATAATGCTGACGGGCCAGTTCGATCATGGTCTCGGAATAATCCACACCGACAAGAGCATAGCCCTTGCCTAGGAAATATCCGGCTACCGGTATTCCTGAACCACAGCCCAGGTCGAGAAGCCTGCCTTTGGGTGGAAGAGCAGACAAAAAGCGATCCAGCCACGGCTTTTCATATAGTGAAGTGGGTCTCACATCGTCCCAATGACGCGCCTGGCGTTTATATATGTCTTTGGTCGACCGCTTCGCCAACGCGATCTGTTCCGAATTTTCGCTCATGGCCGAACCCTAATCAGGCGCGACCATTCGCGATAGCAGAATCTTGTCCAGATCTCTGAAATGCAATCACGTTCACTTTTCGGATTTAAGCAATTTTTCTGGTTGGAACTGCATCAAGCCAATCGGCAATAAAGACATCTGAGGAGATCGGTTTCGAAATGTGCCACCCTTGTCCAACATCACATTGGAAGCTGCTCAGCATATCCATGCAAATCTGATCCTCAATACCTTCCGCAACGACTTTCAGGCTCAACCCCTTGACCAGTTCGATGGTCGACTTGACCATCAGACGGTTGGAATCATTGCTTATCATCGTCTTCACAAAGCTTTGATCAATTTTGATCTCATCTATTGGCAGATGTTGCAGATAGCTCATGGTTGATTGGCCAGTGCCATAGTCGTCAATCGACACGCTGATGCCAGCCGCACGGATGCGCTCAAGCGACAAAATGGACCTTTGCAAATCAGCCAAAGCAGCGGTTTCGGTCACTTCAAATGTAACATAGCCGCTTGGAATATTGGCCGCACTAACCAGTGCGATCGCCTTGTCGATAAACGACTCGTTATCCAGCAGCTGGGCTGAGATATTGACGGAACAACTTAAACCTGATCTCCGCGCACCCCAACTCGACAAATCGTTGAGCGCATTTTGCAGAACATGGAGTGTCAGCTCATCTATCCGATCAGCTTTCTCCAATATGGGGATGAAAATTTCTGGGCTGATCATCCCTCTTTCCGGATGCCGCCAACGCACCAAGGCTTCGGCGCCGTCCAGTTTATTGAGCTGCAAATTCCATTTTGGCTGATAGACCGTCCAGATATCTCCGCTCTCGATAGCTTGCTCCAGTTCGACAAGCAGGTTCTGTTTCTGGCCGACGGCACGTGCTGCCTCGTCATCATGCAATGCCCAGCGTCGACCCTTGGCCATCGCCTGTTCAGCAGCGACTTTCGCCTTATCAATAGACTCACGGCTGATACCAAAGGATGCGTTCAGTTTGATTTTTGTATCACCCGCCATGACTGGAGATTGGAACAAAGCAACAGCAGTGTTGAAATGGCCGGATAGATCGCTGGTATAGTCTTCTTTGACCACCCAACCGATCATATCGGTGTCGAAATGGAAAATACGTTGGTCTTCCGCCAGAAATTTCAACCGGTCGGCGAGATTTTTGAAAAGATCAACGCGCTTGTCTTTGTCAGTTACGACCAGCAGTTCACGGAAATCAGAAAGGCGCGCGACAGCGATATTGCGGTCCCTGCGGCCATCAAGGAATTTCAGCAGCGCCGCTTCATTGGGAAGGCCGCTCTCAGAATTGGAATACTGGCTGCGATTCAGAGCAAAATTGGTTCTCAGAAATTTCTCGCTCAGCAAGAAAATGCCGAGGAAGAATAAAGCGGGGACATTGGAAAAAGTAAAAAGACCGAAATATTCAGTGATTAGAATTAAGCCGAACAGCGAGAGACCAATGGAAACCGCAACCGGCATGATGCTGTTCCCGACCGCCGGACGGCGCCAGAACCAAGCCAGTAACAAGAAGGCAGCAAGGACCAAAGAAGGCAGATAGCCAATATCTGTTACGTTCGTACCCTGCAAAAGAGTCTCGGCTGCCATCGCCTGTATCACGACGCCTGGCATCATCCCATAGCGGCTAATCGGATAGCGATCACCGAGCTCGATAGCCGTAGCGCCAACCATTATTTTTTTACCGCGTAAGTCAGGATCAATCCGTTCGGACTGCAATATATCGACAAAGCTGTAACGCGGGATAGTGGCGGGATCGATCGACTGATCGATTGCAAATTTCTTGTCGATATGCCCAGACGTCTCGGCCACCATGCTGGCCAATGAGGGGCGGGCTGTATTATCCGTTGTCGTCCCAAAGCTATAGTCGTTTAGTTGCCCCCTTTTATCGGGATGGACGTTGACCGAAGCAAGAAATGCATGCTGACTGAATTGCTCTATCGGCAGACTCTCAACATAATTACCTTGTGTGCTACCTTGCTCCTGCTTGAAGGTCGGCAAGATGATCATCGCATCGGAATTCTGCAGCGCCGCTCCAAATAATCGGTCCTGCTCAACCGTGGAATATGAAGAAAAATCGACATCAAAAGCTATTTGCGCGACATCAGCTGCAGATAGCTTGTCCACCAGTTCAGCATAATATCCGCGGGGCCACGGCCAGCGATCAAGCGCATGAAGGGATTTGGCATCGATTTCGACAATGGCGATCTCACCAGATGCCGGCTTTTCGAGCAAGTCAGCACGTAGATTCTGGAATTGCCGCTCAACCTCACCACCGACATTGATGGCAGGCAGAGCGAGTGCCGCCAAAAGCGCAACGGCCCATGCCAGAAAAACGCGCCACGAAGCATTGGCAAAAAAAGAAGCAAAAATGGCTTTCAAAATATCTCCACGAAACAGCCTTAGGCTGATCGTAATAGATATGCGTCTATTTTGCGTTAACCGCTAAACTGGCGCTGAGAAAGGCGGATCAGCGCTTGGTCTAAGCGCCAACCTGACCGTTTCTGATTATCAGAAATCAGTTCTACTTATTTTTACCTTTGCCTTTGCCCTTGCCGCCGCCTTTGCCAGGATTGCTGTCATCAAAGCCGTCAGGATCGTTGCCGTGGCCATTATTGCCATCGTCGTCGTCATTTCCACCTTTGCCCTGCCCTTTGCCATTACCTTGGCCGGGATTACTGTCGTCAAAGCCGTCAGGATCGTTACCGTGGCCATTATTGCCGTCGTCTTGGCCGCTGTTTGCGTCGCCATTGCCGGGCATATTTTCGTCGTTAGTTTGGTTATCTTCACCCTGATCATCGTCGCCCTGGTCATCTTCACCCTGATCGTCGTCACCCTGATCGTCGTCGCCCTGGTCGTCATCGCCCTGGTCGTCATCACCCTGATCGTCGTCGCCCTGGTCGTCATCACCCTGGTCGTCATCGCCCTGGTCGTCATCGCCCTGGTCGTCATCGCCCTGGTCGTCATCGCCCTGATCGTCATCGCCCTGATCGTCATCACCCTGGTCGTCGTCGCCCTGGTCGTCGTCGCCCTGGCCTTCGTCGCCCTGGCCTTCGTCGCCCTGATCAGCTTCACCTTTCTCGTCGTCCGCGATGATTTCGCTTACAATTTCCTCTTCACCGCTAGTGGCATCTACGACATCTTCGCCAGCGCCGACGGATTCTTCGGCATTTTCGACAAAGACGAATCTGTTGTAACTAACGTCGCCACGGATCAGGCCATTGGTCAGTTCCGCAAGTTCAACACCCTCCTCGCTAATTGGTACTGAGATTGTTCCTGACAAGCCAGAAGCAGAAGATCCAGTTGCGGCGACAGCCGGTGCTGCTGTCACCTTAACATCATCGGAATTTGCCGGTTTGTTGGGTGACTCAATCACCCGTCGTTCGCCATCAATAACCACCAGGCTGAACGGATCATTGGCATTGATCATACCGATCACACCAGGCGTCACCAGTTCGGAAGCGCCTTCATCCAGCGTGAAAACTTCTACGGCACCTTCCGTAACCTGAACGGCGGATCCTTCAGCGCTGACTGAAACGCTAAAGGTCGTTCCTTTAACAACAGCCGCCATATAGGGTGTTTTAACGCCGAAATGTGGTGTTTCTTTCTTGTCGATCCGGAACAGGACATTGCCGAGATATTCGATAATCTGAGTGACCTTGCCACTCTTTTCCGGTGCTGCAATCTCGATATGGCTGGCAGGCGATACAACCAGATATTCACCGCCACGCAATAACACTGCCCGCCCTTTTGGACCGGTTTTGATGACATCACCCGGTGCCAATTTGGTTTGGCGTTGCGCAATCTTCACAACCCCCTTGCGCGCTACCGTAACATTCCCACTAATTTCTGACACTTGCCAGCCGGGCGTGCCAGCATAGGCGGCACCGCTCGACAATAAGGCCGCGATAACCAGCGACTTGGTAATGGGATGGCTCATAACAGTTACTCTTCATTAAATTGAACTTGCCTGTCTAAGAACCAGATTTGAAGATAAGAAAAACATAGCTAGTTAAAAGCATCTTAATTTTTTGCCTCTGATAACCAACATTTAACACCGCTAGTTTATGCTCGTGACCGGACCAAATTTTTCAAGAGTATCGGTATCACTGTGTTGCGTATCCTATCCATCTCCAGCCTGTTGGCATTTTCAGTTCCTGCACTGGCACAGCCAGTTGCAATGGCACAGGACAGCCAGATTGCTGCATTGGACGCTGGCGTGTGGACGGCGGGATTCCCGGAGCCCGATATTTCGACGCGATCCTCGACTCGCCCGGAAGAACAATCCGCAAAACCTCTGGATTTGGCCATTGCAGAAACCCAGATTCCTGATTCAGCGCCGCTGATCGAAGAAGCGCCAACCAATTTCCGGATCGGTGCCATCGGCGTTGTCGGGGCAGATGCGCTGGACGTAGAGGTCTTCTCGCCAGTGGTTGAGACCTTTATCGGTCAGGAAGCAACCGAAGAGGAGCTCGCCTCGCTGACCCAGCAAATTGCTGATATTGCTAGGGAAGAAGGCTATATATTCGCATCGGCCTTTATTCCGGAACAATCTGTGCAAATGGGTGTGTTAGAAATCAAGCTGATTGAAGGCATGGTTGATGCGGTGCGGATCATTGGCTCAGACAATCAACATCTGCTAAAACTATTATCCTCTCTGGAGGGCAAGGTTGCCCATCGGCCCGAGATTGAACGTCGCTTGCTGCTTGCTGGCGATATTCCCGACATCCGCGTGCGATCGACCAAGTTTCTTCAGGAAGATGGCCGAAATATCCTGCAAGTCACGGTTCGTGAACGCGGCAACCGTGCGCGCATACAGGCTGACAATTACGGGAGCGAGAGCTTTGGGCCGATAAGGGCGCGCCTTTCCGCCGATTTGAAGGCAGTGATCAATGATGCCGATGCCCTCGGTGTTGCCATAAGAACCAATCCGATTGATCCCGAGGAGATACTCTCGGTCAGCGGCTATTATGAAAGTGCGATCGGCACTGATGGGTTAAAAGCCGGCATTGCTGGCTCAGTAGGAGATACGGCGCCGGGCGGCAACGCGGGCGGCTCCGATATTTCGGGGGAAAGCCGATATCTTGCGCTATATGCCAGTTATCCTCTGGTTCGGGCGACGTCCGGCAGCCTGTGGATCGAGACCGAGGCCGCCTATTTGTCGATCAATCGCGACGATATGAATGCGCTGATCCGAGAAGATACAGAAGTCACCGTTTCACTAGGCCTCAGAGGGGAATTCCCGTTTGCCGGCGGCAGGGTGCGTGCCGGTGCCGCCATCGTACAGGGTTTCGATATTTTCGGTGCGACCCGTTTGGGTAGTCCGTTGGCCTCTCGGCGTGATGGTGATGGCGTGTTTACAAAGGGCGAATATTGGGCCGATTTTAGAACCGGATTAACCAAAGACCTTAGTATCTATCTCGCCGCCCGGGGGCAAATTGCCAACCGCCCTCTACTTGCTGCACAAGAACTCAGCATTGGCGGAGCGTATCGCGTACGCGGCTATGACTTCAGCGAATTGTCCGGTGACGAAGGCTTTTATGGCCTGGCCGAGCTGCGATATACTATAAAATCGCGACCATCTTGGCTCAAAAGACTGCAAATATACGGATTTGCCGACATGGGCTATGTCAGCGATATCGCCAGTGATAGCGGTGAAGGTACGTTGATCTCTGCAGGTCCAGGTGTTCGCGGACGGGTTGGACCACTTGATTTTGAGCTGGAAACTGCACTCCCGATCAATCGCGATCGCGACAATAGCAACGACAAGTCTCCCCACCTAAATGTTCGGGTGGGCATGGATTTTTGATCGCCACTTAGGTCGTTCGGAGCCCGATCAGATAGCCGATACTTGCTCGATGGCTGCCAGATCCTAAAATTCAGACATGAGTGATAATCACAAAGCCCCGCCAGATTGCTTTGACAGGGCTTTGAAAATATTCATCCTGATCGGTTAGCTAAGCGTAACTGACTTTTACTTTAGCCTTGCGCTGACGCCGCCGATTTGACCTTAGGGCGCCACCAATGGCACCAAAACCCAGGATCATGAAGGCCCACGTGGCTGGCTCTGGCACAGGCGCTGTCGATGAAAGCTCGGCAAAGCCTCCGAGACCGCCAAAGCCAAAGGGAGAGTCGGTGACAATACCTGTCACGGTGTAAGACCCGGCTCCCAAGAGATAGGAAGCCCGTGTGTAGAAGCCGCCCGCAAATGCTATATCGGGGTCAGCTGTTGTCGGGCCACCCAGCACCGGCGCTGACGTCAGTGGCTGTACGACACCATTGATCGTAAATTGGAAAACATCTCCGATGCCATCAACATCCGTGACATTGAAATAACCTGGCCCTGTCAGAACAAAATCGAAATCCGGTGTGATCGCGCTGCCGGTATCGCCGAAGTTGAAATTGGTCCAACCTGCATCAAGCACCAAAGTCGCGGCTTGCGCAGAGCCTGCCGAGAATGCGGCGATAGCAGCTGCTGTAGCCAAAATTGTCTTCTTAAATTTCACGCTGTAGCCCTCTAGATTTATCAGAGCACTTCCAAATAGCGAAAACCTATTTGACTATGCACCAATGAATTTTGCGAACCCTAACAAATTGTTAACATGTCACAGCATCACGACCAAACGGTTTCTCTCCAAAAGGCAAATAAATGTACCGATTTGGGACACATTTGGCTTATGTTTTTCCGCTCAGAACGGAAATCAGCTCTATTTACTCCGGCTTATAGCCAAAGGCTTCTTCTGCCATTTTGACGAGCTCGGGGTCCGCTTCGGGCAATTCATCCGGCAGCGCGGCTTCCAATACTTCTGCAACATGAGTCATTGCAGCAATTCGCGCGGATTTCTTGTCGTTGCCGTCAATGACCTTCCACGGCGCCCAGCGCGTGTCGGTCTGTTTGAACATGTCCTCTATGGCATCGATATAATCCGCTCGTTTGGAACGGTTGCGAAAGTCTTCCGCGGTAATTTTCCAGCGTTTATACGGGATATTCAAGCGCCGAGCGAAACGCTTATCCTGCTTGTCCTGTGTCACGTGGAAGAAAATCTTGATTAGGTTAATCCCGCTATCAATCCGCTGCGCTTCAAATTCGTTGATCTCATCATAAGCGCGCTTCCATTCGGTTTTGCTACAAAAGCCTTCAACACGTTCGACCAGAACGCGGCCGTACCAGCTGCGATCGAATATCGTAATATTGCGCTTTGCCGGCAGTTTCAGCCAAAACCGCCAAAGAAAATGATGATCCTTTTCTACCTGCGTGGGTGCGCTGATCGGACAGACTTCAAAATAGCGTGGATCCCATTCAGTCGTCATGCGGCGAATGGAACCGCCCTTACCCGCTGCATCCCAGCCTTCAAACACAATCATCGAGCGGCTGCCGTGAATGATATGTTTGAAATGGACCTGCGCCAGCCGCTCCTGCAACTGCTTCAGTTTCTTGTCATAGTCGCCGTCAAAGCCCGTGTCAGATTCATAATCCGATAATTTGATCTTCTTGCTCATGCTTTGTCCCGAAATCTCAACCAGCCCGCACTAACGGGCATGCTGGCTTACTATAGGATGAAAAAAAGACCGAATCGATTAACCCTGTTTCGGTCAATTTGCTTCGGCGATGGCTGGCGCTTCAGCAGGCTCCGATCCGGCATAGCGAACATCCATATCATCCAGCGCCTGTTGACGATCTTCAACCCGCCGGACCGCCTGGCGGATTTCACCCTTCTTGCCAGACAATTGTCCGGCCTCGGCATAAAAAGTCAGTGCCATTTCCAGCGCGCCGGCTTGCTCTGCGCAAAGGCCGCGATTGAATGCTATCGAGACATGCGCAGCACCATTGGCAGCAACTTCATCCCACATCCGACAAGCTTCCGGCTCGTCAGTCTTGGTCATCTTCACCGCCGCCTTGAAAAACTTGGCGGTCGCCTTGTCCATGCCTTTGCGGCCTTCCAGCACCCGTATATTCTGTCGTCTTTCAATCGGCGCGAGGTCACGACGCACGGCATGGGCAGCGCTTTTGATCATCCCGCGAATGACGTCTTCACTACTGGAAAAGCTCTCTTTGCGGCCACAGACAGTCTGTTCATTGGCATTGGATTTGCGGTCCGAATAAATAGTCTGACCGTCGCTAAAACGGGAAAGCCGGATCTGGGCCTGAAAATCGATAACCCGTTTTAGGCAAGACACTTCTATGCTTTTCCGCTTCTCGCACTTGCCCTTTTCGTCCCGTTCGACGCAGCGATCACGATAGGCCGTGGTTGGAAATTCTTCTATTCCAGCCGTCGCGGTTCCCGACAATGTTCCCTCTGGTTCCATTGCAGAACGCCCTGCAATCACTTTGAAATAGGGCGCTCCGTCAATCTCGATATCGCTGAGCTTGTCTTCAATTTCAAAAGCCAATGCTGTTCCATCACTGCCACCAAATCGGTCTATGGCAATAGATTTGATCGGTGCGATATTAGGCGCGCGGGCCGGATAAAGCCCCTCGATCCGCAATGTTTCCGCTTGCGCCGTGGAGGTCAGACATAAGGCGGCCAGTCCCACTGAAGCCGCTTTGCCGATAGATAGAATTTGCTTCATAATACCCCTCTAACTCTTTCACTTGAAGGGGATATCCCAGTTTAGCTGAACTCGCAATTACAGGGTCGTTCATTTTACCACTTAGTTTTATTAACGAACAAGTCCCGCGACAATATGGCGGGCAATCTGGTTGGGATCTTGCATCGGCATGAAGTGCGAAAGTTCCGGGATATGGAGCTCCCTGGCGTTGGAGAATATGTCCGCTAGTCCAGGCCAGGTTGGACTATTGGCAAAGTCACGCACAGCGGTAACGTCATCACCCGCCATTTGGGCACGGAGAATGGCGACAGGCAATGCGATGCGTTTGACCAGCGGATAGGGATCCACCGACCGGAAGCCTTCATAAACCGATGCTTCAAGATAGGGCGGACAGGCCAGCATGAAGCCATCGCCTTCATCGGCGGGCAGCAAACCATATTGACAATAATCCATCAACACATCGGTCTGCCACAGACTGAACGGGTGGCGATCCTTGAACGCCGTGAACATCGCTTCCGGCGAATCCCAGCTATTGCGCCGCCGTGACACCGGATTCTGGTTAGGGTCAATATCCTTGAGATCAGGCGGGTTTCTGTAAATTTCCGGCTCTGTTATAGTGGGATCAACGAGCACGAGCCGCTCAAATCGTTCTGGCATCACATCAGCAGCCTGAACCAGTGCATGCGCGCCCATGCTGTGACCAACACCGATCAGGTTTTTGCAATCCAGTCCCGCAACGAGAGCGCCGACCGATTTTCCCATCAATCTCCAGTCACTCAGGCTATCGGGTTTGCCACTCCGACCGTGGCCAAGCTGGTCCACCGCGATGATATGGTAGCCAGATGGCAGAGCCGCGATCGTCTTGTCCCAACAACGCGCATGAAAGCCAGTCGCATGAACCATCAATATGGTCTGGTCGTGCGGATTACCCCACTCAAAATAGCAGAGGTTGGTTTCGTCCCATTGAAACCGCTTTTCTGTTGGCTCCCCCGCTTCGCTCATCCCTCTTTCGGCGGCTCCACGACACGGATATGGAGTTCACGCAATTGCTTGGGCGAAACGCCGCTAGGTGCGCTCATCATCAAATCTTCCGCTTTCTGGTTCATCGGGAAGAGTACGACTTCACGGATATTGGGCTCATCAGCCAGCAACATAACGATCCTGTCAACACCGGGAGCAGACCCGCCATGCGGCGGAGCGCCGTATTTCAGCGCGTTGATCATGCCGGAAAATTCGCTGTCCACCGCCGCTTTGTCATAGCCGGCAATTTCAAACGCCTTGTACATGATATCCGGGCGGTGGTTCCGGATCGCGCCGGAGGACAGTTCGATACCGTTACAGACAATATCATATTGCCATGCAAGGATATCCAAGGGATCCTTGTTCTCGAGTGCTTCCATCTCACCCTGCGGCATCGAGAAGGGGTTGTGCGAGAAGTCGAGCTTCTTCAGTTCCTCGTCATATTCATACATGGGATAGTCAACCACCCAGCAGAATTTGAACTCATTTTCGTTTATCAGTCCAAGCTGTTCGGCAGCGCGCGTTCGTGCGACGCCAGCCAATTTGGCGGCTTCGGCTTCCTTGCCAGCGGCAAAGAAAACACCGTCATCAGGACCACAACCGAGGTCGGCTAGCAATTTCGCCGTGCCTTCTTCGCCATGGTTCTTGGCAATTGGTCCGCCAGCAGCACCCTCTTTCATATTGATGTAGCCGAGGCCCGCAAAGCCTTCGCCGCGTGCCCAATTGTTCATGTCATCAAAAAACTTACGGCTATTCTTGCCTGCTTCCGGTGCAACAAAGGCGCGCACGATGCCACCCGATGATGTAATCTTGTCAAACAATCCAAAGCCGGAGCCTTTAAAATGTTCCGATACGTCCTGAATGATAATCGGATTGCGAAGATCGGGCTTGTCCGACCCATATTTCAGCATTGATTCCTTGTAAGGAATGCGCGGAAACTCACCGGCTGGCGTAACGCTCTTGCCATTGGCAAATTCTTCGAACACACCGGCAAGAACAGGCTCAAGCGCTTGAAACACATCTTCCTGCGTTACAAAGCTCATTTCCAGATCGAGCTGATAAAATTCTCCTGGAGAACGATCCGCCCGCGCGTCTTCATCACGGAAACAAGGTGCAATCTGGAAATAGCGGTCAAAGCCTGCAACCATCAGCATCTGTTTGAACATCTGCGGTGCTTGCGGCAGCGCGTAGAATTTCCCAGGATGTACGCGGCTCGGTACAAGATAGTCACGCGCGCCTTCTGGTGACGATGCGGTCAATATCGGGGTCTGGAATTCGGTAAAGCCTTGCTCGACCATACGGTTGCGCAAAGAAGCAATGACTTTCGAACGCAGCATCATATTTGCGTGTACTTTCTCACGCCGCAAATCCAGGAAACGATAACGCAGGCGGATATCTTCAGGATATTCCTGCTCACCAAAAACCGGCATGGGCAGTTCTTCGGCCGGCCCCTGCATCTCAACCGTCTCGGCAACAAGCTCTACTTCGCCGGTGGGCAGGTTCGCGTTGACCGTCTCCGACGAGCGTGCAGCGACCTTACCGGTGACCGTGATGACCGATTCCTTGCGTGCCGCATCGAGTAGCTTGAAAGCTTCGCTGCCTTCTTCGCTGACAATCTGAGTCAAACCGAAATGGTCGCGCAAATCTACAAACATCAAGTTGCCATGGTCACGTATATTGTGGATCCAACCCGACAGACGGACGTCTTCGCCAACATTGGCGGTGCGAAGCTGTGAACAGTTATGGGAGCGATATGCGTGCATGATGAACCTTTGATATTGGAATGTTTCTGATCGCGAAACTTATGAGGGCGTAACACAGCCCGAAAGAACATTTGTCAAGGATGAAGGTTTTATTCCGTCATTCTTATTGCCGCCCCAAGACGGGACAAATGCGCAAGACTATAGAAATTGTCTATGAGAAATGTTTGCGAGCCTTGGAACAGCTTGTATAGAACCTCTATGAAAATTCTTCCATTGCTGACCGACAATCAGGATATTGCCGACATTTGTGAACGCTTTTCGACCGCCGACTTTGTCGCGGTGGATACCGAGTTCATGCGCGAAAACACCTATTGGCCGATCCTTTGCCTGATCCAGATTTCCGATGGCAAAGAGGTCGCCGCCATTGATCCGCTTGCCAAGGACGTCGATCTGAAACCGTTGATGGATCTGTTGGTCAACAATGAAGAGGTTTTGAAGATTTTTCATGCCGGCGGTCAGGATGTCGAAATCATCCACAATATGACCGGAAAAACGCCACATCCGATTTTCGACACTCAAGTCGCCGCTATGGCCTTGGGGCCCAGCGAGCAAATCGGCTATGCCAATCTCGTAGATAGCTGGCTCGGCATCACACTCGACAAGGGTGCGCGCTTCACGGACTGGTCGCGGCGTCCGCTGAACGATCGGCAAATTGCATATGCCATAGGTGATGTGACCCATTTGTCGGAAATTTTTCCGATGATGCTGGAAAAGCTGATCGAATCCGGACGCGGGATGTGGATCAATGCAGAGATGGAAAAACTCGCCGACCCGGCAAATTATGTCAACGATCCGGCAAATTCCTGGCGCCGCGTCAAGTTTCAGGGCCGCAATCTGGAAGCGCTTGGCCGTCTGAAAGCGCTCGCAGCCTGGCGGGAAAAAGAAGCGCAGTCGAAAGACATGCCGCGCGGACGGATTATGCGTGACGAGACGCTGGCCGATATTGCCGCCCATCCCCCGAAAGATCAGCACAAACTATCGCAGGTTCGCGGCCTCTCATCAGGCTGGAAAAATAATGATATCGGTGAACGGCTGATGGACGCTCTTGCGACAGCTGAACCACTTGCCAAAGGAGAATTGCCTGAACGGAGCGGCCGTCGCCCCAAATTCAGCAAGGAAAATGCGCTGGTTGCAGATCTCTTGAAGTTGCTGCTCAAGATTCGTTCTGCGGAAATGAACGTGGCGTCCAAGTTACTTGCCCGCGCCGATGATCTGGAACGCATTGTTGGCGGCGAACGGGATGGGGTCGCTTTGCTGCAAGGCTGGCGGTACGAAGAATTTGGCCGCGATGCCATCGACTTGATCGAAGGCCGCATGAGCTTTACGGTCAAGGACGGCAAGCTCCAGATGACTCACCAACCTGAAACGGAGGATGAAGCGGCAGAATGAGAACACGAGTGTCTTTCGCGCTGTTAAGCTGCTCTGCCCTACTCGCCTGTTCGACAACTGGCCAAGAACCCGAGATTCCAGAGCGAGGTGTAACGCCAGGCTTTGTGTGCAACAGTGATGGTCTGAGCAAATTTGTCGGACAAAAGGCTGATAGTACCACAGGCGCTAGCGCGCTCGATCAGTCCGGAGCGAAAAGCCTGCGTTGGATTCCACCCAATAGCGCCGTCACGATGGATTTTCGTCAGGATCGGTTGAACATCGAATATGATGATAAAATGGTGATATCCCGCATCAATTGCGGTTAGTCCGCGTCTATTCAGTCACCAATACCGGTTCCAGTTCCAGCAAATTGGCCAGTTGTACGTGTCGTTTGGCGACGGCATCGCCGTAGAGCGGTTTCAAATCAGCCGCCATGATGATTTCCAGACGTCCGTCAATTTTGCGCAATTGTGTCTGTTCCAGCGGATTGCGGGTACCACCGCTCAGGCGCTGACCCAGCCGCATGGCGAGCCCCCAGCAAATAGCCCGTTCTGTCGCCTTAGCGCTTGCAAGCTTGCCGCCGCCCGGGAAGATATTATTGCCCCCGCCAAAACTGGTGAACAGCGCTTGTCCCAGTTGCTCCCGCTCTGCACCGGTAATGCCAATCCAATTTCCATGCAGCCCCATCACCAGGCCGCGCTCGGCTCTGAAGTTTGGATTGGCGCGCCAGGCAACGTCGCCCAGATTGCAGGCCGCTTGCCGGATACGTTGCCACTCTGGCGGGTCCTCCGCAAAAATCGGTGCTATCCATTTGCCGAGCAATTTGCTGTTGGCCGGGAAACGCGCCTGGGCTGCCCCGGATTCTTCAGTCGCCAGCAATAGCGGATCACGCTTGCTTTCCGACTTGCTGACATTCTGGAACAGCAAACCTTCGCGCGCGCCATAAGCAGAGACAATCATCGTACTGCTGCCAAGATAACGCACCACAAAAGACAATAACCATGCGGCATCGTCCAATGTGGGAATTCGGGATGTCGACAGGCCCGGTACCGCTTTCAGCTTCGCCTTGTTCATCCGCGCCAATTGCCTGACGAGACGGCGTGCCCGTTGCGGCTGCATTTCATAATGATGGATGACCGGCAGCGGATAGCCGCTGTCAAACATATCGAGGCGAGCGAGCGAGCGCCATGAACCGCCAACCAGATAGAAGGGCAGATCTTGCGCCTTCTGATCCCAGCCAGTTTTTTTCAGCATCTTGCGCACCTGGCGTTTCAGCTTGTCTTTTCCCTTGGCCCGCAAATCAGCGACCCGCAGCACGCCGAGGGGGAAACTGTACCGCTCAAGCACCTTACCCTTATCGATCATGGCAAGTTCCAGACTGCCTCCGCCAAGATCCCCGACAATGCCGCGCGCATCCGGAATCGCTGAAAGCACGCCTAAACCGGCCAGTTCTGCCTCTTCTTCGCCTTGCAGGACCTGTGTATCAAAGCCAATCCGCGCGGCAACTTTCAGCAATTCCTTACCGTTGCTGGCATCCCGCACCGCAGCCGTTGCGAAGCTCTTGATCGTATCGACTTCCATCTGGTTACAAAGCCGAAAGAAACGCTCCAAAGCCTGCACCGCAAGCGCCATCGCACTCGCTCCAATCGCTCCGGTTGTAGCAAGTTCCTTGCCCAAACCTGCCATCACTTTCTCATTAAACAAGATAGCGGGAACTCGTGCAGGTCCTTGATATACCACCAGACGAATGGAGTTTGATCCAATGTCGACAATCGCTGTCCGTCGGTTAATCCGCGGCGATTTTCGTTTTCTGGTTATTTGCAATCCCCCGACCTGCATCCGATAATCGCGATCAGACTTTTTTCTGACGACGGCGCATCGAGAGACGCGGTACTGCGGTACTTTTGTTCAAGGCCTTGCCGCGACCAGATAAGGATGGATTGGTCATAAAATAGCGATGCAGATTAAACGGTTTGTCCGATGATTTGATCCGCGTATAGCTGCCATCCGGATTCAGTTCCCAACTTTGTTCGTTGTCGATCAAGTTCGCCACCATGACCTGGTCCAAGATCTGATCATGCACTGTCGCGTTTGTAATCGGCATCATATATTCCACCCGCCGATCCAGGTTGCGTGGCATCCAGTCGGCAGAACTGATGTAAAGTGCTGCGGCATCATTGGGTAGGTCGGCACCGTTACCAAAGGCCCATATCCGGCTATGCTCGAGGAAACGGCCAACCACAGATTTTACGCGGATATGATCGGACATGCCAGGCACTCCGGGACGCAAACAACATATCCCGCGGATGACAAGATCCACCTCCACTCCGGCATTGCTTGCGGCATAGAGCTTTTCGATGAGTGCAGGGTCAACCAGAGAATTCATCTTGGCCCAGATCATACCGGGCTTTCCAGCCCGTTCATTCGCGATTTCCCGATCGATCAAATCCATCAAGTCTTGCCGCATATAGCGCGGCGACATGGATATCATTTCCAATTTTTCCGGTTCAACATAACCAGTGATATAATTGAACAGCTGTGCCGCATCCCGCGCGGCCTTGGGATCGGCGGTGAAGAAACTGAGATCTGTGTATATCTTCGCTGTTATCGGATGATAATTGCCAGTTCCGAAGTGGCAATAGGTTCTATAGCCTTCCTGCTCCTTACGGATAACCATCGAAATTTTCGCATGAGTTTTCCATTCGATAAAACCATAGACAACCTGCACCCCTGCCCGCTCAAGCGCACTGGCCCAAAGCAGATTTTGCTCTTCGTCGAAACGCGCCTTCAATTCGACAATGGCCGTGACCGACTTTCCAGCCTCTGCGGCATCGATCAATGCACGGATCACAGCGGATTGTTTTCCGGCGCGATAAAGTGTCTGCTTGATCGCAACAACTTCCGGGTCGGCTGCCGCTTGTCTCAAAAACTCGATAACAACTTCAAAGGATTCATAGGGATGATGAACCAAGATGTCCTTGTCACGGATAGCGGCGAAACAATCCCCGCCATGTTCGCGAATGCGCTCTGGAAACCGCGGACTATAGGGCGTGAACTTCAAGTCTGGCCGATCTTCGCTAACCAGCAAATCAAGATCACCGATTCCAACCAGACCTTCAACCCGGCTTTCGGTCGCTCCTTCCGTCAAAAGATTATCTCGCAGCATTGCAACAACGATATCGGACAAGCCCGGCCCCATTTCCAGCCGGATAACATCACCTCTCCGACGCCGCTTGATGGCACTGCGGAAATAGCGCACCAGATCCTCGGCTTCTTCCTCAACCTCAATATCACTGTCGCGAATGATCCGGAAAAGGCCGCTGCTGGAGACATCATAGCCGGGGAAAAGTTGATCAGAGTAACACTGAATAACCGATTCAACCGAAACATAGGTTGCTGTTTCCCCAGGCACTCTAATGAACCGAGGCAGGCCCGACGGGATCATCACCAGTTCGCGGATACGCTGACTGTCCGATTGCCGGACGAGATCGAATACCAGACTCAACCCCTTGTTCGGAATAAAGGGAAAAGGATGTGCTGGGTCGAGAGCTTGCGGCGTCAACACCGGAAATATCTGATCGAGGAAATGCTGCTTAAGCCAATTGCCCGCTTCCCGATCCAGTTTGTCTGCGGTGAGTACAAAAATATCATCGCCCGCTAGCGCGTCAGTAAGCCCGTTCCAGACCTTCTGCTGATTGCCCATCAGCTTGTCACTATGGGCGGCAATAGCTTGCAACTGCTGTTTCACAGTTAAACCGTCGGCAGAGCGCTCTTCGATATTCTGACGGAATTGACCCACTAGTCCGGCGAAGCGGACCATGAAAAATTCATCCAGATTATTCCCCGAAATCGACAAAAATCGAAGCCGCTCAAGCAATGGGTGTGAGCTATTTTGTGCTTCTTCGATAACGCGATCATTAAAACCAAGCCAGCTCAGCTCGCGGTTAAAATAGCGTTCTGAACCGCCTTCATCAAAATGAGCGAGCTTCTCATTTTCCTCTTCATCGGTATCTGGTGCCTTGGGGATTAGACTGTCCATTCAACCTTCCTCAATTTCCGGTTTTGCAGATTCAGCTTCATGCTGCGCCAGCGCTGCCTTGGCGATGGCCCGTGTGATTGGCTTTTTCCTCTCTATAGCAAGAACATTCATTTTTTGTGCCAAAAGCTGAACATTTTGATAACTGCGTTCCATCCGTTTCCCCAGATATGACAAGGCATCTTCGGATATGGATAACCCGCGCAAAGCAAAGTATTTCTGGAACAAACCAATGATCATCGCTTCATCAGGTGGGCCGATTTCTATCAATATTGAGGCCGCTAAACGGGACTTAAGATCAGGCAACTGAATATCCCAACGCGACACGTCGCGGGATGATATCAATAGCAGCGGCTGCTTGTCCGACTGGGACTGATTCCAAAGATGAAAAAGTTTATCGTCGGCAACACCATGCGCATCTGCGACATATCGACCTCCGCTTTGGCTAACGAATTTCCGAGCCATGGCTTGTTTGCCAGCACCATGTGAACCGATCAATATCGCGGTTCCATTGGGCCAGCGGTCCCATTGCTCCAACTGTCGATGCGTCTGCAAGTTGCAGTCTGTCACCAGATAGCCCGTATCCTCATGAGCGGAACCAATATCTAAAGGAAGGGCGAACTGGCTCACTGATTTTGCTCATCACTCCCGGAATCGGATCCGTCAGCAGGCGGTGGATTTGCTGGGGTACCCCCGCCACGACTGATTCGGAGCGCACCTGCCCCTTGCTGAACCTGCCAGCCTTTCGCACGCAGCGCCGACGCCAGAGTAGTCAGATTGCCTGCATAGGAGACCTGCATGACTGAAACACCCCCAAGAGCCAGACTCGCCGTGGAAGCAGAAGATACGCCAGCCACAGACCGTACTGAAGACTCTCCACGACTAACTGCACTGACATCCGGCGTATCAAATTGCACCGAAACCGTTATCGTCGGCCCAGTAGGGGCGACAGCGGTGCTTGCCTCGCTCACGGCATCCGCTGCACCTGCGTTGGATGATTCGCTGCTTTCCGCGCTGCCTTCAGCGGCCAATTCTGCCTCTATTTCGAGTTCCAGCGCGGCCAAATCAAAATCATCTTCGATCACCAAAGATGTGTCCGTCTTTAAAATACCTCGCGACAATGCACGGGTATATATGGTGTCCAACCGAGCAATCGCCTGATCCATCATCGCGGGGATCGCGTCGGTCGATTTCGTTTTCAGTGAAAAGCTGTCGATAAACTTACTATCTGGACCATAGCGCGCTGAAAAATGTGCTGTCACCGGTCCTCCTGGATATTCTCGCTCCACACGCACAATCGGGATGATGACATCGGCAGCGCTGAATTGATCCAGAATCGTCCGCCACCATCTGCGATCGCGACGCTCTGCCTGCCCTGCGGTCAGCACCAAGGACTCGCTGTCAGTGCCATAAGGACGGACATAATCAATCGCACTGTCACCCGATCTAAAACGCGCCCATGCTTTTTGCCATTCGGTTTTATTTTCAAAGACCTGAGGAGAGCCACCGCTCCACATTATCGGCAAAACGAGCAATGGCGGTGACCGCAAACGTCGTCCGCTTACACCCAGAATCTGACCAGCGCGGGCGCGATCAAACATCACACCAAGCGTTGCGATATACCGTTTGGGTCCTATTTGCTCTTCTTCGACGATGATCGCGGAAACGATATTGTTGAGAGCGCCATCGGATAAGCCCCCTGTCTTGCCGCCCTGGGTCCGCGCATATAACATTTTCCAAGCCTTGCGCTGGGCTTCTTCCCAACCATTTTTCCGCGCCTCAAAAGCATTGCTGCCTTTGGTATCAACCTCAACACCGAAGACCTCAAAATCCCCGGTGCTTGCCAACGGCGCCACACCGCGATCACTGCCTTCCAATTGCGCATAGACAACGCCGGCCAAGGTCAGACCAAGCGCCGTAACAATTGCGATCAAATATGTTTTAAAACTGGTAAAAAATCTCATTTCCGCTCTTTTGACGATTATGACGTGGAAATCCACCCACGACTTGTCTAATCGCCTATTTTATGAATGATAAACAGAATCACGGCCGAAATGAACCGGAATCATACACCTATGCGAAAGCCGGTGTGTCGATTGAGGCAGGAAACGCTCTGGTCAAGGCGATTGCCCCACTTGCAAAAGCAACGGCACGGCCAGGGGCCAATGCTGAGCTCGGTGGGTTTGGTGGTTTTTTTGACCTGAAATCCGCTGGTTACAATGACCCCTTACTGGTTGCGGCCAATGATGGCGTTGGTACCAAACTAAAACTGGCTATCGATCATGACCGCCACGACAATGTCGGCATTGATTTGGTCGCGATGTGTGTGAACGACCTCATTGTTCAGGGCGCCGAACCATTATTTTTCCTCGACTATTTCGCGACCGGAAAACTTGAAAACGGTGTTGCCGAGAGAGTTGTTGCTGGCATTGCAGAAGGCTGCAAAATGGCAGGTTGCGCGTTGATAGGCGGCGAGACCGCCGAGATGCCTGGCATGTATGCCGATGGTGACTATGATTTGGCCGGTTTTTGTGTCGGTGCTGTTGAGCGCGACAAGGCGGTTACCGGGGCGCAGCTTGAAGATGGTGATATCCTTATAGGTCTATCATCATCGGGCATCCATTCGAATGGTTATTCCCTTGTCCGCCGTCTTGCCGAAGATAAAGAATGGAAGCTGGATCGCCCGGCTCTTTTTGATCCTGACATACTGTTGATCGAGGCCTTGATCGCGCCCACACGGATATATGTGAAGTCTTTACTGCCGCTGATGCAATCCGGCAGAATCAAAGCACTGGCGCATATAACGGGTGGTGGCCTGCTGGAAAATGTCCCCCGCGTGCTGCCAGAAGACCTTCATGCTCATGTGGATGCTACAAGCTGGCAGCAGCCACGCCTTATGGCATTCCTTCAGGCACAGGGGAATATTGAGCCCGAAGAAATGGCACGCACATTCAATTGCGGTATCGGAATGATAATAGCCGTGTCTCCGGATGAACTGGTGTCTGTTTCCCGCGACCTCGAGGCAGCCGGAGAAACCGTACATCAGGTGGGCGTGATTAGAACAGGAACCAAAGGCTGTACCGTTTCAGGCAACGCCGGAACATGGTCTGCGCGTAGCGATTGGACCGCCAGTCATGCAGGCTGACACCTGATGAAGGACCGGGTAAAAGTCGCTGTACTGATATCCGGCCGCGGGTCGAATATGGCTGCGCTTGTCTATGCTGCCAAAGCAGATGACTGCCCGTTCGAAGTGGCCCTTGTGGCTTCGAATGTACCCGATGCTCCTGGCCTTCTGCTCGCCAAAGCGGAAGGCATTGATATATTTACACATACGCATCATGGATTGAGCCGCGAAGAGCATGACCAGATCATGCACGATGCCATTGTTGAAGCCGGTGCCGACTATATCGTCTTGGCAGGATATATGCGGATCTTAAGCGATGAATTTGTCGGCAAATGGTGCGACCATATGCTCAACATTCATCCCAGCCTGCTGCCCAAATATAAAGGTTTGAATACGTATCAGCGCGCCTTGGACGCAGGTGACGAGCATGCCGGGTGCAGCGTACATCTCGTCACGCCCACACTGGATGACGGCCCCGTTCTGGCGCAGACAGAAGTTGCGATCTTGCCGGATGATGACGCTGAGGTTTTGGCTGATCGTGTACTGATCGCCGAGCATCAGCTTTATGCTTCTACCCTCGCACAATATATAACGCGGGAGGCCGACCCGGACTGGATATTGAACCAGGTTCGCAAACATGCGCTGGCTTTGGAAGAAACTTACGAGCGGCCGAGTTTCGGCACGCCGGGCTGGCGCGTTGGCAGCGAAAAAACCGGGAAATATTTTGCATATTTCTCGCTGCGTCATTTTGGTGAAAGTGGAACCTCTGTATTTGTTAAAACCAGTGGGTTGGACGAACAAAGCGCGCTTCTAGATGCCGACCCCGATCTCTATTTCGCACCGAAATTTTATGGCAAGTCCGGTTGGATTGCCATTCGACTGGATACCGGTCACACCGATTGGGACCATGTCGCCGACTGGCTCAAGAAAAGCTGGCGCATGGTTGCACCGAAAAAGCTCACCAAAATGATGGATATCGCGGAAGAATTTTAAGGATATTCGCATCGCGGGGCGGAACAACAAATTCGAGCGACAAGGAGGAGGGAGGATTTGTCGACCGTATTTTGAATCTGGGATGACAGTTCCGACCGCGATGCTTACAAACTTATTAGTCCAATTTCACAAGTTTACAGATACGGTATTTGGGCCGTAGTTTACTTTTACATGCCCGCTTCAACGGCAAGCCGCACCATATCGGCCGCACTGGGTGCATCCAATCGCTTCATTAATATTGCCCGATGCATTTTGATGGTGCGTTCACTAAGATTCAACTCGTGCGCAATTTGTTTATTTAACAAACCTTTGGCAATGTATTTTAAGACTTCACGTTGCCTTTTGGACAGATCCTTGACGATCTCCGTTGCACGCATACGCCTAGCTTTCGCGAGACTCGGGCCGTCACTATCAATCTCCACCTGGGATCCCAGAAAATATTCCAGTTCGCCATCGTCATCAAAAAATGGGGCAACCAAAACAGCATTTTGAAATGGCGTACCGTCTTTCTTGTAGTTTAGTATTTCCACTAGTACCGGCTTGCGTTCCCGCACACCGCGGCGGATCTCTTCGGTTAACCAGGGTTCGGTTGCTGGTCCTGCCAAAAACCGGCAGTTTCGCCCCATAATAAAGTCAGGATCATAGCCGGTAAGATCAGAAAAAGCCTGATTGGATGCAACGATGGGGTTATCCGGTAAACGCGGATTGCTGATGACCGACGCAATTGGACTGCTCTCAATGAGCGCTCTCATTGAGCTATTGGGCAAATCGACCCTGGGAACTGCCTGCTGTTCTGCGTTCTTATTCCCGTTGTCTACGTTCATGTGTTAAACTTAGTCTATCCCAACCCGTTATAGCAAGTGGAATGCCTTATCCATTTATAGCATACTTACCCCTGCGAGACCCTGAGCAAGGTTCGACATCACCAAAAGCTTCGCCCCTTTGTTCAGCGGGTAAAGGACCGATTGAGGCCCGACCAGATATTCCATCGAAAATGTCGGCTTAACAATTCCCATCGGACCGGCATCTGATACCGTTTCTATGGAACGACGCCCTCCACTACCGACTTGGCATTATCGACACGAATCGCCGCTCCGTTAATAAATTTCGACTCGTCGGAGGCCAGAAACAACACCGTGTTGGCAATATCGTCCGGTTCACCCAGCGCACTGGCCGCCGGTCCCTCGCTGGCCGGACGCAAATCGGTGCGGTCCATCATCTTGGGTCCAATTTCTTCCACCATGGGCGTCAAAATTCCTGCGGGATGAACACTATTGCAGCGGATATTATACTGGTTGTTGGCGCAATGGACCGCGATGCTGCGCGACAGGCTTTCCACAGCACCCTTTGCGGCTGCATAGGCCGCAACCACGGGCTCCCCCTGAACCGATGCGATTGACGCCATATTGATGATTGAACCGCCGCCGGAGGCTTTCATCGCTGGTACAGCATATTTACATCCAAAAAATGTGCCATCGGCGCTAACCGCCATCACAAACCGCCATTCGTCGGCCGTTTGCGTCTCGATAGTGCCTGGCTCCACGACGCCGGCATTATTGACCAGAATATCAAGCTTTCCATATCGCGACACGACATCGGCGATCAAGTCTTCCCATCCGGCTTCATCACGAACATCCTGCATCTGAAATTCGGCTGCATCACCAATTTCTGCGGCGACTCTGTTGCCATTGTCTTGATCCATATCCGTCAGAATGACCTTCGCACCCTCGCGCGCGAACATGCGGGCATCGGCCTCACCTAATCCCTTTGCTGCCCCAGTGATGATTGCTACTTTGCCGTCCAGCCTGCCCATTTTTATCCCTCTCTTTTTTGCCAACTATCCTTTGATTAGCAGCACATGCTACGCACTGGCCCTAACAATATGAGGGAGAGCAGGATGGACAAGGTCGAAGAGCTGTTGGCGCGAGAGGAAATTCGCGACATTCTGCATCGTTATTGCAAGGGCATCGACCGCCGCGATTGGAAACTGGTTCGATCCTGTTTTGCCGATGACCATATTCACAAGCATGGCGACTATTCGGGGCCGCCCGACGAGTTTATAGGTTTCGCAAGCGAAGTACTGGAAAAAGTGCCTGACACCCACCATTCCATCGCGAATGTGCACTTCACATTTGACGAGAATGGCACAAGTGTGTCGACCGAAGCGAATTTTGTCGCTTATCACTATGTTCAGGAGGGAACCCCTGAATTCGGCCCCGTACCGACAAATGGCAAGGCCACCGACTGGATCGTCGCTGGTCGCTATTGCGACAAATTTGAAAAGCGCAATGGTCAGTGGATTATTGTCCGACGCGAAGCATTCCACGATTGGGAACGCTATGACGAAGCCAATCCCGCACCAGCGGATATGATCGGAAAAGCGACCGACGAGTGAAATCAGAAAAGGGAGAAGGCCAGCAAAAGCCGGCCTTCCGGTTTTAGGATTACCCTACAATTTCGTCTTCGTTGAAGAAGTAAGCAATTTCGATTGCTGCATTTTCATCGCTGTCAGAACCGTGAACGGTGTTAGCTTCAATGCTTTCGGCCAACTCCTTGCGAATGGTGCCGGGAACAGCATCTGCAGGATTGGTTGCCCCCATGATGTCGCGGTTACGCTGCATGGCATTTTCGCCTTCCAGCACCTGTACAACAACCGGACCGCTGATCATGAAATCTACCAGTTCGCCAAAGAAAGGCCGTTCTTTATGAACCGCGTAAAAGCCCTCAGCCTGATCGCGAGTCATGTGGATGCGCTTTGAAGCGACAACCCGCAGGCCAGCTTCTTCCAGCATTTTGGTGACCGCACCGGTCAAATTGCGCTTGGTAGCGTCTGGTTTGATGATCGAAAATGTCCGTGTACCGGCCATGATTTTGCTCCGTAATAGGGGTATGAAATAAGTTTGCGCCGCCCCTAGCCGGACTTTTACAGCATAGCAAGTTTTGTCAGACTCACCGACCGATTTAACTGTCTAGCGATTGCCTCCGGCAAGCAAAGTCGTGGTTACGCCGCCTTCGTCATCCTTAATAACAGAGATATTGAGCCCCTCGCCATCGGCGCTCTCTCCCCCTATCATCTGCATGTCACCTGCTTTGACCTCAGTCTGGACTTCAATACCCTTATCTTTCATCTGATCCTTGTAAAAAGCGATCACATCGTCCTGGTCGTCAGAGCTTTTGAACACAATCATGGCACCAGATTTGCCGTCGCCCATGCCGGTCATGCTGCTTTGAATATCTGCGCCAGGGTATAATTCTATGCCCATGGGCAGTTCGGAAACCGCTTTCGACCCGGTTGCGATCCGCACTTCTCCATCGCCCGATTTGATCACCGTTTCGCTATCATCGCCATCACCGCTGATTGAATAACTGCCTTCGCCACCCTCTCCATCATCAAACGTGCCGGATGCGACCTCATCATTGCTACCGCAGGACATGGCCGCCAACATAATGGGAAGGATAAGAAATTTGTTCATGAATAAGCCTCCATCAAAATATGGCGCGACCCGGCTCAGGATTTTAAGAGCAACAGTGAAAAAGCGCAAACGGGAATTGTGTCAGGGCCCTTCAACCCAACGACCGCCATCTTGTTTCCAATATCGCGGTGTTACATCATCCCTTGCCGAAAGCGCGCGCCAGGCGGACCGAGCATTGTCAATTTGTTCCGCAGTGAAGAGATAGAATGCACGATCAAAACCAAGCGCTTCGTCACGCCATTCACCGTCCGTCAGCGCGACATATTGCGCGCCATTTGCCGCGATACATTCACCTGAAATCAGGATCGGCTGCGCATCATCTCGCTCGCTTCCGGCCAGACCATGGGCCAGAAAACTGGCCGGCCCGGCCTGCCATAATGCTTTACTGAGCTTCTCCAACTGTCCGACAAAACTCGAAACCAGCAGCATTTTTTGCCCGCCATCCAGAGTTTTCTGAGCCAGCACGGTTACCAGCTTTTCTGCCGGATCGCGGGTCAAATGATAGAAATCGACCTGCACCGGTCACATGCCCTTCAGCTTAGCCTATTTTTCAAAGTTATCGGCGACATATTGGTCAAGCAAGCGCACGCCAAAGCCTGTTGCACCTTTGTCCCAAACCGGCCCTGGCTTGTCAGCCCAGACCATGCCCGCAATATCAAGGTGAGCCCATTTGACGCCGTCTTTGATAAAGCGTTTGAGAAATTGTGCAGCCGTAATCGATCCCGCACCCTTGCCACCGACATTTTTCATATCCGCAATTGGCGAGTTGATCTGCTTGTCATAAGCTGCGGTTAGCGGGAAGCGCCACAATGGGTCACCCGCTGTCTTGCCGGCGGCCAGAAGCTTGTCCGACAAGCCGTCATCATTGCTGAAACAGCCAGCATGTTCATTACCAAGAGACACAATGATTGCACCAGTAAGTGTCGCCAGATTGACAACAACTTCGGGCTCAAATGTCTCCTGCGCCCAATGGAGGGCGTCGCACAAGACCAAGCGTCCTTCCGCATCCGTATTGATCACTTCAATTGTCTGGCCACTCATGCTGGTGACGACATCTCCGGGACGTTGCGCATTGCCATCCGGCATATTCTCGACCAGGCCGCATATCCCGACGACATGGGCTTTGGCCTTACGGCCCGCCAACGCCTTCATGGTTCCTGCGACCGCACCGGCACCGCCCATGTCCCATTTCATGTCTTCCATACCGCCAGGTGGCTTCAACGATATACCGCCCGTGTCAAAGGTCACACCTTTACCGACAAGAGCGAGCGGCCTTTTTTGTGCGCCATCGGTGCCATCCCAACGCATCGCCAACATGCGAGGCGGCCGAACCGAGCCTTGGGACACGCCCAACAGCGCGCCCATGCCGAGCTTCTCCATTTCTTCCTGACCCAATATGGTGAACTCTACCCCCATGCTTTG
This sequence comes from Sphingorhabdus sp. Alg231-15, assembly GCF_900149705.1. Classification (NCBI taxonomy): domain Bacteria; kingdom Pseudomonadati; phylum Pseudomonadota; class Alphaproteobacteria; order Sphingomonadales; family Sphingorhabdaceae; genus Sphingorhabdus; species Sphingorhabdus sp. Alg231-15. The sequence continues at coordinate 105,411 of NZ_LT703001.1, read as the reverse complement.
CAGCTCTTCACAGCGTGCCACAAAGCTTTCCGGGTAGATCACATTGGCTGGCTCCGACACCAGCTCACGGGTTAAGGATACGCCATCGGCCACGGCCGATAGTTCCTGCCAAACCGGTGCGGATTCCATATCGGTATCGAGCACGGTGATTGCTTCCAGCGTCGGTTTGGCATTTTCCGGCATTGTCGTGCGGTATTTATCGATTCTCCAGCTGCGCAGCTTTGCGCCGAATAACAGGCGCGCCAATTGATCTTGGGCGAGACCGTCACCACTAATCGCAAGATGTTTCACACCTGATGTCATCAGTTTGGCAATAATAGCACCGCCAGCCGTCTCGCAATCACTGCGCTCCCCTTTGCCAACCCCGGTGAGAATGACTTGGATCACGGCATCGCCTTCGGCGACAAATGTCTGGAAAGTCTGACCAGTTTTACCCTTGAATCGAGCCGCTTTGGCGGCAGTGCGCACCATATCTGCTTGCTCTAGTGCAATCTCTGCATCGCCCAGCCCGTCTTTACCTATGGCAAAGGCCATCGCATCTGGTGTGGAAGAAGGGCTAACTGCAAATGTGAATTTCATGGGTTGGACGTCCTTATTAAACGATCAATCACGCTGTTGCGGCTGATATTTTATCTTCTGTTCAGCATGGATCAATGAAAGATTGGCTCTGTATTTGCAATCATCATTTCATTCCATTTATGGGATTGTGAAAATTCTGACACGGAAAATTTGCAGCAAACGCAATCTGATGCAATAGGGCGATGGTTGAGTTGGCGGCACAAATAAAAGCGCCGATATTTCATGGGGCCAAAGGTAGGTTAATCTCGTCAATGAAATCGTCTATCGCATTGATTGCTCTGGCTATTCCTTTGGCAAACCCGCAAGGCGCAATGGCCCAATCCGATCTGGATGAACCTGCGCCAATTGCTGAAAAGGCAACAGCGCCATCCGACGACATAGAATTCAGCGCCGATACTATCGACTATGATTTTGAGAATGACATCGTCACGGCAAAAGGCGACGTATTGCTTAACCGCGACGGATATAAACTCCGCTCTGATACAGTAACTTGGAACCGTAAAACCGGTGTCGTTGAGGCACAAGGCAACATTCGGTCAACAAGCCCTGACGGCGACACCGCTTATGGCGACAGCATAATACTCACCGACAGCTTGCGTGATGGTATTGTCGATAACCTACTGCTTGTGCTGGAAGACGGCAGCCGTTTGGCCGCTCGAAAGGGAGAGCGCTTCGCCGACGGTTCGCTGGCACTGGACAATGCCGCCTATACGGCTTGCGCGGTGACAACCGACGACGGTTGTCCCAAAAACCCAAGCTGGGAGATCAAAGCCGTAAAAGTGCGCTATGATCCGATTAAAAAACGTGTCAGCTACGATGGGGCAAGGATTGAGATATTTGGGCTGCCCGTCATTCCATTACCTGGCCTTTCTCATCCGATCAGCAATGAAAACCGTAGCGGTATTCTGGTCCCTAACCTGAGGTTCGATTCGACGAACGGAGTGGCGGTTTCCGTACCTTATTACTTCAATATTGCCCCCAATCAGGATGCAACCGTGACGGCTCAGGTGTTTACTGAAGTTGCACCACTGATCAGTGGAACGTTCCGCAGTCTGGATGACAAGGGTGCATTCCAAATGACCGGCTATGCCACCTACGGCTCACGGATTCCGACTGGCGCCTCTGGACCATTGCCCGATTCAGAAAGGGATTTCAGAGGCTATTTTGCAACCAGTGGCCGGTTCATTCTCGACGAGAACTGGACGATTTCACAGTCTGCCCGAATTGCATCAGACCGCACTTTTCTGCGCCGCTATGACATAAGTGACGATGATAGCTTGCGTTCAACGATTAATGTCGAACGGATTGACGACAGCAGTTATTTCTCACTCGCCGGTTGGGCATTTCAAACACTGCGAGCAGGCGACCCGCAGAACCAGGTTCCGGTAGCCCTTCCTGTGGTTGATTATCGCAAGCGCTTCGCACAGCCGATCCTCGGTGGAACGACACAGATTCAGCTAAACAGCCTAGCCATTGGCCGATCCGAAGGACAAGATACGCAGCGCGCTTTTGCGTCTGCTCGCTGGGAATTACGCAGGCTGACGACTTTGGGTCAGGAAATCACACTTACCGGCTTTGCCCGCGGGGATGTTTATAACAGCGAAGACAATGCCCTCAACGAAACAGTGATTTATCGAGGGGATTCAGGGTGGCAAACCCGCGGTATCGTGACCGCTGCAGTTGATGTTAAATGGCCTTTTGTTGGTCGGGCCTTTGGCGGCACTCAGACCTTAACCCCACGCTTTCAGGTCGTTGCAACACCCGCCATCTCGAACCTAGATGTCCCGAATGAGGATTCACGCTCGGTCGATCTGGAAGACACAAATCTTTTCGCGCTGAACCGCTTTCCTGGATATGATCGCTATGAAGACAACGTCCGTGCCACCTATGGCGTGGAATGGAATCTGAGTCGCCCTAGCCTGTCTATCAATGCGATAGTTGGTCAAAGCTATCGACTGGCCAACAAAAGCAATATTGTTCCTGACGGGACCGGCTTGTCGGAGCGCTTTTCTGATATAGTAGGGCGCACGGAGGTGCGTTTCAAAGATATCGTCAAGTTCACCCACAGATATCGGCTGGACAAAGATAGCGTAGCGGTGAGACGCAACGAAATTGATGCAACCGTCGGTTCAAAAAACACCTATGCACAAATTGGTTATTTACGGCTCAACCGAGATATTGGAGCCGGACTGGAAGACCTCAGCGACCGCGAGGAAGTTCGGATTGGCGGGCGCTATCAGATCGATCAATATTGGTCCGTTTTTGGGTCCGCGATCATCGATCTTACCGATGCTCGCGAAGATCCTCTTTCATCGGCTGATGGTTTCGAGCCGGTTCGGCACCGGATCGGAGTCGCCTATGATGATGGCTGTCTATCTCTCGGTGTGACCTGGCGCTATGATTATGATGACACCGGAGATGACCAACGCGGTAGCACTTTTCTCTTCCGACTGGCCTTACGCAATTTGGGTGTGTAAAGGGTTTATTCATCATGCAGGAGCGCTCATATTAGGTTCAGCCCAAATATGATAAAAGCAGCGTTCAAAATGTTCTTAGAGTTTGAAAAGAAACGAAAAATGAATTTTATGCGTACCATAATATCTAGCAAAAAAGCGAAAATCGCCTTTGCTGCTGCCGCTGCGGTTTTGGCCGCAACTCCATCGACCAGTCAGACAGTTTCGGACAATAGCGTTCCACAGGCCGGTCTTGATATTCCTGAGCAGTTGACCATTTTTGGAGAAAATGATCCAAATGTCCGTCGGGCAACCGCTTTGGTCAATGGTGATATTATTACCGGTACCGATGTCGGGCATCGTCTTGCTTTGATCGTTGCAGCCAATGGCGGCACGGTATCTCCGGAAGAAAAAAAACGTCTGCGCCTGCAGGTGCTTCGCAACTTGATCGATGAAACCCTCCAGATTCAGGAAGCAGAAGCCAATGAAATTGTCATTTCTCCTGCCGAGATTGATCAGACATTCAATCAGGTGGCTCAACAAAACTTCAAGCAGGACATACAAGCATTTGATAGTTTTTTGCGGACCAAGGGTTCCTCCACCGACACGTTGAAACGACAGATAAAAGGCGAATTGGCTTGGAGCCGACTGCTGCGCCGGAACATTCAACCTTTCATCAATGTCGGTGACGAGGAAGTAAACTCCATCATCGAACGCCTCAACGCATCGAAGGGCACCACGGAATACCGCATTGGCGAGATTTATATGTCAGCTGCACCAGATGCAGTGGAACAGGTTGCGGCAAACATGCGCAATATACTGGATCAGATTCGCCAAGGTGGCTCTTTTGTTGCTTACGCGCGACAATTCTCAGAAGCCTCAACAGCAGCCACCGGCGGTGACCTTGGCTGGGTTCGACCAGCGCAATTGCCGCGATCGCTTGCCGAAGCTGCCGTTCAGATGCAGGTTGGACAGGTTGTTGGCCCGGTCGAAGTCCCGGGTGGATTTTCTATCCTTTATCTTATCGACGAGCGTCAGATTTTAACGGCTGACCCAAGAAACGCCATTTTAAGCCTCAAGCAACTTGCTATCAGCTTTCCGGAAGGCACGACGGAAGCACAAGCAACAGCTCGTGCGGCACAGTTTGCAACGGCAACGCAGAACATCAAAGGCTGCGGTGCCGCTAATGAAGTAGCAAACAACATCGGCGCTACGATCGTTGACAATGATCAGGTTCGGTTGAAAGATCTTCCAGGACCACTGCAGAATACAATTGCCAATCTGAATATTGGGCAGGCCAGTCAGCCCTTTGGTTCTGTAGTCGACGGTGTCCGGGTCCTGATCCTGTGTGGTCGTGATGATCCGCAAACGGCTGCAGCACCGTCCTTCGACCAGATCATGTCTCAGTTGGAAAATGAGCGCGTCAACAAACGTGCCCAAATCTATTTGCGCGATTTGCGACGTGACGCCATTATCGAATATAATTGATCGATGCCCGGGGCTTTAAGACCCTTCGCCGTCTCTTGCGGTGATCCTGCTGGAATTGGGCCCGAAATAATCTGCAAGAGCTGGCAAGAGAGAAGAAGCCATGGCTTAAAGCCCTTTTTTGTTGCCGGTAATTATGATGATTTCGTCACCCCTGATGGCGATGGTCTTGGCGGCATTCCTGTGGTCAAGATATCGGAACCGGCAGAAGCCGACAGCCTGTTTGATACAGCGTTACCGGTGTTTCATATCCACAATGGCGAACAGACGGTGCCTGGAGAACCCAGTCTCGACGGCGCCCAATGTGCTCTTCATGCATTGGAGATCACCTGCGGTCTGGCCCGATCAGGTGATGCCGGTGCAGTCATTACAGCGCCAGTGTCAAAATCGCAGCTGTACAAGGTTGGATTCCGCTATCCCGGACAGACAGAGTTTGTTTCCGAACGGTGCGGAATCGCGAGAGAAAATGCCGTTATGATGTTGGCGGGCCCGTCTCTACGCGTCATACCGATGACCACCCATATTGCTTTGTCCAAGGTACCGGAACTACTCTCGCAAAAACTGATAATTGCACGTGCACAAGCTGCGCAGAAGGCGATGATCCGCAATTTTGGAGTAGAGAAACCTCGGATAGCCATTGCCGGACTCAATCCGCATGCGGGGGAGAATGGCAATCTCGGCGACGAAGAAAATCTGGTTATGCGTCCCGCCATCGATGCCCTTTTGGCGTTGGGTCTTGATGTAACTGGCCCCCTGCCCGCAGACACAATGTTCCATGAAGAGGCGCGATCACAATATGACGTAGCCTTGTGTCCCTATCATGATCAAGCATTGATACCCCTGAAAACCTTACATTTTTTCGATGGGGTAAACATGACTCTAGGCCTTCCTATTGTTCGCACCTCTCCGGATCATGGCACTGCGTTCGGGATTGCTGGAAAAGGCATTGCTGACCCAAGGTCAATGATTGCAGCAATCCAGATGGCGGCCACCGCCGTATCCAATCGCGAAAAATACGACCTTTGAACAAGACTCCATCCCTGCCCCCGCTGCGGGAGGTGATCAAAAAACATGGTCTGACCGCAAATAAAGCGCTTGGGCAGAATTTCTTGCTCGATACCCAGCTACTATCGCGCATCGCTTCAGTTCCTGGTGATCTGCAGGACAGCCTGGTATTTGAAGTCGGCCCCGGGCCTGGTGGGTTAACACAGGCACTATTGCAAGCCGGCGCCAAGGTTAAGGCAGTCGAACGGGATGAGCGGTGCCTGCCTGCGCTGCAAGAGCTATCAAACCATTTTCCTGACCAACTGAATGTCATCAACGAAGATGCCCTGAAAATCGACCTGTCTCAGTTGTTCGACACGCCATTTCATATTGTCTCTAACCTACCTTATAATGTCGGATCGGCTCTGTTGATCAAGTGGCTGTCGAGTGCAGATTGGCCTCCGGCATGGCAATCCTTGACGCTAATGTTCCAGCGAGAAGTCGCAGACCGAATTGTCGCCAAGGAAGGCTCCAGTGCCTATGGGCGGCTTTCGATTTTGGCGCAGTGGCGCTGTGATGCCAAACTCGCCATGTCCGTACATCGGTCAGCCTTTACACCACCGCCAAAGGTCATGTCCGCCATTGTGCATCTCACACCGAAAGAACAGCCCGAGAGCGTGAGCCCGGAGATGCTGGCGAAACTGACCCAGACCGCCTTCAGCCAACGCCGCAAAATGCTTAGGCAGAGCCTAAAAAGCCTGCCGGGCGGATTGGATGCTCTGAAAACCGTCGGCATCGACGGCGCCCGTCGCCCCGAAACCGTTAGCGTGGACGAATTTGTTACGCTCGCACGTTGTTTGTCTGCCTAGCTTCCGGCTTTCAATTTCAGGCGATAAGCGTGCAAAAGTGGTTCTGTGTATCCACTTGGCTGCTCGACGCCCTTAAACACCAAGTCCCGCGCAGCCTGGAATGCCAGACTGCCAGCCGGATCACTCGCCATTGGCTGATATAAGGGATCACCAGCATTTTGGCCGTCAACCTTCGCCGCCATACGCAGCAGAGCTGCATCGACTTGCTCCGCCGAGCAGACACCATGCAGCATCCAGTTGGCCATGTGTTGGGATGAAATTCTGAGGGTCGCACGGTCTTCCATCAGGCCGACATCATGAATGTCCGGAACCTTGGAACAGCCAATGCCCTGATCGACCCAACGCACCACATAACCCAATATGCCTTGCGCATTATTGTCTAACTCACGCTCAATCTCTTCGTCCGACCAGTTATGGCCTTGCGCCAGCGGAACTGTGAGCAGTCTATCCAGCGAAGGTATTCCGTCACCCGCCACATCTTTCTGCCGCGCAAACACATCGAGCCTATGATAGTGGATGGCGTGCAAGGTTGCTGCGGTTGGGCTGGGCACCCATGCGGTATTTGCACCGGTCATCGGATGGCCAATTTTCTGCTCCATCATATCGGCCATCATATCGGGCGCTGCCCACATGCCTTTTCCGATCTGAGCCTTGCCCGACATGCCGCATGCCAAACCAATAGCGACGTTGCGTGCTTCATAGGATTGAATCCAGTCGCTGGATTTCATGTCCGCCTTGGCGACCATTGCGCCGCCTTGCATGCTGGTATGAATTTCATCACCCGTGCGGTCGAGGAAACCAGTGTTGATGAATACGATTCGGTCTTTGACCGCATGAATACAGGCCGCAAGGTTCGCAGAAGTCCGGCGCTCCTCGTCCATTACGCCAACCTTGATTGTGTTGCGGTCCAATCCCAACAAGTCCTCGACTGCATCGAACAGATCATTGGTGAAGGCACATTCCTCGGGGCCATGCATTTTTGGCTTTACGATATAGATGGATCCGGCGTTGCTATTGCCCAGGTCTCCCAAGCCTCTTAAGTCATGCATTGCAATCAGGCTGGTAAACACGCCATCGAGTAGGCCCTCGGGCGCTTCAGATCCGTCGTTCAGCAAAACCGCAGGATTGGTCATCAGATGTCCGACATTGCGAACAAACATGAGGCTCCGGCCTGGCAGTGTGAAGGCATTGCCATCCTGATCAACATACTCGCGGTCCGGATTGGCACGACGCTCTGCCTCGTTGCCACCTTTCATAAATTTGGCGGCCAAATCCCCCCGCATCAAACCAAGCCAATTGGTATAGGCCAGCACCTTGTCTTCTGCGTCAACGGCTGCGACAGAATCTTCCATATCGATGATCGTCGTAAGCGCCGCTTCCAGATAGACGTCCGCAATGTTCGCCGGATCATCCTTGCCGATCGGATGATCTGCATCAAAAATAACATCAATATGCAGACCGTTATGCTTGAACAGACATCCGTTGTCATTCCATCCAGCGCATTGCGAAGGATCTTTTAGCGGGATGCCGTTTTCTTTGACATCAGTCAGGTCGGCCCAGCTGCCGTTCGACAGCGGCAATGTCTCATCCAGAAACGCCTTAGCCGCCTTGATCACTGCGGCTCCTCGCACCGGATCATAGCCACCTGCTTCGGCCGGAGCCGCATCCAGTGCATCCGTTCCGTAAAAGGCATCATAGAGACTGCCCCAACGTGCATTGGCGGCATTGAGTACGAAACGGTCGTTCAATGAAGGTACTACCAGTTGCGGCCCCGCCATTGTCGCTATTTCCGGATCGACATTTTCCGTCGTGATGGCGAATGGTGCCGGCTCTTCCACCAGATATCCAATTTCCTTCAGAAATGCTTGATAGGCCACCTGATCAATGGGCTTGCCCTTGTTGGCGATGTGCCAGTCATCAATCTGTGATTGCAGTTTTTCCCGCTTGGCGAGCAGCTCGGCATTGCGTGGCGCAAAGCGGGCCAGAAGATCTGCAAAACCGGACCAGAACCGCTCTTGGTCCACACCCGTGCCAACGAGCGCGCGTTCGTTGATAAAATCAAACAATAAAGATGAAATCTCGACACCGTTTTGACGGACATATTCGGACATGAAGGGTTCCTCTTGTTCACAAAAAGCATAGCACGCCCCCGACATCATTGCCTGAGCGCAAAAGCAGATAATCCGGGGAGGAATCGGTCGCATCCTATGGCGTGTGACTCGGTTTTTGTAAATGCTGGAAATCAAATCCTTGCCGACGGAATAAAGATGGTCCAAAAATCGTCATTGATGATCCTGGATGAAAAAATAACGTTGCTGGAAACAAGTCTCGAACGGACAGCTGAAAAGCTGGGTGATATCACGGCTCCGGTCATGAAGCGTTATTATGAGATACATCCCGGTGCGCGTGCTTCTTTCCGTGAACATGGCCTCGGGAACACGGTCAAACTCGAAGCCGAAATGGTGGAAAGTGTCGTCTACTGCTTGATGAACTGGCTCGAGCGACCGCAGGAAATCCGCATCATGTTTGGCAGCACCGTTCCGCATCATGAGGAAACGCTGCATGTGAATACTGATTGGTTCAACGGGCTGGTCGATGCGGCCGTGCATGTCATTGCCGAAACCATCCCGATTACGCAGCAGGACGAGCACAACCTGTTAGAGGAAATTCATCAGGGCATTAACAACCTGATCGCAGATGCTCGCTTTTAAGCCTGCAGTCGCTGCTGGAAACAGGTGACAGAGATTGATTACAAATGCTATCAGTTTCAAATGAAAGCAAATCCTCTTCCCGAAAGCGCTATTTTAGAAATTGCGGAAACCCTGCCCCTGCTGGACCGCACGGAAACTTGGTCCAGAGTCAATAGCGGCACCACCAATCTGGACGGCCTGAAGACCGTAGCCGGGCAATTGGCAGACGCCTTTTCGGTATTGCCTGGTGATATCGCATTGGTTGAGCCAGATCCTGTCGAAGCGGTGCGTCCTGACGGTTCCGTTGACAAGGTCCAGCGCGGTCAGCATCTCAGTGGTTCCATCCGTCCGGATGCGTCTGTACGGATATTGCTCACCGGCCATATGGATACTGTTTTCGCTGCCGATCATCCTTTCCAGAATCTCGAATGGATCGAAGATGGCGTGCTCAACGGTCCAGGAGTCGCCGACATGAAGGGCGGTTTATCAGTCATGCTCGGTGCGCTGCAATTGCTCGAGCAAAGCGAACAAGCCAGTCGCATCGGCTATGACATCATGATCAACAGTGATGAAGAAGTGGGTTCTGCTTCTTCTGCGGCGCTCATCGAACGTTGCGCCAAAGGCAAAGTGGCTGCCCTCACCTACGAGCCCGCCCTGCCTGATGGTACTCTGGCGGGCGAACGCGGTGGCAGTGGTAATTTTTCCATCATCTTCACCGGGAAAAGCGCTCATGCTGGCCGTAATCCGGACGAAGGCCGCAATGCGTTGGTCGCTGCGGCCGATATGGCTCTTCAACTCAAGGCACTACACCGTGAAGGTCTGAGCGTTAATCCAGCCAAGATTGAAGGCGGTGGTCCGAACAATGCAGTGCCGGATCATGCAATCCTACGGGTCAATTTCCGCCCCAAATCGCTGGAAGATCAGCAAGAGGCGCAAAATACTCTCGACAGTCTTGTCGGCATCATCGCGCGCGGGCATGATCTCGATGTCCATTGTCATGGTGGCTTTGGTCGCCCGCCTAAGCCGATTGATGGCCAAGCGGAAAAATTGTTCCAGCTGGTCAAAAGCTGCGGCTCCGATCTTGGGCTTGAAATAAACTGGCGCGGAACTGGCGGTGTTTGTGACGGCAATAATATCGCTGCTTGCGGTGTCCCGGTTGTTGACACAATGGGGGTCCGCGGCGGTGCCATTCACAGCGCGGACGAATTTCTGATCAGCGAAAGCCTCGTCGAACGCACGCAGTTATCCGCACTCACCATTATGCGGATCGCCGAAAAGGGGGGATTATGAGTTTTAAGATACGGGCCGCGCGGATTGATGACCTGCAGCATCTTTACGAGATGGCCAAGCTGACCGGCGGCGGCTTTACCAATCTACCTGCCGACAAGGATAGCTTAACCGCCAAGCTTGGGCGTTCCACACGGGCTTTCGACCGGACCACAGACGAACATGGAAACGACCTGTTCGTCATGGTACTTGAAAACGTAGAAACCGGAGCGGTACGCGGGACGTCGCAACTCTTCACCATGGTCGGGCAGAGCTGGCCCTTCTATTCCTATCGCCTCAGCACATTGTCACAGACGAGCAAGGAACTCGACCGGACGTTCAGTGCCCAAATGTTGACGTTGGTCACTGATCTGGAAGGCGCAAGCGAAGTTGGCGGCCTATTTCTGCACCCCGGAGAACGGGCGGGCGGACTAGGCATGTTGCTCGCACGCAGCCGCTATTTGTTCATCAAGGAACATCGATCTCGTTTTGGCGATCGCCTGTTTGCGGAATTGCGCGGCGTGATTGATGAAGCCGGTGGCTCGCCGTTCTGGGATGGCCTGGCTGGCCGCTTTTTCGGGATGGGTTTTCAGGAAGCCGACTATTTCAATGCCATTCACGGCAACCAGTTCATCGCCGATCTAATGCCCAAACATCCCATATATACTGCGATGCTGAGTGAAACCGCTCGTGCCGCCATCGGGATTCCTCATCCCAATGGGCGCGCCGCGATGCGAATGCTGGAGAACGAGAATTTCTCCTATGATGGATATGTCGATATTTTTGACGGCGGCCCAACCATGATTGCCAAAACCGACAATGTTACCAGCGTTAAAAACACAAAATCAGATAAAATCATAGGTATCACCGCATCAGGAGCCGGCCTGAAATCGATCATTTCGCACGGTCGCTTGCACGATTTTCAAGCGACTTACGCGTTTATCGGAGAAGTTGAAGGGGGCGTGACAATTGATGAGGATGCAGCCGCCAATCTCGGCCTCTCGGCAGGCGATACGATCTGGCATATTCCAAGGTAAAGAACAGCATGACCAAGCTTCGGGAAATTAATTTTGACGGGATTATTGGTCCCAGTCACAACTATGCCGGCCTCAGCCTCGGCAATCTCGCCTCGTCAACCAACGCGGGTGAAAGCTCTCATCCGCGCGAGGCAGCGTTGCAAGGCATTGCCAAGATGCGTCACAATATTGATTTGGGGTTGGCACAGGGATTTTTCATGCCTCTCGATCGACCGAATATCGGTTGGCTCAAAGCACTGGGAACCACACTCGCCAGCGCAGAACCGCATATCCGCGCTGCCGCTTATTCAGCATCGTCGATGTGGGCAGCTAATGCTGCAACCGTCTCTCCTGCCCCCGACAGCGAAGATGGCAAATGTCATTTAACCGCCGCTAACCTGCAAACCATGCCACATCGCAGTCATGAATGGCGGGGAATCTTTGCACAGCTGAAACTGGCCTTTGCTGATCAGCAGAATTTTACCGTTCATAACCCTGTACCCCCTCCTTTCGGCGACGAGGGTGCAGCCAACCATATGCGGTTGTGCGCAAGTCACGGTGAGACCGGGATCGAAATATTTGTTTATGGCAAAAGCGGTGGCCCCTTCCCTGCCCGCCAACATCAAGAAGCCAGTAAGGCCGTCGCCAGAAAACACGCGTTATCTGATGATCGCATCATATTTGCGGAGCAGTCTGAAAAGGCCATTGCCGCTGGTGCGTTTCACAATGATGTCGTGGCAGTCGCTAACGAGCGCGTTTTATTTGCGCATGAAGATGCCTTTGCCCATCGCGAAGAACTATATGCAGAGATACAGTACAAATTTCCCGAAGTGGAGATCATCACGGTTCCAACGGACAAAGTAAGCCTCGAGGATGCGATCAAATCCTATTTGTTCAATGCGCAGCTCGTCACACTACCAAAGGACGGCGGCATGGCTCTGATCCTGCCGACCGAGGCAGAAGCGACACCGTCTGTCTGGAGCTATCTTCAGGATTTGATTGCCGGAAATTGCGCAATCCAGACCCTATGCCCGGTTGATGTCCGCCAGTCGATGGCCAACGGTGGTGGTCCGGCATGCCTGCGCTTGCGAATTGTGGCTGATCCAGATGTTATTGATCCACGTTTCCTGGCGACACCTGAAAAACTTGATGCAATCTCTGCGGTTGTCGAAAATTACTGGCCGGAAACCATTACTCCCGATCAGTTACTGGATACCAGTTTGCAAGACACCGTGAAAAATGCGCGCAAGGCGCTGCTGCAGGCCTGTGCACTGACAGAGCTAGAAAGCTAATACCTTTCCGCAGTGTCGAATTAACTTACAGTTAACCATGTTGCATATGAAGAAACTCCCACTTTTCTGGGCTTGGCACAGGCCTTGCTACCTATTTTTACATGTGGAAAAAATTCAAACGCTTGTTCATCATCAAGACGAAATTTGAAGCGTTTCTGATTACTTATGCGCTGGCAACAGGCGCAATTGCACGGGGTGAGGACTATCTTGTTCAATATCCTGGCTTTGGCGGCATCCTGCTTTTTCTCGCCTGTACAGGGTCCGTATTCATGGCTGGTGCCAAAATGCTCGAAGCCATCGAATATCACAAAAACTTCGGTGAGGATTACTAACCCACGCCGACGCATGTCGAAACTTCTGTTGCTCGGTGCTCAGCGTTTTTTGAAGGTTGGGGGTTTCTGTTGCTCGGCACCCCCAGGCCGCCGGTATCCCTTCTGTTGCCCGGTGGGTCCAACCGCGCTTTAACTTCTTAAGTTACAACCGTGAGGTCGTTGGCTTAAGCCGCTACTGCGAGTGCTTCGTTATCGTTTGCACTTATAGTTTTTGAGCAATCACGGCATACTCAGGCCGGGTAAAAATAATGCTTTTCAACACACGTCGATCCTGGTTCGGCCCCATCAACCAAGATGTCTGAAAACATCTCAAATGGTGGAGCCGCCGGGTACTGCCCCCGGGTCCGTTGTGCCTATTGCACATCACAATTTATCACCATAGTCCGCCGAAGCAGACAGGCCCTATATAAGCGCTTAATCCTGAATGAAAAGAGAATGCCGCAAAAATATGGGCGCGGATATTGCTATCCACGCCCACAAATATCGCTTCTAAGCGACTGAATTAGTGACTATTTTTTCAGATTATCGCGAATTTCAGTCAATAGATCAATTTCGCTTGGACCGGAAGGAGCTTCTTCTTCAGCCTTTTTCACGACCTTGTTAGCGTAGCGCACTATCATGAAGATAATGAATGCCAGGATCACAAAGTTGATCACAACAGTCAGGAATTGCCCCCAACCCAACATAGGAACACCTGCTTCTTTCAGCGCAGCATAGTCGGTTGATCCCGCCAATTCCGCTGGTGGTGTGGCGAGCAAAATGAACATTTTGGAGAAATCTGGTGTACCGAAAATCGCGCTTACAATCGGCATGATCACGTCTTCAGTCAATGATGTTGTAATAGTGGCAAATGCCGCACCGATGATGACCGCAACTGCCAAATCCAGCACATTGCCTTTCAGGATAAACTCTTTAAATTCTGCAAACATAGCAATACTCCTCTTCCCCGTAAGAAGATGGTTAAATGCCTGAAAAGCTCCGAATTGTCGAGGGAAGTCATTGCAATTCCCTGTTTTCGTACCTATTTTTACATTTGATGAGGCGATCAACTGAACGTGGGAGAGAATCAACATGCGTGGCAAGATAACTAAATTTTTGATGGTACCGGTTTTGGCTCTAGCGCTCAGTGCCTGCGGCATTAACAGCGTCCCAACGGCGGAAGAGCAGGCCAAGGCAAAATGGGCCGATGTTGAAAGCACTTATCAACGCCGCGCTGATCTGATCGAAAATCTTGTCAACACAGTTAAGGGAGCGGCTGCTAGCGAACAGGAAATTCTTACTGGCGTAGTCGAAGCGCGCGCGAAGGCGACTTCCATTCAGGTTAATGCTGACGATCTTGGTGATGCATCAAAAATTCAGGAATATGCTGCAGCTCAAGGTGCTCTAACCCAGAATCTTGGCCGCCTTCTTGCGACCGTTGAGGCTTATCCAAACATACAGTCCAACCAAAATTTCCTTGCTCTACAAAGCCAGATTGAAGGCACAGAGAACCGCATCAATGTGGCGCGCCGCGACTATAACGAGGCGGTCCGACAGTATAATACAACCATCCGGACCTTCCCCGATATTATCGGCGCAAAAATCATACATGGTGCAGAGCCGATGGAACCATTTGCCGCTACCTCTGAAGGCGCAGATGAAGCCCCAACGGTCGCCTTTTAAACGGTGATCGAAAACGGTTTAGCACGGTTTTCTGCAATCACGCTAAGCGCATTTGTCATGAGCGGGTGTAGTCCGACATCCGTATCACCGGATGAAAGCGAGAAGGATGATACAGAACCGTCTTTGCAACTGACCGGTAGAGTGGTTGACCAAGCCGGGCTGCTTGATGAGGAGGCAGAAAAGCTGTTGGCCACGAGGCTTGCTCAGCTTGAAAGGGAGACGGGGCCACAATTTGTTGTTGCGACAACAGATAGCCTCGATGGAATGTCGATTGCGGACTATTCTTTGCGCTTGGGCAGAGGTTGGCGTTTAGGCCATTCGAAGCGTGATGACGGGGTTATCCTGTTAGTGGCTCCGAATGAAAGAAAGGTAAGAATTGAGGTCGGCTATGGGCTGGAGGGATCACTAAACGATCCTTTTTGTGCCAAAGTGATCAGAGACAATATACTACCTGAATTCCGCGATGGTAAGTTCCAAGAGGGCATAATGGCAGGAGCAAACAACTTGATTGCCAAAATGCAGATGAGTCCCACCATCGAACTGAATGATAACGAGCCATCAACGGCTTCCGAGGAGAAACTGGCTTCATGAAACTGATACGCTCTATGTTCATTTTAGTATTATGTGCGCTTTCGGTGCCTGCCACGGCGCAAAGCTTCCCTGAGCTGACCGGCCGTGTAGTCGATCAGGCCAATCTGCTTGATCCTGCACAGGAGGCTGCAATAGCCGCCAAGCTGGAAGCTCTGGAAGTCAATTCAAACCGGCAGATGGTGGTTGCTACCACGCCCGATCTCCAAGGCTATGACATTGCCGACTATGGCTACCAACTTGGCCGAACTTGGGGCATCGGACAAGATGGCGATGGTGAAGCGGAAAAAGATAATGGCATCATATTGCTGGTTGCTCCGAATGAGCGGAAAGTCCGGATAGAGGTCGGCTATGGCCTGGAAGGGGTTATGACCGATGCCCTATCCGGGATTATTATTCAGAACGAAATCCTCCCGCGCTTTCGCGATGGAAACATGGCAGGAGGGATCGAAGCCGGCGTCGACAGGATTGTCACGCACCTCGCTCTGCCGGAGGAAGAGGCACGCGCTATTGCCTCCCAAGCGTTCGTCCAACAGCGTGAGCGGGCCAATGACGGAGAAGGCGGACTTATACTATTCTGGATCATCGTCGGGATCGTAATTATCGTTATGTCCATCTCCAGCTCTCGCGGCGGGAGACGATATCGCGGTGGCGCAGGTCCGGTCGTGATCTGGGGCGGCGGCAGCGGTTCCAGTGGATGGGGAAGTTCCGGCGGAGGATTTAGTAGCGGCGGCTTCGGCGGCGGCGGATTTAGTGGCGGCGGAGGCAGCTTCGGCGGCGGTGGCGCATCGGGAGGATGGTAATGAAAAAAGTAAATCAGCTTTCCGAGGCGGACCACAAGCTAGTCACCGAAGCCGTCGGCGAGGCCGAGAAATCTACTGATGGAGAAATTGTCACAATCGTAACCGATCTTTCGGACAAATATCACGACGCGGGATTGCATTGGGCAATTGGAATGACATTTTTGTTTCTGTCAACACTGGCCATTTTTCCAGCCTTTTATCAGTCGATCATCACTGGTCTGTTTGGTGGATGGGAACAGGATTTCACGACGGCTGGCGAGATGATGGCGATACTCTTTATTGCCAGCGTTACTTTGTTTCTGATCATGCGCTATCTGTTTGCATGGATGCCATTGCGCCTTCTGGTAACGCCAAAAGCAACCAAGCAGCGACGCGTGCGCAGGCGCGCAATTGATTTTTTCAAGGTGGGTGCCGAACGCCGGACTATCGGTCTGACAGGGATTTTGATTTACGTTTCGTTGAAAGAGCATCGCGCTGAAATAGTAGCAGATGCGGCGATTGCCGAGAAGGTTTCGCCAGAAGTTTGGGGCGACGCTATGGTTGCGCTGATCGATGAAATTCGCGCCGGTCAGCCCGGCAAAGGAATGGCCGCCGCTGTCCAGCATGTCGGTGTTGTTCTTCACGAACATTTCCCCAAAACCGACCACAACCCCAATGAACTACCGGATCGGTTGATCGAGCTTTGAGCAATATTGATGCTGACGCACCCATCGAGACAATGTGGGAAGGCCGTTTCATCACGGCCAAACGGCAAGGCCGCTGGGAATATGTATCCCGCAGCCGAGGGATACGCGCCGCAGTTATTCTTGCAATAGAAAACGATCATGTTCTCTTGGTAGAGCAATATCGGGTGCCACTTGGCAAAAACTGCATTGAGCTACCAGCTGGCCTCGTCGGGGATGGAGATGACAATAGCGATGAAGATGCCTCGATCGCTGCGATCCGGGAACTGGAAGAGGAAACCGGATATCGCGCAGAAACAATGGAAGATTGTGGGGAGTTTTATTCCTCTCCGGGCATGGTGTCAGAGAGCTTCTCTCTGTTCAAAGCTAGCGACCTGATCAAAACTGGCGATGGTGGCGGTGTTGAAGGTGAGAATATCACAGTGCATCGCATTGCACTGCCGGACTTGGGAAGCTTTATCGAGCGCAAGCGTATCGAAGGTGCTGCAATCGACGTTAGACTATTGTTGCTTCTCCAGCCTCGTTAGACGGTAAATCTATCGAAAATTATCCGCATACGCTTGTAATTTTAGAGTTTTGTGAGGCGTTGGCACGACGGTATAGCTGATACCATATTTGTCAGCATAAGCTTTTGCCGCATCTACGGTGGGAAATTTCATAGTGACCTGCCGCTGCGTATCGCCAGACCCGGCCCAACCGGTCAGCGCATCAGCTTTGCGGGCTTCCGACGGTTCAAATTCCAGTACCCATTTATCGGTCAGGGCTCTGCCTGACTGCATAGCGTTCATGGGTATTTGATAAATCCGTGCGGCCATCACATTTTCCTTAGTTGATGATCGCCTCAATAAGCGCGTGATATCGCAAATTCAACTGCTTCAGTCATCGCCGCCTTCGCTTTACCGGAAGGGAAAGCGCCCAAGGCATCTATCGCCCGTTGCCCATAATGGCGGGCGCGGGAGATCGTGTCATCAATCGCACCAGTTTTCTTGAGCAATTCCGTTGCAAAATTGAGATCATCATCAGATGTTCTGTGTCCGATAATCGCGTCTTTCCAGAATTTGCGATCCGCGTCATCGCCGCGCGCATAAGCCAATATAACCGGCAATGTGACTTTTCCTTCACGGAAATCATCGCCCGCATCTTTACCCATGGTTTTGCTGTCCGATGAATAGTCGATGGCATCATCAACCAGCTGAAAAGCAACACCGAGATTACGGCCATAGCTGTCCAGCGCCAATTCAGTTTCTTCATCTCGTTCCGCAACAACGGCTGAAATGCGACTTGCCGCTGCGAAAAGCGCCGCAGTTTTCGAACCGATGATGTCGAGATAACGATCTTCGCTGGTGTCAATCTTGCGTTGGGCGGTCAGCTGGTTGACCTCACCTTCCGCAATAATCGCAGATGCGCTGGAGAGGATTTTCAGAACCTTGAGCGATCCATCTTCCACCATCAATTCAAATGAACGACTGAACAAAAAGTCACCCACCAACACCGTGGCCGGGTTTCCGAAAACCAGATTGGCAGTGGTCTTGCCGCGTCTAAGGTCGGAACCGTCGACGACATCATCGTGCAACAACGTCGCCGTATGGATAAACTCAACCGCAGCCGCTAGTTTGAAATGCCGATCCCCTTCATAGCCGATCAACTTGGCAGCAGCCAAGGTCAACATCGGCCGCATCCGTTTCCCTCCGCCAGCGATCAGATGACCAGCCAACTCGGGGATCAATGGGATTTCCGATTGCATCCGATCGAGAATCACGCTGTTCACCTGATTCATATCACTGGCGACAAGCGCCATTAGCGGTTCTAGCGACGGGGTAGATTCACGACCCAAATGGTGGACTGTTGCAGACATGTTAGAGGCGATGTGGCAAGGGAACTGTCAGAAGGCAAGTGAAATCAAAGCAATACCAGTTCAGTTTTTTGAGTTACCTTTGCAAATCTTGTTGGCACGTCTATCAGACGGTTAAACATTCAGAGAAATCAGGCAGCGCTTCATGGACGAAAAGCTTCAGCAATACCGCCAAAGCATCAACAACATAGACGCCGCTTTGGTGTTTATGCTGGCGGAACGGTTCAAGGTAACTCAGGCTGTTGGCGAGTATAAGGCCGAAAATAGTCTTCCTCCCGCTGACCCCGGCAGAGAACAAGAACAGATTGCACGGTTGCGACAGCTCGCCAGCGATGCCAATCTCGATCCTGAATTTTCAGAAAAATTCCTGCGCTTCATCATCGATGAAGTCATTCGTCATCACGAACAGATCCGTGACGAAGCTGGCTAATTTCTCCTTTGGCCGAATAATTTCAACCCCAATACGCCCGATACAGTATATGTTATCAGGCTGCGCACCAAGGGCAGTCGAGCAAAATTGTGGATCGCAACGTCGCGGATAAACGGTAAAAATCGGCCATTTGACTGGTAGAGCGGAGTGAATATAACGCTTAGCAATTGGTAGAGATTGATGTGGAATGACCGCGACCGACGATAGCTTCTGGAGATATCCTTGGTGGTCTCTGCCCTTTCGATCGCCTTGGCCAAAACTTTGGCATCCAGAAGCGCCATGTTCGCCCCCTGCCCTAATTGCGGACTTGTACAATGCCAGCTGTCACCAACGCTATACAAACGAGTTGATGTATCAGGGCGACCCGTACGATGCTCGTAGACAGCCATAGTCAGTTCATCCATGGAACCAATCTGCGCAACAAATGGCTCTGCCTCGGGCCACAGGCTAACAAATTCCGACCTGAAACGCTCGATACCCGCATTTATCACCTGATCCGTATTCTCCGGTTTCTCTGACCAGAATATTGCCGCTCCCGGATTACCAGTTGCCGGATTAATCCCGACCGGCATGATACCGGCCATTTTACTGGCATGCCAGTAACGCTGGTCAAGTGCATTCGGAGCTATCTGATGCTTTGCAGGCATGTCTACGGTGGCCCAAAAAGCGCCGTAGCTCAGCTTTCTGATACGTCCAGTTGCAAGCGGAGTACGTGCACCACTCGCATCAATCAGCAAGTCAAAGGTCCCATCGTGACCGCCGGTTGAGAATAGTGGCTTAATGTCTGAACCACTTTCGTTCACACCAATGAACTCGTTGTTGACCTCTATCGGAATTTTCATCAGCCGCACGGCTTCGATCAGAACATCAAAAAGGCTGGCGCGATGAATACCGAGCGCAGAGACCGGTGCTTTTGCATGCTTGTATTGCATATCGAGGGCACGGCGACCCTTGTGCGTAGAAATCCCGTGCAACTGATGCACCGGGCTCGCCAACCGCTTGATCTCTGGTAGCAAACCCAGTGATTCCAGCACATCCTGCCCGGACGGTTGAATGAGCAAACCTGATCCCAGCGGTTTGGGTTCAGAAAAGCGCTCAAATAATGTTACTTGGTGGCCCTGCCTTGCCAGAAACATCGCTGAAGCCAGCCCACCTGGACCGCATCCGACGATAGCAATATTTTGAAAAGCCAGCCCCACAGCGCGAATACCCGTTAAGTCTTACAAAAATGGCTCAGGAGGTCACTGCGGACCTGGGCAAGCACAGCCGAACCATCAGGCCTCCCAAATCCTCGCTTTCTTCCAACGATACCGTGCCGTGATAAATTTCGGCGACATCCCGGACGATCGCAAGCCCCAGACCAGTACCTGGCTTCCCAGTATCCAGGCGAGCGCCGCGATCAAATATCCGCTGGCGCTCTTCGGCCGGAATTCCCATACCGTCATCCTCAATCAACAGTTCGACAAATTCATCGCCCGGTTCGACCGTTACAAACACACTTCCGCCGCCATATTTCGCAGCATTTTCAACCAAGTTGCCGATCATTTCATCGAGATCCTGGCGCTCTACCGACACGGCTGCGTCTTTGTCTCCATCAATGTCGATTCGAACGTGTTTGTATAATCGTCCGACTGCGCGCTCGACCGCTTGCAGGCTTGGCCACACACGGGATCGGCTATGCGCATGACCACGCCTGCCAACCGCTCGTGCGCGAGCGAGATGATGGTCCACCTGACGACGCATCACACCAGATTCCCTGATCACCGTGTCGGCAAGATCATCCGCTTTCGCGGTTGCACTATTCATGATCACGGTCAGCGGCGTCTTGAGAGCATGGGCAAGATTACCTGCGTGCCGGCGCGCTTCTTCTGCCTGCTTCTCATTATGGTCGAGCAACTCGTTTAGTTCATCAACCATGGGGGTCACCTCATTGGGCATGGGTTCACTGACCCGTTTTTGCTGACCGGTCCGCATCTCACCAATGGCCTTGCGGATTTTGCGCAGCGGCCAAAGACCATATAATGTTTGAAGAGCAGCCATGCCAATCAGACCGAGGGCCAACAGCAGAAAGCTGTTGATCAGTATTGATCGGATCTCGCTGACTTGCGCATCCAGCCCCTCACGGCTCTGTCCGACCTGGAAAGTCCATCTCACTTCAGAGTCCGGCAGAGTTACGCTGCGCTCGACCATCCGTAGCGGTTCGTCAGCAAACTGGTTGCTATCATAAAGGTGGGTTTCCAAATCGTCGTGCGGTTCACTTTGCTCCAAGGCCCGGTCCCATAAGGAACGAGAGGTAAAATCCTCATGACCTACACCGCTAATCTGCCAATAAAGACCGCTATTCGGCTCAAGAAAACGCTGGTCACCCAATGGTCTATTGAAGAAGACTTCACCAGTCGGGTCGATCTCCGCTGATGCAATCATTGCCGTCAGTGTATATTCCAGCTGATTGTCAAAATTTCGAGTGACCGCATTAACGAGTACCCGATCCAGAGCCACCCCACCGCCCAGCAAAAGGACGATGATCCAGGCTGCGGCAATGCCGATCATCCGGCGGCTCAATGAACCGGTGGTTTGCGTGCCCAATGATGCCGATGGTTCGGCAACCGCAGAATCCTGCGGTAAATCTATTTTGCTACTCTCATTCAGCTGTCAGGATCCTCTAGACTATACCCCAGCCCCCTGATGGTCGAAATAACATCCGCACCCAACTTCTTGCGGATACGTGTAACAAATACTTCGATGGTGTTTGAATCGCGGTCAAAATCCTGATCATAAATATGCTCGATAAGCTCGGTGCGCGAAACGACTTTGCCCTTATGATGCATAAGATAGGACAAAAGCTTATATTCTTGAGCGGTCAGTTTCACCGGACTGCCATCAAGCGTTACCTTGCCCGAGCGGGTATCCAGCCTGACATCACCTGCCGTAAGCTCGGATGATGCGTTGCCCGAGGCACGGCGGATCAGCGCCCGCAAACGCGCAATAAGTTCTTCGGTCTGGAAAGGTTTGGCAAGATAATCATCAGCCCCGGCATCCAGGCCTGCCACCTTATCCGACCAGCTATCGCGTGCAGTCAAAACCAGCACCGGGAAATTTCGCTCTTCCTTACGCCAACGATCAAGAACCGTCAGGCCATCAATTTCGGGCAAGCCAAGGTCCAATATGACCGCATCATATTCTTCGGTAGAGCCCATAAAATGGCCATCTTCGCCGTCGGTCGAAAGATCAATTGCATAGCCATTGCTTTCCAGCGTCGATTTCAATTGTTGCCCCAATGTGGGTTCATCTTCGACTATAAGCACGCGCATAGAGTTACTCCAGAAAACCGTTTTTCATGATGATACAGCTATATCACCATCGTTCATTCTCACAATGATAAAGACAAAACGGTTTAGTACCGCAAACATGAGGGAATATGGTGGCTAGCGACGCTCACGGAGGATCGCTCCGGTTCGGCCATCCACGTCAACAAAAATCACACGGCCTTCCTGAATGAACTTTAACCGATAGACTTGCGCTCTGGGGTCATATTCAGGGCCGAGATACTGGCTGCCTGCCATTTTGGGGAGAACCCTGTTTTCAATCGAACGCAGAGACTTTCCCTTACCAGCCATCATTTGAGCCCGGGCCGCTTTTTGTTCATCGTCACGCTGCACAGCCTGCACAGGGACAACAGTCAACGCAAAGGCCGAAAAAGCACCAAGGGCTGAAAGAGCGATTTTGTTCAACATGGCAAATCTTTAGCTCCAGTGCTTTTAACATCACGTGAACGGGCAGTTCACCTAGGAACTATAGTGATTAACAAAAGGTTTTATAGTTAATATTGCGTCAATCGGTCGATCTGACTCCGTTTGATGCTCAAAACCAATTGTTTCCGTTTACTGCCTGATTGTTATTCTGTGAAAACTGGTCGCGCCGCTCTTCATCGTTTTTGAAAAGGAAACTTGAGCAATTCGTCACTTGCCCCTAACGCGCATAAACAATGTCACAACCGCCCATTTTTTCCTATGAGCAACTGGCCCTGCATCAGGGTGAAGGCTGGCTCTTCAAAGACCTGAACCTACATGTCGGCCCGCGTGACCGGCTTGCCTTAATCGGTCGCAATGGTGCGGGTAAGACCACGCTGTTGCGATTGATCGCCGATCAGATTGAGGCGGACAAAGGCAAGCGGATGATTCAGCCTGGCACCAATATCGTGATGCTGGAACAGGAGCCGGATTTCACACCTTTCGAAACGCTCCTAGATTTCGCTATTTCTGGTGACGACGGACCGGCAGAACATGAGGTACAATCGATTGCCGACCAACTATCGACAGATCTCTCGGTCCGCGCAGACAAGGCTAGTGGTGGTGAAAAGCGGCGGGCCGCGATCTGTCGTGCGCTGGCCCTGGAACCCGATTTGCTGTTGCTTGACGAGCCCACCAATCATCTCGATCTCAGTGCCATTGATTGGTTGGAAGATTGGCTGCGCCGTTACAAAGGTGCATTCATAACCATTTCACATGACCGAACCTTCCTAACCCGCTTGACCAAACAGACCATCTGGCTCGACCGCGGAGCAATTCGTCGTCAGGAGATCGGATTTGGCGGTTACGATGCGTGGATGGAAAAGGTCCATGCCGACGAAGCACAGGCCACACAAAAAATTGATGCCAAACTCAAACTGGAAGCACGCTGGCTAGAGCGCGGTGTAACCGCGAGGCGCAAACGCAACCAGGGGAGGCTTGAGAAGCTGTATCAAATGCGGGCCCAGCGCGCGGCGATGATCGGACCGGCCGGCACAGCCAATCTTAAAGCACAGAGCGACGATGTCCGTACCAAGTCCGTGATCACCGCGGAACATATCTTAAAAGCGTTTGGAGCAGGCGAGACCAAGCGTACGATCATTCGTGACTTTTCATTGCGTGTACAGCGCGGCGATCGCATTGGCATCGTAGGTGCCAATGGCGCCGGCAAAACGACGTTGCTGAAGATGCTGACAGGTGAATTGGCACCCGATAGCGGTTCGGTAACTCTGGCCAAAACCCTCAACGGCGTATTTATCGACCAGCAGCGCAGCCTTCTGGAAGGCAATAAGACCGTCCGCGAGGTTCTTGCCGACGGCAGTGATTGGGTCGACGTGCGCGGCAATAAAAAGCATGTTCAGGGCTATCTCAAAGACTTTTTGTTCGCGCCCAGTCTCATTGATTCCAAAGTCGGTACGTTGTCGGGGGGCGAACAATCCCGGTTACTGCTGGCCCGTGAATTTGCGCGCATGTCCAATTTGCTCGTATTGGATGAGCCGACCAATGATCTCGACCTCGAAACACTCGATCTGCTCCAGGAAGTGATTGCAGACTATGACGGCACCGTGCTGCTCGTTAGCCATGACCGCGACTTTCTCGATCGTACGGTAACGATCACGCTGGGCCTCGATGGTAGCGGTAAAGTGGACATTATCGCAGGCGGCTATGCTGAATGGGAAGCCAAGCGCAAAGCGGACGGTGCTGCATCAAAAACCAAAAGCAGTAGCAAGCCAACGGCAACAAAACCGGCGGTAAAATCGAGCAGCGCAGCGAAAAAACTGAGCTATAAGGATCAGCGCGACTATGACATGCTGCCCGGTCGGATTGAGACGATTGATGCTCGCATAGCGGAAATTGCGGAAGCCCTATCCGATGCTGATTTGTACAACTCAGATTATCCGCGCTTCGAAAAGCTTACGGCTGAGAATGCGGCCTTGATTGATGAGAAAGACGAAGCTGAAATGCGTTGGCTTGAGTTGGCCGAGCAGGTTGAAAAATTGCAAGGCTAGCGTCTCGTCAAGTGATCCACAGTCGCAATATATAGGCTACGACGCCGAGGACCGATATGCTCATGGCCCAGATAGCAACCATCCAGGCCAATCGTTTCCATAATGGCGCGTCGTCGGCGGATTGTCCGTCCGTCTGCCTCATCAATGATAGCCGTCCGAGCCTACCTTGCCGCGGAACACCCAATAGGCCCATCCTGTGTAAATCAGGATTAGCGGCACGGTAATCGCAACACCGACGAGCATGAAAATCTGACTGCTCTCAGGCACCGCGGCATCCCAGATGGTAATCTGATCAGGTACGATATAGGGAAACATCGAAATGCCCAATCCAGCCATGCCAAGGAAAAACAACCCCAGTGAAATGAGAAACGGCGCACCTTCCTGCCTCTTGTGCAATCCTCGAAACAGAAAATAGGTCAGGATTAGAACAAGTAACGGAACCTGCGCGGCGAACAGAATATTTGGCATCTCGAACCAGCGCGCCCAATATTGTCCATCCAGAAACGGCGTGTACAAACTGACAGCAGCCATCAGTCCCAAAGTTGCAATTGCGGCCGGTTTGGCGAGGCGATAGGCAGTCCGTTGTGCACCGTCTTCGGTTTTCCAGATTAGCCAAGTGGCACCGAGCAACGCGTAGCCGGCAACCGTTCCAACACCGGTCAGCAAAGTGTAAGGCGTGAACCAGTCAAACCAGCTGCCGGCATAGGCCCGATCCGCAACTTCCACCCCTTGCAACAAAGCACCCAAGATCATTCCCTGGGAAAAAGCAGCAGCCAAAGACCCTCCGGTAAAAGCGAAATCCCAAAAGGCACGATGATCGGGATCACGCCAGCGAAATTCGAAGGCAACACCGCGAAATACGAGGCCAAGGAGCATGATGATGATTAGCGGATAGGTGGCAGGTAAGATGATCGCATAAGCCAGTGGGAAAGCGGCAAGCAATCCACCGCCTCCAAGCACCAACCATGTTTCATTGCCATCCCAGACGGGCGCGATGCTGTTCATCGCCTGATCTCGTTCGTCACCAACCGTAAAAGCCGGAAACAATATGCCAATACCAAGATCAAAACCGTCCATAACGACATATGCGAAAACCGCGAACGCTATTATGAAAGCCCAGATAACGGTTAAATCCATGCGCCTTACTCCGCTCGTTTCGGTTCAAAAGCCGGCGTGTCTTGCTGCGCCGGTCCCGGCGCGATACCTGCGGTACGAACAGGCCCAGATTCGGTCGATTTGACACCCTTCTCTCCAACCTGAGGCACTTTGCTCATCAAGCGCATTATATACCATGTTCCGATGCCGAACACGGCAAAGTAAACAATGATGAAAGCGATCAACGATGCGGCAACTGCCGGGGCATCGAGTGGCGAAACACTGTCCGCTGTCCGCAGCAATCCATAGACTGTATAGGGTTGCCGCCCTACTTCCGTGGTGATCCAGCCCGCAATAACTGCAACAAAGCCAGAAGGCCCCACCACAATCGCCGCGCGGTGCAATAAGGGCCAATCGTAGAGTTTCTTGCGCACTCGGGCGAACAGGCTCCAAAGCCCCATGCCCAGCATCATAAATCCGATGCCGACCATGATACGGAACGACCAGAAAACCATACCTACAGGAGGTTCATCTGCATCCGGGATAGTATCGAGACCATCAAGCGGCGCATTGAGATCATGCTTCAGGATCAGCGACGATAATTTGGGTATCTCGATCTTATAGTCGACGCGCTTCTCTTCGCTGTTGGGAATGCCAAAGAGGATCAACGGCGCGCCGTCCGGATGGCTGTCATAATGCCCCTCCATCGCCATCACCTTAGCCGGCTGATGCTCCAGGGTATTAAGCCCGTGAAGATCGCCTGCGAAAATCTGTACCGGTGCCACTAGGGCAGCCATCCACATCGCCATGGAGAACATTTTCCGCGCATGAGCATTGGTCTTGTCTTTCAGCAAATGCCAAGCGCCAACACCACCAACGACAAAGGCGGTCGTTAGATAGGTCGCCATAAGTGTGTGGAACAACCGGTATGGGAAGCTGGGATTGAACACGATATCCCACCAGCTGTCACCCGGCACAAATTGACCATTTGCTGCAATCTCATGGCCGGTTGGTGTCTGCATCCAACTGTTCACGCTCAATATCCAGAATGCGGAAATGAACGTACCAATCGCCACCATTATTGTTGCGGTAAAATGAAGCTTCTTACCAACCTTGTTCATGCCAAAAAGCATGACGCCCAGAAAACCGGCCTCCAGGAAAAATGCGGTCAAAACTTCATAGGCCATCAGCGGTCCGATTACCGGCCCGGCTTTGTCAGAGAAGACCGACCAGTTCGTTCCGAATTGATATGACATGACGATTCCGGAAACCACGCCCATGGCGAACGTCACAGCAAATATCTTTATCCAATATTTGAACAGGTCCATGTAAACCTGCTTTCCGGTTTTTAGCCAAAGACCTTCCAGAACTGCCAGATAGCTGGCCAATCCAATAGAGAAAGCCGGAAATATGAAATGAAAGCTGATCGTAAACGCAAATTGTATGCGCGCTAATAGTATCGCATCAAACTGGTCAAACATCGTCGATTTGCCCCTTTATGGGTGAATCGTATTTGATTCTGTTGAAGCCCAAATAACCATCACCGCGCTCTTTCACAATCTTTGAGCGCTTGATAAGAAGCAAGCTGCAGTTGCATGACGCGCAACTAAAACCAAAATTGGGACAGATTATGAAAACTCTTAAGGCCGGAATATTCCTCGGAACTTTAATGCTCACCAATCCAGCATTGGCGCAGCTGGAAGGATTTGAGACGGGCCCTGTGTTTAAAAAATTTGGCCCCACTGCCCCGGTCCAAACAGACACCCCCCTAGCCGCAGAAGTCCAGTTTAGAATCGCCTTTGATGTTGCGAAAAAAGCGGATCCGGGCGCATTGAATCGTACCATTGAAAGCGCAGCCCGTTTCATCAATATGCATGTTGCAGCCGGTGTCGCGAGAGAAAATATAAAACTCGTCATAGTGGTTCACGGCGGAGCATCCGGGGATTTGATCAAGCAGGATATTTATGGTGCACGCAACGATGATGCGATCAATGGCAGCGCAGATGCAATTGCGGCCCTACAAAAGCATGGCGTCGAATTCCGCCTGTGCGGTCAAAGTGCAGCAGCCTATAAAATCAGCAATGCCGATCTTTTGCCTGGCGTAAAAATGGATCTCTCGGCGATGACCGCCCATGCGTTGCTGCAGCAAGAAGGCTACACGCTCAATCCCTTTTAGGTTGGGAGCTCATCTTCGCTGGCCATTGCTTTGCGCTTGCGCAGAATTTTCATGGTCATAAGTCCCGCCGGTAACGCCAGTGCGATGACGCCAAAGGCAATCCAGAAAACATCTCCCAGGCCGCCATAGCCCTTGATCAACTGGCTCAGTGGTTCCCAGACAAACTGAACCGCAACGACCCACAAGAGTAAGGTCACGTATAAAGCAACCTTGTCCTCCAAAACGATTCCCAATCCGGCTAGCCCACCATCATCAGTGCCCGATTTGCCGCCGGAGGCCTCACGAAAGCGCTCCAGTTCAGCTTCTGCTTCTTTTTGACCAGATTGCGCCTCATCCAATTCGCGGCGCAGACGCACCAGTTCGCGCGCATTGCTGGCAAATTCTCCAGCTTGCGCTTTTGACGCAGCTGTAAGTTCACCGAGCTCAGCTTCCATCGCGGCGCGTTTTGCGCGTTCGCCAGCCAATTGTTGGTTTGTGTCGGGCGTAGCACTCTCAATGATGCGGTCGATGACGCCCGGCGCTAATGGGTCAGCGGCATAGCGGCCCAGCCAAGCCTTCCAATCATCACTACTGCCCTTTTCGAGAAGCCGCGCATATTCGGCAAGGCCTGGACGATCCAAAAGCTCACCTATGCGAGTGAGTATATTGAGCCAGACCAGATTGTCAGTGCCTTCGGCGCCTTCCGCCAGTACTTCTGCCTGCACTGACCTGAATTCGAGAGGGAGTTGGCATTCCCGGAGTTGTACCGCGATTAATCCGCTGCGCTCCTTACCGGTTCGCGCTTCATTGCGCACCCAATCGGACTCAACCGACTCTTCGGTCCACAGTACCAGCAGTGCCTTGGCGGCCTCAATCTCACGTTCAATCTCGCGGTCGAAGGACGAACCGGCCCCGATCCCCGCGTCAAACCAGACGCTGACTTTCAACGCCTCAAGATGATCCCGGATCGCAGCGCAACGCTCCCGATCGTTTCTCGAGTAGCTGATGAAAATGTCTGCCATATCCGCCCCTTGTTCCGATATAATCTCGGTATAGTCCGGTGGTTATCGAAGAACAAGTGACGTGGATCAAATGCAAATGCACGAAAACAAAGAACGGCCTATGATCATATTATTTGCATCGACACGGCAAGGCAGTTCAGCAATTTTCTTAAATTGCTTGCCCACAGCCGTGAAAATTTCGGAGTCGCATCTGCCCATTTTTTCCGAAAGCGGGATGGATTGCACCCTATTATAGACGAATTTTCAACACTCTTCATTTGGACGCGCAGGCTGTTCCGCTTGCCGCTTACTTCTGGAATGTCGCCCGATAACCACCATTTTTTAAGCAGGCAGGGGGTTAACAATGGAGTTGAGTATAATGAAAAAACTGCCAATGATCGCAGCCGCTTTTGGCGCTGCTACACTAATCGCCGCCCCTAGTTTTGCGCAAGATGCTGGTGCTGAAGCACCAGAAGAAGGCGCAGCGGAAGCGGCCCCTGCCCCTGAGGCAGCACCTGCCACAATCGATACTGATGGTGATGGCACAATGGATGCCTGGGACCAACGTGGCGACGGCAAACCCGACAGTTGGGATACCGATGGCGATGGCGCTCCGGATGCCTTTGACCAAGATGGTGACGGCGCACCCGACCCTAAATAGTCAAAGCATGAACGGCCCATTCGGCCCAAGCTGTGCCTAACGTGTGCGGCCAATACGAGCAATTCTCCCTCCCTGCTCGGTTGGCCGCCACATATCTCTGACAAAGGAAGAGAGCTCATGAAAAAATTGATGAAACCAGCCCTGATACTCACCCCCGCAATTTTTGCGCTTGCGGCGTGCGATGCACCGCCAGCAGAAGATCCAGCCGCTGACGGTATGGAAATTGAAGACGGTGCAATGGAAGAGCCGGTTGATACCGGACCTCTCGATGACGTGGCCCCCGCAGATGGTGGCCTGGAAGGTGGAGCAGCTCCGGCTGACGAAATCATTCCTGAAATAGAAGAAACCGTACCACCCGCAGGTGAAGACAGCATGACAGAAGAACCAGCCGCGACTGAGGATGAAACAGCAACTACAGAATGATCTGCAAGCGCAGGTTTTGATCGCATTTTAGATCAAAAATGGCTATAGAATATCTGGGCGGAAACGGGGTTTAACTACTCAATTGGGAGAAGATCCTATGACCGCAATTCCAAATATCTCTCAACTGCCACTCAATGACATGCTCTACGAGCGTGATATGTCGGGAGATGAGATACAAGGTATTCAGAGCTACCTGCGTTACTATGGTTATTTGCAGGATCGATTTGGTACTCTGCATAGCGGTGAATATGACGATGCCACTCAAAAGGCTGTCAGGCTTTACCAAAACTGCTTCGGTCTTCCTGAATCTGGAGTGATAGATCAGGCGACCCTATGCGAAATGACAAAGCCGCGGTGCGGCTTTGTCGACATTCCACCCATGGGCGGGGCATTCACCACTGTCAGCCGCTGGGAGAAATCAGAGCTTTCATACAAGTTCAACAGCTTCTCAACAAAAATGGCTCAAGCGGACATCGAACGCGATGTAATCGCTGCCTTTGGTCTTTGGTCCGAGCAATGCGATCTTAGATTCTCCATCAGCACCGATGGAGCCGTCGACATTGAGATTGAGTTCGCCACTGGAGAACATGGCGACGAAAGTCCCTTTGATGGTCCGTCTGGTGTTCTTGCACATGCTTATTTTCCACCGCCAAATGGTGGCCCGCTGGCCGGCGACACCCATTTTGATGATGATGAAAACTGGACCTGCAATGTGAGTGATACCCAGGGTATCGATTTCCTTACGGTTGCGGCGCATGAATTTGGCCATGCCATTGGTCTCGGCCATAGCCGCCAGCGTGGTGCGCTGATGTTCCCTAGCTATTCGGGAACACAAAGGTTTTTGGCACCAGATGATATCGCCGGTTGTCAGTCACTTTATGGTCCGCCGGGCACATCTGACGCAGTCGATTGCGAGTGATTATCTGGTCCAGCGCGCTGACGATCAACCTCTTCGCCTTAATTTTGTAACCTTTTAGCTTAATTCTTCGAATTCCCGAATATCGGGCAAATTTCGCCTCTGGGGCATGTTTATGCTATTGGGCTAATCATAAGCAAAGGAAACAGAATGCACATATTCAAATCAGCCGCGATTCTTGGCGCAGCAACTACACTTGCCTTCAATCCAGGGTCGGCGATCGCAGCCGGCGGTGGCGGCGGAGGTGGCTCTGCCCCCAGCAGCAGCGCTCCGAGATATGATGCATCTGCCGAGTATCAAAAAGGTATTGCTGCCCTCAAAGCCAAAGATCACAAAAAGGCTGTTAAATCCTTCAAACGTTCGCTTAGCGTCGCACCGCGCAATGCCAACGCTCAATATCTGCTCGGCGTCAGCTATATTGGCATGGATAATTATAAAAAAGCACGCAAGCCACTAGAGAAAGCGGTCAAATATAACGGTAACTTGATCGGCGCACATCGCGATCTTGCTATTACTTACCACAAGCTCGATATGATGGACAAAGCAAAGGCTTCTCTCAACAAACTGACAGCTAAAGACAGCGCCTGCGGCAGCGGCTGTGCGGAAAAGGCCGAGCTGACCAAAGCGATCGCCAAAGTCAAAGCGGCGATGAACGGCAGCGGTTCCGCCAACTATCAGCCGGCCGATAGCATTGATTTTGCGAGCAATGGTAACGGCGATCTGGCCTATATGGGTGCCGTCGCATTGATCAATGAAAAGAAATATGAAGCAGCGATTGCAGAACTGCAACTGGCGTCGATGACCTTTGGCCCGCATCCCGACATATTGACCTATCTCGGCTTCGCCAATCGCAAGCTCAAAAATTTCGACAGCGCAGAGCAATATTATCAGACCGCATTAGCTGTTGCGCCTGACCATCGCGGGGCCACCGAATATTATGGCGAGCTGATGGTAGAACGCGGCGATCTTGTTGGCGCCAAGAAGAAACTGGCCAGACTGGAAAGCCTGTGCAGCTTTGGATGCTATGAAGCAGAGGAACTGCGCCGATGGATCGGCGAAGCGTCCGTCTCCTAAAATACAGCGCGGCGATCAGTTTAACCTGTGCAGCAGTTGCACATGCTGCTGATCGCCCGCTTGTTAAGGCTATGGCTTGGCTTGATCCGGCACAGCATCTCACTGCGCTGACCACTGAACCGCGGCGTGATGCAGCGGTTCAAGATCGGCAAATGTTGGCGGGTGAAGCCTTGTTTCATACACCAACATTGCTGGGCGGTCAGGCCGCCAAAGCGGGTCTGTCTTGTGCCAGTTGCCATGAAAATGGTCGCGACAATCCTGCCTTTCTGTTTCCCAATGTCTCTGGCGAACCGGGAACAGCAGATGTCACGAGCAGCTTTTTCAGTTCCTACCGTGGCAATGCTAAGTTCGATCCGGTGAAAATCCCTGACCTCACGGCTCCGGGCAAAATCTCTCGTGCCGACGAAAGTGAGGAGCTGGAAAAGTTCATCCGCGATTTGATTGTTGAGGAGTTTGACGGACAGGAACCGACGCCATCTATTCTGGCCGCCCTCGCCCATTATGTGCGATCCTTATCAGCTGACGCCAGCAATGATCGTGTAGCAGTAACGGTCGAAAGCCAGTTGGCGGCGGTCGATCAGGCAGTGTTTTCCGCAAAAGTGGCACGGCAAAGCAATGATCTGAAACTATCCCATTTACTGCTCGCCTCTGCACGTAACCGGCTTGGCCTGATCCACGAACGCTATGCGGGCAAGAAGCTCACCCGTCAGCGTAATGCGATTATGTCAGCTAGCCGGAAGCTTGGCGCTCTGCAGGATGTTAGGGAAAGCGGCGGCTTCGTTGAAGCCTTGGCACAATGGGAAAATGACTTTGCGAAGACCCGAAAGCTTGTGAGCGAGAAGCAACATTTGTCGCTCTACAATCCCAAGGTTCTACAGACCGCCCTCGCCCAACAGCCAAACTGACAAGCCGATGCAACAAAGAAAAACGGCCCGGAGATTTAATCTCCGGGCCGTTTCTATTCAATCTGTAGTCCGATGATTAGCCGAATTGGTTCATCGTATTATCTTCGCCGCCCGCTTTCAGGGCCGCATCACCGGCAAAATATTCTTTGTGATCATCACCAATGTCGGAACCGGCCATGTTCTGATGCTTCACGCACGCAATACCCTGGCGAATTTCTTCACGCTGAACGTTGAGAACATAACCCAGCATACCTTGCTCACCGAAATATTCTTTCGCAAGATTATCGGTCGACAGAGCCGCCGTGTGATAGGTTGGCAAGGTGATCAGGTGATGGAAGATACCAGCCCGTTTCGCACCATCAGCCTGGAAGGTCCGGATACGTTCATCCGCATCAGCCGCCAATTCGGTTCCATCATATTCTACGCTCATCAGATTCGCACGATCATAAGCAGTGACGTCTTTGCCTTCCGCTGCCCATGCATCATAAACCTGCTGACGGAAATTCAGTGTCCAGTTAAATGACGGCGAGTTGTTATAAACCAGCTTCGCGTTCGGCATAACTTCACGGATCCGGTCAACCATGCCAGCAATCTGCTCAACATGTGGTTTCTCGGTTTCGATCCACAGCAGGTCAGCGCCGTGCTGCAGCGAGGTAATGCAATCCAGCACACAACGATCTTCGCCGGTTCCTTCGCGGAACTGGAAGAGATTGCTTGGCAGACGCTTCGGACGCATCATCTTGCCATCACGGTTCAGGATAACATCGCCATTTTGCGCGGTTGACGGATCAATTTCCTCACAATCAATGAAGCTATTATATTGGTCGCCAAGATCGCCCGGCTCATTGCTGACTGCAATCTGCTTGGTCAGGCCAGCGCCCAGAGAGTCGGTGCGGGTGACGATGATGCCATCTTCGACGCCCAGTTCCAAAAACGCATAGCGACAAGCGCGAACCTTCGCGAGAAAGTCTTCGTGCGGTACGGTGACCTTGCCATCCTGGTGACCACATTGCTTTTCGTCAGACACCTGGTTTTCGATTTGCAGGGCACAGGCACCGGCTTCGATCATCTTCTTAGCAAGCAAATAGGTTGCTTCGGCGTTACCAAAACCAGCATCAATATCAGCAATGATCGGAACAACATGGGTTTGATGATTTTCAACTTCGTTCAGCAAACGCTTTTCAGTGACCATGTCACCGCTGTTACGGGCCGCATCAATGTCACGGAACATTCCGCCCAATTCACGGGAGTCCGCCTGACGCAGAAAGGTGTAAAGCTCTTCAATCAGCGCAGGTACGGATGTTTTCTCATGCATGGATTGATCCGGCAGCGGACCAAATTCGCTGCGCAAAGCGGCAACCATCCAGCCAGATAGATAAAGATAACGGCGCTTCGTGCTGCCGAAATGCTTCTTGATCGAGATCATCTTCTGCTGACCGATAAACCCGTGCCAGCAACCAAGTGACTGGGTGTAATTGGCAGGATCAGCATCATAAGCGGCCATATCTTCGCGCATGATTTTTGCGGTATATTTGGCAATGTCGAGGCCAGTGTGGAAGCGATTTTGCAAACGCATCCGGGCAACGGCTTCAGAATCGATACCGTCCCATGTTCCGTTCTGCTGCTGGATCAGCGCGTTCGTCTGATTGATATGTTCTTGATATGACATAGTCATGCTCCTTTAAAAATTCGGCAGTTAAAGCGGTGTCCGCGAATCGTTGTTCACGGAAGCTATGCCCCCTTTTACGCCGCACAGAGCCGGTTCCGAAGCGTTGTGAAGTTTAACTGTAACGCTTTACAAAATATTGTTGTATAGTTGTAAGGATATTACAAACAGCACGAGTCGAAAAAAAATGCGCAGAGCCAATCATGTCGAGTGAACGCCCCGTCTATATGGGCCCCCGCCTCAAAAGGCTCCGCCGTGACCTTGGTCTGACGCAGGCCGACATGGCCGCCGATCTCGAAATATCGGCTTCCTATGTCGCCCTGCTGGAGCGCAATCAACGGCCCTTTACCGCCGATATGCTGCTGCGCCTCGCGCGGACATATAAAATCGACATGGCCGAACTGGCCGGCGATGGCGGCGAGGAATATACCGCAAGGCTGGAGGCGGTACTCAAAGACCCGATGTTCGCGGACATTGATTTTCCGCAACTCGACACGGCGGATGTTGCGACCAGCTACCCCGGCTTTACCGAGGCCATGCTGCGCCTTTACACCGCTTATCGGGAAGAGCAATTGGCACTGGCTGACAAAGATACCAGCGCCCGCAGTGATGGCAGCAGCGTTGATCCGGACGCTGCCGATCCGGTGGCACAGGCTCGCCGGTATCTCGCCGCACGCCGCAACAGCTTCTCCAATATTGATGATGCCGCCGAACGGCTGGCTGAATCCGTCAATGGACTGGAAAGCATGATCGCTCATCTCAAGGATAATCACGGCCTGCAAGTCCGCCGCCTGCCTTCCGATGTCATGATGGGCGCAACCCGGCGCCTCGATCGCCACCGGCGCCAGATATTGATCGATGATCAGCTGGATAATGCAAGCCAGATGTTCCAGCTGGCCCTGCAACTGTCCTATCTTGAGTTGAACAGCGAAATCGATGCTGTGTTAAAGGAAGGCAGTTTTACAACCGAGAGCGGCGAGCGCCTGACCAAACGTGCCCTCACCGGCTATGCGGCGGCGGCTTTGCTCATGCCTTATTCCGCATTCGCCAAAGCAGTTGAAACACGCCATTATGACGTCGAGGCGCTCGCCCGCCAGTTCGGGACCAGTTTCGAACAAACCGCTCACCGATTGACCACGCTCCAGAAGCCGGGTCAGGAACGCGTGCCCTTCTTCTTCATTCGCGTCGATCCCGCTGGAAACGTGTCCAAACGGCTCGATGGGGCCGGCTTTCCTTTTGCCCGCCATGGTGGCGCCTGCCCTCTATGGTCCGTGCATCAGGCCTTCCGCAGTCCGCGTCAGGTGATCACCCAGTGGCTGGAATTGCCCGATGGAGAACGCTTCTTCTCGATTGCCAGAACCGTTACCGCAGGCGGCGGCGCCTTTGGGACACAGCGAGTTGAACGGGCGATTGCACTGGGCTGTGCCGCGGAACATGCTGACCGGCTGATCTATACCCGCGACCGCCCAGATATCAATCCGGACAACGCAACACCGATAGGGGTCACCTGCCGCCTATGCCACCGGACAAAGTGCCGTGCACGCTCTGCGCCGCCCATTGGTCGACAAATATTGTCTGACGACTTCCGTCAGGCCAATACGCCGTTTGGCTTTTCACACAGCTGAGTAGACGAGTTTTTGGCAGAAAACCTGATGCTGAAAAACATCAACCGCCGAAATTCTGGGGTATCTTAACCCATAAAACCAACACAGCGGTTCACAAACCCGAAATGATCGCTATACGGGCAGAGCATTTGAAGGCCGATATCGCAGGGGGACAACTTTTTTCGGCTTTGCAATGGATTCGATAGGTCTTCACTGGTCGGATGTATTTTTCCCTAAAATTGTAACGAGAACCACACGAGGGTTATTTGATTTATCTAAAAACGGGCGCATCGCTTGCGGTCATCGCAGCTATGGGCTGTGTTTCGGCACAAGCTCAGGAAACAGAAAACAACGAACAAGGCAGAGGCGTACAGGAAATTGTCGTTACAGCGACAAAACGTAGCGCAGATTTGCAGGATGTTGCTGTCGCAGTGCAGGCATTGGGGGAAGAAAGCCTCGATCAACTCGGCGTCACAGTATTTGACGATTATCTGCAGCAACTACCCGGCGTCACCGCTGGCGGCGGCGGACCAGGCCAAAGCACGATCTATATTCGCGGCCTCGCCTCCACAACACCAAATCTGACAACCGCTGGCGTCGCCGGCCTTGCTCCTAACGTGGCGCTGTATCTCGACGAGCAGCCGGTATCACAGCCCGGCCGTAACCTCGATGTTTACGCTGCCGATCTTGAACGTGTTGAAGTCCTGTCAGGGCCACAGGGTACGTTGTTCGGCGCAAGTTCGCAGGCAGGAACGGTGCGATTGATCACCAACAAACCTGTCATTGGACAGTTTCAGTTCAAAGCAAAAGCGGGCGTGTCGTTCACAAAAAGTGGCGATCCGAGCAATAACATCGAAGCCATGGTAAATGTTCCGGTCACCGACCGTTTCGCCATTCGCGCTGTAGGTTATTATGACAATAAAGGCGGCTATATCGATAATGTCGCTGGCACACGCAGCACTGCCGAAAGTGCACGCTTCCGTCCAGCTGGAACAGTCCGAGACAATGGCGTTCCGGTGAATGCCAACCGCGGCGGCCTGCAGGCCGGCGCTGATTTAACCGGCGTGAACTTCATTTTGGCGGACAATAGTGCACTGGTTGAAAAGAATTTCAACGATACGCAATATCTGGGTTTCCGGGTCAGCGGCAAATATGAATTTTCCGATGACTGGAACCTGACCGTGGCCCATGCCCGCCAGGGTCTGGATTCTGACGGTGTTTTCTTTGAAGATCCTACTTTGGATGATCTGGAAATTCAACGTTTTGAACGCGATGAGGTCGAGGATGATTTCAGCAATACCAGCTGGACTCTGGAAGGGCGAATTGGTGCGTTGGAGCTGGTTTACACCGGCGCTTATACCAAGCGTGAAACATCACAACGGGTCGATTATTCCGACTATCTGTTCGTTGGCCAATATCTGCCCTATTATATCTGTGATGGTTCGGTTTCCTATCCGGGCGGCGCTCCGACAGGCACCTGTCAGGCACCCAATTTATTCGTGAATTCCCGCACCGAAACCGAAGCCATGACGCACGAACTGCGTTTCAATACACCGGCCGATTATCCGATCCGGTTGACAGCTGGTGGTTTTTATAGCGATCTGGAACTGTTGGAGCTAAACGACTTCACTTATCCCGGCAGCACGGCGATTGATTTGTTCGGTGGTTCTTTCCCGCCCAACTTCTCACAACCCAATGCGTTTATCTCGGATACCAACGCTTATCCAGCGGGGGTTATATTCCGTAACGATATCCGCCGGACCGACAAGCAATTCGGCATATTTGGTGAAGCGACCTATGATATCTCGGATCAATTCGCCATTACCCTGGGCGCGCGTTATTATGACGTTGAAGTAGATCTGGAAGGCAGTGCAAACTCGTCTTTCTGTAACTCCAGCGGCGTTGATGAGAATGCCTTCGGCACGAATATTAGTGATCTTTATGATGGCGATGGCAGCTTCACCTTCATCGGTAGCTGTAATGATGCCCTCCGCCAGACGTTTACCCTGGGTCAATCGGTCGCCGATATTGAGGCAGCCGGGTTGAGTGCAGCGCAAGCGCAGCAAGTTTTTAATGCGCTAAACGCACCGGACAAGGCGACCACAGACGGCTTTATCTTCAAAGCCAACCTGACATGGACGCCGACCGAGGATTTGCTATTCTATGCAACTTATTCGGAAGGCTTCCGGCCTGGACTGTTGAACCGTCCGGGTGGCGCACAAGGTCCCAATGGCTTTAATGTACCGTTCGTGCTCGATACTGATGATGTGACCAACTATGAAATTGGTTGGAAAACGTCATTGTTCGACAACCAGGTGCGTTTTAACGGCAATGCCTTCTTTGTGGACATTCAGAATCTGCAAACGACCATCCTTGATCCGTCGATCACCAACCTTTTCTTCTCGGACAATGCGGCGGATGCAGAAATCAAAGGTGTCGAGGCTGATATAACCATCGCACCCTATTCTCTGGACGGTTTGACAGTCAGCGCGGCTTTCTCGATATTGGATACCGAAATTACCGATGTCCTCACGCCTACTAATGACGTGGTTGAAGGCCGCAGTCTGGCTTTTGCCCCGAGTTTCCAAGGTAATTTGCGGGCCCGCTATGAATGGAATGTCTTTGGTGATTGGACCGCACATGTTCAGCCACAGGTCACCCATTCTGCATCGGCTGCGACTGACATTATCGAGATTAACCGGATCAATCTGGACAGTTGGACAACATTCGCTCTGTCGGCTGGTATTACCGATGACAAATGGTCGTTCGAGATATTCGGGGAAAACCTGACTGACGAACGCGCTGAAGTTAGCGGCAATTTCGTCAATGATCGCGCACGCATCATCGTCAATCGCCCACTGACTGTGGGCGCACGGGTTTCCTTCACTTATTAAGGAACAATACAACAGGGGGAGGCTAACCAACGGGTTAACCTCCCCTTTTTTCAAAAGGACAGAAAACCGGGACGAAATGTCTGAAACGAGTCTCGATATTGCCGAACTGCAAAAACAGGCGCGCACTCAAATGTATGAGGGGCGCTTCAAGGCTGCGCTAAGTACAGCAGAGATGGTCTTGCAGAATGACGCTGAAAATATCGACGGGCTGTACATGAAAGCAGTTTGCGAGCGCTATCTGGGGCAGAATGAGACAGCCCTTACAAGTGTCGAACAGCTAAAAAGCCTCTCTCCGGATTTTGGCCGCGCCTATCAGGAAGAAGGTCATATATTCAGAGCAATTGGCGATGATGAACAGGCCATGGCTGCCTATCGCCGTGCATGCCAATGCAATCCCGTGCTGCAAGCCAGCTGGAAAGCACAAGCGGACATTCTCGAAAGCTGGGGTCAACGCGCTGCTGCGGTGGAGATGCGCGGACAGGAACAGCGCATTGCTGCCATGCCCAAGCCGTTAGTCGCCGTGTCACATCTGCTGCATGAAGGTAAGTTAATCAAAGCGGAGACGGCCTGCCGCCATTTCCTGCAAACCAATCCCCATCATGTAGAAGGGATGCGTTTGCTTGCCGATATTGGCACGCGCCTTGGAATTTTGGAAGATGCTGATTTTCTGCTCGAAAGCGCAATCGAATTTGAACCGGACAATATTCAGGTCCGGATCGATTATATTCAAATCCTGCGTAAGCGTCAGAAATTTGCCGAAGCCCTGAAGCAAAGCGAAATATTATATCAGCGCGATACCGCCAACCCGGTCTTTCAGTCGCTATACGCGATCGAATCTATGCAGACCGGCGACTATGAGCGCGCATTGGATCTGTTTGAGCAAGTCCTGCAGAAACTTCCGGATGACCCCGTCACCTTAACCTCCAAAGGCCATGCGCTAAAGACATTTGGACGTCATGACGAGGCTGTCGATTCCTATCAGAGAGCGTTTCAATCCGACCCCGGTTACGGTGATGCCTATTATGGACTGGCGAACCTCAAAACCTATCGTTTCAGCGATGAAGAGCTGCGCCTGATGGAAGCGCAAGAGCAAGGCAATGGGCTGAGCTACCAAAACCGCATTCATATCTGCTTCGCACTGGGCAAGGCTTATGAAGACCGAAAAGACTATGACACTTCCTTCGGCTTCTATCAGCGCGGCAACGAGCTGAAACGGGTGCAGTCACGCTATGATGCCGATCAGATGACGGCAGAACTGCATAACCAGATCACCGCCTGCACCCCTGCCCTGTTTGCGAAGCAATCGGGCAAGGGATGTGATGCGCCCGACCCCATATTCATATTGGGTCTTCCGCGCGCGGGCTCGACATTGCTCGAACAGATACTCGCATCCCACAGCCAGATTGACGGCACACTGGAACTGCCAAATATATTGTCGCTCGCACACCGGTTGCGGCGACAGAAACACGCAAGCAATGATTCTCTATATCCCGATAATCTTCATGATCTCGATGCCCAGCAGTTACGCGACATGGGACAGGATTTCATCGACAGCACACGCATCCACCGTCAAGGGGCGCCGTATTTCATCGACAAGATGCCCAATAATTTTCGGCATATCGGCCTGATCAAACTCATTCTGCCCAATGCAAAAATCATTGACGCGCGACGGGAACCGATGGCGTGCTGCTTTTCCGGGTTCAAGCAGCTCTTCGCCGAGGGCCAGGAATTCACCTACGGTTTAACCGAAGTCGGCCGCTATTACAGCGACTATGTGCAATTGATGGCCCATTGGGACGCCGTGCTGCCGGGAGCGGTGCTGCGTGTTCAACATGAAGATGTGCTGGATGATCTTGAGGGCCAAGTTCACCGGATGCTCGATTATCTCGACCTGCCTTTCGAGCAAGCCTGTATTGATTTTTACCGGACAGAGCGCGCCGTCCGCACCGCCAGTTCAGAACAGGTCCGCCAACCCATCACCAAAGCAAGCGTCGACCTATGGCGCCATTATGAATCACATTTAGAGCCGCTGAAAGATGCGTTGGGACAGAGTATATTGGAGCCTCAAAAGTGAGCGGAACAAAGACAGCGACAGCCAGTGCAACGGCAGACGTCTCAGGAAAAATGATCGATGGCGATTATCAAACCGACTATGAAGCGGGTCAGGATAATGTAAATCCTTTCGGCCTGGAAATGCACAATCCGGTGTTTTTCATCAGTGCCGCTTTGACAATGACATTTGTGGTTTTGGCTCTGGCCTTTCCAGAAACCGCCAATACCGGACTAGAAGCAACCAAAGCGTGGACACTTGAGCATTTTGACTGGTTCTTCGTAATTGCATCCAATTTCGTGCTGCTTTTCTGCGTCGCAGTCGCGATCTCGCCATTGGGCAAAATCCGCCTGGGTGGATCAGACGCCAAAACCGAATTCGGAACTGCCTCGTGGATCGCCATGCTGTTTTCTGCAGGCATTGGGATTGGCATGGTCTTTTATGGGTCGGCAGAGCCAGTGGCTTATTATACGAACTGGGGCGGAACCCCGCTCAATGTTGAACCGCGCACACCGGAAGCGATGAATCTGGCGCTTGGCGCGACAGTCTTTCACTGGGGCCTGACGCCCTGGGCAATATATGCCGTAATCGGCCTAGCCCTTGCCTTTTTTGCATTTAACAAGGGGCTACCGCTCACCATTCGGTCTGCATTTTATCCTTTGTTGGGCGAACGCATTTGGGGCTGGCCCGGTCATCTCATTGATATTCTTGCAGTCATTGCCACTATTTTTGGATTGGCAACGTCTTTGGGACTTGGCGCACAGCAAGCCGCAACCGGCCTGTCTTTTCTCTTTGGAATTGAGGCCAATTTAACCTCACAACTCTTGCTCATTGCAGTCATTACCGGACTTGCGACCGTTTCGGTCGTGCGCGGAATGGATGGTGGCATCAAACTGCTGAGCAACATCAATATGGTTTTGGCGGCATCGCTGCTCGCCTTTGTTTTTGTAGCGGGTCCAACGTTACAGATAATGAGCGGCTTTGGTGCGGCTATCGCAAGCTATGCTGAATATGCGGTTCCATTAAGCGATTGGACGGGGCGCGAGGACAAAGCCTGGTATCACGGCTGGACGATCTTCTATTGGGCTTGGTGGGTGAGCTGGTCACCTTTTGTTGGCATGTTTATCGCCCGCATTTCCAAAGGCCGCAGCATCCGTGAGTTTTTGACGGTGGTGCTGGTGGTCCCGGTGATTGTTGCAATCATATGGTTCACAACATTCGGTGTGACCGCAATAGAACAGATAAAGGATGGCATCGGCCAGCTGCCAGCGGGCATCAGCGAAGCCCCGCTTGTATTGTTCCAGATGCTGGAGAACATGCCTTTTCCCTATATTGCCTCGTCGCTCGCCATCATTCTGTTGATCGTGTTCTTTGTCACATCATCTGATTCCGGATCTTTGGTCATTGACGCCATAACCGCTGGCGGCAGAACAGATGCGCCTGTTGCGCAGCGTATTTTCTGGGCCATATTGCAAGGACTGGCCGCAGCCGCGCTGCTGGTTGGTGGAGGTGCCGGCGCGCTTGGGGCAATGCAGGCGGGCACGATTGCCAGCGGCTTGCCCTTTACGCTGGTTTTGTTGGTATGTTGCTACAGTCTGTTCAAAGGCCTGATGTCAGAATATTCCATGCTGAAAACCCAAAGCGGCGCCGTTTGACGAGAGGTCACTTCCCGATCACTTACCGGTGCTCCGTCATGGATTTCCCGAAGGACTGGCGTGAGAGCAGCCTTGATGCCGAAAGCCGGTGATATTAGCTAATATTCCTCGGGTCCATCGCCATAGGCCAGATCACCAAATTTGGTAAACTCACTCAGGAAGCTCAGTTGGATATTGCCGGTTGAACCTTGGCGGTTTTTGGCAACGATCACGGTCGCTTTTCCGACCTTGCTTTGATGGTCGGTTTCCCAGGCAAGATATTTGGCTTTTTGTTCCTCGGTCGAATTTTCGTCAGGATCGTCCGGTTTCACGGCGAGGTGGTAATATTCGTCGCGATAAATGAACATCACAATATCGGCATCCTGCTCGATCGAACCGGACTCACGCAAATCGGACAGCTGCGGACGTTTGTCTTCGCGGCTCTCCACCTGGCGAGAAAGCTGGGAGAGAGCAACCACCGGACAATTGAGTTCCTTGGCGAGAGTCTTGAGACCTCGGCTAATCTCCGAAATCTCGTTAACGCGGTTATCATTAGCCCGGCCCGAACCCTGCAGTAGCTGAAGATAATCGACGACAATCAAGTTGATGTCACTGCGCCTTTGCAAGCGCCGTGCCCGCGTGCGCAAGGCTGCAATGGTCAAGCCGGGCGTGTCATCGATGTAAAGCGGCAAATCCTGCAATTCCCGGGACGCTAGCGCCAGGCGGTGCATTTCATCTCGACTGATCGCACCCATACGCAGTTTTTCCGAGCTAATCTCTGCCTGCTCGGACAGGATTCTCGTTGCCAGCTGGTCCGCCGACATCTCAAGGCTGAAAAAAGCGGTTTTGGCACCCAACGTATCTTCAGGCGCTATCCCATCTTGAACATCGCGGCGATAGCGGTTCGCGGCATTGAAAGCGATATTGGTGGCAAGCGAGGTTTTACCCATGCCTGGACGGCCCGCCAAAATCAGCAAGTCAGACCGGTGCAGGCCGCCCATTTTGGCATTGAGATCGGTCAGGCCCGTGGTAATCCCAGATACTTTGCCGCCGCTGTTAAAAGCGCGTTCAACATTGTTCAGCGCTTCGGTCGACGCGGCCAGGAAGGATTTGACGCCGCCTTCCTGCGCTTCACCTTCAGAGACGCGGTAGAGCGACGATTCGGCTTCCTCAATCTGGGTTTTTGGATCGACCGTTTCGCTGGTATCCAGCGCATTATCCACCAAGGTTCGGCCAACATTGACCAGTTCCCGCAGCAGCGCAAGATCATAAATCTGATCCGCAAAATCTCGCGCACCAATTAATCCGGCTCCATCACCCGTCAATTTGGCAAGATAAGATGGGCCGCCGAGGACCTTCATCGCCTCATCGGCTTCAAAATACGGCTTTAACGTGACCGGTGTGACGACCATATTTCGGTCGAGCAGCTTTAGTGCCTGTTCGTAGATCCGGCCATGCAACGGTTCATAGAAATGTTCTGGCCGCAATTTGATCTGCACATCCTCAGCAACGCGGTTATCAATCAGTAACGCGCCCAGAAATGTCGCCTCTGCCTCGACATTGCGGGGCAGGCGCTGGGATTCTTCTTCAACTGCATCAAATCGAAC
This sequence comes from Sphingorhabdus sp. Alg231-15, assembly GCF_900149705.1. NCBI lineage: Bacteria > Pseudomonadati > Pseudomonadota > Alphaproteobacteria > Sphingomonadales > Sphingorhabdaceae > Sphingorhabdus > Sphingorhabdus sp. Alg231-15. The sequence continues at coordinate 60,945 of NZ_LT703001.1, read as the reverse complement.
TAACTCGGCCATGGCTGCATCATTCACGCTCAAACGATTCTGAGCAAGGGGCGTTCCGGTAATTTTCTCAAACAAGCGGGGACAGACTTGTGGATAAATGACTTTTGTTTTTCTACCGCACTGCAAAAAAACTTGTCCTAGCCCCAGTGCTGCGGCAACAGAGCCTGAATGTCGGAACCGCGCATCATAAATGTTGAACTAGACGAGGCCACCATCTTGTGGCGCAATGCCGATATTGAGCAGGAGCGGCGCATTGCGATCTTCGATCTGATCGAGGAAAATCACTTTAAACCCCTACGGGAACACGAAGATGGCTATGTCGGCCCCTATAATCTTCACCTAAGTGTGCAGGAAGGCCGACTGGTCATTTCCATTTCCCGTGAAAATGGTGAGCCACTTGAAACCCTGATCCTGGCATTGGGCCGATTCCGCCGCCCGATCCGCGACTATTTCGCGATTTGTGACAGTTATTACCAAGCCATTCGCAAGGCCACAGCACAGGAGATTGAGACGATCGATATGGCGCGTCGCGGCGTGCATGATCATGGTGCGGAGTTGCTCACCGACCGGCTCGAAGGAAAAATCGAAGTCGATTTCAAAACCGCCCGTCGCCTCTTCACATTGATCTGTGTATTGCATATCAAGAATTAGTCGATTCTCTGCCAGAAAGAGCAGTTTGCTAATTGAGTAGTTGATGAGTGCGTCAGGGAAATAGGGTGGCCAGTCAAAACAGAAAAAAAACCGTGCTGCGGGTCGGCCTGATCATCATCGCCTTGATGATCATCGCCTTTGTCCTTCGCAATCTCGCCATAGGATGGGCTCCGCCACGCGATCAATATCCGGTTCAGGGCATCTCAGTGGATGCGAGCCATGGTGACATTACCTGGCATGTGGCTGGCGCAACTGGTGTTGATTTCGCCTATATTCGGGCAACCAACGGCGCTGAAGATCGCGACCCGGCATTCGCTGCCAATATCAAAGGCGCGCGCGACGCAGGTATTCGCTATGGCGCGGTCCATGAATATAGCTTGTGTCGCCTGGCCACGGATCAGGCTACAATATTTGTCACTACGGTGCCCCGGGAAGAAAATATCCTTCCCCCAGCCGTCCGGCTTGCCTTTGATAATGGCTGCAAGGACAGACCGGGACGAGCCTTGGTTCTCAGCGAACTGAACACATTCCTGAACCAGATTGAGGGCCATAGTGGCAAACCGGCGGTCATCATCATCTCTCAGGAGTTTGAGGAAGACTATAATATCAGCAGCGGGATCAGGCGCACGTTCTGGCTCGAAAGCAATTTCTTTCCCCCCGACTACGCAACCAAGCCATGGGTTATGTGGCGGGCATCAGACATGCGCCGGGTCAGCGGCATTGACGGGCCGGTTAACTGGAATGTTGTGCGGCCCTAATCTTGCTGGCATGAAGCGGGCATAATTCCAAAAGAAAGACAGACATGAGCATACTTTCCGACAAATGGATCCGCCAGGAAGCCAATCAAAGCAGAATGATCGAACCGTTTGTGGAAGGCCAGAAGCGCGATGGCTGTATCAGCTATGGCCTCTCCTCCTATGGCTATGACGCCCGGGTTGCCGACGAGTTCAAGATTTTCACCAATGTGAACAGCGCAGTGGTTGATCCCAAACAATTTGATGCCAACAGCCTGGTCGACCGGAAAACCGATTGCTGTATCATCCCGCCGAACAGCTTTGCCCTGGCCCGTACGGTTGAATATTTCCGAATCCCGCGCGATGTTCTGGTCATCTGCCTTGGCAAATCAACCTATGCCCGCTGCGGTATCATTGTGAATGTAACGCCTCTCGAGCCGGGCTGGGAAGGTCATGTCACGCTCGAATTTTCCAATACCACACCCCTGCCCGCAAAAATCTATGCCAATGAAGGCGCCTGCCAGTTCCTGTTTCTAAAGGGCAACGAACCCTGTGAGACCAGCTATGCCGAGCGCTCGGGCAAATATATGGGGCAAAGAGGCGTGACTCTGCCAAAACTCTAAGTCATAAGACCGTTTCGAAACAAAACCGAAAATCAGGAGGGGCGCTATGTCCGACGCACGGGAATTTGATGTCATAATCTACGGATCAACAGGCTATACAGGCCGTCTGGTCGCCGAATATATGGCGCAGCAATATGGCGTTGGTGGAGATGCTCCGAAATGGGCAATGGCCGGTCGATCCCAGGAAAAGCTCGAAGAAGTTCGGGACCTCATCGGCGCGCCAAAGGAAACGCCATTGGTTGTGGCGGATTCCGATGATGCGGCCTCCATTGATATGCTGGCAAGCCGGGCCAGCGTTATTCTGACCACTGTGGGCCCATACCAGCTTTACGGTGATGGATTGGTCGCAGCCTGTGTTCAGCATGGCACCCACTATGTCGATCTGTGCGGTGAACCTGGCTGGATGCGTGAGAAGATTGACGAGCATCAGGAAGCCGCCGAGAAATCTGGTGCGCAGATTTGTTTTTCATGTGGCTTTGACTCCATTCCATTCGATCTGGGTGTTCTGGCACTGCAGAAAGAGATGAAGAAATGCTTTGGCAAGCCAGCAACCCGCGTAAAAGGCCGGGTACGTGCAATGGAAGGCACCTTCTCCGGCGGCACGGCAGCGAGCCTCAAGGAAACCATGAAAGCCATTGCCAAAAACCCCGGTCTTGTGAAGATTCTGGCGAGCAGCTTTGGTCTCACACCTGGATTTGAAGGGCCAGATCAGCCTAATATGATGATCCCGAAAAAGGACAAGGCACTGGATAGCTGGGTCGCACCTTTCATCATGGCACCGATCAACACCAAAAATGTCCACCGCACCAATTTCCTGCTCGATTTTCCTTATGGTGAAGACTTCCGATATGACGAAATGGTCGTCACCAGCCCCGGTGAATTGGGCAAGCAGGCCGCGGAAATGCTAGCGAAGGCCAATCCAATGGGGGGTGATGATGCGCCGAAACCCGGTGAAGGTCCGACCAAGGAAGAGCGCGAAAACGGCTTTTATGATGTACTGTTTCTGGGCGAAACAGCGGATGGTGAAACCGCAACCCTTTGCGTGAAGGGCGACAAGGATCCTGGCTATGGCTCAACGTGTAAAATGATCGCCGAGTCCGCCTTGTGTATTGCCTTGGACGGCAACAAACATGGTGGCGGCGTATGGACGCCCGGCGCCTTGATGGGGAAAAAGCTCACCAAAAGGCTGGAAGCCAGTGCGGGCCTCAGCTTCACGGTTGAAAGCTAATATTCTAAACTACCCATTCATCCAAAAAACTATATAGGAAAGAGGCAGGCGCCGATAATGGCGTCCGACTCTTGAACTATGAGCAAATGAAACGAAATACGCCGGCACGATGTTGAAGCGCCTATTTAGCAAAAAAACTCCCCCCCGCCCCCTGGACAGCGCAGCTGTGCCAGAAGGCCGTCGCATCTATGCCATTGGCGACATCCATGGCCGCAATGATTTGCTGCAACAGCTGATCGAGAAAATCATCGATGATGATGCGAAACGCGGTGATATCAACAGTGAGATTATCTTTCTCGGCGATCTGATCGATCGCGGACCGGACAGCGCTGGCGTCCTCGAAACTGCGATTCAGCTCAAGAATGAATTGGGCGATGTCCGTTTCCTGATGGGCAATCACGAGGAAGTCTATCTGGCCGCCGCTACTGGCAGCGAAAAGGCCACGCGCTTTTTCAATCGCATCGGGGGTAAGGAAACCATTCTCAGCTACGAAATCAGCATGCGGGAATATATGGATCTCGACAACGCCGCATTGGCGGAGCGATTACCGGATCTCATACCGTCGCATCATATCGATTTTGTCAAAGCCTTTGAAAATCAAATTGTCATCGGTGACTATGCTTTTGTGCATGCTGGCATTCGTCCAGGCGTGTCTCTTGATGAGCAAAAGCCAAAGGATTTGCGATGGATACGGGACGAGTTTCTGTCAATTGATGAACCGCATGAAAAAGTGATTGTCTATGGTCACACGATTAATGATGACGTGGTCGAAAAGGGGAACCGTATCGGGATTGATACCGGAGCCTATTATACCGAAAAGCTGACAGCCCTTGCGCTAGAAGGGGAACAGCGCTGGTATCTGGACACTGCCATAGCATAAAAAAACGGCGGAACCCGCGGGTCCCGCCGATATTTTTCTGGGTAGTGAACTAAAAGTCTTAAGCGACCTGTACCTCATGTCCGGCTTCTTCTTCCATATCACGAAGAACATAGCCACGGCCCCATACGGTTTCGATGTAGTTCTCGCCACCGCAAGCAAGAGCCAGTTTCTTACGCAACTTACAAATAAACACGTCGATAATCTTGAGTTCGGGCTCATCCATGCCACCATAAAGATGGTTGAGGAACATTTCCTTGGTGAGCGTCGTGCCTTTGCGCAGTGAAAGCAGCTCAAGCATCGCATATTCCTTGCCGGTCAGATGCACGCGGTTACCATCGACTTCAACAGTCTTGGCATCCAGGTTCACCGCAAGCTTGCCGGTACGAATGACCGACTGCGAATGGCCCTTCGAACGGCGCACAACAGCGTGAATACGAGCAACCAGCTCTTCCCGGTGGAAAGGCTTGGTCACATAATCATCGGCACCAAATCCAAATGAACGCACTTTGCTGTCCATTTCGCTGATACCGGAAAGAATGAGAACCGGTGTCTGCACCTTGGCGACACGCAGTTTTTTGAGGACATCATAACCATGCATGTCGGGCAGGTTCAGATCGAGACATATAATGTCATAATCATATAGCTTACCCAGATCGAGGCCTTCTTCACCCAGATCCGTTGTGTATACATTAAAGCCTTCGGTCGTCAGCATCAGCTCAATAGCCTTTGCAGTTGTTGGCTCATCTTCAATCAGCAGCACACGCATTGGGCAGCCCCTTTTCTTAGTTTACGCATTAGCATCGAGTACACTCCCGAAGCCCCTCGATCATTTATTAACCATAAGACAGATGAACGTAAAAGGTTAATTTTAGATTAATCTAGGATTCAGCACGAGTCGCGGGAGGCCTCTGACTCTGTAAGCCGCAGAAATGAGTCGTTTCAAGACTCTGATAAGCGACGAAAAAAATTTAACTTTTTGTCATGCAAATAGCCCAAAAATGATGCTCGCATGGTTTTTCAAACCATTTTTTCCATCAAAATTTCAGAACTGCGCTTATCATGACAAACGATTTGAGACTGAGCGAACAGCCTCTATGCCGTTCCTTTTTCATCGACTAAAGATATCTTATGACCTTCAACATTCCCGTTAGCGCGATCAGCGAGACATTTCTGGCGGCCTCTGGTCCCGGCGGTCAGAATGTTAACAAAGTCGAGACGGCCGTTCAGATGCGCGTTAACATTTATGCGCTGCGTCTGCCTCCTTTTGCGTTTCGTAAACTCCGCTCGCTGGCCGGGCGCAAAATGACCAGCAATGGGGAACTAATCATAACGGTTCGGGAACATCGCACCCGTGAAGCCAATCGTGCAGAAGCGCGCAAACGGATCGAGGACATGCTAGTCGAGGCCCATCAGCGCGACGCCCGCCGGATCAAGACCAAGCCGAGCCGAGCCGCCAAAGCGCGGCGAGTGGATTCAAAGAAGAAGAAATCTAATGTCAAAAAGATGCGCGGCAAGCCAAGCCTGGATTGAACACGCAGAACGCCGAATGCGAAAGAACAACTCGAACTTCCTTACAAAGAATTGATACTAGCGCTTCGTTCCAAGCAACGTTTTGACGGAATCGATAATCGGCCCCATGTTATCCAGCGACGGATGATAAAATGAGACTGTGTTCATCGCACCTGCTGTTATCGCCATCAACAGGTCGCCGGTTATGGCAATGTCTGTATCTTCCGGCAGATCACCGCAATCCACGCCTTCGGCAACAAGCGATCGGAATATTTTCGCAGATTCGTCGCGCAAATCACGGATCTCCTGGAATTTATCGGGTTCCCGCTGCAACCGATTTATGACGACGCTGCCGATCATAGGAAAACCGTAGGAAGCACGCCGCATCGGAGTAACGGCATCAACCAATCGATTGAACTTGTCTTTCCACGAACCAGAGCCAGAGACAGCATCAGCGATGGTTTCGTTGTAGAGGCGAATCCGGCTTGCAATGGTTTCTTGGAACAGCTCATCTTTCGAGCTGAAATAATTATAAATAGCCGCGCCGGTCATGCCTGCAGATTTGGCAACCTTCGCCATACTCACATCCGCATAGGCGTTGTCATTAAAATGTTTCTCGGCTGCCTGAAGTAAACGCCTGCGCGTGTCCTCAGCATTGCTGCCGAAAGGGCGTCCCCTTTTGACGGCCGGCTTTGGGTTATCTTGTCTCGTATTCATCGGTTACTGTTCGCAATTACGAACACATTGGTCAACAAAGACAATTGCCTGTGAACAAATGAACATCCTTATGATGGACTATACCAGATCGGAGAACTATAGGCCCGCTCCTGAGTGATCAATGGAACTTCCTTTGGCGGTTTCACCTTGTATCGAACGGCATCGTAAAGAGTCCAACGAGGCGTTGGAATTTCCAGTACACGGACATAATAGAACGCGGCAACTTTGGGATTGAAATCGGGATCACTCCAGACCGTGGCCAAAAACGGCTCACCGATATCGTTGGTATAAGTGGCATCGGTCAAGTTAACCGTTGAACCGATGGCCGGAATTTTACCCGTTGCAGGATCAACTATGCGTTCCCCGGCGAAACGGACTTCATAGATTTTTTCGTGCAGTTGGCCATCGCTACTGCGCCAGCCTTTTATCACCTGGACGCGATCAAGATTGGCACCGTTGGGATCTTTGGCCGCTGTAACCATGAAGCTAGGCGAACCTGCTCCCGGTTTCAGGATACCGCCCATGGGAACACCCTTGGCATATCCAAGGCCGGCAAAATCTGATTTTTCTATATCGCTTTTTTTGTAATCCCATCCGCCAAAGAAACGGACCGCCATGCGTGGTCCCGTGGTTGCATAAACCTCCTTGCGTTTGAAAGCGGCAAACAATTCTGCGCGGGTATTCGCGCGTGCCCACGCACCGACATATCCGGAACTGGTCAGCCGCCAGTTATCCCATAGTCGCCCGCCCATTTTTGATGTGATCCGCTCCTTGCCTGGCTCTGATTCAACAAACTTGCCCCAAAAATTATCATCATCGGCGGTCGCCAGGCCAGTATGGGTGTCGGTGCTGCCAATTAATCCATATTGATATGGATTGACGCCAAAACGTTCTTGCAATTCGAGACCCTGCTTCAGGCCTTCACGCGCATACTCACCACGCATGACCTCCCGCTTTTTATCCGGATCAGTGGGCCGGGGTACCATAGAAATATTGGTATCATCCCATGTTTCAAAATCAGCAAACTCATCGTCAGGGGAGAGTAACGGATGGGCCTCACCATCTCCTTTAACCTGAGTCGTTTCGTAAAGCGGCTCCCAGCGCGCACGCAGATCGACATATTCCTGATCAAAGGGTGTCCCATCACTTTGGATGTCGCCGAACATGTTGCCGTTGGACACATTACCATTATGGGCAATCGCCAGCACCTCACCGCCTGTAGTTTCCTCATAATTTGCCAGATAACGCCACAGGTCGAGCGGATTATTGCTGTCAGCGGCAGAAAATGGGATGGTTTGGAGCGTCTTGTCTTTGTCATCTTTGAAAACAACGACCCGATGCTGGTTGCCACCGCCGGGCATGGACGTCCATTCATAGCCGGCAAAAGTTGTGAACTTTCCGGGCTTATTATGCCGCTCTGCGGCTTCCACAAGTTCCGACCAGATTGTTCTCCGGAACTTTTCAGGCGGCTGTCTTTTGGCATTTCCTTCCTGTAACGATGCCACAACCTCGTTCATCGGGCCAACCGTATCCCCGGCTTCATTCATGGCGGCCCAGGCTTTGCCCAAAGGCGTGTCGGCAATGTCCGGATTACCCTTTTCCATTCCAAGAAACACGCCGGTAAACTCGGCATGGTCGGAGACCATTAGAAAATCCAGTGGCTGTTCCAGCTTCGCCTTCCTGCCCCCATGGGCATCGACTTCTTCACCCTGTGCAAAGCGATAGGCCTCGTCCGGCCCCAGTGTTTTGTTACCAAAATTATAGCTATCAAATGAATAAAGCGTGTGGAGGTGCAAATCGCCCCAATAGACCTGTTCGGGATATTCAGTGAGCGTAACGGAACTGTCGTCACCCCTTTCATTGTCAGATGAAGGCGCTCCGGAACAGCCAGTGATAAGAACCGCAGATGCCAATAGGAAGCTCGCTGAAATGCGAACCCAGATTCTTTTCAATCTGGCGGCATGTGGTCCATTTTCATTGGATAAGTAGTTCATTTTCATATTCTTTCTTTCACCCGATGCCCAGGGGTATTTGTCAGAAACATGCCTGAGCCAGCCATAGTTTGCAGCCTGTCAGTTTTGACTATGGAGTACAAATTTATTTAAACGTATGTTCATTTAATTAAAAAAGCAAACGGCCAAATTCAATAGGCCGGCAACTGGGGAGGAACATGATGGGACAGGTGTGTCTAAGATTCAGACGACAACTTGCAATAGGGACGGCGATTGGGATCTTGGGCGGATTTACCGTACCAGCGATGGCACAATCCGGTGATGAAGATTCAAGGATAAGTTCCGGTAATGCGGAAATCGTTGTTACCGCCCGAAAAAAAACGGAACGATTGCAAGAAGCACCAGTTGCGGTGACAGCCCTCGGCGGCGAAAGTCTCGAGCGGATCAATGCCACTGACCTTTCCGATCTGAGTGGCCGGGCGCCCAATGTGACCATCAACACTATCGGTAATTTTGGAAGTTCCGTCTCGGTCTTCATTCGGGGCATCGGCAATGGCGACCCCGACTCCACTGTGGACCCATCGGTCGGCATTTATGTCGACGGTGTCTATATTCCGCGAACCGCAAACAGTTCACTCGATCTGTTTGACGTTGAGCAAGTCGAGATACTGCGTGGTCCCCAGGGCACATTATTTGGCCGGAACACAACCGGTGGTGCAGTAAATTATCGCACGAAGCGACCCACTGGCGATTTCGATATTCGCGGAGCCGTGACACTTGGCGATTATGGCCAAAGAGATATCCGCTTCGCAGCCGAAGCCCCGCTGATCGATGATGTTCTGGCGTTCAAGGTAGCCGCGTTTTCGCAGCATCTTGATGGCTTCTACACCAACACATTTACCGGAATTCCTGGCAGAAGAGGATCTACTTCCGCTGGTGAGAGCAATACATTTACGTTTCGTCCTTCGCTGCTTTTCACACCGACAGACAATTTCGAGCTGACGATAATCGGCGAATATAGCCGTGAGCGGAGCGAAAATCTCCCGTCGATCAACGTTTCGCCACCAAACCAGCTTTTGCAGGTTTTCTACGATGTTCCTTCCTTCGGAAGGGATGAAAATGTCCGGTCATTTGCCTTTAATGTGCCGGGTCGCAGCGATATTGATGTCTGGGGTGTGACTGCAGAGGCAAACTGGCAAATTGGGCCAGGCACCCTGACGTCAGTATCCAACTATCGGGAGACGACAAAAGATATCAACAATAACGACACGGACGGAACAACGGCTCCGTTTTTCGAGACATTACGTGATCAACCACATGAGCAATATTCGAGTGAACTTCGGTATAATGCTGACGTCACAGACGATCTGAACGTCATTGCCGGTCTCTATTATTTCCGTCAGAAATATTTCCTCCGCAGGGACACGTTTCTGAACATTACCAATGGTCCTGTAACCGCAAGAAACAACGCCATTACTGGCCAGACCCACAAGAATTTCGCGATTTTCGGTCAGGCGGAATATAATATTACTCCCGAATTGCGGATTTCGCTTGGCGGACGCTTTACGACAGAAAAGAAAGACTTTTTTGCGACTCTGTTCACACCTTTCCCCAATCTTGGCCCTGTGTTTGAGCTGGATGAAAGCTGGTCAAATTTTGGACCATCCGTGGGTATCGACTATCAGGCCAGCGATGATATTCTGATCTATGCCAAATATTCGAAAGGTTTCAAAAGCGGTGGATTCAACGGACGCGGAGGCACTCCGGGTGCTCTGGGACCATTTGATGAAGAAAGCGTCGATGCATTTGAAGGTGGCATCAAGGCGGACTGGTTTGACAACCGTTTGCGGACCAATCTCGCAGTATATTATAACAAATATGATGATCTCCAGCGCACGGTCATTCGGACGCTAGAGAACCAAACGGGCGGCAATAACCAAGAGACTGTGACCGACAATGCCGCCAGCGCGACCGTCAGAGGGTTTGAGCTGGAAGTTTCCGCAGTTCCGATCGATGGTTTGAACCTCGATTTTTCAGCCGGGTATAATAATGCCAGCTATGATGAATATTCAGCCGACCTGAATGGTGATGGTATAATCACAGACAATGCGGATCGCGATATATCAAGGGCGCCAAAGTGGACCTTGGGTGGAGGCATCAGCTACGCCGCCGACCTCGGTGATGCCGGACTTTTGACCTTCCGGGGCGACTGGACCCATGTTGGCAAGCAAAATCTGCTGACCGCCGGCACGCCGAATGGCCGTATCTCATCCTATGATGTGATCGATGCCAGCGTGAAATGGGATGTTCCGGGAGATCAATTCTATGTCTCGGTCTTCGTCAAGAACCTCAACAATGAACTATATGAGGTATCCTTCACACCGGTTGGCGGATTGTTCAGCTTCCATAATATCAGTCCACCTCGACGCTGGGGGATCACATTGGGCTTTGACATGTAATCAAGTCTTCTTCGCGAAGAGAAGGGGCGTTCTCCCAACGCCCTTTTTTTTGACATTACCAACACCTGCTTTTGCGCCCTTTACGTTTCCTAGCGCAAACATATGCCCACCTCTTTTGGATCGATCTGCAAAGAAATCGGCTTGAACGTCGCCCCTAAGAACTGGTAGCGGGCTTATTATGTATGATTTCTCAATCTCAACCGATCAGTCTCCGGATATCTTATATGGCGACCTCATCACAGCTGCACTTGCGCTGACCGATGGCGAGCCTGATGCTATAGCCAATATGGCCAATATTTCGGCCTTGATCTGGCAATATATCCCAGATCTTAACTGGGCGGGATTTTACCGGGTGATGGATGATGAACTGGTTCTCGGCCCGTTTCAGGGCAAGAGTGCCTGTATCCGGATCGCAATGGGCAAAGGGGTTTGCGGAGCCGCTGCGGCAACCAATCAGGTACAACGTGTGGCTGATGTTCATGCTTTCCCGGGGCACATCGCCTGCGACGCTGATAGTCGGAGCGAACTGGTGGCCCCGGTTTGCGCGGATCAACGGGTCATAGCCGTGCTTGATCTCGACAGCCCCCTGCCCAATCGTTTCTCAGCCGACGATGAAGCCGGCATGACGAAACTGGTCGCAGCCATTGCGAACAAGCTTGGTTAACAGGCCGTAAACCAGATTGCCCCATTTCGAGACAGTCCTCGGAAACTCCCCTATTTTACAAGCTGCTAATGGCCAATCACCCCTCAAAATGATAACTATTGGTTAACCATTACACGGTGACCGTGCCTGGCGCACGGGTCATAACAGGGAGTTGTTAACCATGAAGACCCTTTTACTTGCTGGCTTGACTGGCGCTTTGGCGATGATGCCGGCAGCGGCATCCGCAGCCATCGACTCGGTGCCGGGCAGCGCTGCAGACCAGACACTGGTAGATATGTCTTTTGTTTCCGCAGCAGCGCTCGTGTCTGGTGTGGAAGGCGCAAAAAAGATGACGCGCATGGGTGGCCAAAAGATACACCGCATGGGCGGTAAACATATGCGCCATGCAATGCGCGGCGGGCGGCACTTCCGTGATGGCGCCAGAGTTCGCATGGGGCGCATTCACAATCGGCGCGGTTACAAGCGGCCGCACCGGGGTTTCCGTCTGCCCCGCACCTTTATCCAGCCGAGCTTCTTCATCGCGAACTATGGCAATTACGGCCTGAGCCGACCCTCCGTCGGCTATGGCTGGTCCCGCTATTATAATGACGCTGTGCTGACCGACCGCCGTGGCGTGGTTTACGACAGCGTCAATAATCTCGATTGGGATCGTTATAATCAGGGCTATAATGACGGTTATCGCGCTGGTCAGGCCAAATATGATGACAGCGTGTTCATGGAAGATGACCAGGTTATCGCTACCCCCTCGGGAGCACATGGCGGTTCATCAACCTATCAGGGCGACTGGAACGGTGCCTATCGTGAAGATGGCAGCTATAAAGGCGATTGGCAGGGCACCTATCGCGATGCCGAAGGCAAAGTTTATGAAGGCCAATATTCGGGCACTTTCATCGGCGACGGCAATGCGTCTCAGGTCGGTGCCAGCTATGCCGACAGCGCACCACATTGGAGCAATGAAGCCCCGGTGCGCGAGGCCCCACGCTACCAAGATCGACGCTATAGCGAACGCGACGAAGAGCTCGCCTATCTGGAACGCTGCAAGAAAAGCAGCGGCATTGGCGGCGCCGTTGTCGGTGGTGCCATTGGTACATTGGCTGGCAATCGGATTGCAGGACGCGGAAACCGGTTGGGCGGCTCTCTGATCGGCGGCGGCGTTGGCGCCCTGGCCGGAGCAGCAATTGACCAAGGCACCGACCGGTGTCGCAAATTGCTCAAAAAATACGGCCAGAATGAGCGGGCACATGGCGACTACACCCAAGCACCAGGCGTGGACTATCGCGCACCAGCTCCGCGCCGCCACTATCGGACTCAGCAAAGATATCCGAGCGGGTGGCAAGGCGGATATTACTATCCTGCCTATTACCAGCCGGCTGTGACAACCATTGTCATTCAGTCAGCGCCAGTAACGACGACCACCACGACGACATATATTGATGAGGAGGTCATCTACACCAAAGCGAAACCGGCCAAAAAACGCTGGAAGCCAGCTCCGAAGAGAGTCTGGAAGCCAAAGCCGAAACGGCATGCTCCGGCACCGGTCAAGGGCTGCCAACAGGAATGCTGCCTCTATTGCGATTGAGTAGCAGAGACACTTAATAAAACCCGCTGATCGGAGATGATCGGCGGGCTTTTTGTTTGTGATTTGGTCTCGGCTGGTCTGGGTCGGACAAGGACCGTGAGGGAAATTACTCCGGCGTTTTCAGATCAACTTTCGGATCAAATCGCCGCCATCCTTCTGGCCCCAATTGTTCGAGCGGCTGAAAACGGATTTTATATTCCATCCTGCTCGATCCATTGACCCAATAGCCGAGATAGACATAAGGCAATCCGGCTTTGCGCGCGCGCAGGATGTGATCCATAATGATGAAATTGCCAAGACCGGCCCGATTGGGGTGATCGGCATCAAAAAAACTGTAAATCATCGACAGACCGTCACCTTGCTGGTCGGTTAAACATGCACCAACCAAGCGGCCCTTAACACCGTTGACAGACGGTTCACGATATTCAACCACATAGCTCTTGACCGGCGATTGCTCGATCATGTCGGAATAGTCCATCTCGTCCATCTCGGTCATACCGCCGCCGGGATGCCGTTTGGAGAGATATTTCTGCAGCAATGAAAACTGCTCCTCTGTCGCCCAAGGCTCGCAAGCTTCGACGACTAGGTCCTGATTGCGCCGCAACAATTTGCGCTGGGTGGCATTGGGCTTGAATTCGTCGACCATAACGCGGACCGACACGCAGGCTTTGCAGTCGAGGCAACTTGGCCGATAGGCCACATTTTGACTGCGACGAAACCCTATGCGCCCCAGTGCATCATTCAGTTCATCCGTATGCGGACCGCTTAGTTCCGTGAAAACCTTTCGCTCGCTCTTACCTGGCAAATAAGGGCACGGACTTGGATTTGTCACAAAAAATCTTGGAAAACGGACCGGTGCAGTCACAGATGAACGCCTTATATTTGATAACTAAGAATCAGTAAACGCAATATGCCTCTTGTCAGCAGTAATGAAAAGTCAATTTACCACGATGTAAAAGTGCTACGATTTTCATCACAAATCATTTGTTCAGGCAAAAAAAACGGGACGATAAACGCCCCGCTCTTTTTAATATCTCTTCAAACCTCAAGGGCTTGTAGGCTCGTCATCGTCATCATCAGCAATGATGATAATACCAGCGATAACTGCTGCTGCAGCCAATACACCGATGATGATACCGGTGCTGCCTTCGAGCTTCTCAGCTTCTGTATCGACTGTCGCGCCAATGCGATCTGCAACTGGAGCTGTGCTCTGAACGGCTTGCGCCATTGCAGGGGCAGTCATGAGGGAAACGGCTGCTACGGAGGCGGCCAACTTGTTGAACTTCATTATATACTCCAATCAGAATATTAATCGATATCAAGGAACAAGCTAAAATTAGCTTTACCCCCCTGACAGGGCAATAACGCCGCGCGACTCTTTATGGTTGCATCCGCTATTGTCAATTCAATACGTTTGACGAGCGCTAAACGCAAGTATTAAACGGTAAATCTCGACTAACTGTTTTGGCCGCAAGATATTCAGACGGTCATCAATCCGCCTTTACATAGACCGGTCGTCCGGCAATCCATGTCTGCTCCACAATGAGTTCGCGAAGCGCTTGCGGTGATGCAAGCATGATATCAGCATCAATGATCAAGAAATCCGCCCGTTTTCCCTTTGTCAGACTGCCAATTCTGTCCTCGGCAAAGGAGGCATAAGCGGCACCTATGGTATAAGCCTGCCACGCCTCCTCACGGGTCAGACGTTCGCCGGGGAGCCAACCACCAAATGGTTCTCCATTCGCATCTTCTCGCGTTACAGCCGCGGCCAATCCGGCGAAAGGATTGGACGATTCGACGGGAACATCCGTTCCAAAGGCCAATTTCGCGCCCGATTCGAGTATCGACTTCCATGCATAAGCACCATCCAGACGATCAGGACCCAGCCTTGCTTCAGCCATCAGGCGATCTGATGTCTGATGGACCGGCTGCATTGATGCAATCGTTCCCGTCTGCGCAATTCTGGGCAAGTCTGCTGGATCAACAATTTGCGCATGCTCTATCCGCCAGCGCCGATCGCCCTTGAACGTATATTGCAGTTCTTCCACAGCGGATAGAATCTCGTCATTGGCCTTATCACCGATCGCATGAACCGCGGTTTGAAAACCATCCATCGCCGCTCGGCTCATCTTGTTCTTCAGTTGTGCAGAAGTCAGCAGAGCCAGCCCCTTCTCACCTGGCCTATCGGCATAGGGCTCTTTCAAAAGCGCACCGCGTGATCCCAATGCCCCATCAATGTAAAGCTTCACACCAGCCAGCTTGAGGCGATCATCATAGAGCCATGGCGAAGGCCCGGGTCCACCAATGGCAATCATATTATCTATTTCACCGGCATAGGAAATGATCCGGACTTTCAACTGTCCCTTATCGCCGGCCCGACGAAAGCTCTGCCATTGTTCAATGGACGTTCCCATGTCGGCTATGGTCGTCACGCCTTGCGACAACAATATTTCCTGCGCTTTCATCAGTGCAAGATCATTTTCTACCGGGCGTGGTGCTGGAATTGCCTTGGCAAACAGACCTTGCGCCTTGTCGACAAAGATGCCGCTCGGTTTGCCACCGCTCTTCTCAATTGCTCCGCCTGATGGAGCCTTTGTTGCAGCAGTGATACCTGCGGTTTTCATTGCAACGCTATTGACCCACGCAGCATGACCATCAACCCGCTCCAGATATACCGGGCGGTCAGGGATAACCGCATCCAGTTCAGCCGCAGTCGGAAAACGACCGAGCCCCCAGATTTCCTGATTCCATCCGCCGCCGATAATCCATGGGCGATTGGGATATTTTGCAGCATATGCGCTTAGTGCCGCTTGCGCTTCAGCGAGCGACTTTGTCCCGGATAGATCCAGGGTTAGTGCAGAGAAACCCAATCCCATAACGTGACCATGTGCATCAACGAACCCGGGTATCAGCGTCTTGCCTTTACCATCAAATTGGAATTCGACACCTTCTGGCCGCTTGTCTTTGCGATCCAGAAGCTTCTTTACCCGACCTTCATCATCAATAACCATGGCGGTGAAGCGGACAAGCTTGCCCCCATCATTAAGGGTCATGCCGTTGACATTCTCAATCAGGCTATCAGCGGCGGCGGGCATCTCGACAAACAGCAATGCCGCCCCAAGAACCATCGCCGCTTTCATCGTTGAAAAAATACGCATCACTATCCCCTAAACTCTCTTTACTTCAGACTTCCGCAAAGCGCCCTATGTTTTGCTCTTGGGCAATCGCGACACCAGCGAGCTGGTGTCATTGCGGCCGCCCCCGGCTGCTTGCACTTCTGCGTAAAACTGATCGACCAGAGCGGCTACCGGCAAGGTTGATCCATTGGTCCGTGCTTCTTCGAGCGCCAACCCCAGATCCTTGCGCATCCAGTCCACCGCAAAACCGAAATCAAACTCATCCTTTGCCATGGTGGCCCAGCGATTATCCATTTGCCAGCTTTGCGCTGCCCCTCCGGAAATCGATTCGTAGACTCTATCAAGGTCCAATCGACTGGCCTGCGCAAAGCGCAGGGCTTCAGACAATCCTTCCAATACTCCTGCAATTGCAATCTGATTGCACATCTTTGTCGTTTGCCCTGCCCCGGGTCCGCCAACATGCACAATACGTGCAGCATAGACATCCATGATGATCTCTGCAGCGGCAAAGGCCTCCTTGCTACCGCCACACATGATCGACAGCTTGCCATTTTCGGCACCGGCCTGTCCGCCCGATACCGGCGCATCGACGACATGGATACCGCGCGCCTGCGCCTCCACCGACAATTGCCGCGCAATCTGGGCCGACACGGTTGTATGATCGATGAAAAGACTCCCGCTCTGCATCGCTCCAAAAGCACCATCGCGGCCCATTGTCACCGCACTCAAGTCATCATCATTGCCGACACAGGTGATAACAATTTGCGCGTCTTTGGCCGCCTCTGCAGGACTAGGTGCAAATGTTCCGCCATGTTCAGACACCCAATTCTCAGCTTTTGATCTGGTCCGATTATAGACTGTCAGATCATGCCCAGCCCGGGCGAGATGCGCCGCGATAGGCCCACCCATTACGCCAATTCCGATAAATGCAATTTTTGCCATAGCTTACTCGCATAATCATTGTTTCCCTGAAAGACCAGATGGGTTAGGGCCTCTGGCATTATGACAGACCAAGATACCAGCTCGCTTCCATCCTTCACCTATGCCGATGTCCGTGCTGCACACGCCCGCATTCGCGACCGCGTTGTGCAAACGCCGACATTGAAGAGTATTACCTTGTCCGAGATGGCGGGTGCGGAAGTTTTCCTAAAGTTCGAAAACCTTCAGTTTACTGCGGCCTATAAAGAGCGCGGTGCGCTAAACGCGTTGCTGTTGATGGATGAAGACAAACGGTCTGCCGGCGTGATCGCGGCCTCGGCTGGCAACCATGCACAGGGCCTTGCTTATAATGCGAGAAATCTGAACATTCCCGCGACCATCGTAATGCCGACCACAACTCCGATGGTAAAAGTAGAGCAGACACGCGGTCATGGGGCGGAGATTGTCATGGCAGGCGGCAATTATGATGAAGCCTATTCGCACGCCATGGAACTCGCTAGCCAGCGGGGCCTCACCTATATCCACGCGTTTGACGATCCGCATGTGGCGGCCGGGCAAGGTACGGTCGCGATCGAGATGCTCGAAGCTGTGCCGGATCTCAATCGCCTGATCATACCCATTGGCGGCGGTGGTCTATTCTCCGGTATGGCAACGGCGGCGCATGCGATGAAGCCGGACATCAAAATGACCGGCGTGCAAGCCGCACTTTATCCGAGCATGTATGGCAAGCTCAATGGCAAGGATGTTACGCCTGGCGGTGACACTTTGGCCGAAGGTATTGCGGTGCGTAACCCGTCCGAGTTTACCGCAGCGATCATCCAGCAATATGTCGACGAGATTCTGCTGGTTGGCGAAGCACAGCTTGAAGGCGCGGTTAGCCTGTTGCTTCAAATAGAGAAAACTGTCGTTGAAGGTGCCGGCGCTGCTGGTCTCGCGGCTCTGCTCGGTAACAAGGATAAATTTGCCGGAGAAAAAGTCGGGCTAGTCCTATGTGGCGGCAATATCGACACGCGGCTATTGGCCAATGTGCTTCTGCGTGATCTGGCACGGTCCGGTCGCCTCGCCCGTCTCAGACTGCATCTGCGCGATCAGCCAGGCGCACTTTATAATGTCGTGAAGCAGTTTGCCGAGCATGAAGTCAATATTATCGAAGTCTACCATCAACGGGTGTTCACCAATTTGCCGGCAAAAGGTTTGATCACAGATATTGAGTGTGAAGCGAAGGACAAAGCACAACTGGATGGCCTGATCGCTGACCTCAATGAAGAAGGCTATGATGTCCGGCAGGTGGAATTGGCGGACTAGAAGACTGGGCCGCGTTTATTCTAGTCCTTCACCTTGCCGCTGATTTCTGACGCAATGCGGCTTGCCATTGCCGATGTTTGAGCGGATGCTGAGACATCGCTGATGGTGTGGTAGAGTGAACTTAACAGCATCAGATCCATCTCGCTCACCGATTGCGGCGCCAGATCGTCATCATCCGGCTGGTCAAATAGTGTCAAGATTGAATTGACCGGAATTTTTTTGTTTGCACCATCACGCGTGTCCAGGAGCGTCCGCATGGCCGCGTAGTCTGCAATCTGCACCGTAGTGAGATCTTTCAGCTTCTCCTTTTCGAGCAACAGAAAACTGTGGGTAACGTTCATGCGGATGGTGCGCTTCACCTTGGAATTGACCTGCGAATACATGACTGGCACCTCAGTATTCGAAGTGATTTTTGTTGTTTGATCCGAGTTTTGCAACGCTCCGGTCTCAGCAGACCCAGTTTGGATGCGTTTCCAAGCATATGCAGGTCCGTCGCTTTCGGCGAGACGGGCTCTCTCATATTTCGTCATATTCCCAAACAATCGCGGTCGCTTTTGGCGTAACGAGGAAATTGCATCCTCGCCGTTTTCTACAACCATCACCAGTATGTTGGGTTCACACATCTCACCCGCCAGCTTCAGTTCGGCAGCCAGCGCGACACCGCGCATCCGTTTTTCAACCTGACGCTTATTTTCGTCGGAAAGCCCTACGATCTTCGGGCAAACTGGTGCTGTCAGGCGCGCATGCTGACCGACAAAGCGCCCACCCGCCGGACGCGCTATAGTGATATTGATGATATCGGCAATGGCGGCCTTGGTTGTCTTATTACCGGTGACGATGATCTCTTCATTGTCCGTTCGCGGATCAGTGAAGGTTGCAAGCGCTGTTGCTGGTAGCAGTACCGCCACACTTATCGCGCCGCAGAGTTTTGCCATATGCCATTTTTGGATCATCTTCGTCTCCTTTAGCAGGCTAAGCTGGCACATGATCTCCAAAGAGTAAAGCTGGCCGGTCTAACGGATCATGACCCAGCTTGATATTTTAGCGTCACATTCGCGCACAGCCGATCTGCCTGTTGAATCGCCATCGAGACCGTATTGTCCGATCGGTCCTGCTGCTCCAGCTCGATAAGAAACGGGTGTCCCAGTTCGACATAGCGCTTGAATTGCATTTCACCGCCACTGACCGTCAGCGATTCTGCGCCAGTCAAGAGATGGACAAATTGTCGTGCGACGTCGGCAAGATGGGTGGAATTCACATGATCACCGGAGCCACTGAGATTGGGGTGCACGGGCGGAAAGCCGCTTTCCTTTGTGATCAAAGCCAGCGCGCAGGGATTATCATGGCCGATCAACGGAGAGAGAAAGCTCTGTCCCTGCGTCGCCACACCGACCGCACTTGCAGGCGCAAACTGGAAATCACTGGTGTCAGGCAGCTCCGCCATCCCCTTCTTTGCTTTCTCCCGCCAGGCTTCAAAATCTCTGGTCTGAAACACCACGCCTACACCGCTCATGCTATAGACCAGCGCGCCATCGCTATCGAAAAAGGTCAGTCCGAAACGGGGCGCACCCTCTTCGCCCATCACACTAGCGACGCCATGGGTTGCATGACCCGCTCCCGGCTCTCCGCAGGTCCATTCGGTCTGAGTCAGAGCGGACCATTTCGTGGGATCAAATGTGCCGCGCGCCGCGCCGGTCTCCACCGAGGTCCAGAAATTTATCGTCTGGACCACAATCGGATCAAATGCAGGCAGCGCCAACCACGGCCATAGATCTTTATCCGACGAACATCTGAAAGCGACCGTCCCGTCCTTCAATACGATATGGGAATGCGTGAAGGAATTTGCGGAGGCTTGCGACATACGACTGTGATTGCAGAAGTTAGCTGCTTTGACAATTGCCCCGCGATGTTATTGCTTCGGAGCTCCCGATGGGCATTGCTGCCATTTAGTCTGTGTTGTGAATCATGGTGATATGTTATCGGGCCATGTCACCTTCGATTGCTTCTCGATCAAAACTGAGGCAATCATGCCAAACAAGCGATTGGGAGATTATTGATGTTTCTGCATGATATTGGGATCATTCCTGGTGGAGATAATAAATCGGAACCCAATCCGGATGCTTCCAAAATCACCAATTTGACACGGCGCGGTTTTGTAGTGGGATCAAGCCTGTTTGTGGTTGGTGTTACACTTGCCGGTTGTTCCCGATATGAAGAACCCAAGATCGATCCTGATAGTCTCGATTTGCCCGCTGCTGGACCCAGCCCACTGACCGAGGTGAAGGGCGGTGATGCGACTCCCGCCTTGTGGATAGCTATTGAAGAAGATGGCACGGTCAAGATCACCTGCCATCGCTCCGAAATGGGCCAGCAGGTTTGGACCTCCATGGCCCAGATCGTGGCCGATGAGTTGGACGCCGATTGGGAAAATGTCGAGATTGTCCAAGCGGTTGGCCATGAACGTTATGGCGATCAGAATACCGATGGATCGCGATCCGTGCGTTATAACTTCCATCGTTTGCGTCTGGCCGGCGCCGCGATGAAACAAATGTTGGAACAAGCCGCTGCAATTTACTGGAAGATGGAGCCATCCGAATGCGAAGCGTCACTCGGCAAAGTTGGCAACAGCCAGAATAGCGATACGTTATCCTATGGCAATCTGGCAAAGGTAGCAGCGAAACTGCAAGTTCCCGAAGAAAAAGATATTGCGGTCAAAGATCCCAAAGACTGGCGCTACATCAACAAGGAAATCGCCTCTCTCACCATCCCCAAGATCACCCGCGGCGAAGGCACGTTCGGCATTGATGTCGATATCCCAGAAATGGTCTACGCCGTCATCGCCAGACCGCCGCAGTTGTTCGGCAAGACAGGAGCGGTGCGTGACGAGAAGGCACTGGCCATTCCGGGTGTCATGCAAACCGTAAAATTGCCGGATGCAACCCCACCTGCCCTGTTCAAGGCACTGGGCGGCGTGGCGGTCATTGGATCTGATACCTGGGCCGCCATTCAGGGGCGCAATGCTCTGGAGATTGATTGGGTCGACGGCCCCAATGCCGGCTATGATTCCGAGACATTTGCCGACCAGATGATCCAAACGGCCAAACGGTCTGGAACGGTCAGACGGAAGCGTGGAGACGTCGCTGCCGGATTATCCGGCGCCGACAGCCGTGTGGAGGCGGAATATTATGCGCCGCACCTATCGCAATCACCGATGGAGCCACCAGCCGCCACGGCTCGTTGGGATGGTGACAAGCTTGAATGCTGGGCCTGCGTACAGGACCCTCAGGCAACGCGGCAAACCCTGTCGGACTTGCTCGAGATCGACAAGGAAAATATCACCGTAAACGCGACCTGGCTGGGCGGCGCTTTTGGTCGCAAGTCAAAACCGGATTTCGTGGTGGAGGCGGCAATTATCGCCAAGGAAGTGGGCCGCCCGGTCAAGGTGACCTGGACCCGCGAAGACGAGGTTCGCCACGGCTATTATCACTCGGTTAGCGCACAACGAATGGAAGCCGGACTGGATGCAGATGGCAAATGCACATCCTATCTTCATCGCACGGTCTTTCCGCCAATAGCGTCGACATTCGCGCCGGGAATGGATGTTCCGACCGATGGCGAAATGGGACTGGGCGCGACCGATGTGCCATTCAACATGCCGAACCTGCAGGTTGAGTCCGGCAATGCCAAGGGCCATTTGCGGATCGGCTGGCTGCGATCGGTTTCCAACATCTATCACGCATTTGCGGTGCAGAGCTTTGCCGCAGAAATGGCGCATGCTGCTGGCCGGGATCAGAAAGACTATTTGCTAGAGCTGATCGGTAACGCGCGCAACATAGACCCCGCTGACGAAGGGGCAACATATCCCAATTATGATGCATCAATCGAGGAATATCCGATTGAAACGGCGCGGCTTTCCAATGTCGTCAATGTCGCTTCGGAAATGGCCAAATGGGGCCGATCCATGCCTTCGGGTCATGGATTGGGCATCGCCGTCCATCGATCATTTCTATCCTATATTGCCACGGTGGTCGAAGTAGCGGTCAGCCCGGAAGGAGCGTTGACTATCCCGGGCGTCTGGCTGGCCGTCGATGCTGGAACGGTTATAAATCCGCGCCACACACGGGCGCAGATGGAAGGCGGAACAATTTATGGCCTCTCCAACGCCCTATTTGGCGAAATCACCGCGAAAAATGGCGCTGTTGTGCAAGATAATTTCCCGTCATGGCGGGTATTGCGCATGGGCGAAGCACCGCGCGCTTTCGAAGTACAGATTGTCCCGTCAAACAGTGCCCCTGCCGGCGTTGGCGAACCCGCCACACCGCCTGCAGCGCCGGCGCTCACCAACGCGATATTCAATGCAACCGGTCACCGGATCCGGAAGCTACCGATAATCGGGGCATCGGGAAGCCGGTTGTCTTTGCCCACTGAAGAAACCGCATAAGTCAGGAACAGGTCATGACCATAACACTTAATATCAATGGAAAAGACGAAACCGTGGATGCGGCTGCCGGCACGCCGCTGCTCTGGGTTTTGCGTGATCATCTGAAAATGACCGGGACCAAATTTGGCTGCGGTATTGCGCAATGCGGCGCATGTACGGTCCATGTTGATGATGCACCAACCCGTGCCTGTATTACCCCGCACGACACGCTGGAAGGTTCAAAAATCACAACCATCGAAGGGGTGACGGGCGGCGCAGCAGACGCGATCCGTTCGGCGTGGATTAAAAATGACGTACCGCAATGTGGCTATTGCCAGTCAGGCCAGATCATGGCGGCAACGGCATTGCTGGATGAAAACTCCAACCCAAGCGATGAGGATATCGATGCAGCGATGAGCGGGAATATCTGCCGCTGTGCCACTTATATGAGCATACGCCGCGCCATCAAGGAAGCGGCCGGAGATCTCTAGATCGAGGCTTTTCTCTAGCTTGCTTGTAAGATAGCGCCGACCAGTTGGTTTAAACCCGCGCCGTCACTCCGGCATCACGCATACCGCGCCAGATTTGCGCCGCCTGAACAGTTTCTGGCACATCATGCACTCGCACAATCTGTGCGCCCTGCTGGATCGCGTGATGTGCAAAGGCAATCGAACCACCAAGCCGTTCATCCACCGGCGCTTCCTTGGACAACGCCCCGATCATTCGCTTGCGGCTGGCACCGATAAGCAAAGGTTGCCCCAGGGCGTGGAACACCGCGATATTGTTCATCAATGCCAGATTGTCGGACAGTGACTTACCGAAACCAAGACCGGGATCGACGATAATTTTCTCCCGTTCAAAACCTGCTTCAACAACATCAGAAATACGCTGTTCCAGCCAGTCAAATGTATCGGTAACGACATTTCCATAACCGTTACCCTTATGCGGATCCTTGCCACTTGATGGGGCGTGCATCAGCACCACTGGCCTGCCCGACACGCCAGCCACTTCCAACGCGCGTTTGTCATGCAGCAGCGCCGATACATCATTGATAATATGCGCGCCCGCTGCAATTGCAGCCTCCATCACCGCTGCCTTGCGCGTGTCGATCGACAAGGCTGCACCACATTGCGTGAGTTTCTCAATCACCGGCACAACCCGTTTGATCTCATCGCCTTCCCATACGGCCTCGGCACCCGGGCGCGTTGACTCGCCACCTATGTCGATGATCGATGCCCCTGCTGTCGCCATATTAAAACCGGCATCCGCCGCGATTTGTGGGTCGCCCTCATGTTTGCCGCCATCGGAGAAACTGTCCGGCGTCATGTTGAGGATACCCATCACATGGGGTTGATCAAAACGAAGCACCCGGTCGCCACATTGCAGTGGCGCATGGTCCTTGGCGAGATTGGCAATCAGAACCGCAGCGCGTTCTTGCAAGGGTTCCGGCAATTGCGATGCAATCTTGTCCCACTGTTCCACCGGAACGAGGTTTCTGATCGCCGGTCCATCGCCATCAAATATCGTATATTCAATCTGAGAAAACCATATTAAACTATTGTTTAAATGTTTATTCTGGTCATCAAAATATTGTGGGCTGTCGAGAAACCCAACAGGCTTCAGATAGAGTTTTGCATCCGGGCCGACAGCATCCACCATGTCCGTTTTCCTAAGGCTCCGTCGCTAACAAATAGGTCTGCCGCAAGGCATCGACCGGTTTCAGTTCTTTACCATCATCATAATACCAATAGGTCCAGCCATTACAGCTCGGTGCATCCTGCACTGTCGCGCCGATTTTATGGATGGATCCCTCATGGCCATTCCAGACCAGCGAGCCATCTGCGCGGACCTTGGCCTTGAACTTGCGGTTCTTGCTGCACAATTCCGTACCCGGTTTCAGATAGCCGGTTTCGACCAACGTCCCGAAAGCTACCCGCGGTTTCGCCTTGGGCGATTGCATGGTTTTTAACTCGCTTTCATCCAATGGCAGCGCCGCTTCTATGCGCTCTTCGGCTACCTCACAGTAATTATCTTCCTTTTCGCAGCCAATCCAGTGGCGACCCAGGCGTTTCGCGACAGCGCCAGTGGTTCCGGTTCCGAAAAACGGATCGAGCACAACATCACCTTTATTGGTGGTGGCTAGCATCACTCGGTAAAGCAAAGCCTCTGGCTTTTGGGTTGGATGTGCCTTGACACCGTTGCGTTTCAGACGCTCCTGCCCACCGCAGATCGGCATGACCCAGTCGCTGCGCATTTGCAGCTCGTCATTCAGATTCTTCATCGCGCGATAATTGAATGTATATTTCGCCTTCTCGCTCTTCGACGCCCAGATCAGCGTTTCATGGGCATTGGTAAAGCGTGTACCCTTGAAATTCGGCATTGGGTTGGCTTTACGCCAGATGATGTCGTTCAATATCCAGTAGCCGAGATCCTGCAGTGACGCGCCGACCCGGAAGATGTTGTGATAGCTGCCAATCACCCAAAGTGAGCCATTGGGCTTCAGGATGCGCCGCGCTTCTTTCAGCCAGGCCTTTGTAAAAGCGTCGTAAACGGCAAAACTGTCAAACTGGTCCCAGGCATCATCGACAGCATCGACCTGCCCGCCTTCGGGCCGGTAGAGATCGCCGCCAAGCTGTAGATTATAGGGTGGATCAGCAAAGACCATATCGACGGATTCATCGGGCAGTGATTTCATTGCCTCAACACAATCCATCTTCAAAATCTGGTTTAATGGCAGGTCGACCGCGGGCTTTTTCGCTCCGCTGGTTTTTGCCTTCGTTTTAGTTTTGGGCGCGTCGATACGCTCAATGATACCCATGAATTTTTCGCCTTTTTGACTGAAGTGGCGCTTAGGGTGAGTCCTCAGCGGCCTGCGGTCAAGGCCGTTAACTTAGGTTAAAGGCGTGTCTTTATGATTAACAGAAAATTGAAAAGGAGAACGAAACGAGTCCCCCACCAGATATGGAGTCTTCGCACAGTCGGTGGACTCAATCCCTAGTGGTGTGTCCCAAAGGACTCGCTTGTCGACCCAATTTGGACAAAATAAAATTTTCGTATTTCACAAAGACTAACCGCCAATTTTGGTTGCGCATTGGTTAACTTGATTGCCGGATTTCGCAGAATATGGTTATGTCTGCCCAGTATTTCAGCGGATGCTGGCATTTGATCGTACGGGGCGCGTAATGACAATCGACACCAATGTTGAGAATTTAACCGAGACTGGCCAAGCACAGGCTGAAAAAAATCTCTTCGAGGCAACAGCCAGCGTAAGCGAAACCGAACTCCTCAAGACTGAAGATACTTCGATAACCGTACCTTTTGGGGCGAAATTTGGAGGCAGGGCCGCTAAGGCCAAGCTCCGCGAACATGCGATTTTGTCGACCACCAAAATCGGCGGCTCGATCGCAGCGATATACTGGATGTTCGCATATGGATCCGGTTGGGTGGAATGGTCGGCTTTTCTGGTCGGCTATTTCCTC
This sequence comes from Sphingorhabdus sp. Alg231-15, assembly GCF_900149705.1. Taxonomy (NCBI): domain Bacteria; kingdom Pseudomonadati; phylum Pseudomonadota; class Alphaproteobacteria; order Sphingomonadales; family Sphingorhabdaceae; genus Sphingorhabdus; species Sphingorhabdus sp. Alg231-15. The sequence continues at coordinate 34,669 of NZ_LT703001.1, read as the reverse complement.
TCGATGGTTGGCTGTATCGTCGGCTATCACCGCTATTTCTCGCACCGCGCCTTTGAAACATCCAAGCCGATGGGCATATTCATTGCGATATTGACCCAGTCGGCGGCGCAAGGCTCTGCGCTGCACTGGGCAGCCAATCACCGCCGCCATCACGCGATGACAGACAAAGTCGGAGACGCCCACAGCCCGCATTTTGACGGCTATGGCAAACCCTTAAAAGGTTTTGCAAAATTCCATCACAGCCATGTCGGCTGGCTGTTTGACCGCACGACGACCGATCTCAGTATTTATGGCAAGGGCCTGGTTGATGACGAGATTGTGATGTTCGCGCATCGCACACGCTGGTTCTGGTACTTTGTTTCCGCCATTGTTTTCCCAACCCTATGGGCGCTGGCCTTTGCTGGCCCCGAAGCCATTATCGGGACGATTTTGATCGCTGGATTGTTGCGGATTTTTGTCGTGCTAACGGTGTTGCAAAGCGTAAACAGCATCTGCCATCTTTTCGGCACGCAGCGCTTTCATGACCATGGCACAGCGAAGAATAACCTGCTGATCAACATTCTGACCATGGGGGATGGCTGGCATAACAACCATCATCAGCACCCGCGTTCGGCGACCTCTGGTGTGGTCTGGTGGGAATTTGATCTCTGCGCCAGTATCATCCGCATGTGGGAAAAAATGGGACTGGTCTGGAACGTTAAATGGGCGCCGCGCTATACCAAGAATGATAATGGCGAGTGGGTGCAGGAAAAACCCGCGACAAGCGGAAAACAAGCCGCCTAAAGCAAGGAAAACTGCGCCACGGGTGCAAAGCTTTTGCGATGCAATGGCGTCGGTCCATATTTTCTGAGCGCCGCCATATGCTCTGCTGTTCCATAGCCCTTATTCCGTTCCCAACCATATTCGGGATATTTCTCCGCCGCAGCGATCATCATGCGATCGCGATATTCCTTGGCCAGAATCGAGGCTGCTGAAATACACGGATGGATGGCATCTCCGCCGATCACGGCTTGGGCCTGAAAGCTCCATTGGGGCAAGCGATTGCCGTCGACCAAGATATGATCTGGCTCTTGCGATAATCCTTCCGCAGCGCGTGTCATCGCGGTCATGGTTGCCTGCAATATATTGATAGAATCAATCTCAGATTGATCGCATAGTGCTATATTATATATAGTTTTTTCTAGTATTTCGGTTTCAAGCATCGCCCGCTTTTTCGCGGTGAGTTTCTTGCTGTCATCGAGCTCCTGGATCTTGTGGCCATCGGGCAAAATCACCGCTGCCGCGACCACCGGCCCAGCAAGCGGCCCCCTGCCCGCCTCATCAATACCGGCAATGATTTGCGTCGTCATGCTTTCGGTACACCCATAGGACCATGTCCTGCGCCATAGCCTGGTGCAGCTTCGAGACTGGCTCTTACATAGTTGCGCGCTTTGCCAATCGCGATGCTTAAGCTGTCACCACCGGCAAGATAAGTGGCAATCGCAGCCGACAGGGTACAGCCGGTGCCATGGCTGTGCCGTGTATCAATCCGGCGCCCTTCCCAGCGTTCCAGTTCGCCATCGGGGCCCACAAGCCGGTCGATCAGCATATCCTCTTGGCCATGGCCACCTTTGACGAGAAACGGCACATCATAGCGGGAAAGATCTTCTTCCCCTCCCAGCCGCTCCATTTCATCGAGATTGGGCGTAACCAGGCTGCTTAGCGGAATGATTTTCTGGAAGGCTGTTACGGTGCGATCATCTGCCAGTGTCGCGCCGCTGGTCGCCACCATCACCGGGTCGAAGATAATCGGTGTGTTGCGCAGAGATTTCAAGAAACTGGCAACGGCCAACGCAATTTCCGGCGATCCCAACATGCCGATCTTGATCGCATCTGCGCCGAAATCGTCCATCACCGCCCATATCTGGGCCAGCACCATATCAGGCGTCATCAGCTCCACCGCCGTGACACCCGCACTATTCTGGGCTGTTACAGCGGTTATCGCGGTCATCGCATGACCACCCAGATTGGTGATCGTACGGATATCCGCCTGAATCCCTGCCCCGCCGCCGCTGTCGGAACCGGCTATGGACAGGACACGCGGGCAATTGGCCGTCATACAGCCAGGAACAGAACGGCTATCGCCGCGAACATCAGAAAGTCAGCAATGCCCACGCCTATAATTACAGCATTGCGATTGGCCTGGAACCAATCCGGCGCAATAAAAAATATCATCAATCCGACCGCAATCGGAATAAATAATATCATTACGACGATAGCCAGAAATATCACACCCATGATCATCCCTTATATTTGCGCTCCGTAGAGGCCGGAAATTTCTGAAGCAGTTCGGTTGAACGTGTCGGCCTGAGGAGCAAGATACCACCGCAATTCGGGCATGTGCCGTTATGACTGGTCGCATTGCATTCATCACAAAAAGTGCATTCGAATGAACAGATATGCGCGCCGCTCAGATCAGCGGGCAAATCCTTGCCACAGCTTTCACAATCGGGGCGCATGTCGAGCATCAGGCGGCAACCTCTTCGACTACATTGCAGATGCGGTCGACGACTTGATGGACCTGGTCGCTATTATCGCCCTCTGCCATGACCCGTATCAACGGCTCAGTGCCCGAGGCCCGGATGACCAGCCGACCGGAGCCGTTCAGCTCTTTCTCTGCCTCGGCAATGACCGACTTGACGCTTTCGTGATCCAGCGGGGCTCCGCTGGAATACCGGACATTTTTAAGCAATTGCGGGACTGGATCAAAGAGATGCAAAAGCTCGCTGGCCGGCTTTCCGCTCTCGACCAATTCACGCAAGACCTGCAACGCGGCGATTGTGCCATCACCAGTTGTGCCGTGATCCAGCAAGATCATATGGCCCGATTGCTCGCCGCCGACATTAAAGCCGCCCTTCTTCATCTCTTCCAGCACATAGCGGTCACCCACTTTGGACCTGACAAGATCAAGTTTCTGTGATGCCAGGAAGCGTTCCAGCCCCAGATTCGACATCACCGTTGCAACAATCCCGTCACCGCGGAGCAGACCATTGCGGCTCCAGCTTGAACCGATCAGCGCCATCAGCTGGTCACCATCAACAATCTTGCCCTTTTCATCGACCACAATCAGCCGATCCGCATCACCATCCAACGCAATCCCGATATGCGCACCGCTTGCCACGACGCTTTCTTGCAACGCTGCAACATCCGTAGACCCGCATTTGTGATTGATATTTTTGCCATTGGGATCGACACCAATGGTGATCACTTCCGCACCCAGTTCCCATAAAGCCGAAGGTGCGACCTGATAAGCGGCACCATTGGCGCAATCGACCACCATCTTCAGTCCATCGAGACGGATGTGATCAGGCAGAGACATCTTGATCGCGTGAATATAGCGGCCGCGTGCGTCTTCGAACCGTTTTGCGCGGCCGATATCCTCGGCAGGCGCCAGCTTGGCATCTTCCGAAAGATACCCCTCAATCTTAAGTTCATCCTCATCCGACAGTTTGAATCCATCAGGACCGAACAGCTTGATCCCATTGTCATAATAGGGATTATGACTGGCAGAGATCATTACCCCGAGATCCGCGCGCATCGAGCGCGTGAGCAATGCAACGGCGGGTGTCGGCATAGGACCAACCTGCACGACATCCATTCCGACGCTGGTAAATCCTGCGACCAAGGCATTTTCCATCATATAGCCCGACAGTCTGGTATCCTTGCCAATAACAACCCGGTGGCGATGATCGCCCCGTAAGAAGTGACGGCCCGCCGCCTGCCCGACTTTCATTGCTATTTCAGCGGTCATCGGACGCTGGTTGGTTAGTCCGCGTATTCCGTCGGTCCCAAAGAAATTTTTTGTCATACTCTACCGATCAATAAAACTAGTCACATTAAAATAGAATTTGGTTTTGATCGAACCTTACACTAGGCACAGTGAAGTCCAAGGGGGATTAAGCGCACATGATAGATTTTTTAAGCGACTTGATCGGCAGTATCGCTACGCTCGTTTTCTCTAAAATACCATTTTTTGGCGCTGAAATTCCCTGGATCGTTCTTTGGCTTGCGATTCCAATGGTGCTTTTTACGCTGTGGATGGGTTTTATAAATATCCGCGCATTGCCGCTGTCGATCCGGATTGTCCGCGGCAAATATGATGACCCGGATGCGCCCGGGACAATTTCCCAGTTTTCTGCACTGACGACAGCGCTTTCTGGGACTGTGGGTCTGGGAAACATCGCTGGAGTAGCAATAGCCATTGCTACTGGCGGACCGGGAGCAGCATTCTGGATGTTCATAATCGGATTTTTCGCCATGACGCTGAAATGTGTGGAAGTCACCTTGTCCTTGATGTTTCGCGAAGTCGATCCATCGGGTGCCGTGCGGGGCGGCCCGATGTACAATCTGAAAAACGGGTTCAAGCAAAAAGGATGGCCAAAATTGGGACTTGTCCTTGGTGGCATTTACGCTGTCCTTGTCATGTTTATTGCCATACCCATGGTGCAGGTAAACCAAAGCCTTGCGACTGTCAGTGAAGTTTCCGGGTTTCGATCCAATTTCGATAACAACCTTACATTCGGCGTCATTATGGCCTTTTTCGTTGGGCTCGTCGTCATTGGCGGTGTCAAATGGCTGGGCCGTGTTACATCCATAATGGTGCCGCTCATGGCGATAGTTTATCTGTCCGGCGTTTTGACTATAATCGCTTTCAACTTCGCGCAAATTCCCGACGCCATCGCTTTGATTGTCGGCGATGCCTTTTCCGGACAGGCCGCTGGCGGAGGTTTGATTGGTGCTTTTATTATCGGCATGCAACGCGCCGTCTACTCGTCAGAAGCAGGTGTCGGTTCAGCTGCTATCGCCCATTCCCAAGCGCGGACGAAAGACCCTGCCTCGGAAGGCCTCGTTGCCTTGCTGGAGCCCATGCTGGACACCGTTATCATCTGTTCACTCGGCGCTATTGCAATAGTTCTTGCGGGCACATGGCAGGGTGTCGATCAGGATATACGGATAACAGCCGCCGCTTTTGCACAAATCTCAGACTGGTTCCCGTGGCTGTTGACCATCGCGGTGCTGCTCTTCGCGCATAGTACCTTATGCTCGGTCGGCTTTTACGGACAAAAGGCTTATGAATATCTGTTTGGCGAAGGGCCAATCCGGGCGATGATATACAAAGTCGTCTATATCGGAATATTACCCGTTGGAGCGTTGCTGGAAATAGCAACGGTCATAGATCTCGTCGATAGTGCCTTCTTCCTAGCCTCCATTCCCAACGTCATAGCCCTTTATCTCTTTGCACCAGAGATCAAACGAGAGCTATATGGGTATCTGAAGCGCCAAGCGGAGAAGCAAGAGTCGGAGACCCAAGATGAAATATCGCAAACTCGGTAAAGAGCTCGAAGTATCAGCCTTGGGCCTTGGCTGTATGCCAATGTTCGGCATTGGCAACGGGATGTATGGCAAGGCCGATATGACCGAAAGCCTCGCGACGCTAGATCGCGCCATAGAATTGGGCGTGACTTTTTTTGATACCGCAGAGGTTTATGGCCCTTACAAGAACGAAGAGCTGCTTGGTCAAGCGATCAGAGGACGGCGCGAGCGTCTGATCATCGCTACAAAATTCGGGTTTGATCTGACTAACCCGGGAAAGATCGGGACAGACTCCTCACCAGCCAATGTCCACCGTGCTTGCGATGCCTCTCTCCAACGACTGGGCATTGATGTGATCGACCTGTTCTACCAGCATCGCGTTGATCCCGATGTGCCTATCGAAGACACTGTCGGCGCGATGGCAGAGCTCGTGCAAGCCGGCAAGGTCCGGTATCTCGGCCTGTCAGAGGCCGGTGCCGATACGATTAAGCGAGCGCACAAAACTCACCCGATTGCCGCGTTGCAATCGGAATATTCGCTTTGGGAACGCAGTATCGAAGACGAAATCCTGCCGCTCTGTCAGGATCTCGAGATTGGCTTTGTGCCCTACAGCCCCCTGGGTCGCGGCTTCCTCACCGGTCAGATTACCAGCCGTGATGATCTGGATGCCGATGATTACCGCCTCCGTGACCCGCGCTATTCCGAAGAAAATTTCGACCAGAATCTGAAAATGGTCGATGTGGTCAAACAGGTTGCCGGTCGCCATGGCGTTTCGCCGGCTCAAATTGCACTGGCATGGCTATTGGCGCAGGGTGATTTTATCGTTCCGATACCCGGATCCAAACGCCGTGCAACACTGGAAGACAGCATGGCGGCTGTGGATGTCAGCTTGACCGATACGGATCTCGACGAACTCGAAAAAGCGGCACCGGTAGGCGGGACATCAGGCCCCCGCTATGGTGAAGCCATGATGGCGATGGTCCGGCTCTAAACGCGCACCAGTTCAGACCCAAAACCGCTTTTCTACAAGGCCCCTGATAGTCCATGGTTATTGCGGTTTTTCTCGGTGTTGAATATCGGTTTTTAGGTTTCGTTGCGCGCGTTTCATGTCCCTCTAAAATGGGGTGTGAATTGTGTGAACTTTGGCTCGGCCATCAAGACACAATATCCCGACGAGCCGGCTGCTCTACCGATCATAGGCTTTCGGCAATGCGCCGGGAGCGGGATTGCGATAGCGTTCGCGCAGCCGTTGCTGACGGTTGGTAAGCGACTGCTCCACACCATCGATAAACACGCTCTCGACCCGCGTGGAAAGCTCCAACGGATCGCCCGTCCAGATGACCACATCGCCTCTCCGGCCTGCCTTTAGCGAGCCGAGCTGCGCGCCCATGCCCATGATCTCAGCCGGCTTCGAGCTGATCGCGGCAAACGCCTCGTCCCAGCTCAGACCGGTTGCGCGTGGGACCTTGTTCAGCGCCACGAGATTGCCCGCATATTGCATGGAATAGCGTAATTGGTGGGCATCACGGTCGTTGATCATGCCAATTGCAACTTCGACCCCGGCCTGCTTCATCCGGCCGATATTGGATTGCGTCGCAGCCAGATCTTCAAAGCTGTACGGCAAATCACTCAAAGCAGAAGCCAATACCGGAACTTTCGCTGCGGCAATGGCATTGGCAACACGCCAGCCTTCATTAACCCCGACCAGTACCAGTTTCAGGGACGGAAAGTCCTTGCGGAGATCGAGCACCTTCAAAATATCATTGGCACTTTCGACATGCACCAGCAGCCGGGTGGAACCATTGATTACCGGTAATAGCGCCTTGGCATCCGATGCCTTCATCAGATCGCTGTCGAACAATGAAGGATTGCGGGAATAGGTCCGTGCTTCGTTCAGCATCGCCCGAAACATTATATGGGCTGCCGCACGGCTGCCCCCTGCCCTGCGATGGCCGGTTTCGCCCAGTTCGACAAACTGAAAAGCGCGCGCCTTGGTGATCGGATTGCTGTCCTGGCCGAGATCGACAATCGCGCCATAGCCGCCAAAGATAGACTTGGCAGTGCTTGGCGATACCACCGCACGGGTGACACCGGCCGCCCGGTTCACCGCGACGGGCGCTGCGAACGGGTTCACCGCATATTGGACGTCCAGCGCTGCTGAGAAAACAGAGTCGGCCGCATTGGTATCGTTGGTCGCTCGGACGGCATTGACCTCAATCAGGCCAATCCGGCTGAAACCGGCGAAAACACCCGGCGTTACCCATTTGCCCGACGCGTCAATCCGACGCGCATTGGCTGGCACGGTGACGTTGGTGCCGGCGGCGACCACACGGCCATTGCGAAGGACCACGGTTGCTCCATCCATCGGCGCACTGCCGTCGCCGATGACAACTTTACCGCCAGTAATGGCGATGGTTTCGGCGCCAGCTGAATTAGCCATCAGAGCAAGGGCAGAAACGAGAGCTGTTGCAAGATGCTTCATTTCACGTCTCCTTCACCGGGTTGGCCGAGCTCGAAATCACTAACCGGCCGGCGGCTTGGATCATTGCTATCGTACATCATCGCCCCGTCGATCCAGACCTTTTCGGGACGGGAATAGACGCTCAGCGGATTATCGTTCCAAAGAACCACATCGGCCATCTTGCCGGGTTTCAGGCTACCGGTCTGATCGGCAATGCCCATCGCTTTGGCGGGATTATAGGTGATCCACTGGATCGCTTGGGCATCGCTGATTTCGATCCCCATAGCGCGGCCATCGGCGAGCGCCTTCGAGGCCTCCTGATTGAGCCGCTGTATCTGGTTCTCGTCATCGGAATGGATGATCACGCAGGCACCGGCCTGCTGCAACAGTGCTGCATTTTCGGGGATCGCATCATAGGCTTCCATCTTGAAACCCCACCAGTCCGCCCAGATTGCCGAGCAAATGCCTTCCTTGGCCAATATGTCGGCAATCTTGTAGCTTTCGACAGCATGGTGGAATGCGGTCACCTTATAGCCGAATTCCTTCGACATATCGATAATCTGGTTCAGCTCGTCCGCCCGATAACAATGGTTGTGCACCAATATATCACCTTCCAGAACACCAACCAGCGTGTCCTTGCCAAGATCACGTTTGGGTGGCTTCGCACCGTTCCGCTTTTTCTGATAATCTTGCGCATTAATCCATGTCTGGCGGGTCAAAGACAGGCTGCCCATCCGTGTGGACGGCTTTCTGTTGCGTCCGCCATAGACCCGCTTGGGATTTTCACCGCAGGCCATTTTCATCCCATAAGGCGCACCGGGGAATTTCATCGCCTGGACCGTACGTGCCGGCACATTTTTTAGGGTCACCGCCCGTCCGCCGAACAGATTGGCCGAGCCGGGAAGGATTTGCAGCGCAGTCACCCCGCCATTGGCCAAGGCCCGCGAGAAACCCGGATCCTGCGGCCAGACACTATGCTCCGCCCAGACTTCCGGTGTCACCGGCGACGTCGCCTCGTTACCGTCATTATGCGCCGCGACACTTGGCGTTGGATAGTCACCCAGATGGCTGTGGATATCGATAATCCCCGGCGTCACATATTTACCGGTTCCGTCAATGATCGTGCTGTCCGTGGGTATCACCGTTTCCGAGCCACCAACCGACACGATCTTGCCAGCTGACATGAAAACAACGCCATTATCAAAACGCTGCCCCTCACCGTCAAATATCGTGGCGCCTGTGATCACGACATTATCCGCAGGATAGGCTTTATAGGTTGAAGGAAAAGCCGTCTTTGCCGGGCTTTTACTCGCGCTGCTTGCCGATGCACTGACCGTTTCGGTTTCAGCTGCGGTCGCCGCGCAGCCCGTCACAAGCGCTCCGGCAGCGACAACTGCCAGCAAGTCCTTCAATTCCATAATTGTCCTCTAATCTATGATTTATCCATTCAAGATTTTGTTGTCGGGTGAATACCGGCAGCTGCTGGTTCACCAATTTCACGCTGACCTTCAAGATCATCACCGACATTGTCGTCCTGAAGCGTGTCGAGATGCATCAGCTTCTTGATTAGGGGTGAAATGACCAGAACACCGACTCCGACGACAACAGCCACCCAACCAACAGTGGAATAGACGTCGAGAACAACCTGTTTTCCAGCCTCTTCTCCCACGCCTTCTGCGCCCGTCGCCGAGGCGATCAGACCGGCAGCGAAGTTACCGGTTGCCGAAGCGAAAAACCATGTGCCCATGATCAGGCTGGCCATGTGAGCCGGTGCTAACCTGTTCATCGCCGACAGACCAACTGGCGAAAGACAGAGTTCGCCGGTGGTGTGCAGCAGATAGATCAGGAAGATAAAGATGACTGGCGTAGCATTTTCAAGTCCAGCCGCTTGCGCACCCCAGACAAGGACAAGAAAGCCCAGTCCAACCTGCACAACACCAAGACCGAATTTGAATGGAGCGGACGGCTCCATGCCCTTCCGCCCAAGTGTCGTCCAGACAGTTGCAAATATTGGAGCAAGCAAGATGATATAGATCGCATTGATCGACTGGAAAGTCGAAGCAGGCACACCGGCCCGATCAACATGCCGGTCGGTGAACAGATTCAGAGACGAACCCGCCTGCTCAAACAGCGCCCAAAAGATAATCGATGTGACAATCAGGAACATCGCAGCAAAGATGCGATCCCGCTCTTCAGATGAGAGCTTAGAAACTGCGGTATAAAGAACGTAGATGACTAGTCCGCCGCCGAAGATCCCCAAGACATAGCCGACGAGATCCTGGAACTGAATCGCCAGCCAGCAGATTCCAACCATCGCAAGACCTGCAATGTACATCCACCATTCCAGCTTGATACCCGCCACAGGTTGCTTCAGCTTTTCGGGATCTGATGGTTCGCCACGACCGAGCAAAAGAGGTTTGCCCCAGATGAAAACGATCAGACCAAGCAGCATACCGATGCCGGCAAGACCAAAGCCATAGGCCCAGCCATAGGTCTCACCAATATAACCGCAGAGCAAAGAGCCTAGCGCCGCGCCGAGGTTAATACCCATGTAGAATATGGTGTAAGCACCATCCCGGCGGACATCTGTCCGAGGGTAAAGTTGACCAACAATCACCGAGATATTGGCTTTCAGGAAGCCCGATCCGACAATGATCAAGGCGAGGGCTAGCCAGAAAATACTGATGACAGGATTATCAACATGGCCGATCCCTGCATCACCTTCGAAAGCCATAAAAAAGTGCCCCAAGGTGAGCAATACGGCCCCAAAAAGAACAGCTTTTCGCTGTCCCAGATATTTGTCGGCTAAATAACCACCAACGACCGGGGTGATGTAGACCAATGCCGTATAAGCGCCATAAATTATCCCGGATTCGCTGTCAGAAAACAGCCAGTGCTTCGTAAGATAAAATATGAGCAGAGCCCGCATGCCATAGTAGGAGAAACGCTCCCACATTTCCGCAAAAAACAGGACAAACAAACCTTTGGGATGACCAAGGAATGTCCCTTTGGCATCTCCGGATTCTTGATACGCACTAGCCATTACAACGGCCTCCCCGATATAGATGTAGGCCGTCCAATGCGGCCCTATTGAACCGCACCCTAGTCAAAAAATGTCGCGTGTGAAGCATATTGTTGCGTTTGTGACCGGTTTATGGGCAAATGCCGCTTGCAATGACCGATAGGCCACACAAGATAATGTCGATGTTCAATGACCTTTCCAGCCTGAATAGCTACCTGCCTTCTCGCCGCTCCGGTCGGCCGCGCAATATGACGGCACCCGGCCCAACCGACGAACAAATAGAGGATATCGTCGCAACCGCGCTGCGAACGCCGGATCATGGTAAGCTGGCGCCGTGGCGGGTCGTCTCGGTAGACACATTACAGCGAGGCACCCTGGCGGCGCAATTGGTGCAAGCCTATCTGAAGGAAAAACCCGATGCTGGCCGGCTCGAGCTGGAGGCATTGGAACTCATGGCGCATCAGGCACCAACATTGCTGGTGGTGTTGTTCTCACCGGTCAGCTCGACGAAAATACCCGTCTGGGAACAGGAACTTAGCTGCGGTGCCTTTTGCATGAATATCATGCACGCCATTCACGCGCAGAATTATGTCGGCGGATGGATCACGGGCTGGCCATCATATAATGATGATGTCCGCGATCTGTTTGGAAAGGCACCCGAGCGGATTGCTGGTTTTATATTTGCCGGCACCGCAGATGGCGAACTCACCGAACGACCACGGCCTGAGTTGGCGCAAATTTTGACCAAATGGAAAATTCAATCGGCCGAATAGCGGCGTTTGAATGAGTAAATATAAGAAAAAACAGACTTTCCCTTGCCTGCATCGCTGTATTATGGCAGTGATGCAGTATGAACAACGCAAGCAAACCTGTCTATTTGAAATTACGGGATATTATCTCCGAATCAATCCTTGATGGTGAATATGCCGAAGGTGACATGCTTCCATCAGTCCGTGCTTTTGCGGTTGAACAGGGCGCCAACCCCTTGACGGTTGCCAAAGCATATCAGGGCTTTCAGGAAGATGGCCTGGTCACGGTAAAGCGCGGTGTCGGGATGTTCGTGGCTAGCGGAGCAAAAGCCAAGTTGCGTGATGCACAGCGTGCCGATTTCATCAAAAATGTCTGGCCTCCAGTGGAGCGTCAAATGAAACGGCTCGACATCCAACTGGATGAGTTGCTCGAAAATAATAGCTGAATTTCAAGCTAGGACTCTTTGGTTCCCTTTTCTTGATCAAGGGCCTGCCGCGCTTTTGCCAGACTTCTGCGATAGAGACCACTGTCCGGTGTGATTGTCACAGCTTTCTTGATCAGATCATAAGCATCTTTGTTGCGCGAGCCATCGGCCAGCAAAGCGAGACCATAGAGGTGTGATACGACCGGACTGGACGGTTGCACCCGATAGGCGATACGCCCTGCCCTGATAGCTTTTTCCGATTGCCCCAGTCCGGTATAGGCCTGCGCGAGACCGGCCATGATCAGCGCGTCATTTTCACCGATCCGCTTGCGCAGACTTTCCAATATCCGCCTCGCAATATCCCAGTTTTCTGTCTCAAGATGTTCATAAGCCATCCACCGTAACCCGGCCACGTTGTTGGGATTATAGTTCAGATATTCCGCGAGCACCTCGCCTGATTGCTGCAACGCTCCTTTGGCTCGAAAGGCCTCAACGAGACGAAGCATTACCGATTCCGAAAAGTGGATTTGCTTTGCCAGCCGAAGCGCTGCCAAAGCCTCGTCATAATTACCCAGAGCCATTGCCGTATCAGCAACCAGAATGTGGGCATCGCTCGCTCCGGGGTTTCCGGCTTGCAGACGTTTGGCTTTCACAAAGGCATTCGCAATGTCGCCATTGTCATAAAGTGCCCGGATATAGGGGATAACAACCGGCGCGCTGTTTGGTGCCCGTTCGGCTTCAGCGCGCAACACTCCCAAAGGTATGGCAGGAGCAAAAGCAGTTTTCTTGCCTATATCATGATGGGCCACACGATTGAGCACGCGAACGGCCTGTCGGCGCTCACCAATGGCTTCCAGTCCACGGCCAGCCAACCAGAGCGCATAGGGATCAGCCCCGCTTCTGTTGACCTGAGGCTTCAGTAAATCAACCGCCTCCTCAGCATCACCCGCCAGATATAGGGATCTTGCCAGAAGGTTCTGCGCTTGCCGATTATTGGGCTGCAGCGACACCAGACGCTGAAATTTGTCAATCGCAGCATTATAGTTCGCATCACCATGTTCGATGATAGCTTGCACCAACAGAACCGCTGGCACGTCGTCCAATTGCCCCTCTGTCTTTTGCATCAGCACACGGGCAAGATCATATTTACCGGCACGAGCGGCCAATACCGACTGCATGAAGAAAGCCCGCGGGTTTCGCCCATCAAGCGAAATAATCTTGCGAGCGATTGTCAGCATGTCGGTCATTCGGCCCATATCGCCAAGCGTCGCCGCATATTCCGTGAGGACCGCAACATCATTGGGATCGATCTGCAAGGCTCTTTCAAACCATGGCAAAGCTGCTCCCAGGCCAAATTGAAAACGCAGCAGCTCACCGCGATATTGCAAGGCCCGGATATTATTGGGATCTAACTTTACCGCTTCGTCAACGGCGGCGATCGCGCCCGCCTGATCACCTGTTCCAGAGCGAAAACGCGCGATGTCCACCCAAAGATCAGCATCGCTGGAATCCAGTTGAATAGCACGATCAAATGCCCGGGTTGCCAAGGCATCGTCACCGGTTTGCAAAGCCACCCGGCCCAGTATCCGGGCAGCATAAGCCTGATGAGCCCCTGCTATATCAGAAGCAAGAAGCTCATTCTTGGCGGCATTCCAATTGCCCTGAAGTTGCAGGGCATGACCATATAGATGCCGCACCTCGGCCCGCTCCAGACCGAGTTCGAAAGCGCGCTGCAACTCCGCCTCAGCGCCCATCCCGTCCCGCAGCTTCAGCAGAGTCTCGGCTTGCATGACCCTCGCCTTGACCCACTGAGGATCGGCTTTGATCGCATTCATCAGCTCTATCCGGGCAGACCTGGCATCGCCGCGTGAACGATGCTCTACAGCTTTTGCCAGCGAATTTTGCGCGTCTTCGTTACCGCCGCTGGTTGCGTAGGTTGCGGAGGACAGCCCGATGAACGACACACCAAGCAAGGCGGCCAGCCCGACTATTCCGGGTCTATATATTCGCAATATCCGCATCAGCGACCGCATCCACCTAGCTGGCTTGTTGCAACTGATATTGTTTCAGCAAGTCATAAAGTGTTGGCCTGCTAATACCCAAAAGCTTGGCGGCATTTGAAATATTGCCGTCTGTTTGAGAGATCGCTCGGATAATGGCAGCCCGGTCCGCTGCTTCTCTCGCCGCTTTCAGGTTCAGAAGATCGGTCGTCTCTTCATCGCTTTCGCCCATATCCAGATCCTTGGCAGCGATCATCTTCCCGTCTGCCATGATGACGGCGCGCTTTATGCGATTTTCCAGTTCTCTTACATTACCTGGCCAATCCCACGCCTCGAGAGCCGCCAGCGCATCGGGGGCAATACCTTTGACCGCTGGGTTAATTTCCTCGGCGAATTTCTTCTGGAAATGACGCGCGAGCAAACTGGCATCGCCTGATCGCTCGGCCAAGGCCGGTATCTTGATCACGATTTCAGCAAGGCGGTAATATAGATCTTCTCGGAAACTATTGTCGGCGATCATTTCGTCCAGATTTTGGTGCGTGGCGCACACGATCCGCGTATCCACGGGAATGGCTTTACGCCCCCCGATCCGTTCGATCACCCGCTCCTGAATGAAGCGCAGCAATTTAACCTGAAGCGGAAGTGGTATGTCGCCCACTTCATCAAGGAATAATGTGCCACCATTGGCTTGCTCGATCTTGCCTTCCGTGGTTTTCACGGCTCCGGTAAAGGCGCCCTTCTCATGACCGAACAGTTCCGATTCCAATAGGTTTTCAGGGATTGCGGCGCAGTTGATTGCCACAAACGCATTGTCTCGGCGATTGCTGGAATCATGTAGTCCGCGTGCAAGCAGCTCTTTGCCGGTACCGCTCGCTCCCAACAACATCACCGACGCATTTGTATCGGCAACCCGTTCGATCATTTGTGCAACCTTGAGCATTTCCGGAGCACCGGTGATGATCTGGCCGAGCACCTGATGGTTATCATCATGTTTCGCCGAAAGAACCGAGTTTTCGATCTCCAGCTTCCGGACATGAAATGCACGGCGGACAATCAATCCAAGTTCGTCAATATCAACCGGCTTCTGGTAAAAATCCCAAGCGCCGCTTGCAATGGCCCGCAGCGCACTGTCTTTCTCACCATGCCCGGATGCGACGATGACCTTTGTATCAGGTTTCAGGCTGAGTATTGCGTCCATCGTTGCAAAACCCTCAGTCGTACCATCCGGATCAGGCGGCAATCCAAGGTCAAGTGTAACCACATCTGGTTCCTCGGCGCGCAACATATTGATTGCGGTCTCGCGATCACCGGCGACGATCACTTCAAAGTCCTCATAGGCCCATTTGAGTTGTTTCTGCAGCCCCGGATCATCTTCAACGATCAGAAGTTTTTCTAGAGGTTCTTTACCTTTATCAGGCATTTTGTGCGGCCCTTTCTTCTTCGGTTTCATCTTCTGACAAATGGCTGGCGAGCGGCAATATGAGGGTGAAGCGGCTGCCCGAACCCTCTTTGCTCTCCACCTCTAATCGCCCGTTCATTGCCATTGCCAATGATCGCGCTTCAAATGCACCAATGCCGAACCCACCATCCTTGCTCGACGCAAAGGGTTTGAACAGCTGGCTGCGTATAAATTCACTCGACATGCCTTCACCGCGATCGAGAACTTCGATGGCAACGCTAAGATCGCGGCGGCGGGCGTTTAATAAAATCGGCTGCCCATCCGGGCTGGCATCAATTGCGTTCTGGATCAGATGTCCCAATATCTGATCAACACGTGCGGGATCCGCCATCGCAGTCAGATCATCAATCTGGGTACTTTCAATGGCGTGTAGTAGCCGCTTTTTCTCAATGATCGACTGGAGCAAGGCCGCTACTTTCACGGGTTTCGGCTCTTCCGGCTTGGCTTTATTATGCTGGGACAGGCGCTCAAGCAGGCCGTTCATTTTGTCCGCAGAATCCTGCAATGTGGCGATCATATCCGTTTGAAATTCTGGATTATCCGCGTGTTTTTTGGCATTGCGAGCCAGCAAACTCAGCTGACTGACAAGGTTTTTAATGTCGTGCATGATGAAGGCCATGCGGCGATTAAACTCGTCAAACCGCTGCGCTTCCGACAAGGATTCCTGGCTGCGTGCCTCAGCCAGGTAGCTTGCCACCTGACGACCCACTACGCGAAGCATATCGAGATCTTCCCAATCCAAGGTACGGTTGACTCGCGGCCTTGCCAGCAACACAATTCCGGCAAGCCGATCAAAATGAACCAGCGGCACTGCTGCCCAAGTTTGCGGGTCGTTGGTCATCCATTCCGGAATCGCGCCCAGATCGATCTGCTCTGCCAGGTCTGACTGGTCTGCACGCAAGGCATCAAACTCGATGATATGACCGGTTTCTTCAAAGAACGGCACAGTACGGGAGGTGCAAGCGCGAGCAGGGACCTGAATGGTTGGCCAGTTCCATCGCGATTGCAAGGCTAGTCGACCGGAGTCATCGGGCATCAACAATATGCCAGCTGGAGAATCCGTGATATCTGCAATCGCCTTGACAACCCGCT
Source organism: Sphingorhabdus sp. Alg231-15 (assembly GCF_900149705.1). Lineage (NCBI taxonomy): Bacteria > Pseudomonadati > Pseudomonadota > Alphaproteobacteria > Sphingomonadales > Sphingorhabdaceae > Sphingorhabdus > Sphingorhabdus sp. Alg231-15. Next base: position 18,109 of record NZ_LT703001.1, on the reverse strand, counting down.
CGTGAAAGGGAGCGCTATCATTGCCCGGGCGACCAATGGTATCAGTAAATCTTACCCATTCTGCCCGGTAGTCATAGCGATGCTGAAAGAAATTTTTTGCAAGCTTTACCTTAAACCACGCGCGGAACTTCCCTGACGGCAGTAGCAACAGCGCAGCTATCGAAGTCCCGAACAGAAAACTGATTTGCGCCAGTCTTGCATAATCACCACCAATAATTTCCAGCGCAGTCGCTATGACGATCATCATCAACAAATAACCGCCAATTGCGACCAGTGATAAGGAGCGAAACGCGACGCTGCGCGACAGTTTCAATTTCCACTCGGTGTTGCGGACGGACGCCAGGGCAAGAATAGGTGCGATACAGGCCATAGCGGGACCGCGCATGGCGGTCAGCTCAACGGAAAATTGCTGGGTCAGATAGGTGATGGTGAAAAGGTTCAGATCATAGGTCCAGATGGCCGCCAGTGAGGCCATCGGCAAACGGATTCCCCAACGGGTCTCCGGCGCTGAAATGGAATATAGATTGTGCACCAAGACCAAGGCACCGACCGCGAATAGCATGCGAAGCACCAGCGAGGTATAGGCAGCCATGCTGCCAAGGCGCGGGCTGCCCTCAAAAATCGGGATCAGAGAATCCACACCAACCTGACTGATCAACACCAGCGCGAGAGCTACGTAGATCACATTGATCGATTTTGGTTCGTTGCGGCCTTCGCCGGTTCTGAGCAACACAAACATGAACGTCAGCCACCCCAGATTTCGAAGGGATTCGCTGAAATTGGAAATTGCCGAGAACGCGCCTTCCACGGAAACTGTGAGCGCCCAAAAACTGGTCATCGCCAGAGCGATCACCAATGAAATTTGAACGCCGTTTCGCTCTCCCTTTCTTTGGAATTGCCAGATGGCAATCATCGCAAAAAGGACGGCGGCCAGGCCATGTCCAAAGGTACTAATCTGAGCCAATAGTGCCAACATCTTACCGCGCACCTTCCGGCCAAAGAACAACGCGAATAGTCTGAAGCAAAATTAAGATATCGAGAAACGGCGTATAGTTTTTGGCGTAGTAGAGATCATATTCCAGCTTATGACGACTATCTTCAATCGACGCACCATAGGGATAGTTGATCTGCGCCCAACCGGTAATGCCAGGCTTTACCATATGCCGCTCTGCATAGAATGGCATTTTGGTCTGGAGATCATCAACAAATTGCGGCCGTTCCGGGCGAGGACCGACGAAACTCATCTCGCCTTTTAATACGCTCCAAGCTTGCGGAAGCTCGTCGATACGGACTTTTCGAATGAAGTTGCCAACTTTGGTGATCCGCGGATCGTTTTCACTGGCCCAGACTGCTTTGCCGCCAATCTCAGCATCAGCACGCATTGATCGCAACTTCAGAATATTGAATTTTTGACCATAGAGACCAACCCGTTCCTGCCGGAAAAAGGCACCACCACGGCTTTCCAATTTGATCAATGCGGCAAAGATCAAGATGATAGGCCCGGTAAAGATCAGCATGAGCAAACTTAGGGCAATATCGAAACTGCGTTTGAAAACCGTTGATATCCGGCGCCCGGCTGAAAACCCGTCCGAAAAGATGAACCAGCTTGGGTTGACGCTATCCAGATCAACCCGCCCTGTTTCGCGCTCCAGAAAGCTGGACATATCATTCACATGGACACCTGTTGTTTTGATCGTCAACAGGTCCGTCACGGGTAATGAATTTCTTCGTTCCTCAAGTGCGAGAACAACTTCGCTGACCTCAAGATTGATAACATGCTGCGGCAGATCATCGATATCAGACCGCTTAACCGCTGCTTTCACCGCGGCCGGACCTTCGTTCATATTGACATAACCCCGCACAACGAAACCGCTTTCCGGTTTAGCGGCAAGCTCCGCTATACGATTGGCCCTTGCACCCGCGCCAAGTATCAACAGACGACGCTTGAAAACGTCGCTGTCCAACAATGTACCAAGCATGACCCGAAGGATCATAAGTAGGCAGATGGAGAGAAGCATCGCATATAGGGAATTGGATCGCCAAAGGGTTATTCCTGGCAGAATGAAGGCTGTGATAGACAGAAATATAACGCCCAATGAAATGGCAACCAGTATCCGTGCAGCCGCAAAGCGTAGCGATTGAAGGGCTTCTGTTCCGTAAACGCCTACGGCAATCAGAGCTACTTCAAGCGCAATGGCAAAACTGATAATCGGCGCGGGACGATCAAAAATCGAACCGGCGCTCATTCCAATCTGGCTGGCACGAAAAACCCAACTAATCTCTGCGGCAACAACCAGCAGAAACATATCCAAGACCCCAAGGAAAAGGAGTGGATAAGGGATATAATGTTTAAACAGTCTGATCATTAAGCGCGCAATCTTTCGGTAGTGCGCCTACGCGATAGACATAATTCGTAAGCTGTCGGTTAATTTTACACCTTGGAATTGAAAAAATCCCACGAATTCATGATCAATGTTCAGTTTTCCGACAGTTTGACGATCAATCCCGGACAAATTTATAGGCAGTCAAGCCGGTTTCCCGCTCATCAAACTTTAAGGTCCTGTTTTTGGGAGGCATTGATCTTTGAGGACATTGATCTCTGGTGCATACCGGACAACCCAAGCCAATTGGAACCGCATTATCGGGAGAAATATCCTGCCCTCTTGCATGATAGAGAGAGGCTCCGTGATCTGCAGACAGTCCAAGACCGACAGCAAACTCGGACGTCTCCCCAGCAAGTCCGGTACCTATGCCTTGAATTGCGCGCGAAAAAGTGAACCACATTGAATTGTCTTCCAACTCAACCAATTGTGTGTCCAACTCGAATGGACGATCAAAAACCCGATGAATATTCCAGAAAGAGCAGCGGTCTGCACTTTCGACCATCGGTGAGTGACTGGCACCCGAGAAACGTTTCGACACCAATCCGGAACGATCGATGCGGATCATGAAAAACGGCAAGCCACGCGCTCCAACACGCTGTAATGTCGTCAAACGATGAGCAACCTGTTCGAAACTAGCACCGAACCGGCGTTCAATAACCTTGAACTGGTAACCTGTTTGCTCACATGATCTCAAAAACCGGGCGTAAGGCATCATCAAAGCAGCGGCAAAATAGCTCGAGAGATATCGCCGGTAAAAGGAGCGTGCGGCGTCATCCTTGAAGTGCGCACCAGAGACCAGCCCGTCAATTTCTGCTCGAGCCTCTATTTCAGCAAGCAACAATGCCGCCTGAAACGTGCGAGAGGCCGGATCCAGTGTTTCCGACAGTTGCAGCTGGCGTGCGTGTAAATCCAAGCGCCGAAGAGTTCCTGGCAGTACCGTCTCAGGCAGGACCCGTATCATCAGCTGGTGCTTACTTCTCAGTCTCTCGCCAATGGCACCATAGAGATCGGCAGATATTAGTCGCAATTCGTCGGCCAACGTTTCGGCCATAGAGTCCAGATCGGCAAAATGGTTTTGCCAACGATCGATCTCTCTTCGAACGAACTCAATCGGATCTACCATTTCTTGTTCACCTGGAAACTGGCTCGCCGGTCGATTGTCAAAAAGCCTCACAAACGCCGCCGCTGTATTGGGCGAAGCCGTGAGCCATTCCTCTAACTCTGATTTATCAATTGTCAGGTCATCAAACATCGGATCCGCCAGCCGTCGTCTTATTCCAGCCAACCCGCCTCCGGGTTCATCCGCAACCAATTGACGTGGATCGAAATCAAATCGATCCGCCAGCAATAGCATCAATCGTGCACTTAACGGACGTTGATTGCGTTCGATCAGGTTCAGATAGGATGGGGATATATCGAGCGCATCAGCCAGGGCCACTTGAGTCATATTTGCCCCGCGCCGCAGACGCCTTATAGCCGCACCTACAAAGAGCTTTCTGTCCGTCATAGTGAGCCTTTTTGTAAACTAATTTACAAAATTACAACAAAATAGTGCATTGCTCAGCTAATTTACAACTTTTTCTGTAAATTTTTGTAGCGTGAAACTGCCCAATTGCGCTAGCCGAGAGGATATCAGAGATTAATAGTAAGTTTCCTGGGGAGGAAAAGCTATCCGTCGGAGCCTTGCCGCTCCGGCGGATTTTTTGTGCCCAAGGTGTAAGCATATTTTAAGGGCAAGCCAGTAAAGCAATCATATGAAAATCTAAAACTAGGTGCTCTTGATGATTAAAAAGGCAATTCTTTTCGTTGTTTCCACTGGAACACTCATCTACTTCATCACGCCCGTTGATGACGAGAAAGCTGCGGAACCGATTCCAGAAGAGACTTCCACGACGAAGCCCGCAGTCGACGCGGATGCTTCCGATCAATGGAGTTATGACGATGACGAGGGGTCCGACGAGTTTGTTTTTGGAGAACCACTGGCATATTCAGACGATGATGACGCTCCAGTCGGCAACAATGGTGAAGTTGCGGGAGCTCCGGGACCAACACTCAGCGAACCTAAAAGGCCGATTGCTCGAACGAACTATATCAGTCCGGCCGTCTACTCGAAAGCGCCCAAACCCGGTGAGCTAGGCAGCAAGGACAATCCGATCGATATGACACCGCCAAGTGGCAGGACACCACCGCCGTCCAAGCCTTAAGCATTGTAAACTGAGACACATTAACGTTTTATTGGCAGCGTTTCATGATATAGCTATCAGGTTCTATATTCAGGATGAACTGGTCTGGTCCAGATATCATAACAGGTCCCTCCATCTGGAAACGGCCTCCTGCTTCGCCTGTTTCTTCATCTTCCGCCAAATCAGTCAAATTGAGTTTCAACTGACCAGCCATCCATTGCCAAATGCCGGTCAAGTCTTCCGATATGAAATTGCCACCAGCCAATAGCGTCCAGTTTGTCGGTTGATCGCAGGTTTCTTCCGAAAAGGCCCAGCGCCCTTCGAAATATGAAGCTTCAACAGTCTCTCTGAACCGCGGTACTTCGACATTGGCAATAGACACGGTTGCTGCGACAGCAACACCGACGGCGCAGATTGCCTTGGTCTCAGCCATCTACTAACCGCCCTTTTTCATAATATCGAGCGCTGCAGCTGTGAGCGCTTCTGCACCTGTTGCCACGACTTTTTCCGCATCTGGTGCCCAAAGCGGACTATGGAGTGATGGCAATTTCTTTCCCTCTTTTTTGGCTTCCTGATACTCGTCCATCGGAACACCGCCAACCCAGAAGATCATGCTTTTTATCGTTTCATCAGCCCGGCGATAGCGGCTGAAATCCTCACCACCCATAACCGGCTTGGATTGAACAACCCGCTCCTTGCCAAATCGCGCCTCAAACAGCTTCGCCACTTCCATGCTGAATTCCGGACTATTATAGGTTGATGGGGTAAACTCGTCGTCGCGCACCCGGATGACCGGCATCCTGTCTTCCGGAAGGCCAGCGGTTACCGCCTCCCCTTTGGCAATCCGCTTGATCCCGTCGAGAAGTTTAGCGCGGGTTTCGTCGGAATAGCTGCGCACCGTCAGCAAAAGGTTCGCCTTGTCGGGAATGATATTATGCTTGTAACCGGCCTGAAAGCTCCCAACGGTCACTACCGCGGGATCCTGCGGATCAATCTCACGGCTGACCAGGGTCTGCAGGGCGCCAACAATACGCGATGCGACCACAATGGGATCCTTGGTTGTGTGCGGATAGGCGCCATGACCACCCACACCCTTAACTTCAATGTCCACGCTGTCGACGTTGGCAAGCGCATAACCTGGCGCATATCCGATAAAACCAGCAGGCACGCCGGCCGCATCATGAAAGGCCATCACATAGTCCGGCTTAGGAAAACGGGTGTAAAGACCGTCTTCCAACATTGCCTTGGCCCCCTCGCCGGTTTCTTCAGCCGGCTGCAGGATCATCACCAACGTGCCCGACCAATCGTCCTTGCGCGCAGCCAGCTGGCGGGCCGTTCCGACCCAGCCGGTCATATGGGTGTCGTGGCCACAAGCATGCATTACGCCCGTGTCATTGCCTTCCCGGGTTTTGGCACGCACTTTTGAAGCAAAAGGTAATCCGGTTTTCTCAACCAATGGCAAGCCATCCATATCCGCCCGGATCATCACTGTGGGGCCAGCACCGTTTTTCATCACAGCGACCACCCCGGTGCCACCGACCTTTTCGGTTACATCAAAGCCAAGTCGCCTGGCTTCGGCGGCAAGCTTTGCTGCCGTCCGTACTTCTTCACCACTCAGTTCAGGATTGGCGTGCAGATCACGATATATTTCCATCAGAGATGGCAGGTCTGCCTTGATCGCATCTTTTAGAGAGTCAGCCTGCGCTGGTGTCCAAAACAAAACCGTACTGGCCGCAATCAAAGCGGCTTTCGAAATCATACGCATCACTATCCCCGAGTTATTTCACGTGACTGTGAACCTAACTGCTCAATCACCGCTTGTCAGGCACAATCTAATCACCAATCGGTGTCAGCTCCATGACATTCACAACCGACTCATAATAGGGATAGGGAAAAACCATTCGCCAACGCTTGGCCCCAATGCGCTCTACAACCGCTGCCTGATCTCGCTTTTTGGTTTTTCCATAGGACATGACCTTATCTTCATAGCCATAGAATGATGTACCGAGATAAATGGAATGGCGCGTGCCCGCCTCGTACAGCCAACCCGCCGTGCGTTGTGAGCCCGTCAATTTGGTGAAATGGCGCCGATTGCCATCGACGGTGATCCGGCATCGAAAAGCCGGATAGGCTATATAAGGCAAACCGCCGCTCGCATCGCCATCAAGTTTTGTAACCGAACAGGCGTAGAGCCCCGCCGGAACCGTGCTGTCCGGCAAAGAAGCATCCTTGTCGAATAGCCGTTTTCTTGTAGCCAGCTTGTCACCCTCACCTCCTCGAACGGCGCCGACAACGCCTTCCTGCAGGGCTTTTTGCCAGTCATCGATTCGCTTTTGGTCCGCCGCAGTAGCCTGTTCGCGCCACTGTGATTCCGGGTGGGATACGTCTGCCGCCAACGCGATCGATGCTAGGCCGGATAGAATCAGGCCTATTACTGCTTTGGCAGATGACATGCTCACTGCGCCGTCCACCCGCCATCAATGGAGAGATTAGCGCCAGTAATCGCACTGGCTTCATCCTTGCACAGGAAAACCGCTAGCGCCGCGATCTGATCGATCTGGACAAATTGTTTTGTCGGTTGCCCGGCCAGAAGCACATCATTCATAACCTGTTCGCGGGTCATATTCCGCGCTTTCATGGTATCGGGAATCTGGTTTTCCACCAGCGGCGTCCACGCATAACCAGGCGATATTGTGTTCACCGTAATTCCCTGTTGCGCAACCTCAAGCGCGACCGTCTTGGAAAATCCGGCAATCGCATGTTTTGCGGCATTATACGCAGATTTATAAGGGCTAGCGACCTTGCTGTGCATGGATCCTGTGTTAATGATCCGCCCCCAACCACGCGCTTTCATCCCCGGCAAAACCGCTTTGGTGGTGTGAAAAGCACTGTTGCAGATAATGTCCATGATCGCGTTCCACTTGTCTTCGGGAAACTCATCGACCGGGGCAACATGTTGAATTCCTGCATTGTTAACAAGAATATCAACTTCTCCCAATTGCTCGGCACAGTCTGTTGCCATTTGCCGAATTTCATCGGGTTTGGTCATGTCAGCGTTGCTATAGGCGGCCTTCGCTCCGCTCAGCTTTTCGAGTTCCTGCCTCAGCGATTCAATTTCACCCTCATCGCCAAAGCCATTGATCATGACGGCAGCGCCCTCTGCAGCCAGCGCTTTTGCGTAGCCACCGCCAATGCCAGAGGTCGACCCGGTCACAAGAGCGATTTTACCCTTCAGAAACATGCATTTTCTCCTTTCGGTAACCTTAAAACAGTCCGGAATGACTGCAACGGATTTTTGTAAAAGAAATGCTGGATGCTTGCGCTTTTCTTCATTTCAGGCGAATTGGGGTCGAATAGGAGATGAAGCCATGCGTTTAGATGATCTGGATCCCAGCAAAAATGCCCGCGACCACGGACGTGGAGGTGGCCGCAGAGGATTTGGCGGCGGCGGTGGTGGAGGAGGCGGACTTGGTCTGCTCCTCAGTTTTCTGCCCATGTTGCTAGGCCGAAAAATGGGTTGCGGAACTATCTTGCTCATTGGCGGCGCGGCTCTGGCCTTCATGTATTTTGGTGGCGGCGCGGGGATGTTGACGGGCGGCGGGACACAGGCTGGCGGTTCCGGCAATGCCGTTGCTTATGATACTCAGGAAGAACGCTTTGCCGGTCAGGTTCTTGCTTCTACCGAACAGACGTGGTCAAAACTGTTCCAGGCCAATGGTTCGCGCTATCAACCGACAACAATCAACTTCTATCAAGGCGGGGTCAGCTCCAATGGCTGTGGCTCAGCCAGTTCTGCCGCAGGACCATTTTATTGCCCGGCCGATAAGGGGATATATCTCGACACATCCTTTTTCAACGAGCTGGAAACCAAAATGGGTGCGCGCGGAGATTTTGCCAAAGCCTATGTCATTGCACATGAGGTCGGCCATCACATCCAGACTTTAAGCGGCGTTTCCAGTCAGGTCCGTCAAGCACAGGGCCGGGCTAGCAAGGCGGAAGGCAACGCGCTTCAAGTGCGGATGGAATTACAAGCAGATTGTTATGCCGGTGTCTGGGCCGCACAAAATGCGGATCGCATGGAACCCGGTGATGTCGAGGAAGGTCTGACGGCCGCCCATGCTATTGGCGATGATACTTTGATGCGCGGCGCAGGACGGCGACCGGTGGAAAGCATGTTTACCCATGGTAGCTCCGAACAGCGGATGGCTTGGTTGAAAAAAGGTATGCAAACCGGCGATCCGGCCGCGTGCGATACTTTTGCACGCGGCGCGGTTCGTTAGCCGGTTCGCTTAGGTTGCAGGTTCTTTCTGCAATGACCGCGACCAGTCCAGCCGCCGGGTGACGAACATCACCCCGGCCAGAGCAGCGAAGATCAACAATGATCCGATGAGCAGCGAATATGCCTCTAGGCTCAGTAGGATATAGATCACCCCGTATAGCGCGGCGAGTAAGCCGCCGATGATCGACGCTCTTCGCCAACTGGACAGAACCGATGCCGCATAAGCGGTAATCAATCCGATTGTTGCTATCGATGCAACGACATAGGCCAGTGCAAAGCCGATAATTTCGGCAAAGGCGAGCAGCAGGATGAAGAACAACACCAGTGCAACACCAACCAGAATATACTGCACGGAAGAGATACGCACGCCGCCGATCAGATCGAACAGCAAAAAGGCGACAAAGGTAAATCCTATGAACAGAAAGCCATATTTGGTCGCCCGACTAACCTGATCGTAAAGATCAACTGGTTGAATCAGGTTCACGGTCACGCTGGAAGAACTGCCAACACTGCCGCCATCATAGGAGTTGTATGACCGATCTCCGCTCTCTGGATAGATTTGTTGCCCAGGTTGCGTCGAGGTCAGCGAAGTTCCCAGCGCCAGATTGGAGATTCCATATTTCGCAGTAAAGCCGGTTTCTTTCACTTCATTGTCAGGGAGGAAACCGCCAGTGAAACTGGGATGTGGCCATTTTGAGGTGACGGACCAATTGGTTTGTCCCGCATCTGGTACCATTGTCAGACTTTCGGTTCCGCGGAACTTCACGTCAAATTTGACCGCGATTTCACCGTCTTCCAGTGCGGTTGCATCCAGCCATGAGAAAAAGCCGGTATTGCCGGTTTCACCCAATCCTTTACCGGGCTGCAGAACCAAGGACTGGTCATCAACCGTTAGCTTGTTATCTGCTGACAGACCCCTCGCATCCGACAAACCGAACCGAATCTCCGCGCGGGCAAAATCAATATCCGCTCTATCAATGCCAGACCGATCAAAATCTTCCGGCAGCTTGAAGGAGGCCGAACCCGTCACATTGGTATTATAGATAACCACCTCATAGATGGAACGGCTTTTGACTTCTGTCTGGATATCACTGTCGAAAGTCATGACTTCCGGTGAGACATAAAGCTCTCTTGTCACAACATTGGTGCGGGTAACCGTTTTACCGTCCTGCTCCACCGATTCCTGCACTTTTGCTTTGTAAGGCAGAACAATTTTGGGCCCGGCAAAAACCTGCTTGCCGCCCCAACCGGTGACGATGGACTGTTCGGCCTGATTACTTTGGTTTTGCCGATCATAAATAAGCAACCAACTTGCGAACAGCGGAATTGCCAGCAAAAAGCCCGTCAACAGCACCAACAGGAACTTGGCGCCTGGCGACCGTTCCGGCCGCTGCGGTTGTAGATTGTCTTCGTCGGTTTCAGTCATAATGAATTTTCCCTCTAAATCCCTGTATTTGCTGGACCGTGGCTCTTGCAAGCCGTGGCCATTGCTCTAATCATAAACCCCAAGCTCTTCCATCAGAGCGACGAATCGAGGCTTACGTGCGACGAATTACCACAATTGCGGATTGCCATAACGTGAACGACTTCCGTTCTTTGGCCAAAAAGCGTCTACCTTTTCCAATATTCGACTATATTGACGGTGCGGCTGACGATGAGATCACCCGACGGCGCAATACCGAAGCTTATGAAGCATGCGATCTTGTACCCAATGTCCTTGCCGGGGTCGAGGATATCGACATGACTATTTCGGTCATGGGGCAAAAACTCGCAATGCCGCTGTTCCTGTCTCCCACTGCCCTGCAGCGACTTTTTCATTGGCAGGGCGAACGCGGTGTAGCGAGAGCGGCCGAGAAGTTCGGAACCTTTTTCGGGATATCCTCGCTGGCCACGGTTAGTATCGAAGAGATCGGCGAAAGCATCAGTTCGCCAAAAATGTTCCAGCTCTATGTCCACAAAGACAAAGGACTTAACAAGTCGATGGTCGAGCGCTGTAAGGCAGCAAAGTTTGATGCGATTACCCTGACCGTCGACACTATTGTCGGCGGCAATCGTGAACGCTGCCTGCGCTCTGGATTCACCAGCCCACCCAAGATCACGCCCGCCAGTTTCCTAAGCTATGCAACCAAACCAGCCTGGGCGCTCAACTATATGCTTCGCGAGAATTTCGAATTGTCCAACCTTAAGGATCATGTGGCTGAGGGCACCAATGTCGCTCTGTCGGTGGCGGAATATTTCTCAACCATGCTTGATCAGGCGCTCGACTGGACGATGGCAGAAGATATTCGCAAGGACTGGGGCGGTGAATTTTGCCTGAAAGGAATTATGTCGGTTGAGGATGCCAGACGTGCTGTCGATATCGGTGCCACCGCCATCATGGTCTCCAATCACGGCGGTCGACAATTGGATGGCTCCCGCGCTCCATTCGATCAGCTTGCTGAAATTTGCGACGCAGTGGGTGACAAGATTGATGTGATTTGCGATGGCGGCATCACACGGGGCAGCCATGTCCTGAAAGCTCTTAGCGTCGGTGCCAAAGCCTGCTCCGGAGGTCGGCTTTATCTCTATGCGCTGGCAGCCGCCGGACAGGCAGGGGTTGAACGGAGCCTCAGCTTGTTGCAAGCTGAGATCGAACGGGACATGAAACTGATGGGCGTGACATCCCTTGACCAATTGAACCGTGACAATTTGCGGTACCGGACTTGAACAGGAACAGGGAAATGATGATGCGAAACTCAACGAAATTGGCAATAGGTTCAGCGGCAGCTGCGCTTCTCCTGACGGCACCTGCTCAAGCGCAAAGAGCCGATCCCGATCAATCAGCGGAAGAACATGCAGAGGATGCAGCAACTACTCCGGCCAAAGATGTCGGCCTGAAAAAGACCAAAATTCCCGCAAAGCTTATCGCCATTCAAGATGATCCCTATTCGCTCGACGGTCTGCGTCGCTGTGCTGCGATCATCAAGGAGGTCAAGGAACTCAATGCTGTGCTCGCGGCCGATGTCAATGAGGAAGTCGACAAGTCGAGAGCTGAAAAACGTGAGGAAACTGCGGGCCGTGTCGGCGGCGGCCTTCTGGGCGGGCTAATCCCCTTTCGCGGTGTAGTACGCGAAATATCTGGCGCGGCAGGCGATGAACGCAAATATAATGCAGCGGTTTATGCCGGTGTTGTCCGGCGCGGATTCCTGAAAGGTGTTGGCCGGGAACGAGGTTGCAAAGCCCCTGCCCGTCCTTAGGCTAACCTAACGAGAGCAAAGAGCTGGTTCGGAGAATGGTAACGCAAAGGCCGGGCGCTTAGCGCGCCCGCACAATCCAGATACCCCCGGGCAATGCAACCCGACCGCCATCATCATGAGGGGCAAGCGCATCCTTCAAGGCAATCAGAAGCTGGGACCGCAGTTCATCATCGACCTCGCCTAGCGCCCTTGATGCCGGTCCGATTTGGGATGAGAAATAGACCGCATCGTCGACCCCGCCCGATTGAGACATGCATATTTCAACCGCATGCGATGTCATCGAGACATCATCAAAACCCGCTTCGGTCAAAATTCCTTTCAGCCGCGCGTCATCCGCAAATGCGAAGGGACCGGGCGCATGCGGATCCGTTTCCGGCGCTTCAGGCAATAATGGTTTGATCGCCGCCATCGGGACCATCACCCACGAATTCACCTTCGGACTCTGCCAGCAAGCAAAGACCATCCTGCCGCCGGGCTTCAGATTGGCTTTGATGTTGGTAAAGGCCGCAACCGGGTCTTCGAAAAACATCACTCCAAAGCGCGACATGATGAGATCGAAACCTTCGTCAGACCGATATTCGGCGGCATCAGCCAGCACAAGCTTTCCACGCCCATTTGCCCTTGACCGCGCCAGTTCCAACATCGGTTCAGACACATCTACACCGGTGACATCGGCGCCTGCATCCATCGCAATTATCGACGTCTCACCGGTGCCACAACCAATATCCAAAACACGTTCGCCCGACGCAATCGCGGCAGCATCCATCAACAGCGAGGTCACCGGTGCCAGCAAGGCATCCATGACATCCTGCTGTTCTGTCCACTTCACACCGGCATTGTCATTCCAATATTCGATCTGCTCTTCATTGGACATGACAGGTGCGAAACTCCGTTAAGGTAGGTGAAGACGGCGACTAGTGCATCAGGTTGTAGCGAAGGCAGCCAATCAGTAGACCCGCTTCTTCGGCTTCACATATTCCGCTTCATCGGTCAGTGTAAAGTCATGAACCGGGCGATAGTCGATATCGACTTTGCCGGTGCCGCGCGCCTTATCGGGGCCACCCCAGCCGTCAAATGTCGCAACCGTGTGCTTCATCCATTCCTTGTCATTCCGATCTTCATAATCTTCCTGCATATGGGCACCGCGGCTTTCCTTGCGGTTGGCGGCGCTTTCCATGGTCACAACCGCCTGTGCCATCAGGTTATCAAGCTCCAGCGTTTCGATGAGATCGGTATTCCAGATCAACGAGCGGTCAGTGACGCTGACATCGCTCAATTTTTCATTCACCGCCCGCATTGCCGTCACGCCTTCGGACAGCAATTCATCATCGCGGAACACAGCACAGTTTTTCTGCATTGTTTTCTGCATTTCCGTGCGCAGAGCAGCGGTCGTTGTGCCGCCTTTCGCATAACGGAAATGGTCCAGACGGGACAGGGACAGATCAGTTGAATCCTTCGGCAATGGCTTGTGGGATTCACCCGGCTTCAGCTTCTCTTTGAGACGCAGGCCGGTTGCGCGGCCAAAGACCACAAGATCGATCAGCGAGTTGGAACCCAGTCGGTTTGCACCATGGACGGAAACACAGGCCGCTTCACCGACCGAATATAGTCCCGGGACCACAGCATCGGGATCATCCTTGGTCGGATTTACGACTTCGCCATGATAGTTACAGGGTATGCCGCCCATATTATAATGGACCGTTGGCACCACGGGTAGCGCCTGACGCGTCAGATCAACACCCGCAAAAATCTTGCCGGTTTCGGTAATGCCCGGCAGGCGTTCTGCCAATACGTTGGGGTCGATATGATCGAGATGAAGATAGATATGATCTTTCTCTGGCCCAACACCACGGCCTTCGCGAATTTCGGTTGCCATGCAGCGCGATACCACGTCGCGAGACGCAAGATCTTTTGCGCTTGGCGCATAGCGTTCCATGAAACGTTCGCCTTCGGAGTTGGTCAGATAACCGCCCTCCCCGCGTGCGCCTTCGGTAATCAGCACGCCCGCACCGTAAATGCCTGTGGGGTGGAACTGAACAAATTCCATATCCTGCAAAGGCAGGCCAGCGCGCAATACCATGCCGCCGCCGTCACCAGTACAAGCATGGGCAGAGGTCGCACTATAATAGCAGCGGCCAGAGCCGCCGGTTGCGAGAACAACTGCATGTGCGCGGAAGCGATGGATAGAACCGTCTTCCAGACAGATTGCGATGACACCGCGACACTCGCCGTCTTCCATGATTAGATCGATGGCGAAATATTCGATGAAGAAATCCGCGTCATATTTCAGGCTCTGTTGATAGAGCGCATGGAGCATCGCATGACCGGTGCGGTCAGCCGCTGCGCAGGTGCGTTGTACCGGAGGACCATCACCCATATTCTGCATATGACCGCCAAAGGGACGTTGGTAGATGGTGCCGTCTTCATTGCGTGAGAATGGCACGCCCGCATGTTCCAGTTCGTAAACCGCTTGCGGCGCTTCGCGAACAAGATATTCAATCGCGTCCTGGTCACCCAGCCAGTCAGAGCCCTTTACCGTGTCATACATATGCCAGGACCAGTGATCCGGCGTATTGTTACCCAGCGAAGCGGCAATACCGCCTTGCGCCGCAACCGTGTGTGAACGGGTTGGGAAAACCTTTGTAATACACGCGGTTTTCAGGCCGGCTTCGGCAGAACCCATGGTCGCGCGCAAACCGGACCCACCGGCGCCCACGACGACTGTGTCGAACGTGTGATCGATAATCTTGTAAGCGGGTTTTGAATCTGTGTCAGTCATTAAGCGACCACTCCGGTAAAGGCGACCTTGGCGACAGCGAAAATTCCTAGCGCTGCTCCACCAATGGCGAAAAAGTTAAGCAAGATGATGAGGCCGAATTTCAGGCCATGATCGGGAACATAATCCTCAATCAAAACCTGCAGACCAAGCCGCAAGTGCCAGAAGATACTGACCAGCATCAACATCATCGGAACCGCAACCAGCGGTGAGGACAGCCAGCCGATCAGCAGCTCATGCTCGTAATTGGGCAGTCTCAGCAAAGAGATCAGCAGCCATGCAATTAGCGCGAGATTACCGACGGCGGTAACCCGCTGAATGATCCAATGATGGGCGCCTTCCTGAGCAGAGCCAAGACCGCGAACCTTACCAATATTTGTTCCTGATCCCATCGTCTTATCCAATCAGCTTTGAAGAGATGAAAGCCCAGAGCCCAGCGGTCGAAAGCAATGCCAGCACGGGCACCACTGCGGACCAGAGCTTGTTGGTCTGGAGTTCATAACCTGCGCCTGCATCAAGCACGAAATGGCGAAGGCCAGAATATGTATGTTCGAACAGGGCAAAGGTCATACCGATCATGACAATGAAACCGGGGATAGTTGTCATGATACCAACGAAAAACTCATAGGCCTCTGGTCCAGCAGAAATGCTGTACAGCCACCACACCAAAATTGGCGCGCCCAGCAGCGCAAGTGCGTCACCGGTGGCACGGTGCAGGATGGAGACCAGCATGTGCGGACCCCATTTATATATTCCCAAATGCGGCGATAATGGCCGGTTCGTTGGCTTAACCAATTTTTGTCCCCTGATCACGGACCCCGGATCTTGTTCGGAGTCTTTGTAAACGAACCAGTGCTTTAGCGAAAACACGGCATCATGCAAACAGGATAGCAGGGTTTTTATAGCTTATCCGTCAGGTTTTTAGATGCAAAATGCCACCCGGCAGCTGCAAATCACAAAAGTGCTGTCAAATTTATCAGGCTTTTGACATCTCTTGTTGGACCTTTGGCGATCCTCGCCCTATTCGTGCGCAATATGGCAGATACAAAAACACATATTTTGGTAACCGGCGCCAGCCGCGGTATTGGCAAGGCGATATTGGACGGTTTTGATCCGGATAAAACCAAAGCTTTGGGGCACAGCACTTCCGGCGAAACCGGTCTTCTGAAGGCGGATTTTGCAGTCTCAGAAGAGGCCCCGCAGCTCTGGCAGGATGCATTGGCACGGCTGGATGGCCGGATCGATGTCCTGATCAACAATGCTGGTATTTTTGATCCCAACCCCATTGCCGATAGCGACACGGACTGGCTGGAAAACTGGAGCCGGACGATGCAAATCAATCTCACGGCCTCAGCGCAGCTTTGCCGATTGGCGGTGCAGCATTTCCAGGAACGTGAGGGGACAGGCCGTATCGTAAATATCGCCAGCCGTGCCGCCTATCGCGGGGATAGCCCAGACCATTGGCATTATGCGGCATCAAAAGGCGGGATGGTGGCGATGACCAAGACCATAGCCCGCGCCTACGCCAGCGAAGAGATATTGGCCTTTGCCATCTGCCCCGGCTTCACCATGACCGGGATGGCGGAGGATTATCTGGAAAGCCGCGGTGGAGAGAAGCTGTTGCGGGATATCCCCTTGGGCCGCGTCGCGCAGCCAGAGGAAATTGCGTCCATGGCCAAATATTGCGCGCTGGATGCACCGCCATCGATGACCGGCGCGGTGCTCGATGCCAATGGTGCGAGCTTCGTCCGGTGACACCGCGCGTTCTTTTAGACACAGCGAATATCCCCAATGGCGGGGGCGAGCTTCGGCTCTTCCAGCGGGGACAGGAATTTTCGATCATGCTGGGCAGCAACGAGCTGATGAACAGCCGGTTGAGCGGTTCGGAAGAAGCGCTCGCCACCCTGCCCTGCCAACGTTTGACCGACCGCACCGGCGCACGCATTTTGATTGGCGGCCTGGGCATGGGCTTTACCCTAAGAGCCGCCTTGCCTTTATTGAGCGCAAAGGCAGAGATCATCGTGGCAGAACTGGTGCCCGCCGTCGTTCAATGGGCTCAGGGGCCGATGGCAGAGATATTCGATGGCAGCCTCGACGACCCGCGCGTTACCATCGAAACCGCAGATGTGTTTGATCTAATCTCTCAAAATAACGGGTCATATGACGCGATCCTTCTGGATGTGGACAATGGCCCCGATGGCATTACCCATGCGTCGAACGACAGATTATACACAGCGGCCGGCTTAAAAACCGCGCAAAGGGCGCTGCGCCCTGGCGGGATACTGGCAGTCTGGTCATCCGCACCGGATGCAAAATTCACCAGACGATTGGCAGACGTCGGATTCATGGTTGAGGAAGCCCCCGTCCGCGCGCGAGGCAAACGCGGGGCGCATCATATAATCTGGCTGGCGACGCGGCGATAGTATTTTGCTAGTGTCCGCTTTGGGCGCAAAAGCGGACATTAAGAAAATGCATTTGTCGTTGCTGCCAAGATTTAACTCTGCCAACAACATATTCTAAAGCTATTGGGAGTTGGACAGCATGTTTGTGACGTGTGTGAGAAATAATTCCAATGACTTGTCCTACGAACGGAAAGCAGACCTTCTCCGGCACATCCACTATGAAAATGCTGAATTGCAAGGTCTTGATGTTGGCAAGACTTATCAGGTATTTGGATTGGTATTTCGGGACAATGTTCCGTGGTACTATTTGGATGCCGATAGCTCGGGGTATCCAACACCTTACCCATTTCACTATTTTAAACCGACGGAGTTAGCCATTCCTTCAAATTGGCGCATGGTTGTTCGGCAACTTGATATATATCGCTTCGAGACTTCAATCCTTCCAGAATTTTGGGCGGAAGACTCAAGTGTCTACGAACGGGTTTTGGATGACGACCCAGATGCTATTGAAAAATTCAAAGCTCTTATGGATGATTAATGCATTCCTACTAGTGTCCGCTTTCGGGATAAAGCGGCCATGACTGTTGAGACGCAAATGCGGACGATAGGATATTCGACTTTGAGAACTTAGATCAGCTGCTACGTTAGCATTAAGGCAGTTCACCTAAGTAGGGGAACGCGCACCAAGACAACAGTGTAAAGAGGGAGAAGTTCGCCAGAAGAGTTCCAGTTCGAATTTTTCTCAAATGTGCGTAGATCGCTAAGCCGGTTACAATAGCAAATGATACAATATTCTCGATGGCGACGATTTGGGTATGTAACTCACCTTGATAACGTATTCCATAATCC